>JBQCGH010000082.1:0-16892 GCA_051955835.1 Gemmatimonadales bacterium
CCACGTGGTTGAGCGCATGGCCCGCAACCACCACGTGGCGGGCCGCCCCCCCCTCGACTGCCGCGGGGTGGGCGCCGCGGTTGGCGGTGCGGCCCACCCCCGCGCGCGCCCCGGCGCGCACCGCGCGCACGGCCCAGCCGCGGGGCGGCGCGTCGGCCAGCACCACGAGCGCGGGCCCCTCCGCGGCGACATCGGGCGCGAGTGCCAGGCGGGGCGGCTCCGCCCCGCGCTCCGTGAGCACGAGCACCACCTGCACCGACTCCGCCGAGCCATCCTCGATCCGATGCCGCGCCTCGGCGAGCGACGCGGCCCCCGGCCCCACCGCGAGATGCCCCCTCGCCGCGAGCAGCGCCTCGAGGCCCGCCCGCTCCAGGTCGGAGCGCGCGACGACGAGGACGCGAGTCACGCGGCGCGCGCCCCCGGGCGGCCGGCGTCTAGGTCGCGCACGAACCGCTCGACGATATGGGTCGGCACGGCGATCCCCAGGCCACCCACGATCATCGTATTGATCCCCACGACGCGTCCGCTCGTGTCGGCCAGGGGACCGCCTGAATTGCCCGGTGCGAGGCGGATGTCCGCCTGCAGCCAGCCCTCCGGGCCGCGCGCAGGGCTGGGCGCCCGGTGCACCACGCCGAGTGCCGCTGCGTACGCGATGCCCAACGGGTGCCCGAGTGCGACGACCAGCTCGCCCGCGCGGAGACCGCGCGCGTCGGCGCGCAACGCGGGCTCCAGGTCGCTTGCGGCCGGGCGAAGGGCCGCGAGATCGCGCCGTGGATCGCGCGCGAGAAGTCGGGCCCGCACCGCCCGACCATGCGGCAGCACGACCTCAGCGACCGGTCCCGCGGCAACGTGCGCGTTGGTGATGATGAGCCCGCCGCGCAGCCACACCACGCCGGCACCGGACGCGCGACCGCCGGTCCGCACCTGGACTGTGATCGCGCGCAGACGTTCCGCGATCCCACCGAGCTCCCGCTCGAGCGCCGGCACGCCGAGGTGCGTCTCACCGGTGCCCACGTGGCCGTTCCCCTACCGTTACGGTAAGCCGCTCAGCGCGGCCGCCACGCGCCACCCGGAGGGTAATGGTTTTGCCGATCCGGTCCGCACCCGCCAGCGCGGCCAGGACGTCGGCCGGGTCGCTCACCAGGCGCTCGTCCAGCGCCACCAGAATGTCGCCGATGAGCACGCCACCCCGATCGGCGGGGCTATCGGGCTCCACGTTCACGACCACGAGCCCGATCTCGGTGTCGATGCCGAGCTCCCGACGGAGCGCGGCCGGGAGGCGGACCGGCTGGGTCGCGATGCCGAGCCATCCGCGAGCCACGTGTCCGCGCGCGAGCAGCTGAGCCGTGACGCGGGAGACCGTGGCCGCGGGAACCGTGAGTGCGGTCGCGCGCGCGAGGCCCGACGTGTTCAAGCCGACGACGCGGCCCGCCGGATCCACCAGCGGTCCTCCCGAGAAGCCATCGTAGACTGCGACATCGAGCCGCACGAAGCGGTCGATCGTCCCACCCTGCCACGTGCGCCACTCGCCGCCGACCGCGCTCACGATGCCGAGGCTCGCGGTGATCGACGAGCCCGGCCGTCCCAATGCCAGCGCGAGCTGGCCGACACGCGGCGGGTCGGACGCAGGGGATGCGGGCGGCGCGGCCGCCGCGGCGCCGTCGGCGAGCCGCAGCACGGCGAGGTCGGTCGAGGGATCGCGACCGGCGAGCGTCGCGCCGGCGGTGCTGCCGTCGTGCAGCGTGATGGTGATGTCGTCGTCTCGCTGGATCGTGTGATGCGCGGCGACGACCACGCCGGAGTGCCACACGACGCCCGAGGCGGGGATGCGACGGCGCGCGTGCACGGCCACCACCGAGCGGCCGACGGTCTCCACCGCGGCGGCGAGGTCGTTCGAGAGAGCGGTCAGGGGACCGGCGTTCGTGGATGCAGGCATCGAGAGCTCCAGTGTGAGTAACCGGAGTGCATGATGCGGGGTTTCCGCGACGGAGGGGATCGGGCGAATGGGGGAGCGACGGATCGGGCGTCGGGGCGAGTCGGGGACGACGGCAAGCCATTGCCTCGCGCGTGACCTCGTGGTGCAAGAGCGGGACGGCCAGCCGTCCTAGACTCTGTCATGCGCGACCAACACCGTCCCAAGCAGGATCTGATCAACGAGGTCGTCGCCCTGCGCAAGCAGGTCGCCGATCTGCGTGAAGCCATGACCGCCCGGCGGCGGGTCGAGGATGCCCTGCGTCAGTCGGAGGAGCAGCTGCGCTCGTTGATGGACGCGGCGCCCGTCGGTCTCTGCCTGTTGAGGCCCAGCGGATCGCCCGTCGCCGCCAATCGGCCGTTCGCCCGGCTGCTCGGCTACGACTCGACCTCGGAGCTCCTGCGCGTGGCCGATACGCTGGGTGTGTTCGGCAGCCGGGACGAGCAAGGGCGGGTGGTGACGCTGGTGGAGCGCGGGCTCGAGCGCGTGGCGGGTGTCGTGTTCCGCCGGAAGGATGGGTCACGCCAGGCCTTCGGGGTGATCGGCTGCGTCACGGCCGATCCGCCGGCCGTCGTGCTCGTCGTGCTGGAGCGACAACCGCAGCCCTGGCGCTCCGCCCCTCTGGCCGCCCTGAGCCCCGCGTGGACGGCCGGGTCGCGGATGGGCTAGATGTGTCTACCTCATTCCAGGGAGTCACCCTGAGCCGAGCGAGGTGCGTTATATGCGACGCATGCCCCCTTTCACTTCGCTCAGGGTGACTCCATGAGATGGGCGTTCAGCCCCCCGACTCTCCCCCTCCCAGCACCGGCAGGATCTCACCCGTGATGTAGCTGGCACACGAGGGCGCCGCCAGAAACACGTATGATGGCGCGAGCTCCTCAGGCTGCGCTGGACGCTTCATCGCCACCGACTCCCCGAACTTCGCGACCTTGTCCGCTTCCTGGTCCGCCGGGTTGAGCGGGGTCCAGACCGGACCGGGTGCAACGCAGTTCACCCGGATGCCGCGGTCCACGACGTTCTGCGCCAGCGACTTGGTGAACGCGTGGATGGCGCCTTTCGTGGAGGAGTAGTCGAGCAGCGCCTTGCTGCCCTCCATGCCCGTCACGGACCCGGTGTTGATGATGGACGCGCCTTCGCCGAGATGGGGAAGGGCGGCCCGGGCCATGTAGAAGTAGCCGAAGATGTTGGTGCGGAACGTCCGCTCGATCTGCTCGTCGGTGATGTCCTCGAGTGACTCGGCATGCTCCTGGAACGCCGCATTGTTTACCAGGATGTCGAGATGCCCGAACTCATGGACGGTGCGCTCGACGGCGTCCTGGCAGAATGCCGAGTCGGTGACGTCGCCCGGAATGAGCAGCGCCCGCCGGCCTTCGTCCTCCACGGCGCGCCGGGTCTCCTCCGCATCCTCTGCTTCGCTCAGGTAGACGATCCCCACATCGGCACCCTCGCGCGCGAACAGCACGGCGACCGCGCGTCCGATGCCGGAGTCGCCGCCAGTCACCAGCGCGACCATGCCAGCGAGTTTCTCTGATCCACGATATTCCGGCGCCTTGTACTGCGGCCGCGGTCTCAGCTTCGCCTCGACGCCCGGCTTCGCCTGGACCTGCTTGGGGAGCGGTGGCTCGGGATGCCCGCGCCCGCCGGCCTGGACCGCTCCCTTCTGCTTGGATCCGTTGCTCTTCGATCGATCTCGCCGCCCTTCCGCCGCCGACTGAAGCTTGCGGTCGGATGACGCCTCCTTTTTCCCGGCCCGCGCGTTGCCGGACGTCCCGCCGCTGCTCCAACGGCCCTTCTTCCCCTTGACCGCCACATTGCCTCCCTGAAGTGATCGTCGCTGCCGATGTGGGAGGAGGATGGCAGTCGCGACGCGTCGAAGCGGTGACCGATCTCACCAGCACTGGAGCCGACTGGAACGAAATCCCCGTGAGCGAGGGTCATCCTGGGCAAAGGGAAGCAGCCATGACCCGACACACGCCTGCTCGCTTGGCTTGGGATGATCGCGCACCGAGTCCGCTGACGGGCAGGAAAAGGGGCACCCATCCTGGCATGCCCCTGTGGTACCTCCGCCCGCGTCGGATCTACTCGGCGAGCTTGATCCGCTCCACCCGGCGCGTCTGGGCCCGCGCGTTGTACACCCGCAGGCTCACGATAGCCCCGGGTTTCTGCACCGCGATCACCTTCTTGACCTCCGCCAGCCAGTGGATCGTCGTGCCCTCGATCTCGGTGATGATGTCCGGCCCACCGGCGTCCGGATCGGCCAGCTCGCCGTAGGACGGGCCGCCGGCCCGTACATCGGTCACGATGGCGCCGCGCTGATCGGCCTTGAGGTGCAGCTGCTGCACGTCGTCATCACCCACCGGCGCGACGGTGATCCCCAGCTTGCTGATGCTGGAGGCCGACGCATCGGCGTTCTCCGCGCTCGTGTCCGAGCTGTCGTCCGCCGAGGCTTCCGCGCGGGGAGCCGGCAGCTCCTGCAGCTTGACGTCGAGCGTCTTGTGCACGCCGCTCTTGCGGGCCACCTCGACCTTCACGACGTCGCCAGGGGACCGGAAGGCGATCTCCTGCTGGAGCTGTCCGACGTACTCGACCGGCTTGCCGTCGACGCTCACGATGATGTCGCCTGGCTGGAGCCCGGCCTTCTGGGCGGGTGACGAAGGGCCGCCGAAGTCCTCGACCACCACGCCCCGAATGTCGGGCAAGCCGACGTAGGCCGCATCGTTGGGTGACACGTTCCGCACGGTGACGCCGAGCGCCGCCCGCAGCACGCGCCCGTGGGCGATGATCTGGTCCATCACATGCCGCGCCAGGTTGATGGGGATCGCGAACCCGTACCCCGAGTAGAAGCCCGTCTGGCTGGCGATGGCCGAGTTCACCCCGATCACCTCGCCGCGAACGCTTACGAGCGGGCCGCCGGAGTTGCCGGGGTTGATCGCCGCGTCCGTCTGGATGAAGTCCTGAATGCTGCGATCGCTGGTGTTGGGCAGCGCGAGCGTCCGACCCTTCGCGCTGATGATGCCCGACGTCACGGTGAACGTCAGGTTCTCGCCCAGCGGGTTGCCGACGGCCAGCACCCACTCACCCACCCGCGAGCCGTCGCTGTCGCCGAGCGGGGCCGGAGTCAGGTGGTCGGCGTCGATCTTGAGCACCGCCAAGTCCGTCCCGGCGTCGGTCCCCACGACCTTGGCCTTGAACTCGCGTCGGTCAAGCAGCCGCACCGTGACTTGATCGGAGCCCGCCACGACGTGGTTGTTGGTGAGGATGTAGCCGTCCTTGGACACGATGAAGCCCGAGCCGGCGCTCTCCTCGAAGTCGGGGCCCTGCGGCCCCTGGGGCATCCGCGGGAAGAACTGCTCGAAGCCCGGCGGGACCTGGAGCTGCATCCGCGGCCGTTGCTCGGTGTGCCCCGATTTGATGAACACCACACTCGGCTTCACGTGCTCGGCGACCGAGGCGAATGCCTCGCTCAGGTCCGAGAGCGCCGTGGTGCCCGCAGGACTCGGCTTGGCTGAGGCCACCGTCGAGCTCGCGGGCTGCTGGGCGGATGACAAGTGGGGCAGGTGAAGAACGCCGGCAACCAGCAGGCCGGCCAGAAAGGCAAGTCCCACGCTGCCGGAGCGCAGGCGCTGCAACCATCCGTGCGTCATGTCGCGCGTCTCCTCGATCGTGATCAGGAGGGGGCCCGGCCGAATCCGGGTCCCCGACGACCAAGCAGATGCACAACCCCGGCGGGTGGTTGCACTTGGCGGCTAGTCGCGCTCGAGCACGATCGTCGCGCGGCGCGATGGCCGGCGGGTCAGTATATAGGCCGCCGCGGCCACGACCGCGAGCGCAACCCCGAAGACGTACCACATCATGTTGCCTCCTCGAGCGGGTGAAGGTTGCCTGATGCCGGGAGAGACACCGAGTGGCGACAAGGGCGTCGGCCTATCGGCTTCGGCATTTATTCGGTATATTTCCGCCATTCATCCGTCTCACCCTCGCCGCTTCCTTCTTATGCCCAAGCCCATCGATTTCGACCCCGAGAGCTACGCGCCCGTGGCCGCCCGCGTCGAGCTCTTCTATGAGCGATACCCGACCGGCCGCATCCTCACGGAACTGGTCCAGCGGACCGATCAGGAAGTCGTCTTCAGGGCCGCCGTGTATCGCGCAGCCGAAGACCGGGAGCCGGCAGCAACCGGGTGGGCCGCCGAGCGGGTGGGCGACGGCGAGATCAACGCCGTCGCCTGCCTGGAGAACACCGAGACCTCGGCCATCGGACGCGCGCTCGCGAATCTCGGGTTTCTCGCCTCGCGGCTGCGCCCCAGCGCGGAGGAGGTCGCGAAGACGGCCCGGTCGCGCCCGCGCCTCGGCGCCGAGCCCGATCTCCGGCAGCTGCTCCGGACCGCCGAACGAGCGGGACTGGACGCGTCGCGGGTCGAAGCGCTCCGCGGCCGCCTCGCGCGCGGGCTCCAGCCGGCCGAGCTCGCCGAAGTGCAGCACGAGCTCCGCCGTTTCATCCAGCGCCGCATGGAGGACCACGCCGCCCGTGCCGGCCGCGGGGGATAGGCGTCGCCGTCTGGTGTCTTTGGGTTGGGTGACCGAAAGCACGGGTACGGCAGCGTCTCACAGGAATCGGCGTGGGGATCGTCGTGGATCTGCATCGACCATGGACGCGGGCGGTAGCGGGACGTCGGAGCGGCATGGGCGACGCGGCCCTGGTGGCCGCCGTCCGATGCCAGGACGAGAGCGCGCTGCGCGAGTTCTATCTTCGATACCGCCCGATGCTCCTGGTCGTCGCCGCGCGCTGCGGGGTGCCTCCTGGCGACCGCGAGCCGCTGGTCGAAGACTGCCTCACCGACATCGCCATTCATTTCATCACCGTGTCGGCGTCGCCGCCGCGCTCCCTCGCCGCGTATCTCGCCCGAAGCCTCCGCAACCGCGTGCTCAATGCCGAGCGCTCGCGCCAACGCGCTGCCGCGGCGCACGGGGCCGAGATCGTCGGCGAGCCGACCGAAGGCCAGCTCGCGGGCTGCTCCGAGTTCGCACGCCGAGCCAGCGGCGGGGTGAACGAGCCGCCGCTGTCACCCGCGCTTCAGCGCTTGGCCGGAGCGCTGGTCGCCGGCCTGAGCGACGATGACCGCGTGCTCGCGGCCTGGATGAGCCAGTGTGCGCCGCCGCGCCAGATCGCCGTCTGGCTGGGTATCGCTCAGAAGGCGGCGAGCAAGCGGATTGAGCGGCTGCGCGAGCGGCTGCAGGCTGCGGCGCTCCGCCATGTGGAGTCGGTCGAGGGCGAGGAGCGCCGGGAGCTGCTCACCTTTCTCGGGCGAGCCACGCTCGCGTCGGGTCCTGCCGCCCGGCTCGAGGCGATCAGGCCCGCGAGCCAGGGACACGACGCGGAGGCAAGCGCATGAGCGAGCGACACGAATGGGAGCGGGACGCCGTGGTGTGGCTGACCGGGCGCTCGGCCGCGCGCGCCTTCGAGGATGGGACCTCACGGCCACCCGCCCGACTTGCCCAGGCGGTGGAGGGCTTCGCGGGCTGGCACGCGGCCCTCGACCAGGAAGAGGCCGCCGCGCGATTCGCGCATCGGGTCCGGGCGCGTGTCTCGGCGCGGGGACGGGGCATCCTCCGGATCGATCAGCCCCCCGTTTCGATGCTCGCGCCCGCCGGTCCACTGGCGCCGATGTTGGTCGCCGCCGGTCGTCGGCACGCCGCGCCACTCGTCGAGGTAGGCGTGGCCGCAGGCACTGGACGCGAACTGCTCGACGAGCCGTGCGAGTCGTGGGTCGCGCTGCCCCCCGATCTTGCGCCGGGGCGCTATCTCGCCATGCGGGTGGTGGGTGACAGCATGGTGCCGCTGCTGCACTCTGACGATGTCGTGCTGGTGGATCTGGAGGGGCTCGTCGCGCCTGGCGCGGTGGCCTTGGTGCGGAACGCCGCGCACGGCTACATGGTGAAGCGGGTGGGCGGCATCCGCCCTTCGGGGCTTCGCCTGGAATCGCTCAACGCTGCGTATCCCCCGCTCGTCCTCGCGCCCGATGAGGGTTCGCTGATCGGGCGCGTGGTGCTGCGCTGGTGCGCCCACGCCACGGCGAAACCGGGCCTTGCCCCCACACCGTAGTCAGGGCATCATCCGCGCCGGCAAAATGCCCGGCTGTCCCTCGAACGGAGTGTCCATGGCTCGTCCCGCGCTGGCTCGTTGGTCCTCGGTCGCCGCTGCCGTATGGGTCGTTTCGGCCTGCTCGGGCGGGCGGCCCGCCCCCACCGCGCCAACGCCCGCCCCGACGCGGGGCGCGGCGCCCCCAGCGGCGGCGCACGCGCTCCCCGTCCCGACGCAGGAGGGCTACGAGCTCGCGGTCAATCGGGGAACGCGCACGCGCACCGGCGCACCGGGGCCGCACTACTGGCAACAGTGGGCCGACTACACGCTCTCCGCCGAGCTCAATCCCGTGTCCAAGCGCATGACCGGCAAGGGAACGATCCGGTACAGCAATCGATCTCCCGACACGCTGCGCACCGTGTTCATCCAGCTGCTGCAGAACATCTATGCCCCGGGCGCGCACCACGACACGAATGTGCCCTGGTCCGTCGAGGGTATCACCCTCGACCGCGTCGCGGCCGACGGCGTAACCCTCACCGCCACCGGCGGAGATGCCCCGGGCTACGAGGTGAACGGCACGATCATGAAGTTGCGGCTTCCGAAACCGCTGGTGCCCGGCGGGACCGCTGACTTCGCCTTCGACTGGAAGCTCCGGGTGCCGCCCGACGGCGCGCCTCGGGGCGGCCAGGACGGCGAGGTGTACTTCATGAACTACTGGTACCCCCAGATGGCGGTCTACGACGACATCAACGGCTGGCAGATCGACCAGTACCTCGGGAACGCCGAGTTCTACATGGGCTACGGCAACTACGATGTGAGCCTGACCGTGCCCGCCGGATGGCTCGTGACCTCCACCGGCACCCTGCAGAACCCGGGCGACGTGCTCACGGCGCAGACCCGTGCCCGGCTCGACTCGGCGCATGCGGGGCACGCCATCGTGCACGTGGTCACCGACGTCGATCGCGAGCCGGGCAAGTCTACCACGGCGGGGAAGGACGGCAAGCTCACCTGGCACTTCCGCGCCGAGAACGTGCGCGACGTGGCCTGGGCCACCTCCTCGCGCTACCTGTGGGACGCCACCACCGCCGCGGTCGGCGACGCCAACGGCGATGGCCGCCCGGACACCTCGTTCATCGAGGCGTTCTGGCGTCCGGAGCAGCGGGTCAATCACTGGGACGAGAGCGCCCGGTACGGCCAATACTCGATCGAGTTCTACTCCAAGTTCCTGTGGCCCTATCCCTATCCGCACATGACGGCGGTGGACGGTCCGAACTCGTGCGGCGGTATGGAATATCCCATGATGACCTGCATCGGCGGCCAATGGGATACGCTGGGCATGTACGAGGTCACCACCCACGAGATTGGCCACATGTGGTTCCCCATGATCGTGGGCTCGGACGAGAAGCGGTTTGCCTGGATGGACGAGGGACTGACGCAGTTCGATCAATCCCAGTCCATGGACGCCTTCTTCAAGGGGTTCGACGACGAGGCGCGGAACCGGAAGAACTACCTTGAACTGTCGGAGACCGGCGGCGAAGTCGAGATGATGCACCACGGCGATCGGTTCCCGAACTATCCCTCCTACGGGGTCGCCGCCTACTACAAGCCCGCCACCGTGCTCGTGGCGCTCCGCGGTGTGCTCGGCCGCGACCTGTTCCACAAGGCCTACGTGGAGTACGGGCGGCGCTGGCAGTACAAGCACCCGTCGCCGTACGACTTCTTCGAGACCTTCGACGACGTCTCGGGCCGGGATCTCTCCTGGTTCTGGCGCACCTGGTTCTTCGAGACGTGGCGGCTCGACCAGGCGATCGACACGGTCACGACCGTCGGCGACTCGCTCGACGTGGAAATCGAGAACCGCGGCCGCGCGCCCATGCCCGTCCCCCTTGTCGTTACCCGCACCGACGGGAAGGCCGACAGCGTGACGGTGCCGGTCGACGTGTGGCTCTCGGGGGCCAAGCGGACGTCGGTCAAAGTGGCGCGCGAGCCCGCGGTCAAGACCATCGAGATCGACCCCGCGCACAACTTCCCCGACGTGGACCGCGACAACCAGCGCTGGCCCAGGTAATACGCTGCCGTGCTCGATCCGGGGCGCCCCGTTGCCTCGGATCGGTCGGTAACCCACCGCCCCCCGCCGGGTTACCTTTCTCCAATGTCACGACTCCTGATCGTCGCCAACCGGCTCCCCATCACGGTGAGCCCCACGGCGGGCGGCGTCGAGGTCCAGCGCAGCACCGGTGGCCTCGCGACGGGCCTGTTGCGGCCGCACGAGAGCTCGAACGGGCTCTGGATCGGGTGGTCCGGTGTGACGACCGATCTGGATGCCGACCAGCAGGCCGCCCTCAACCGGGAGCTGGATCGCCAGCGCCTGGTGAATGTGCCCCTTCCGGCGGACCTGGTGAGCCGGTTCTACGAGGGCTATTCGAACGGCGTGCTATGGCCGCTGTTCCACTACCTGCTCGACCAGATTCCGCTGCAGGTGAGTCATTGGGACGGCTACGTCGAGGCGAACGAGGCCTTCGCGGACGTAGTCGCTGCCCAGTACCGCTCCGGCGACCTCATCTGGGTCCACGACTATCAGCTGTTCCTGCTGCCGGCCCTCTTGCGCGATCGGCTGCCCGACGCCAGAATCGGCTTCTTCCTCCACATCCCGTTTCCTTCGGAGGAGCTCTTCCGGACGCTGCCATCGCGCGACCGGCTGCTCCGGGGAATGCTCGGCGCCGACCTAGTCGGGTTTCACACGCCGGCGTACCTGCGCCACTTCGCCACCTCGCTGACCGATATCCTGGGCCATTCCGTGGAGATCGACCGGGTGCCGCTGCCCGGGCGGGAGGTTCGGCTGGGTGTGTTCCCGATGGGCGTGGATGCGGCCGCCTTCTCGTCCCTTGCGGCGGACCCTGCAATCGAGGGAGAGGTCCAGGCCATCCGGGGCGACGGCAGCGTCCGGATCCTCGTGGGCGTCGACCGGCTGGACTACACCAAGGGCATTCCTCGGCGGCTGCTGGCGTTCGAGCGGATGCTGGAGATGCACCCGGACCTCCGCGAGCGGGTCCGGCTGGTGCAGGTGGCCGTGCCCTCCCGTACCAAGGTCGGCGCGTACCAGGACTTCCGGGCGCTGGTGGACGGCCTGGTCGGCCGGATCAACGGCGCGTTCGGCACGGCGCGCTGGGTGCCCGTGCACTACATCTTCCGCGCGCTTCCCGAGCCCGATCTGGTGGCCCTCTATCGGGCGGCCGACGTGATGCTCGTGACCCCGTTGCGCGATGGGATGAACCTGGTCGCCAAGGAGTTCGTCGCCTCGCGGACCGACGGTGACGGCGTGCTCGTGCTCAGCGAGTTCGCCGGCGCCGCGTGGGAGCTGCCCGAGGCCTTGCTGGTGAACCCCTACGACGTCGAGGGCGCGGCCGAGCTGTTCTATCGCGCCCTGACCATGTCGCGGGAGGAGCGCCGCGCCCGACTCGCCCCGCTCCGTACGCGGGTCCACACGTTCGACGTCCACCGCTGGGTGGCCTCGTTCCTGGAGGCGCTGAACGAGATCGCGCCGCTGGAGCCGCGCGCGCTCGCGACCGCCGGCACGCCGGCGGCGCGGCGCGCCGTTGCGGAACGCGTGGCCGATGCCGACTCGCTGCTCCTGCTGCTGGACTACGACGGGACGCTGGTTCCGTTCACGCCCACACCCGAGCTGGCGAGGCCGGACCCCGACCTGATCGCCCTGCTGCGTGCCCTCGCGGCGCGGCCGGAGACGGAGATCCACCTGGTGAGCGGCCGGCGGCAGGAAACGCTGGAGCAGTGGTTCGGCGATCTTCCGATCTGGCTTCACGCGGAGCATGGGTTCCTGTCCCGCGACCCGGCGACCCATCAATGGGTCGCCGCGGCGGAGGTGGGCGGGAGCTGGCGCGAGCCCGTCCTCGCCATGCTGCACGAGATCACTCAGCGGACGCCGGGGTCGCTGGTCGAGGTCAAGGCAGCCGCCCTCGCGTGGCACTACCGCATGGCCGATCAGGAGACCGGAGCCCGCCGGGCTAACGAGCTTCGGCTGCATCTGAACCAGCTGCTGAGCAACCAGCCGGTCGAGATCCTCGCCGGCAACCGCGTCATCGAGATCCGGCCCTACGGCGTCCATAAGGGGCGCATCGTGCCGCCACTGCCGCCCGAGCGGCTCGCCACGACTGCCGTGATCGCCATCGGCGACGATCGCACCGACGAAGATCTCTTCGGCGCGCTTCCGCCCGAAGCGGTCACCATCAAGGTGGGCCCCGGAGACACCAAGGCTCGCTTCCGGATCGAAGGCGTCGCGGCCGTCCGCGGACTGCTCAAGACGCTGATCGAAAGCGGCGTCGGCGCCGGGGCCGGGCGGGGGATGGGCGTAACCTCCTAGGTGTCTGCCTGCACCGGGGCGGCAGATCCGCAATCGCGACGGCCCGACATGCCCCGGGCGCTCCCCCAGATGTCGGTGGGCGCCTGGTTTCTCGACTCAGACAACGACCTCCGCCAGCGACGCCGCTTCATGCGCATCGAGACGCTCACGGTTCACGCCGGCCACCAGCCCGATCCTGCCACCGGCGCGGTCACGCCGCCCATCCATCTCACGACGACGTTCGCGCGCGACGCCCGCGGGGAGCTGCCCCACGGCTTCATCTACGCGCGCAGCGACAACCCGACCCGGCACGAGCTCGAGCGCGCGCTGGCGGCGCTCGAAGGCGGCGAGACGGCGCTGGCATTCGCGTCGGGCATGGCCGCCACGGCTGCGGTGTTCCAGTCCATGCTTCCCGGGGAGCACGTGATCGCGCCGCAGGACGCGTACTATGGCACGGCCAAGCTGCTCCGCGATGTCATGGGTGCGTGGGGCTTGGCGAGCACGCTGGTGGACATGACCGATCCTCATGCCGTGGCCGCGGCCGTCACGCCGCACACGCGACTGGTGTGGATTGAGACCCCGTCGAATCCGACGCTCGCCGTCACCGACATCGCGCGCATCGCGGCGATTGCCCGGGCGGCGGGAGCGCGCTGCGTATGCGACAATACCTGGGCGACGCCGCTGCTGCAGCGCCCGCTCGCGCTCGGCTGCGACCTGGTCATGCATTCGACCACGAAGTACCTCGGCGGACACAGCGATCTCACGGGCGGCGCGCTCGTGCTGCCCGCGGACGACGAGTGGGCGGCACGGCTCCGCCTGCTGCAGCAGCTTGGCGGCGGCGTGCCCTCACCCTTCGACTGCTGGCTGCTGATGCGGGGTATTCGGAGTCTGGCCTGGCGGATGCGGGGGCACTGCGAGAACGCCGCTCGAGTGGCCGCCTTCCTGGCCGGCCACGCGGCGGTGGAGCGAGTGCACTACCCGGGGCTCGCGAGCGACCCCGGCCATGCGATCGCCGCGCGTCAGATGGCCGCCTTCGGCGGCATGTTGTCGGTGGAGGTACTGGGTGGCGCGCCGGCCGCGCTGGAGGTGGTGCGCCGGGTCCGGCTGTTCACGCCGGCCACCAGCCTGGGCGGAACGGAGAGCCTGATCGAGCACCGGGCATCGGTGGAGGGTCCCGAGAGCCAGACCCCGCCCGGTCTGCTCAGGCTCTCGGTCGGATTGGAGCACGCGGAGGACCTGACCGGGGACCTCGATCAGGCGCTCGGCGGCGCGCCTACTCGCTCGTAGCCGCGCTCGGGTCGATGTGCCGGATCGCCCGCTTGGCGGCCGCGGCGATCTCGTCGTTGGTCTCCTCGTCCTCCATCTTCTTGAGCCTCGGCACGGCGGCCTTCGCGGCCGGGCCAATCTCCGCCAGCGCGACGGTCACCGGAAAGCGCACCGATTCCGCCGGGTCGTCCAGCGCCTGGATCAGCGCGGGCACCGCGGCCGCGGCCGCCGGGCCCATGCCCGAGATCTCGTACGCCGCGGCGTTGCGGGTCTGCGGCGCCGGTGCCTTGAGGTCGGCGATCCACTGGCTCAAGGTCCGTCCGTCCGCCACCGGCTGCTTGCCTGATGCGCCCTGCGCCGAAGCGGTCGACGTCAGGACCAGCACGGCGGCGGCGAGCAGACCCAGGATCTGTTTCAACATGCGTCCCCCAAACAAGGTTTCATTGCGCGGAGCACGTCTGCGCCCCTGGCGAAATATAGACGACATCGTCGGGCACGCCGTCGGCGCCGGGAGGCCGCTGCCGCTCGGCGGCGTGGCAGGCCTCGATCCCGAGCGTCCCGGTCCGTCGTGGGCCGGTGCGCCGCGACTGGCGCTCGGGTGGCCGTCCAGTGGATCTTCTGGTGGATTGCCGTCGTCGTGAGCGGTGCCGGGTGCCTCTGCCGCCTCGCGCCGCCGAATCGGATCGTTCCCGGCCGACCCTCATCTCGTCCCCGACGATTGCCCATGACCGTCCGTCTTCGATTGGCCACCTGCCTGCTCGCTCTCACGCTGGCGACGCCCCGCTTGGCCGGGGCCCAGCAGACCGACATCGCCAACGCATACCGTGCGGTCGCCGACAGCCTGGTTCGCGCCGCCACCGGCGATAGCGCGGCCTATCGACGCCTCGGCCGCCTCGTGGACACCTTCGGCTCCCGGCTGAGCGGCTCGGCCAGCCTCGAAGCGGCAATCGATTGGGTGCTCGATCTCATGCGGGCCGACAGTCTGGAGCACGTGCGGGGGCAGCCGGTCATGGTCCCGCATTGGGTGCGAGGCGCCGAGTCGGCCGAGCTGCTGAAGCCGCGTCGGACCCGGCTTGCGATGCTGGGACTCGGCATGAGTGTCGGCACCCCGAACGCCGGCATCACCGCGCCGGTAGTCGTGGTCGGCTCATTGGACGAGCTCCAGCAGCGGGCGGCGGACGTGAAAGGCAAGATCGTGCTGGTGGACGTGCCGTTCACCGACTACGTGGCCGTTCGCAAGGTGCGGACGGACGGACCGTCGGCGGCCGCGCGGCTCGGCGCTGCGGCCTTTCTCATCCGGTCCGTGGCCACCAACTCGATCCGGAGCCCGCACACCGGCGCCACGCGGTACGACTCGACGGTGTCGAAGATTCCAGCCGCCGCGCTCAGCGTCGAGGACGCGGCCATGCTGCATCGGTTTCAGGATCGCGGCGAGCCGATCGTGCTCACGCTCAAGATGGGGGCCCGCATGCTGCCCGACGCGCGGTCGCGCAACGCGGTCGCCGAGCTCGTCGGTCGGGAGAAGCCGGACGAGGTGGTCGTCGTGGGCGGGCACATCGACTCGTGGGACGTGGGCGAAGGCGCGATGGACGACGCGGGGGGTGCCGTGGCCGCGTGGGAGGCCGTGCGGCTCATGCAGCGGCTCAAGCTGCGGCCTCGGCGCACCGTTCGGGTCGTGCTCTGGACCAATGAGGAGAATGGAGGCGCCGGGGGCCGGGCCTATGCCGACTCGGTGGCCGGGCAGGTCGGCAAGCACGTCCTGGCGTTCGAGTCGGACAATGGCGTGTTCAACCCCAAGGGATTCGTGCTCGCCGGCTCCGACAGCGCCGCGGCGGTGGTCCAGCAGGTGGCGGGTCTGCTTCAGTCGATCAATGCCACCGGCGTCACCCGCGTCGACGAGAGTCCGGCGGCCGACATCACGCCGCTCGGCGAGCAGGGTGTCCCGACCATGGAGCTCGATGTGGACGGCAGCCGGTACTTCTGGTACCACCACAGCGAGGGTGACATGCTCGACAAGCTCGACCCCGGCGAGCTCGCGCGCTGTGTCGCGTCGATTGCCGTGATGGCCTACGTCGTGGCGGACCTGCCGGAGACGCTGACCCACAGCACGAACTGACGGCCCCGAAGCCCGGACGGAGAGGCTCCTCTCCGCCTTCCCTCCTCACGGTCCTTTCTCGAAACCGTCCTGACCGGCGGGTCGTAGGCAGAGTTACCCCTTCAGCCGAGCCCGCGTGCTCCTCCCGCTTCTCCTGCTGGCCGCCGACATCGACCCGGACGCCGTGTACAACGGCCGCTCGGGGCGGCTCGACGTGCACCTCCCGCGCATCGAGGCCGAGGTCACCGTCAATGGTGTGCTCGACGAGCCGGTCTGGCAGCGAGCGGCCCTCCTCACCGGCTTTTCCCAGTTCACGCCGGTCGACGGCGTGCCTGCCGCCGACTCGACCGAAGTGCTGGTGTGGTACTCGCCGAGCGCCATTCACTTCGGCATTCGCGCGTTCGAGGCCCACGGCCAGGTCCACGCGACCCTGGCCGACCGGGACAAGATCGGCGCGGACGACAATATCCAGATCCTGCTCGGCACCTTCGACGATGGCCGTCAGGCGTCGATGTTCGCGGTGAATCCATTCGGCGTGCAATCGGACGGCGCGCTGGTCGAGACGGGTGCGACCAGCGGCAACGGGTTCAACAACGCGGTCGTGCAGCGGGAGACCGCCGACCTCAGTCCCGACTTCGTGTTCGACTCCAAGGGCCGGCTCACGGACTACGGCTACGAGGTCGAAGTGCGTATTCCGTTCAAGAGCCTCCGCTTCCAGCCCGCCCGCGAGCAGCGATGGGGCCTGAACATCACGCGCCAGGTGCAGCACTCGGGGGCGGAGGACTCCTGGGCGCCCGCCCGGCGCGCCAACGCGTCGTTCCTGGGTCAGTCGGGCCACCTCGTCGGGCTGGTCGATCTTCGCCGCGGTCTCGTGCTCGAGCTCAACCCTTCGGTCACCTCCAAGACCACGGGCGCGCCCGGTGCCGCCGGGTGGCAGTACGCCGGCGGCAGCCCCGACGTGGGCGGCTCCGTCCGCTGGGGCATCACCAACAACCTGAATCTCAATGCGACCGCGAACCCGGACTTTTCGCAGGTGGAGTCGGATGAGGGGCAGTTCCAGTTCGACCCCCGGAACGAGCTGTTATTCAGCGAGAAGCGGCCGTTCTTTCTCGACGGCATCGAG
>JBQCGH010000083.1:0-5822 GCA_051955835.1 Gemmatimonadales bacterium
GGGGGGGGGGGGGTATTGATGTTGGTGTGTTTTTTTTTGTGTTTTTTTCTTTTCTTCTTTTTCTCTCGCAGCGGCGCGCGCGGGCCCCCCCCCCCCCCCCCCCCCCCCCCCCCCCCCCCCCCCGCTCGGGGTGACTTCCTATCAGCATGCTGCTCGCCGTGCGGGCGACTTGCACCCCTTGGGACCTCACGTCCTACTCCTTGAGATCCTTGAGCCGGAGGTCGCCACCGGCCTCCTCGAGCACGGTTTGCACCTTGAGGTCGGCGGCGCCCAACCGCTCCCGGGCGGCGCGCAGGCGCGCGACGCCCTCTTCGAAAAGGGCCAGCGCCGCGTCCAGCTCCACATCGTCGGCTTCGAGCCGGCGGACGATCTCCTCGAGCCGCGCCAAATCTTCGGCGATCGTCGTCATCGGCGCTCCACCCGCGCCCCCACACTCCCGTCGGCCACGCGAAGGTCGAACGCGGCACCCGGCTCGAACTCCGCGGCGCGCTTCAGCACGCGGCCATCTGGCGTGGTGGGCACCGCGTACCCGCGTTCGAGCACCCGGAGGGGGCTGAGCGCGTCGAGCTGGGCCGACAGCCGCGCGACCCGCTGCCGATGCCGCTCGAGCACCATCTCGGTGCCGGCCGCGAGCCGATCCCCGGCGCGCTCCACCCGCTCGAGTCCAAGGCGAGCGCGGCTGCCAAGGCCGCCCGCCAGACGCGCGGCGAGGTCGTCGAGCGCCCGTCCCACCTCCCGACGGTCCGGCAACGCCAGCTCCGCCGCGGCGGACGGTGTGGGCGCGCGCACGTCGGCCACCAGATCGGTCAGGGAAATGTCGGTCTCGTGCCCGACCGCCGAGATCGTGGGCACGGGTATCGCGGCGAGCGCGCGGCACACCGCCTCGGTATTGCACGCCGCCAGGTCCTCCCGGTCGCC
This sequence comes from Gemmatimonadales bacterium, assembly GCA_051955835.1. Lineage (GTDB taxonomy): Bacteria > Gemmatimonadota > Gemmatimonadetes > Gemmatimonadales > GWC2-71-9 > CAVVWJ01. The sequence goes on from JBQCGH010000083.1 coordinate 919, forward strand.
GCCGCCCCGGCCCAGGATGCAGACGTCCACGTCCGGCAGTCGTTTGACCAGGCCGAGCGCGTGCACCAGCGCCTCGACGGCGCCGTCGCCCTGCACACGGGCGTTCACCACGAGCACGCGCGCGCCCGGCCACCGCCGCCGAGCCACCGTGAGCACGTCACGAAGCGCGGCACCCGCCGTGCTGGTCACTACGGCGAGGACGTCGGCGAACTCGGGCAGCCGGCGCTTCCGCGCGGCGTCGAACAGACCGTCCTGCTGCAGCACCGCCTTCACCCGCTCGAGCTCCTGCTGGGCGCGTCCGACGGCGGACGTGGGCAGAACCCGGAGGATATTGAGTTGGAACTCGCCCTTGACCTCGTAGATGCCCGGCCGAGCCAGCACGTAGACCTCGGTCCCGTCGGCCGGCGGCTTACCTGCGCGCGGCACGTCGCGCTTCCAGAGGCAGCACCGCACCTGGCACATGGTGTCGCGGAGAGAGAAGTAGCAGTGGCCGCTCGGGTAGACCTTGCATCCGGTCACCTCGCCGCGCACCCAGACGGCCGGCAGCTCGCTTTCGACCATCCGCTTCACGGTGGTGGTGAGCCGGGTGACCGACCAGACGTCGTCGGCGGGAGAGAGGAGATCCATCTGGTGGGAGAACGCCGTGAGCTGTTGCGAGCTCCCCGCGCCCTCGGACCGCGTCACGGCCGGTCCTCCGACTGCTCGAAGGCCTGCAAGGTGTTCTGCAGCAGCATGGCGATCGTCATCCGCCCCACGCCGCCCGGCACCGGCGTGATCGCGCCGGCGACCTCGGCGACCGGCGCGTACGCGACGTCGCCCACCAGACGATAGCCCTTGGGCTGCGCTGGATCGTTCACCCGGTTGATCCCGACGTCGATGACCGTGGCGCCGGGCCGGACCATGTCCGCCGTGACGAACTCGGGCTTGCCCATGGCCACGACCAGGATGTCCGCCGAGCGGCAGACCGCCGGCAGGTCGCGCGTCTTCGAGTGGCAGACGGTCACGGTCGCGTCGCCGCCCTTCCCCGGCTGGATCAGCAGGCTCGCCATCGGCTTGCCGACGATGTTCGATCGCCCCACGATGACCGCGTGCGCGCCGCGGGTCTCGATGCTCGAGCGGACGAGCATCTGCTGGACGCCGAACGGCGTGGCCGGCTTGAGGGCGGTCGGGTCCCCGATGCTGAGTTTGCCGACGTTGACGGGGTGGAACCCGTCGACGTCCTTGGCCGGATCGACGGCGTTCAGCACGCGCTCGCTGTTGATGTGCGAGGGGAGCGGGAGCTGCACCAGGAACCCATGGATGGCGGGATCGCGGTTGAGCCGCTCTACGGTCGCGAGCAGCTCCGCTTCACTGGTCATTTCGGGCAGGCGGACGGTCTCCGAATGCATGCCCGCCTCATCGCAGGCCTTGCCCTTGGCCTTGACATACACCTGGCTCGCGGGGTTCTCCCCCACGATCACGACGGCCAGTCCCGGCGTTCGTCCCTTGTCCGCATATCGCTGCACCGCCCCGGCCACCTCCGTCCGAATGGCGTCGGCCAGGGGTACTCCGTCGAGAATCCGTGCGCTCATCGTGCGTAATCCACAGCCCTGGTCTCCCGAATGACGACTACCTTGATCTGTCCCGGATATTGCAGTTCGTTCTCGATCCGCCGAGCGATCGTGTCCGACAGCTGCGCGGCGGCCGCGTCGTCGATCCGCTCCGGGGTCACCACCACGCGCACCTCGCGGCCCGCCTGGATGACGTTGCTCTTCTCGACCCCTGGGAACCCGTTGGCGATCTCCTCGAGCTTGGTCAGCCGCTTCACATACGTCTCGAACGCCTCGCGCCGGGCCCCCGGCCGGGAGCCGCTGATCGCGTCGGCCGCCTGCACCAGCACCGATTCGGCGCTCTCATGGGGCACGTCGTCGTGATGGGCCTGGATGCAGTTCACCACGGCGGCGCTCTCGCCATAGCGGCGCGCCACCTCGACGCCGAGCTCCACGTGGGTGCCCTCGCTGTCGTGGGTCAGCACCTTGCCGACGTCGTGGAGCAGGCCGCCCCGCTTGGCGAGTGCCACGTCGAGGTGCAGCTCGGCCGCCATCATGCCCGCGAGCCACGCCACTTCCTTGGAGTGCTCGTAGATGTTCTGCCCGTACGAGGTGCGGTAGCGCATCCGGCCGATCAGCTTGATCAGCTCGGGATGGAGCCCGTGGATGCCGGTGTCGTACGCCGCCTGCTCGCCGAGCTCGACGAGCTGCGCATCGAGCTCCTTCTGCGCTTTCAGGACGATCTCCTCGATCCGGCCGGGGTGGATGCGCCCGTCCTGGATCAGCGCCTCCAGGGATCGGCGGGCGACCTCGCGGCGGATCGGATCGAAGCAGCTTACGCTCACCGTGTCCGGCGTATCGTCGATGATGACGTCCACACCGGTGGCGGTCTCGAACGCGCGGATGTTCCGTCCCTCTCGTCCGATGATGCGGCCCTTCATCTCCTCGCTGGGCAGCGCCACCGCCGCCACGGTGCTCTCCGCGGTGTGCTCGGCGGCGAGGCGTTGAATGGCCATCGAGATGATCCGCCGCGCCTCGCGCTCGGCGCCGCGCTTGGCTTGCTCCCGGATATCCCGCGCCAGCGCCTGCGCCTGCGTGCGCGCCTCGTCCTCCACCCGCTGGAGGATCTCCCGCCGCGCGTCCTCGGCGCTGAGCCCCGCGATCCGCTCGAGCTTGACCCGCTGCTCCTGGGCCAGACGGTCCGCCTCGCCCTCCCGCGCGCGGAGCCCCTGCTCCCGCTGGCCGACGGCTGCGTCCCGCTTGGTCACGGCCCGGTCCCGGGCCTCAAGCTCCTCGAGCTTGCGCTCCTGCAGCCGGGACCGTTCATCGGCCCGCCGCTCCAGCCGCTCCCACTCCTCGCGCCGCCGCTGCCCTTCGCGGTCGAGGTCCTCGCGCTGCGTGAGCGTCTCCATCTTCGCGGTGACCAGCATCTCCTGGCGCGCGGCCTCGCCTTCGCGCAGCGCCTCGCCCCGCAGCCGCTCCGCCTCCGCGCGCGCGCTGCCGAGGATGCCGGTCGCCGCTCGTCGCTCGCGTTGAGCGTTCACGGCGACGAACGCGCCTGCCACGAGGAGACCGGCCACCACGCCCACCAGCACGGGCAGCACGAGTTGCTGGGGCATCGGGAGTCTCCGCTAGGAGGCGGTGGCGCGACCGCCGCGTTTCGACGGGGGCAGCATGCGGGAGAACTCGTCCGCCATCCGGCTGAGGCGATCGGCGATCTGGCGGTCGCCGCGGCGGGCCTGAAACAGCTCGTCGGTGATGGCGAGGGCGGCGAGAATGGCGGCCTTGTGGGTCTCCACCATGGGGAGCGAGTCACGCACCCGCTTGAGCGCGGCATCGAGATAGGCCGCCACCTCACGGGTGTACTCCGGGGGCAGCTCGGAGCGGACGGTGTACTCCTCGCCGCCGATGGTGACCTTGACCGCGCTCTTGGCCTGGCTCATGCCGCGTTGCCTCCCCCATGCTGCTCGAGAAACGAAAGCCGGGCGGCGAGCACGCGAAGCCGCTCCTTGGCGGAGTCGATGCGCTGGCGTAGCGCCTGGTTCTCGGTCTCGAGCTCGATCACGCGCTGTCGCGATTCCTTGAGCTCCGCCCCCGCCACCACGCCGCCGCTCGCCTGTGCGTCCTTGAGCTCGGCCTCCGCCTTGAGGCAGCGACGGCGCCAGGCCGCCAGCTCGTCGGCCATGTAGCCCAGCACCCGCTCCAGCTCGGCGAGCGCGGCAAGGTCGGGACGGTCGTAGGTGTAGGCCACGGTCACTCCCCGGTACGGGACGGCCCGTCCCGACGCTGGATGCCAAGGTCGGCGGCCAGCGCCGCCAGGACGCGCGCCTCCGCCTCATCGACCTCGCGGTCGCGCAGCGTGCGATCGGCCGCGCGGAACGTGAGCCGGAACGCCACGCTGCGGGTGCCGGGCGGCAGCCCGACGCCGCGGTAGTCGCTCTCGATGTCGATCCGCGCGAGCAGCACCCCGGCCGCCCGGCGGAGCGCAGCCTCGGTCTGCTGCGCCGTGACGCCGTCCGGCAGCAGCAGCGCGAGCACGCGCTCGGATGAGGGCGTCGTGGGCAGGGGCGTAAACGGCGCCGGACGCCGGGGCGCCGGATCGAGCAGGAGCTCAAAACCGTAGAGCGGGGCGGCCCAGGGCGGCGCATCGCCCTCGAGGCGCCCCCCGCCACCGACGACATGTCCGGCACGATCGCGGACGACCAAGTTCTGACCTTGAACCTGCACTTCGGCTCCGGGAACCGCCAGAGCGACCGCGGCCTCCAACCGCCCCTTGAGATCCCACACATCGAACACCACGGTGTCGCTCTGGCTCCAGTGCGGCGGCTCGCGGCGGCCCGTGAGCACCGCCGCGACTCGCCGCTCTTCACGCGGCCGGCCGCCGGCCTCGCCCGGCGCGAAGGCGGTGCCGATCTCGAACAGCCGGACGTCGGACACGTGGTTGGACCAGTTGGCTTCGACCAGACGCACCAGGCCCGGGAGGAGGCGGCGCCGGAGCCAGGCGTGCTCGCTCGCGAGCGGATTGAGCAGACGGACACTCGGCGCGTCGCCGTCGGCTGGGCCAAGCGGCAGGCTCACGACCTCGTAGAAGCCTTCAGCGACCAGCCCGCGCCGCACCTGCGCCGTGACCGCCTCGCCGGGCGCGTCGGGCAGGCGACCCAGCCGAAACGGGCGGAGGTCGGCCGGGAAGGCGTCGTACCCATGAAGCCGGGCGAGCTCCTCGATGAGATCGATCTCCCGCACGAGGTCCGGGCGCCAGCCGGGCACGTCCACCGCGATCCGGCCATCCTCGGGCTTGCTGACCACGGTCGCGCCGATGGCCACGAGATGCCGCTCGATCTCCGCCCACGGCAGCTCGACACCGAGCACCTGGGT
>JBQCGH010000084.1:0-28541 GCA_051955835.1 Gemmatimonadales bacterium
AGTCCTGCATGTCGACCAGCGTCTTGTTGCGCCGGGCGGCCAGCACGGCGGCCTCGTTCACCAGGTTCGCGAGGTCGGCGCCGGCCATCCCTGGCGTGCCCTTCGCGATGACCTCGAGCCGCACATCGGACGCGAGCGGAATCTTCCGGGTGTGCACCCGCAGGATGCCCTCGCGGCCGCGCACGTCGGGCGCATCGACCACGATCTGCCGGTCGAAGCGCCCCGGCCGGAGGAGGGCCGGGTCGAGCACGTCGGGGCGGTTGGTCGCGGCCACCAGGATGACGCCGTCGTTGGACTCGAACCCATCCATTTCCACGAGCAGCTGGTTGAGCGTCTGCTCCCGCTCGTCGTGGCCGCCACCGAGCCCGGCCCCGCGATGCCGTCCGACCGCGTCGATCTCGTCGATGAAGATGATGCAGGGCGCGTGGCTCTTGCCCTGCTCGAACAGGTCGCGCACCCGGCTCGCGCCGACGCCGACGAACATCTCGACGAAATCGGAGCCCGACATGGACAAGAACGGCCGTCCCGCCTCGCCCGCGACGGCCTTGGCGAGGAGCGTCTTGCCGGTGCCCGGCGGCCCGACCAGCAACGCCCCTTTGGGCAGGCGCCCGCCGAGGCGGGTGAACTTCTGCGGATCCTTCAGGAACTCGATGATCTCCTGGAGCTCGACCTTGGCCTCATCGGCGCCGGCCACGTCGGCAAAGGTGATCTTGGGCGTGTCTCCGGCAAGCAGCTTGGCCTTCGACTTTCCGAACGCAAAGGCGCGGCTGCCGCCCGCCTGGAGCTGCCGCAGGAGGAAGAACCACAGGCCCAGGATGACGATCCACGGGAGCGCCGCGATCACGATGGCCGTGATGCCCCCCTTGGGCTCCTTGGCGGTGATCGGGACGCCGGCGTCCTCCAGCCGCTTCACGAACTGCTCGCTGTTCGCCACCGGGAGCAGCACCTGGAAGCTCTTCGCGGTGCGATTGTCCTGGGTGACGGCGTTCTTGAAGTCACCCTCGAGCCGCTTGCCGTCGTAGATCTCGACCCGCGCGACGTTCCCCTGGTCAAGCTGGTGGCTGAACTCGGTGTAGGAAAACTCCTGGGTCGGGTTCCGCTGGCGGCTCATCATCTGGAACAACGCCAGCGCCAGCAGGCCCACGAGGAGCCAGAGCGCCAGGTTCTTGCTCAGATTCCCCCAGTTGGTGCGCGGGGGCCGGTTCGGAAGACGGTCTGCCATTTATTCCAAGTCCGCGATGAACGGGAGATGCCGGTAATTCTCGGCGTGGTCGAGTCCGTACCCGACCAGAAAGGCCGGAGGCGCCCGAAACCCCACGAAGCGGAGCTCCGGGCGCGGTTGCACGGCCAACTGCTTGTCGAGAAGCGTGCACACGGCCAGGCTCCTCGGCTTGCGGGCCCCCAGCAGCGTCATCAGGCGCTGCAGGGTCTTCCCGGTATCAATTATATCCTCAACCAGGAGGATATGTTTCCCCTCGAGCCGGGTCTCCGGGTCGTACAGCAGCCGGACCGTGCCGCTCGAGACCACCCCATCGCCGTAGGAACTGGCAACCAGGAAGTCGATCTGGACGGGACGCTCGATGGTGCGGACCAGATCGCTCAGGAAGATGAAGCTGCCCTTGAGCAGTCCGAGCACGAGGAGATCGCCGGCGGGATAGGCTTCGGTGATCTCGGCGCCCAGGGCCTCGACCCTGGCGGCGATCGTGGCCTCGTCGAAGACGATCGACTTGACCGGCTTGCCGCCAGTGCGGCGCAGAACCTCAGGGGTGCTCAGCATCGACGCGAACGGCCTCCGTTCCCGGTTCCGGAAGGAATGCGTCGCTGCGGCTCACCCCGGGAATCCAGACGACCTCATCGGGTCCCGCGAGTACCGGCCAGGTCTCGCGGCGGCTTCGCGGCACCCGCGCATCCTGAAAGCAGCGAACGAGGAGGCGGTGCCCTACGCCGCCAAGCGGCCGGATCCGCTCGCCCGGACTCCAAGACCGAACCACGAGAGGCGCTGCGGCAAACCAGGCCGCCAGGCCGGTTCGCGCCTGCGTCGGCGGCGCGAGATCGATCCGCCACCGCAAGTGCCAGCGCCCCCACCGGCCCTCGCCCTCCGCGCCTTCGAGTGCGAGCGGCAGAAGCTCGCCGGCCGCCGCGTCCCGACGCACGGCCAGGCGGCCGAAGGTGAGCTCGGCCATCCAGCCCTCACTGAGCGGCACTCTGGCGCCGCTCACCGCCCTCGACGCCAGCGTCAGCAGTCTTGCCGCGCGCCTTGGACCGAGCGGGCAACCCTCACGACGAGCCGCTGCCATCAGCACGCTCTGTCCCAAGGCTGAATCATACCCGGTGAGCGGACCCGCAGCAACGGAAAACCCGTCGATTTCCCTGCGAAAATCGAGCCCGGAAAGCACGTCGAGCAACGCGTCCCAGGCGGCGCGTTCCCGCGCGGCATGCCCCGCGACCCGGAGCAGCGTGTCGTCGACCGGGACGCGGGCGCGGAGCAAGGGCAACAGCTCCACGCGGAGCCAACTCCGGAAGTGGCGAGGGTCCTGGTTGGCGGGATCGAGCCAGACCGTGAGACGCTGGGCGCGCACGTAGCGCAGGATTGCCGTACGGCGGAACGGGAGGAGGGGACGGACCAGCGATCCGGCCCTCACCTTCATACCGGCGAGCCCCGCGGGTCCGGATCCCGCGAGCACCCGCATGAGCACGGTTTCCGCCTGATCGTCGGCGTGGTGGGCCGTGAAGACGAGACCCGAGCCGGACCGCTCTCGGGTCAGCTCGAGCCAGGCGTAGCGCGCGGCGCGCGCGCCGGTCTCCCGCGCCTCAGGCCCAAGCGCGCCACGGCCTTCCTCATACCGCAGCCCATATCGTTCGGCGAGGGCACGCACCCCAGCCGCCACATGCGGGCTCGCCGGATGGATGCCGTGGTCGAAATGCGCGACGATCAGCGTCTGCCGATGCGCCTCTCCGGTCCGATGAAGCAGGTCGAGGAGGGCGACCGAGTCGGGGCCGCCGGAGACGGCCACCAGGGCCCGTCCCGGCGGCAGGGCCAGCGCATGGAGCTGATCGCGGAAAGCGTCGAGCAAGGTCATCGTGCTTGACTGGAAAATAGATCAGGCGCCCGGTTCCCTGGCCGACCAGGCCAGTCGGGTCGGCTCGTGCCATTTGCACCTTCGCTGGTCCGGGGCAACGCGGGACCCGGCTCGGCAGCGACCGGCCGGCGGGTCAGGGGCCGCTTTGACAGGATCGGTGTCAGTACGCGAACCCGGCCCGAATGTAGAGCGCGGTCCGGTGGTCGCCGCGCGCCACCGCCACGCTGATGGTGTTGGCCGGATCGAGATACGCGAACCAGAGCCCGCCCCCGACCCCAGTGTGCCAGGTGTCCGATGATTCGCCGTCGAGGTACACTCGGCCGACATCGCCGAGGGCAAAGACACCGAATTCGCCAGGAAGGATGACGAAGAAGCGCCCGAGTCGAGCCCGGAGCTCCGCGTTGCCGTAGACGGCCGCATCGCCAGCAAAGCGCTGGGTTCGAAGGCCGCGCACGTTGTCGGCGCCCCCGAGAAAGGCCGATTCGAAGAAGGGAAACGCGCCCCACACCTTCTTCGCGCCCGCCCGCAGCGCGAGCGTCGGACCGAACGTCGAGCGAGGCGTGAGATAGGTCGAGGCCTCGCCATGCAGCTCGCCGAACGTCGAGTCGACATCCCACACCGCAGGGTAAAAGCCTCCGCCCGCTTCCAGGCGCACGCCGCGCCGCGGGGCTGCCGCGACGTCGCGGGTATCCCACGCCGCGGTGGCAGTGGCGCCGAGCTCCCCGAAGCCACCGACCCCGTACGGGCGAGTGAGACCGATGAATCGATCGGCTTCGAGGTCGGTGTCGGCGTACTTGAGCACCGGCCCAAACGCGAGCGACCCGGCCGCGCCGACGGGAAGAACCAGCGATGGCGCCACGACGTATTGCTCCTGCCGCACCCGGTAGAAGGCGTCGTTGTCGATACGCGGCGTCTCGTTGCCGAAGCCGAAGAATCGGAGTACCTCGATGCCGGATGCCCGAAGGAGCAGCGACGTCCGGAGATTCGAATTCACGCGGTGGAAGTCGCCCTGTAGCTCGACCCGGAACCGGTCGGCGCCGGTGGCGTAGCCCGCCCGCGCGCTCAGTCGGGAGGCCCACGGGTGCTTGCGGAACCCATAGTTGTACCGGACAACGCCGCCACCCACAAAGAACCCGACTTCCGGGCCCGAGCTCATCCACGGGCGGAACCGATAGAAGCCACCCCAATCGCGCGGCGGATACGGGGTCGAGTCGCTGAGGCGGAAGTCCGCGTATGGCCGGGCGTCGACGGGCACCCGGTGCACACCCGCCACTTCGTTCCGACCGCGCGCGTCGTAGAAGCGCACGCGCCCTCCGTTGGAGGAGTCTACCACGCGGTCGTCCCCATCGCCGCCGATCACCCGAAGCAGCGGCGTACCGCCACCGTTTCCTTCGACCTGCACGGTGTCATTCCCGCCCCGCAGATAGAGTCGCACCTCGCGGGTGTCTGCGCGGACGAAGCGTCGCTCGATCAGGGGCGTCCCGTCGGTCGGGCCGGCGGAATACACGGCCAGGTCCAAACTGCCATCGGCGCCTTTGGTGGCCCGGACCCGCTCGGCCCCATCGCTGCCATAGAGCTGGGCCTCGGCGGCCAGTAACCGGTAGAACCGTCGCGCCTCGTCGGCCAGGTGATCGCGGCGGCTGCGGAGCGCCGCGGCAAGCGGGGCCGCGTTGCGCGAACGAAATTCGGCCGGCAGTCGAGCGACGGCGTCGTCGATCACGGCATCGGTCACGCGCGACCGGAGCGCGGTCGCGATCGAATCCCATGTCGTCCAGGCCAGGCCACCCAACAGCCGTCGGTCGAGAACCCGCGCGTTCCAGGTCAGGCCGACGATGCTGGGATACCCGGGCGAAAAGGCGACCAGTTGAGGCGCTGACAGCCGCGCCAGCGAGAGCAGCAGTCCATCGAATCGGGCGAACGCCTGGTCGCGGTCCCGTGGAATTGGAGTCCACGGGAGGTCATGCGAATCGCCGAGCCTTGCCCAGCGCCATTGGTCCTGGTGGCGGTCCCAGTCGCCGAGCAGAAGGTCCACCAGCCGCGCCGTGAGGAACGCTCGTTCGTCGATCCGCTCGCCCTGGTGCTTGTCCAGCCGCTCGAACAGATCCTCGGTGGAAATGATCTTGTCCGCCCCCGCAAACCCGGGGCCCTTGGCGGTCGGGCGCTCCTCGATGAGGCCGAGCATGCCTGCGAATTCGGGGCGGAACTCCCCGAGCGCGGGGTCGTCCGGCATGAGCACCAACCGCGGCTCGGCATGCACCACCCCGGCGGCCTCCAGGATCGGGCCGACCACCAGGGGCGCGGCCGGGTGCCCCGCACTGATCTGGTCCTGGAAAAGACGCTGCGCGACGGTGTGGCGCAGCGATTCAGGGAGCAGAGGCGAGGGATCCTTGTCGAGCGAGCGGAACGCGTACTCGCGCCCGTCCGCCCCTTTGAACCGTAGCGATCGCGTCTGCTTCCCTCCCCCTCGCTCGGTGGGTCGAAGACCGCCGGCGAACTGGTGCAGGTCGAGCACGGGCACCCGCACCGGCGTGGTCCACAGGTCGCGATAGTGGTCACCAAGCAGCCAGCGATGGATGCCGCTCGCGGCGTAGTGAGCACCCGGCGTGACGACCGTGTCGGGACGGGGCTCCGAGGCAGCGCGGGTCTGTGCGTGAAGCCCGTTGGCCACCACCGGGCCGCCCACGAGAAGGAGGGCGACCACGCTTCCTCTCATTCTCCGGCCCATGCGACCTCCTCGGGTGAGCGTGAATCGGCGGCCATCGCCATGGCGCGAGCCTGCGCGGTGGCGGGATCCCCGATACCGACGTCCGACCGGCGCCGGTAGCCGCCACCGGCATCGAGCACCCAGGCGGAGGGATCGCGCAGCTCCTCCTCGAGGATCTGCGCGAGTCGATCGCGGGCGCGGGGATCGAGCACGGGGGCTGCCACCTCGACGCGACGTCGCAGGTTGCGCGACCGCCAGTCGGCCGAGGCGATGAGGTACTCGTCGTCACCGGCGTTGGCGAAGTGATAGATGCGCGCGTGCTCCAGAAAGCGGCCGACGAGACTGGAGACGCGGATGCGTTCGGACATGCCGGGCACGCCGGGCTTGAGGGTGCAGAGGCCGCGCACCATGAGATCGATCTCCACGCCGGCCGACGAGGCGGCGTACAACCCGCGGATGATCTCGGGATCGTCGAGCCCGTTGAGCTTGGCCCGGATCCGCCCCAATCCACCGGCGCGCGCGTGCTCCGCCTCGCGGGAGATCTTCGCCAGCAGGGCCGTGCGGAGATGCTCGGGGGCCACGAGCAGCCGGCGCAACGCGGCGCCCGGCGCGGCGGATGTGCCGGTCAACTGGTTGAACAGGTCGCCCAGATCATCGGCGATCGCCGCGTCTGCGGTCATGAGGCCGAGGTCGGTGTAGAATCGCGCCGTCGCGGCATTGTAGTTCCCGGTGCCCACGTGGGCGTAGCGCCGAATCTCCCCGGCCTCACGCCGCGCCACCAGCGCCACCTTCGCATGGTTCTTAAGCCCGACCACCCCGTACACCACCTGCGCGCCGGCCTGCTCGAGCTGTCGCACCCACGCGATGTTGCGCGCCTCGTCGTAGCTCGCCTTGAGCTCGACGAACGCCACGACCTCCTTGCCCGCGGCCGCCGCGCGCAGGAGCGCGGCCACCACGGGAGAGCGCTCGCCGGTCCGATACAGCGTGAGCTTGATCGAGACGACGTCGGGATCGTCGGCGGCCTCTCGCAACATGCGGAGTACGGTGGCACTGAAGTCGTCGTAGGGATGGTGCACGAGGCGATCGCACACTCGGAGCAGCGTCCACAACGATGGACCAGGCGGCAGTGGATCCCGACCGGCGAACGGCGAAAACGCCTCGCCGGCCACGGGGAGCGCGGCGAGCTGCCGAAGGTCGGCGGGGGCCATCAGGCCCCCGACCTCGTGGATCGCCAGATCGCCGAGCGCCGCGCCGCCGGCGCCGCCCTCGAACCGAAGCTCCTGCACCAGCATGTCTCGGAGGCGGGCGGACATCCCCTGCTCGAGCTCCACCCGAACCGCCGCATTCACAGCCCGCTGGTCGAGCTCCTCCTCGATCGCCTGCAGGAGGTCGCCTGCCCCCGCATCATCGACCTCGAGGTCGCCCGCCCGGGTCACGCGGAAGAGCGCGGTTTCCTCGATGGTTCGACCGGGATAGAGCAGCGAGAGGTTGGCGCGCACCACATCCTCGATCGGGACCAGCACCGAATCGTCGAGCGAGACGAAGCGCGGCAGCGACGGCGGCATGCGCACATAGGCGAAATGGAGCGGTCCGGTTTCCTCGCCCTGGAGGGCCACGGCGAGCGAGAGGTTGAGGGCCGGGATCAGCGGAAACGGGTGCCCGGGGCTCATGGTGATCGCCCGCGGGGTGAGCGCCGGCAACAGCTCGCGCCGGAATCGGACGCGGAGCGCGTCTCGCTGCGGCTCGTCGAGCTCGCTCCATCGCCGCACCCGATGGCCGTGCTCAGCGAGACGCCCGAGACAGGCCGCCACCGCCGCCTGGTGCCGCGCCAGCAGCTCGCGCACCTGCGCTTCGGCCGTCGGCAGCCCCGCCGACATGTAGAACTCGTCGAGGTTGGCGCTCACGATCGCGAGGAACCGCAATCGCTCGAGGAGCGGCGTGCGCTCGTCTTCCGCCAGCGCGAGGACGCGCAGGTTGAACTCCACGAGGCTGCGCCGGGGATCCAGCAGATCGTCCGCGCGCTCGAGGCCTCCGGATTCTCCGGTATCGCTGGGCACGCGCTCGTCGGCCCACTCGGGCACGAGCGCTGACCGCGCCGCGACGCCGAACGCGGCGCGGGTGGCGGGGTCGCGAACGGTGGAGGTCCGGATCGCGCGGGCGAGCTCGGTCACGGGGACCCACGAGACATGGGGCCCGCCGGGCGGCTCAAGCCCGCGCCGCAGGCGACGGGCCACCCAGACCTCGAGGCTCGGCTGCTCGATCGACGCGGCGGCCCGGCCGATCTGCACGACATCGGCCACGCGGGTCCCGAACCACCCTGCCAGTCCGTGGCGAACCGCGAGCTCGCCCGCACCAGGCGTCACCGGCAGCTCGGCCGAGTCGCCGTCACCGAGCAGCGCGACGCGGCCATCCTCCAGCACGATCACCGCGACGGCACGGCCGAGGTCGAGGTTGCGGGCCGCGCTCTCGCGTCCCATCTGACGGAGCAGCTCGCGGGCGCGGGCCAGCTTCGATAGCAAGGCAGGACGAAGCCCGTGCGCCTGCTCGAGGGCGCGTGCGATGGCCTCCAGCCGCGGCGCACCGCGTCGGACGCGACGAACTTTGAGCTCCTGAAAGCCGCGTGCGAGCGGGCCATTCCGCACCATGACGCGATCATAGAAGAACTCGAACCGACCCGAGAGCGGCCAGGGCCGAGACCCGAGTCGCACCGTCCGATCCACCTCGAGCTCGAACCGGGGCTCGAGCCGGCCGGGGTCGATCAGCCCGCGGAGTCGACGGGCCGGCTCGCTGTCACCGGCGAGGATTGCGTCGATCTCGACCGGCAGGGCCTCCGCGTCATACACGTCTCGTGCGCCGGCGACCGGAAGCCCGGGCTCGGCGACGCCCAGCGTCAGCGTGCGGCGATCGTCCGCGCCGTACCGGATGCGGCAGGTGACGCCCCGGGCCGCGAGCGCGTCGTCGCTCGTGTCCACGAAGACGTCGCGATGCGGCCGCCGCTCCACCGATCGTTGCGCGAGCCCGAGCGGCAGTGGCGCCGCCAGCATGGTCGCGAACAGCTCGGGCGTCCGAACGTCACAGCGGAACTCGGCGGGCGCCACCCTCAATCTCCCACCGCCGCCCGCCTGGCTCGCAACCGCTCCTCCGCCTGGGAGCGCGCGCGCGCGCACGCCACCTGGAACTCGGGCCGGCGCCGAACCCGGTCGAACAGCCCGGACTCGAGCTGCCATGCGTGCAGCTTGGGGGAGTGCGCGAGCGCACGTTCCATCCAGCGCGCGGAGCGCTCCGCGTCGCCCAGCCAGGCGTAGTAGGCGGCGAGGTCGGCGTACTGGTGCAGGAAGGCGTAGCGCTCGCCCTCGAGCTCCCGGCCCAGCGAGTCCGCCAGGGACTCGGCCTCGACTCGTCGCCCGAGCTGGTGCAGGCACATCGCGCGGACCGCGACCCACGGCCCGAGGTCGCGGCTCGCGCATTCCTCGGCGTGACCCGAGAGCAGCTGCGCGTAGCCCTGGAGCACGACCGAGACGGGGTCCACACCGCCGCCCGCCGGAGCCGGCCGTACCTCGCGAAGCGCCAGATCATACCGGCGGGTGCCGATGGCCAGCGCCACAAGCGCGTGACGCAGCCCCGGCGCCAGCGGGTCGAGCGCGAGCGCACGCCGCGCTTCCGTCAGAGCCGAGTCCGGGGTGCCGGCGCGGAACAGCGACCAGGCGTAGGCCATCGCCACGTCGGCGGAGTTGGGCATGAGGCGGCGCGCCCGAAGCACGTCCGCGCGCACGGAGTCGTCCGCGACGAATCCGATCGAGCGGGCGTCCGCGCGTGCGAGGTAGGCCTCCGCCGCCGACGTGTCGAGCGCCAGCGCGCGGTTGGCCAGCCGGAGCGCCTGCGCGACCTCGGTGTAGGGATCCGCTTCGCTCCGGTAGCCGTAGACCACATCGTAGGTGTGCGTCGAGGCCAGCCCGGCGAGCGCCTGCGGATAGATGGAGTCCTGGCCCAGGGCCTCCCCGAACGCGGCCGCGGCGAGACGCAGACCCTCCGGCGTGCGCCGCTGCAGCCAGTACACGCCCTTGAGATACGCCTCGTACGCGGAGGGCTGCGCGGGGTGCAGCGGCGCGGCCGGCATCACCACTTCACGCGACGCCGTGAGCACGGCGACAAGCTGCCGCGCGATCGCCTCGTGCAGGCGGAGCAGCTCCGCCTCTCCGAGCCGGTAGGTCTGCTCCCACTCGATCCGGTCGCCCCGGGTATCGACCAGGCGGAGATGCGCCTCGAGCCGCTCACCCGCGCGCTTTAGCGTGCCGTCGAGCACGTGGCTCACCTGCAGCGTCTCCGCCACCTGCCGCACCGTGAGATGGCGATGCTTGAGCGCCAGCACCGAGGTCGGCGAGATGACGCGAATGCCCCGGACCTGGGCCAGCCGCTCGATGATCTCCCGACTCAGCCCATCGCCGAGATATTCCTCCTCGAGACTGGCGCCGGGCGTCGCCAAGGGCAGCACCGCGATCGAGGGCGTTCCGGTCGACGGCGCGCTGCGGCGGCCGTCGGCGCGAAGCCAAGTCAGGCCGACCGCGAGCAGCACCGCGGCCGCGGCGGCAAGCAGCGCTCGACCCCACGCACCGCTCGCCGGGGGAGCGCGCGGCGCGGGCGGCGGCCACCCCTCGGGCGGCATCTCGCCGGGGGTGCTGAGCCGGGCAGGCTCGCCGATCGCCACGCGAAGGTCGGCCGCGAGCTCGCCGGCCGTCTGGTAGCGCTGCTCGGGCAAACGCGCGAGTGCCCGCCCCACGATCGCGACGACCGACGACGGTACCTCGGGCCGCAGCTCGGCGATCGGCGTCGGGGTGCCCGCGGCCTGCTTGGCCAGGACCTCGCGCAGATTGACTCCACCGAAGGCCATGCGTCCGGTCAGCATCTCGTACAGCACGCAGCCGGCGCCGTAGACGTCGCTCCGGGGGTCGCCGCCGCCGCCGCCCTGCGCCTGCTCGGGGCTCATGTACGCGGCCGTGCCGATGGGGAGGCCACGTGCGGTGAGCGAGTTGCCGCTGGCCAGGCCGATCGCGCGCGCAATGCCGAAATCGGAGACGATGGCGTGGCCGTTGGAGAGCAGGATGTTCTCGGGTTTGACGTCGCGATGCACGATGCCGCGTCGGTGCGCGTAGTCCAAGGCCTCCGCCACTTCGCGTCCGAGCAGCAAGGCTTCGTTGACCGGCAGCGGGCCGGCGGCGAGGCGCTCGCGCAACGTCTCGCCATCGACGAACGGCATGACCGAGTAGAGCAGGCCGGCGGCGTCGCCCGAGTCGATCAGCGGCAGAATGTTGGGGTGCTGGAGCTGGGCAGTGATGCGAATCTCGCGGAGGAAGCGCTCGCCGGCGACGGCGGTCATGACGGTGGGGCTGAGCACCTTGATGGCGACTTCGCGTCCCAGCTTGCGGTCGCGCGCGAGGAACACCGTGGCCATGCCGCCTCGCCCCGCCTCGCGCTCCACGACGTAACGGTCGCGGAGCGCCTCCTTGAGGCGAGTCAGCAGATCGCTCATCGGGTCCCGTCGCCCAGCTCCACCCCGGTCACATGCGGCGCCGCGCCCGTGCGGAGGCTCTGGATCAGGTTCTCCGGCGGCACGCTCTTCTTGAGACGCACCCGGTAGAGGAGCCGATCGGCGGCTCCGCCCTCACCCGGGACCGCCCGGACGAACTCCCATCGCTTGGCCGACTGCTCCAGGACCGCCTCGGCCGCGCGCCGCGCCAGGTCGGCGCCGCCGTGAATCTGCAGCTCGAGCCGGCGAAACGCCGGCGGAGGCTTCCTGGGCGCGCCGTCGTCATCGCCGGCGTCCTCGCGCCGGCGTGCCGCTCGCTTGGCAAGGGCGTCGAGCTGGTCGGGGGTGAGCGACTTGAGGATCTGGTCGTCCACCAGCTCCACGAACGCCCGCGTCCGATTCGGCAGCTGCATGGCCCGCTGCAGGCGGCGCTGGGCGACGTGACGCTGGAGGTCGGCCGGAGCGCGGCCGAAGTCGGTGTACCACAGCACCAGGATGACCACGTTGAACGTGATCGAGAGCGCGGCGGCGAGCGGCACCGACTGGATGCCCGCCGCGAGACCGACACCGGTGCCGAGGAAGATGTAGACGGCGTCCTTCGTGTCGCGGAGGGTGTTGCGGAAGCTCACGGCCGCCACGATGCCACCCAGGCTGAACGCCAGCGCCAGGCTGTTCTTGACCATGAAGACAACGCCAGCGACGACGATGGGGAGAATGAGGAGCGTCTGTACCACCGACTGCCGGAATCCCTTTCGACGGCGGGTCATCACGTAGATCCAGGTCACGGGCAGCATCAGCGCGAACGCGGCCGCCATGCCGAACACTTCGGACAACGGGAGACCGGCGCGCGTCTGAAAGATCGGCGTCTGTCCGGAGAAGTCGGGCAGACCCGTCGGCGTGTCGACCACACTGGGCTGGAGTCCGCCGGAGAACAGCTGCTGCGCGCCGGGGACGACCTGCACGACGAGCGTGGTGAGCCCGAAGAGCACGATGTAGTAGGCGACCACCCGCACGAGCGGGTTCTCCGCCAGGCGGCTTACGGTGCCCGGCGCACGGTCAGTGGCCATGGCGCGGCCTCCGTCGCGGCGACGCAGGGTCGTTGGGAAACTGCATTGACGCGCCTCGTCATTGTGTTAGCGTTCGACCACTAAACTGCGACAATTGGCGGCTTTGCGCCACACCGAGGAGCCGTTCATGAGCCAAGCCGAGCTGCTCGAGACCCGGCTCACCACCACGCCTGGTCTCAGGAGCGACGGTGATGAGGCGCTACCCGCGGATCTCCTGCGCGAGGCCACCCAGCGGCTCGGTATCCTCGCGCGGGTCTGGGCTGGGCTCTTCGTCATCGGCATCGTGATGAACGACGTCGTGGCCCCGCAGCTCAACATTCCCATGCGGGACCTCATTCCGTGGGGCCGTCCGGCCGACGTGGTCGGCGTGCTGAGCATCGGGCTGTCCCTCTGGCTCTGGCGCCATACCACGCGCCTGGCCGACCGGCCCGAGGTGGCGCTGGATCTCGCGCTTGGCTACGAGGTGCTGCTCGCCTTCGGGATCGGCATCGTCAACCAATGGGATCCGCAGCGGCTGCTCGCCGGGCGGCTCTCCTGGATCTGCGTGCTGGTCCTGCTGTTTCCGATGATCGTGCCGAACACGCCACGGAAAACGCTCATGGCGTCCGTGATCGCCGCCTCGATGGACCCGGTCGGCATTCTGGTGGCCCATCTCCGAGGCGCAGCGACACCGGGCATCGTCACCATTCTGTGGAACTATCTCCCGAACTACGTCTGCGCGTTCATCGCGGTGATCCCTTCCAAGATCATGGTGCGGCTTGGCCGCCACGTGCAGCAGGCCCGCGAGCTCGGGAGCTACCGCCTGGTCGGGCTCATCGGACGGGGGGGCATGGGCGAAGTGTGGCACGCCACCCATCGGATGCTGGCGCGGCCCGCGGCCATCAAGCTGATCAAACCCGAGATTCTCGGTGCGCCGAGCGACAAGGCGACGGCCTCGATCATTCGTCGGTTCCAGCGCGAGGCCGAGGCAGCCTCACGCCTGCAGTCGCCGCACACGATCCGTCTGTACGACTTCGGGCAGACCCGCGCCGGTACTTTTTATTTTGCGATGGAGCTGCTCGAGGGCCTCGACCTCGAGACGTTGGTGCAGCGGTTCGGCCCCCTCCCGCCCGAGCGCGCCGTCTATCTGCTGCGGCAGGCCTGTCATTCGCTCGGCGAGGCGCATGAGCGGGGCCTGGTACACCGCGACGTCAAGCCCGCCAACATCTACACCTGCCGCCTGGGCCGCGAATTCGACTTCGTGAAGGTGCTCGACTTCGGCCTGGTCAAGTACGACCAGGACGAGTCCATCCTCGATACGATCAAGTCGGCCGACCTCACCACCGGCACGCCGGCCTACATGGCGCCCGAAATGGCGAGCGGCGCTGACCCCGTCGATCGCCGCGCCGACCTCTACGCACTCGGGTGCGTGGGCTACTGGCTGCTCACCGGCCAGATGGTGTTCGAAGCCGACAGTCCGCTCCGCATGCTGATCCAGCACATTCAGGCGCTGCCGGTCCCCCCCAGCATCCGCACCGGTCGCGGCGTCCCGCTCGATCTCGAGCGGGTGATCATGCGGTGCCTCGAGAAGGACCCCACCCGCCGGCCGCAAAGCGCCGACGATCTCCTGGCCGACCTCGACGCCCTCTCGCTGCCGCACCCGTGGAACCAACCGCGCGCACGGGCGTGGTGGGGTGAGCACGTCGTCGAGTCGCCGCTCCCCCCGCGCACGGAACGCGGGCCCGCTCTCTCGGTCGGGTGAACTCCGGCGTTGCACTGCCTGTCGCGTGGGCGATCGCCGCGGCGGCGGTCGCGGGTGTAAGCACGCGCGCCGTGCTCCCCCCGCACGGCATGCCGGTCGCGACGCTACTGGCGCGCTACGATCTTCATGGCAGGCCCGACGATCGCTGGACGCTGCCCAAGGCCTTGAACGAGATCAGCGGTCTCGCGATGGAGAGCGGGCGGCTCTACGCGCAGAACGACGAGAAGGCGATCGTCTTCCAGCTCGATCCGGCGTCGCACCGAATCGTGAGCCGATTCGCGCTTGGCCAGCCGGCCGTGCGGGGCGACTCCGAGGCGATCGTCGTCGTGGGTCAGCGGGTGTTTCTCACCACCAGCGACGGCGACGTGCTCATCGCGCCGATCGGCGAGGACGGCGCCTCGGTAGCCTACCTCCGGTACGCTACAGGAATCGGGAAGAGCTGTGAGATCGAAGGGATGGCGTGGGACCCGGGCGAGCGGACGCTGCTGTTTGCGTGCAAGACGCCGAGGGTGGCGGCCCTGGTCGGACGGCTCACCGTGTTCGCGTGGTCACCCGAGCGCCGTGGCGCCCCGGTCATCCGGTTCAGCGTGCCCCGCGATCAAATCGCAGATCTGGGCCGGGAACCGATCCACCCGTCCGAGCTCCTGCGCGACCCCGCGACCGGCCATCTGCTCCTACTCGCGGCCCGCGCGTGCGCGCTCATCGAGCTCTCGGCCGGCGGCGAGGTGCTCGCCGTTGCTCGGCTCAAGCGGGTCTGGCACCGCCAGGCCGAAGGGCTCGCCCTGGCGCCCGATGGCTCGCTCCTCGTGGCGGACGAGGCCGCCGGCGATCATCCCACCCTGACCACCTATCGCCCTTCGCCTCGCTGAAGCGTTCCCGCATCACCTGACCGGGGCTCGACGTCGCACGCGTGTTCCATCGCGGGATCGGCCGCGGGAAGGAATTGCGCGAAGACCTCGGTCGGCTCGCCCGCCGAGCTCGCGGTCACCACGGCGAGCCGCAGCCGCCCGTCTCGAAGCAAGTCCGCCCGCATGAACCCACCTGTCGCCAATGCGAGCCGCGTCTCGGGTAGTCGCTCGACGTAGCTCGTGTGGCCGTAAATCCCCGTGCCGCTCACGACCAGAAGCGGCGGATGGCCGCGGTCCAGCAGCTGGAGCGTGTGCTCGTGACCGGCCGCGTAGATCGCCGGCGGTCGGCAGGCAAAGGCGCTGTCGAGCGATGATCGCAGGCGGCGATATGCGCCGTTGCTCATGTCCTCGGCGCTGACGCCCATTCCCCGGATCGCCGGATAGGCGAGGCCGATGATCGGCAGGGGAATCCAGAGGGCCGGATGCAGCGCGCGGAGCGGGAACAACGCGTCAGCCAGCGAGAAGCGGCCGCCGTGCGGACCGCCGGTGAGGATTGGGTGATGGCCCGCCACGATCACCTGCCGCCCAGCCGAGGCCGCGAGGATTCGCTTGAGCGCGGTCACGACCTCAGGACCCGTGGAGCTGGCGCAGCGCGACTCGCCGTCGGATTTCTGGTGGGGAAAGAGCCACCATTCAGTGTCGAGCAGGACCAAGAGCAGTCGAGCGCTCACCGCCACTGTATCGGGACCCGGGCAGCCTCCCTCGGGGATCATCCGGGCTCGCCCGCCGCCCTCGCGCGCGATGAACTCGCCCTGTCGTCGAATGCGCGCCAGCCCCGCGCGCCCCGATTTGTCCCAGTCGTGATTCCCGGGTACGAAGTAGGTGGGCACCAGTGAGTCGAGGGCGAGCTGCGCGCGCAACCGACGCGCCGCCTCGGCGTAGTTGCGGTCGGCGCGGTCCGGCATTCCGAGCGGATAGAGGTTGTCGCCGAGGAAGAGGATGACCGCGGTGTCGGCGCGCGATGCGAGCGTGCGACGCACCGCCGCGAGCACCGGTTCGCCGGACGCCTTCGGATTCCCGGCGTCCCCGACGAGCATCACCGTCGCCTCGATCTCGGAGGGTGCGGGCCGTGGCACCGTGGTCGGCGGAAGGACGTGCGCGGCACAGGCGCAGAGTGTCACCGCTGTCGCGCAGAGTGAAGGAAGCAGCGTTGGTGGTGCCCAAGGCATGCGGAGCGTGGCCGGTGAGGGGTGGGCGTGCGACCTAACCAAGAGACGCCGATACTTAGAAACCACAAGAGATGCGACGTTTTATTCCAATAACCGCAACTACTTACACGATTGACCTAAGTACACCCCGAGCCCGCCGCAGACGTGTGGGCCTGCCTCGACCGTTAGCTCTGGACGAGGAGAAATGCTACTGGGCTGAACCGCTTCCGCCGCCCGGTAATGGCGGGGCGGTCGAGCGTCTCGGCCTTGCACGGGGCGCAGCAGGGTTCCCGACTGCAAACTGCTGACTCGGGTGAGGACAGAGATTGTACGAGCGACAGGCGGGTTCCCGCTACAGCGGGGTGCGGCGGCGGCCGCGAGGCGTGCCGCGGTCAAACTGACCCGACGGAACGCTCGCTCAGCGGAGAATCAACACATTGATGACGAGAAGATACTCCACCAGCACGACCGTCCAGAGCGCGATACGACGGAGATTTACCGGGTGGAGAACCGAGTTGCAGAGGGCGCAGGTTCGTGCGTCGGAGGAGGCGGCGAAGCCGCAGTGTGGACACGTGATGGACGTCGAGGCGGACATAGCGCTACCAGAGGAGACGGACAGGGACTTACGAAGATAGGCAGGGGATCGGCGGAGTCAACGGCTGGCCCTTTCGGTCACCACATGAAGCTTGCCGCCACGCCGACGCCACCCGCGACGATCACGATCGCGAGCGCGGCCGCCACGCGGAGGGTGAGCACGCGATTCTCCGCCACGCGCGCCACGATCGGGAGATTGACCAGCGCGCTCGTCGCCGAAGCGATAAGCGCGCCAATCGCGGCCACCTCCGGGATGAGAAGGCTCGCCGCCGCCAGGTTTCCCGCCGACGCGACTGCGGTAGCGCTCGAGACCATGCCGCCGAGCGCCGACACCGCGTAGAAGCCTGCCTCCCCCATGGTGCGCTGCGCGAGGGTGCCGGTGACCTGCAGCGCCAGGAAGATTGCCCCGAACTTGAGCGCCGCCTGCAGCGAGAACGGCGAGCTGTGCGCCGGCGACGCCGACGGCTCGACCGGCTGCGCGGTCGGCCAATGACGGCTGAAACGGGCCACGCCGATGGCCGCCAGCGTCATGAGCGCGATCGGTACCGCGGCCGCGAGCGCCGTCGCTGGCGCAATGAGCACCAGGAGCACGGCATTCCGAATCAGCATCGCCCCCGTGGCGAGCATGATCCCGCGGAAGGTGAGGTCGGTCGTGCCATGACGGGCGGCCCCGGCGCGCTCCGACAGATCGGTCACCGTCACCGTGCTGTTCACGAGTCCGCCCAGGAAGGCACCGAGGTGAATGCCTCGCGCGCCGTAGAGCTTGAGGAGCACGTAGTTGGCAAAGCCGAGCGCGGCGATGAGAATCACCGTCACCCAGGCCGCACGTGGGTCGATGAGGTGCCACGGATCGACACTGCCCTGGGGCAGCATCGGGTAGACGACAAAGGCCAGGATGGCGAGGACGATGGCGGAGCGCAGCTCCCCGTCGGTGAGTGCGCGGCTGAACCCCGCCAGGGGCTCCTTCCAGGCAAGCAGCGCGGCGGTCGCGACGCCGAGCGCAGTCGGGGTGAGCGCGTTTCCCTGCCCCGCCAACAGTCCGATGTAGCCCGTGAGCAGGAGGGCCGCCGAGGTCGTGATCTCCGCCCCTTCGCCGGTCCGGATGGTTTCCACGTTGAGCAGCACTACCAGCACGCCGATCAGGCCCAGCCCGAAGAGCGCGTAGGCCTGACCCAGCAGCGCGCCGACCGCGCCGAGCACCGCGACGAACCCGAAGGTGCGGAGGCCCGCCTCTTTGCGCCGACGCTCCCGCTCGATGCCGATCAGAAGTCCGAGCGCGAGCGCCAGCGCGAGGCGTGCCAGCGTGGGCAGATAGGGAAGCGGAGTTTCCGTCACGCGGTCAGCTCCGAGTCAACGTCGCGATGCCGCGCTCGCCCACCGCGACGCGGCGCCGCACACCGGACTCGCTCGACCAGGTGTGTAGGCTCGAAGGGATTCGCGAAGCGATCGTCAGGGCCGAGGTCGACGTCGTGGTACCGCGCTAGGGTGTCAGCGTCACCTTGAGGGTGACCAGCGAGCATCCGATGGCCGTATTGCACGCGATAACCTCGACACCACCCCCCGTCATGGCGGCAATCAGGTCGCCGTTCGGGATGCCGGTCGTGTAGCTCAGAGCCGGCTGGCCGAAGTACACGGTCCATGTGTTGGCCGGCGATGCGTTATCGGTTCCGATCAGGATCCCCGCGCCGGTCGTGATGTTTCCAGCGCCGTTGTACACCAGCTGCGCGGCGACAAGGCCGCCGGAGTAGAAGTTCAGCACGCGGTTACCGGTGCCATCGTTCGCATCGAACACCTGACCCTGCGGCGCGAAGCTCAAGGCAAGCGTGTTGGTCGTGGCGCCCGTGTGGGTGCATTGCGAGTGGAATGGATGGGTGCCCTGCCCACCCGGGTTGATCCAGAACCCGGGGAACCCATCCGAGGAGGTCACGCACTGGCCTTGGCCGTTGTTGCCGGGGCCACCATCGCTGCCGTAGTCGAGACAGTTGGGGTTATGGGGGCCGAAGACGTTGCCCTGCGGATCGGTCCACATGCCGTTCGCGCCGCACGTACCGAAGCCGTACATGCCGCTCCCCGAGGTCTTGAATACCAGCGCCGTGCTGCTGCCGCTCGTGCTCGCGCCACCCGTCCCCGCCGGATCGAAGATCGTGGGGTCGAGTGCGACAATCGGCGGCGGGGTGCCGTCCGGCGAGCTCCAGGTTCCATTGTGGACCGGATCCCCGGCGCCCGTCGTGTCTGACGGGTTCGAGGTCGTATCCGGGGGATTGGTCGTGGTCGTGTCCCCGCCGCCGCTTCCGGCAGGAGGGAATGGCTGGCGGGGTGCGCCGGCCACCAGGGTATCACGGGTCCCCGGCCCGGTCGGCCCCGAAGGCGGCTCACTGTTGGTGCACGCGATGAAGCCCACGAGGGCCAGCATGGCGATGCCCGCACAAAGACGAGACATGAGTCCTCCGGACCTGACGGTCCTCTGACGTGCCTGCAGCGTCCCCGGCAAGTCCACCGGGCGGACCGGCAAGTTCGTCTGGACAAAGCAACCTCGATGCCACGCTCGTAATCGGCTGAGCTGGCTACACATGAAGGGAGGGACAAGTCGTCGCATTAGCGCAGGGTCCTGCGAGATGCGGTACTTCGGGACGCACCGGCAACATCGCAGGCGTTGGCGACTCGAGGTCGATCGGCTCACACGGCCGCTCTCGGCGCGCAAGGCCAATCAGGCGCACGACACTAAAACAGACTGATGGATGTGCCAAGGGCGGTGCCAGGGAGTGGAACCGGGACGTCCAGCTCGGCTAGCTGCCCATGGCTGACGGGTGGAGTTCAAGCCGCTGATTTCTCGAGGCGACCCTACTCCAACCGGAGCGCCTCCAACGGCGCCACTCTCGCCGCTCGTCTGGCGGGCAGATAGCTCGCGACCAGGGCCGTCGTCACCAGGACCCCGATCGCGATGCTCAGCGAGGGCACGTCGATCGTTCCGACACCATAGAGCTGCGCTCGAATCAGGCGCGTTGCCGCCAGCCCCGCCGGCACGCCCATCCCTACGCCGACGATGGCCACGCGCAGTGCCTCCTCGACCACCATTCTGGCCACATCGCGCGGTTCCGCGCCGAGCGCCGCGCGCAGTCCGAACTCGCTGGTGCGCTGGCTGCTCGCATACGCGGTCACGCCGTACAGGCCGAGTGTTGCGAGCCCCAGCGTGAGGACGCAGAAGAACATGGTCACCTGCATGAGCAGCATGTCCTCCGACACGCTGCCGCGCACGAGGTCATTCACCGGGTCGACCGCGATCGGGAGGTTCGGCGCGACGCCCTCGACCACGCGACGAATCGGGCCCACAACGTCCGCTGGCTCGACGCGTACGTGGACAAAGAGCTTGGCCTGACCCGCGTCGCCCTGCGACGGATCGTTGCTTGCGTAGTAGAACTCGGGATCGGGCTTCTCGCGCACGTCGCTGCCCTGGAAATCACCCACGACCCCGACGATGGTAAACACCACACTGTCCAGCGTGAACGGACTCCCGAGCGGGTTGCGTGCGCCGAAATATCGCCTGGCCATCGTCTCGTTGATCACCGCCGCTCGCGGGGCCGACTCGAGGTCGCTCGCTTCGATGTCGCGCCCGAGGAGCAAGCGCGCGCCGATGGCACGAAAGAACTGCGGGCCGACCCGATCGAGGGCGACGCGACGTTCCGCATCCGCGTTCGGCACGAACCCGGGCACATCCACGTACCCGCCGGAGTTGCCCCCGCCGAACTCTCCATGGTCGGCGAACGCAGCCGCCTCGACTCCCGGCAGTCGCCGCACGCGCTCCGCCAGATCCAGGCGGAGCTGGGCGAGACGCGCTCCCACGTACTGACTGCGTACGGTCCGCACGCGCACGGTCACGACGTGATCGCGATCCATGCCCAGATTCCCGTGCAATAGCTGCTGCATGCTGCGGACGAGCAAGCCGCCGCCGATCAGGAGCAGCATCGACAGCGTGAGCTGCGCAATGACGAGCACGCGTCCGAAGGGAATCCGTCCAGCCCGCGTGCCACCCATGAGATTACGTCCCTGCATTCGCAACGAGGTCCCGAGATCGACGCGCGTCCCGCGCAACGCCGGCAGCAGACCGCACAGCACCGTGCAGGCAAGGGTGATCGCCGCCGTGAAGGCGAGCACGCGGATATTGGGTGTCGTGTCGATCGCGATCGGGCTCGAGGGGCGTACGCTCGCGAGCAGGACACGGGTCGCCCACGCCGCGCAGAACACACCGAGCAGGCTCGACACGAGCGCCAGCAGACCACTTTCGACAAGCAGTTGCTGCAGCAGCCGTCCGCGGCCGGCGCCCAGGGCCATGCGCACGGTCAGCTCGCGGCCACGCGCGACCGTGCGCGCGAGCATCAGGCTCGAGACGTTCGCGCAGACGACCAGAATCACCAACCCGACTGCCGCCAGCAGCACCCAGAGGGCCCTGCCGTACTCGGCTCGTCGGTCCGAGAAACCGCGCGCGCCCGACACGACACGAACGGGAGTCTCTTTCAAGTTCTCTTCGAATTGCGACAGCGAGCGGCCGACGAGGTGCTCGCGGATGGCGTTCGGCTCGAGCGCGCTCACCTCGGCGCGCGCCTGCGCGAGCGTCACACCCGGCTTGAGCCGCCCCATCATCACCAGCCACGACCACTCGCGATCTTCGAGCACCTTCATCGCGGGGCGAATGGCCGGCTCCATCATCATTGGCAGCCAGAGGTCGAGCGGCTGTCCGACGATATCCCCCTCGAAGCCCGGCGGCGCGACTCCGATGATCGTCACCGGGACGCCGTTCACGCGCATGATGCTGCCGATCGCAGCGCGCGAACCGGAAAAGCGGCGCCGCCAATAGTCGTAGGTAATGACGGCGACGGGATCGTCGCTTGGCGATTGATCTTCCTGGGCGGTAAACGTGCGACCGGCATACGCGTGGATGCCGAGGACCGTGAAGACATTCCCGGTGACGAAACGAGCGTGCGGGTGTTCGACCGTTCCCTCCTGGGCGCCGCCAACCGTCACGTCGAGCTCGCCCGTGTCCCCGTTGGCGTACATGTCGGTGAACACCGTGTTGCGGGCACGCACGTCCCGATAGAGCAGGAACGACACGTAATCAGTGACCGGGGGGCCATTGCCATTCCAGTTCACGGCGGCGGGGTCGCTCACGATGACGAGCTGTTCGGGATGCGGGACGGGAAGCGGCCGCAGCAGAAGCGCATCCACGAGAGTGAAAATCGCCGTATTGGCGCCGATGCCGAGCGTGAGCGTGGCGATGACCGTCACGGCAAAGGCGGGACGACGCGTGAGCGATCGCACGGCATAGCGCAGATCCCGAATCACCGACTGCAAGCCCGCGACCCCGCGCATATCGCGGCTCGCTTCTTTCATCTGCTCGACGCCGCCGAAGGCGACGCGCGCGCGGCGTAGCGCCGCCTCATGCGGCATCCCTTGCCGCTCGTACTTCTCGGTTTCGCGCTCGAGGTGGAAGCGGAGTTCGTCGTCGAGCTCCTGCTCGACGGTGGTGCGAGCGAACACGGCGCGTAGCCGATACCGGATGTCGCTCAGCGCGTGAGAGAGCATGGGGTGGCCCGCTCGTTACGATATCCGCAAGACGAGCGCGACCGCGGCGGCCAGGCGCTCCCAATCCTGCGCTTCGGCCTCACATTGTTTGCGGCCGGCGCGCGTGAGCTCGTAATACTTTGCGCGGCGATTGTTGTCGGAGGTGCCCCAGGAGGCGCGGATCCATCCTCGGCGCTCGAGCCGATGCAATGCCGGATACAGGGAGCCTTGCGGGATCTGCAGCGTTGCGCGCGAGGCCTGGTGGATGCGCTCGGAAATCCCCCACCCGTGCATCGGCTCGAGGGTGAGCGCCTTGAGAATCAGGAGGTCGAGGGTGCCTTGCGGCAGATCGAGCCGGTCGTCGCTCACGGTTCCTCTTGTACTTCTACAGGGCGCTGGAAGTATGCGGCCACTCTTGTAGAAGCACAAGGGGGTAGCAGGCGGTGTTGCCGGAGTAGCGGGACGTGACCCTGCGACGAGTTGGCTACAGCAGCAGAGAGAGCGCGAAGAGAAGGACCAGGAAGCCGACCAGGAGCAGAACCCAGCCGCTGCCCCTGCTGGTGGCGCCGCAGTGCGGGCACTGTAGGACGCCTGGCGGCAGAGGACCGCCACACTCGCGACAGCGTTCAACGCTCATGGTGGTCACCCCCAGTGGGACTGGGCGCGCCGGTGGCTCAGGTAGAATGTACAGGGGCGGGCACCTTCTGGAGGTTGGCCGAGGCGCGGTGGTCAGGCGGCTACCTTCTGGTCCGACGGTCCGTGCTATAGCATTAGGATGGAGAACACTGAGCACGGTCCGGCTGTGCCGATCGCGGCGGCCGCTGAGAAACGGGTAGGCTTACCCCAATCACCAGGGCCCTATGTCCACGCTCCTCGTCATTGATGACGAACCTGTGGTACGCATGCTGGCGTGCAAGACCCTCCGGGAGGTCGGTTATACCTGCCTTGAGGCCGATTCCGCCCTGGTCGCGCTGGAGCAGCTCCAGTCAGAGCGGCAGCGGGTCGACGGGATGGTGGTAGATATCCGGCTGCCCGATATGAGCGGCCTCAATCTCGTGCGACTGGCGCGCGTGCATCGGCCCGGGACACCGGTCCTCTTCATTTCTGGCTACGCCCAGCCGGAGGCAACGGAGGTGGAACTCCAAACACTATTACGGGCCTTTCTCCCGAAGCCGTTCACACCAGATCAGCTCCTGATGGCAGCCCGAGAGTTCCTGCCAGCGCCCCTGCCCGATCCGAGCGGCGCGACTCGCGCGCGATAGCTTGGGGACACGGAGAAGCGAAATCGGTGGGACTGTATCGTCCGGAACGCGACGCCAAACGAGCGAAGATCGGGGTGCCGCTGGAGGACGCCAGGGATCGCGAGAACCTTGCGAATTCACATGCACAAACCCCCACAAGCCATGAGGCTCACTGGGGTTATGAGGCTAGCAAGGGCGGGACTACCCGCGACCCCGGCATTATGAGTTTGGACATTCACGCGCTAGATACGGCCCATCAGCAGCAAAATGAGAAGGATGAGCACCAGCAGCCCGAGCCCGCCGCTCGGATAGTAGCCCCACCCCCTGCTATACCCCCAGGTGGGTAACGCGCCGATCAGGAGCAAGACCAGGATGACGATCAGGATGGTGTACATCGCTTCCTCTCCAGGGTCTGTGGGTTAACGGGGCGCCAGGACCCGATAGGCGGAGGACGCCAGCCGGCTGAACCCTGCGCATCGGAAACCTACCCGAGTTCCCCCACTTCTCCAGACGCAGGAGCATTGGCATCGCTTCCTCGGCGATCTTCCCGTCGCGTCCGGGACCCAACCGGTCGGCCGCTCTCAGCTGCCCCGCGGAACTCGAAGTGCCGGTCGTCAAGAATGCGCGGTCCGAGTTCCCACCGGGGTGGCTGCAAGTGGTGGGGCTCGCCCTCGAGAAGCTGCCGGGCAACAGCGCGCGCCACGGCCTTCGCCGAAAACCACGTGCTGAGTTGGATGGCCGGATACCAGCCGGCATACTCGAGGCGTAGCCGAGCTTCGCGTCTGATTCCCATGAGATCTCCTGCGCCTCATGCTTGAGCAGCATGCAGCAGCAGGGCCGTGGGAGCGGTGAGTGATCTCACCTCGCTCAGGTACGCTGGCGGACAGAGAGGTGGTGTAAGAACGTGGCCAATGGGCACCGAGTGGCCACGCGAACGACCATTCGTTATTGGATCGCCTATCCCTTTTTTACCGGTGCTTGCTATGTCTCCGCTCGATTCCGCCGCCATATTCCGGCGCGCCCGCGCCCTCCGGTGTCGGGCCAGGGGCTTCAGCTACCTGGCTCACCCATGCGTGTGTGAAGCACGGCGAGCGGAACTGGGCGCTCCGTGAACTCGCTCGGCTCGACCGGCGCGCGCGGAAGGAGGCAAGGGCCACCTTGCAGCGCGTCACCGACCTGGATGCGCCGCTCACCCGGTATTCGGGGTTGGCCCGTCGGCGCCCGCACCCAGGTCCGCACTGGGTTCCGCTAGGGCCCTGGATGAATCGCGCCGACGCGGAACGGTTGGTCCGCCCGTGCGGTGTTCGCCACGACCCTGTGGCTAAGCATGACCGTGTCCGCATGCCTTCCTCCTTTTAAAGCCGCCCAGGATCTGCCGAGGACGTACCAAGGTCACCTACGCTTCGTCAAGCGGTTGTCAAGCGGTACGCTCCGGCCGCCTTTGTAGTTGCTTTGAGCCCGATTTAGGCCAAGCCGCTCACTAAGGTGGTTCCCCACCTTTGGAGCGAGGCGTGGAAGGGACTTCCTGGATGTGCTCGGAGGAGCAGCGCTCACAGTGGCCAGTGGAAGAGTTCACCCCGGCCCGGCATCTGGGTGTACCCGCCGTTCCGAACCTTCCGCCAGGCCATGTTGGGCGCGTAAGGGTCGGCCAGCCGCGTGGCCACGATTCCCTTCGAGGTCCAGTCCATCGACGGACAGGTGAAAGCGATGGGCGCCTGGAAGGTCGAGGAGCAGGCTGTCGCGCTGAACTGCGGGTGCGTTACCGTCGCCTGACCGCCGGTGTGGGCTAGGTATCGCGAAGCGGCCCGTGCGGATGGACGGTGGCAATCGGGTCGGCGTGCCGGTGTACCACCCGCCATTCGCTGTCCTCGCGACGGAACGTCGTGGTGACCCGCAGCTGCCAAGGCTCGACGGCGTGGCGGTCCGCGATGCGCGACCGCCAGTATTCTGTCTCGTGCAGCACGAACAGGTCGCCGCTTTGGTACCGCGCCACCTCGTCGAACCCCGTTACCTCGCCGTCGTGCATCCGGGAAGATGCGAAGTCAAGACGCTCCGATGCAGCAGCCCAGCCCCGAACAGCGGGTCCGAAGGGGTTGGCCAGGACCACGTCGTGCGCCTTTGAGTACAGGTCCTTGACCGGCTTCGGATCGCCCTTCGCGAACGGTGTCATGGCAGCGTGATAGCGCTCGATCAGTTCCTCTAGATCCTCGGGCATCGAACCACCTCCTGTGAGAAAGCGGCTTGCCAAGGGTATCCGTCGCATCGATTAGCGCGCTCATCCGGGTACAATGCGGGGCCGTAGGCATCGCCGCCAGCGCCCCGGCCCTGTTTGTGTGCCGCCGGTGACAGTTCGGTTACTTGCCTGAAGCACATCGGGAGAAGTACGTGGAGACGTGGAAACGACGGTTCCCTGCGCGAGATGCTGACTGGCGTATCCCATGGAGGCGGTTGATGATCGTTCGAGGGCCATGCTCCTAGTGTATCCTCGTCGATCTCGCAGCAGTTAAGGGCATGGAGGGCGTGTTCTGGATATATGACGACGATGGATGGCCGATTGGGCGCTCTGCAACGGCCCCCGGCCACAGTGGCGATCTCAGCCGACTGGATCTTGTGCTAAATGCGGCGCGATCTTCGGTGCTGGAAGATGGCCGCCAGCAGGAATGCCGCGGCGGCGACAAACCTCAGCGGCTGGGGAGGATCGCTCAAGAGGCCAGCGATGAGAAAGGCCATCCCGGCGATAGACAGCAGGATAACCGCTCTGCGTTCACGAACCATCCTTGACCTTAGCACCGGGAGCCAGCGCCGTCCAGCGAAGAAAGGCCCGCTGGCCAGACCAGACCGTCTCGGCTGGCCGCCGGTGAACGACTGGATCTTTGGAATCATCCCCTGGCATTCAGGTGTCTTGTGTGAGCGGCGATAGATAGACCGCTCCGCGGCCCGAGGCGTGTGGAAATAGCGGAATTCGTACACAGCGCAACGAGCGCTACGCGGACCTTGGGATTGGGCGACCTATGCCTGAGCGGAAGACGTGGAAGGCGTTGCCCTATCAACCCCCTCGCGGGGGATAGCTCGCCTGCAGCAACTCCCCCACGGCACGGAGGAGAGCCTCGGGAGTGAATGGTTTCGCCAGAAATGGACCGGTGCAGCCCGCCTTCATGCCAAAGCCGGAGACCAACAACACGGGCACCCCAGGCCACTGCTCGGCGACCCTCGCCGCCAGCTTGTCTCCCGGAAAGCCAGGCATGACGATGTCACTCACCACGAGCCCGATGGACGCTGGTCCACCAGCACCCAGGAGCTGTTCCGCCGCGCTTGCGCTCGACGCCTCAAGGACCGGCACCCCGGCGCCCTCCAGTGTCTGGGTCATAATTCGGCGAACGGTGGGATTGTCATCCACGACTAGGACCGCGCGACCGGCGAGCAGCTTGGCAGAGCCATTCATGGGGGGCTCGAAGTGGGTGACTGGGCAACTTACCGTGCCGACTTTTCCCCGCGTTAGAGCACTCCTCGGGGTCTAAACGGACAGGCTCAGAAGGCGTCTGATTGCCGCGTTTTCAGACCTGGCGTAGCTACCGCCTCCGCGCTCCGGACCTAGCAAGCCTCCATGACCTCAAGCAGGCTATCCACGCTTCGGCACGCAGCGGGAGATCGTGAGACCGCTCGCTGAGCTCCGCTAGGAAGGCGGCGCTTGCGCAGTCGCTACCAACCCTGACGGGACCTTCTCGCGAGAGCTGCAATGCCTTTCCGACATCCCACCGTGAGACAATACAAAACCGCCAAGACCAAGCTGACGGCCCAGTAGACCAGATAAAGGCGCACCAAGAATGCGAGGACGCTCACCGGGGTACGATAGCACGCAAGTCAAGACCGGAAACGGAGGCAGCGCCAAAGATTTGCACGCGTGATGATCGCCGAAGACTCCAACGCCTTCCAATGGGGCCGCGACTAACTCCAGCTTTGGGGCAGTGGGCGCAGCCGCGCCTGGTCGCCTGCCCTCGACTGCGTGCGACGGCTAGGGGTAGGGATTGGTCGGCGCGTTGTTGAGCTGCGTGGCCGCGTTGTTGAATACGTTGCCGATGCTGTTCCGGAGGACCAGCAATATCGCGATGAGACCCACGGCCACCAGTGCGATGATCAGTGCATACTCGACCAAGCCCTGACCGTTCTCCTCGCGCCAGAGCGCTCTAAGCGCTTCCTGCATGACACACCTCAGCATATAGGGATGCCGCAAGCTGGGTGATGATCCCGCTTCGCGCCAGAGTGGCAATCAAGCCACATAGTCACGACTGCCTAGTTCAACTGCCGGGTGGCCAGGTCAGGAGGGGATCCGCCGAGGGACTTCTAGGAAGCGAGCTCGGTCCACAGCCGCCGCCCAAGCGCGCATCCTGGTCGAGTACGCGTCGGCCTGCCCAGGTCAGGTCGCATGGCCCCGCTCAATCGAGAGGGGGCGAGGGCGTTAGCCGTCACTTTCCAAAGGGCCGGCGGCACCATGGCAGCGGTGGGGCGGGGTCGGTTCATGTCGGTCCTTCGCGAAGCCGGTCGGCGACGGGTGGAAGGCTTTCGCCCCTGTCCGAGTCACCCGCGGGGAGAAGTCTGAGGAAGCGTGGCACGTCAGGCTCGCGAACCTAACTGGCGGTTCTGGTCAAGCGCCCGACGGCCCGCCTCCGTGAGGTCACAGGGTCCAGCCAACATGACCCGACCGGCGCGATCCCGGGCGATGCGGCCGTCCGGCAGCCGGATCCAACCCTGACTGCGCAGTGCGAGCAACACCTCAAACGTCCGTTCGAACGCGGCCTCGATCCCCGGTCCCACGTCCTGGGGGCGGAACACCGACGTGCCCTCCTCAATCGCCGCGAGCACATCGTATTCAGCTTGGGTCACGCGCGCCTCTCGACCTTCGACTTGCCGGCTAACTCGACCATCGCGGCAAGCTCCTTGGGTTGCCACGGCTTCCGCAGCACGGCCGACACGCCCAGCC
>JBQCGH010000085.1:0-5809 GCA_051955835.1 Gemmatimonadales bacterium
GGATCGCGCCCGCCGCTGGCGGCGAAAGCGGCCTGCGCCGCTTGGGCGCTCAGCCCGAACGCGCTTCCTTCGATGTGACAGCTCGCGCAGCTTCGGCCGTTGGTGCCCAGGCTCTGGAAGAATGGATTGCCGCGATCGATCTCACCGGTATTGCTGACGGTGCCAAGCTGACCAGTCGGATTGGGCGACCGGGGCACCTCGGCCTTCGCGTCGGCCGCGGCGTCGGTGCGGGTCACGGGCGACAGCGGCGCGCGGTCGTTGTCGCAGGCCAGCAACGCAGCGGTGGCCACGCAGGCCACGAGCGTCAGGCCGCTGCGGCGGGCGACTGGCGTCGACCGGGAGGGCCGTTGGAGCACGTTGGAGTCGTGCATTTCATTCCCCTGCACTACAGTGACCTTCCCAGGGACCCACAACGCGGCGCGGCGCAAGTGCACGTCGTTGCAGACGCCGAAATCGCCACGGACTTGGCTGGTGGAAGGGTGCTATTTCTATGACCGCAGGCGATCGAACGCAATAGCGGTCGTCTGTCGCGCCTTACTTTTCCTGAACTCGGCAGCGAGGCCTCACCCCGGGGAGCCCGGCGTGTCCTCCGCGGTCGAGAGGATCGCCGTCGAGCCAGCCGAGTCACCATGAGAAGCGCGCGCGTCTGATCGCTCAGGCGCGCGCTATTCTGCGTCTTCTCCGTTTCCCGTCTACCGCCTCAGCAGTGCTCGCAGATAGTAGATCCCCAGTACGATCGGTCCGGCCAGCAGCGCGATCCACACGGCCCAGGTCGCTGGACCGTAGCCCGGAGCGGTCGTCATGACGGGCCACAGCCAGAGCCCCGCTGCCACGACGCCCACGAGCAGGCCGGCCGCCAGCCACCAGCGGAAGGGTGCGGCGCGGAGCGTGGCCGGCGATTCCGCGAGTACGGCGATCCAGAGCGCCAGAAGGCCGACGACGCCGGCCGCCACCCAGAGCAGAATCGGCAACGTGCCCGCCAGCTCCCGCCATGATTCGTCGAGCGTGCGGCCGCGGGCGACCAGGCCCACCAACGTGGCCAGCACCGTGCCCACTCCGCCGACGATCAGGAAGGGCAGGAGCACGAGCGTCGCCGGCAGCGGCCCGAGGAGGATCCGGATCCAGCGGCCCATACGTCGCCTCCCGCGCTGACCTCCCGCCTACGCGGGCTCGAGGACCAGGCGCTTCTTTCGGAGTGGCTGCAGCCGAGCGTAGGTCACCGTCCGCCAGAGCCATTCGAGCGGCCCGAAGCGGTAGCGCCCAAGCCACAGGCGGCTGAGCGCGACCTCAACGCCGAAGAGCAGCGCCGCCGCCGGCAGGTAGAGCAGCGGGCGAAGCCGCAGGGCCAGTCCGTAGCCCGACCCGAGCACGTCCAGCACGGACGCCTGCAGCATGTAATTGGTAAGCGCCATGCGGCCAGTGAGCCCGAACGGCGCGAGCCGCGCCAGCCAGACGGGGCGATACGCGAGGAGCAGCACGACCGCGCCGATGTAGGTGAAGCAGAGCCACTGGTCTCGCAGGATGCCCAGTCCTTCGGCGAGCGGCGCAGCGGACTGGGGAATGGAAGGTTGTGGCAGATGCGGAAGCACCATCCAGGACATGGCCCACGCGAACGCGCCGAACGCCATCCAGCGCACGATCACCCGAACGTGTCGCAGGGGAGCATCGAGCACGCCATGGCGCACCGCCAGCAATCCGATGATGAACAGCGCCAGGTTGCTGTCGGGCAGCAGGTCGCCCCAACGGTGCGGGAGCGTGCCCACGAACTCGGCCCAACGTGCGGCGAACAGCGCCGGGTAGTCCGCCCCCCGCGCCGCCGCGTCCACCGCCCGCGCGAGCTCCGCGGCGCGCGCCGCGGACGTGGACACCGCCGGGACGATCCCGATCCACCAGTCGCGCCATGCGACAAGCTCCGCGACGAGCGGACGAGCCGCCGCAGCGGCAACCGCCGCGGCCAGCAGCGCGCGCGTGGGCCATCGCCGGATGAGGAACAGCACCGCGCCCCAGCAGGCGTACGCGGTGAGGATCGTGAAGCCGAACGCGACCTCCGCGACCAGACCGAACACTGCGAGGGTCACCAGGCGCCGGATGTAGAGCGCCAGGAAAGGCGCGCGGCGCGCTTCCAGGCGCCGGAGCAGCACCGCGAATCCGGCGCCGAAGAGGAAGGCGAAGGTTCCCCAGGCCTTCTGCTCGAGCAGGACGTAGACCCCCCAGGGGATGAGGTCCTCGGGCATGGCGGCATCGAGTCGCATCTTCTGGTGGAAATGCACCACGATCATGGCGAAGAGTGCGAGGCCGCGGAGAATGTCGAGCGCGTGCAGGCGCTCGTCGGAATCCACCGGAGCGAGCGCCGGTGTTTCCAGGGCCTCGATCTGCGACAACGACGCAGCGCCCGCCATGGTTCGATGCGGTCAGTCGCGCCGAAGCGCCGGCCCGAGGCCGGTGGTCAACATCCGCCCACACTCTGGATCGTGCCGCTGGCTGCCTGGTACGCCTGGACGCGGGTCCAGACCGCGGGCGCGCCGGCGCACACCTGATAGAACTCGAAGTCCCCGACGGCGCGATCGCCGTTGGCGTTCAAGGTGGTGTTCCCGGTCGCGCCCGAGTAGGCGGCCGCCTCGCTGAGCAGCTCCGTGCGGAAGCCCGTGACGGAGCTCAGGCCCACCTTGGCGTAGGCGAGGGCGGCGACGTGGAGTGCGTCGTAGGCGGCGAGCGGAAAGGCATCGGGCGTGATCCCGGTCCGGGCCGCGATGGCGGCGATCAAGGGAGCGTCCTGCCGGAGCAGCTGATCGCCGAGACCGTAGGTGGGCGCCCGGAACGACGTCGCGGCCGCGAAGCCGGCCGCGGTGGGATCCGCGATCACGGCGGCGCTCTGCACCGTGCCGTCGCCGCCGTACCAGCGGACCTGCGAGAGCGTGGGGTCGCCGCTGGCCTGCGCAAAGATCTCGGCTGCTCCCTCGAACGAGGCCAGGTAGACGGCCACGGCATTGGGGCCGACCTGGGCAACCGCGTCGCTCACCTGCGTACGGATCGCGTCGAGCTCGGTCGAGAAATCGGTCGTGCCCGGCGGGAAGCTGGTGCCGGCGGTCACCGTGCCGCCCTGGGCCGGGAACTGCTGCGCGATCGCGTCGTGCAGGCCCTGGTTCCCGGCGTCCTGACGCCAGAGCGGGACGACCGTCTGGATGCCGTCGGAGGCAAAGAGCGCGACCTGCGCCTTGCCTTCCTGCGAGTCGTCCGGCACGAACCGGAAGATGTTGTCGTCCGGAATCGAGAGCGACCCGGCGGTGCTGCCCTGGCTCAGGATGAATACGCCGGCGCTGTCGGCGAACGGCTTGAGCGCGGCGACCTCGGAGCTGGACTGGGGTCCGATGAAGATGCGCACGCCCTGCCCCGCCAGCGTCGTGAGCCGGTCCAGGGCGGTGGCTGGGTCGAGTCCGGTGTCCTCGACGCGGAGGCTGACGCGGATCGCCGAGTTCTGCGAGGTGAGCTGGGCGTTGATGTCGTCGGCCGCAAGCTGGAGTGCGGCCTGGCTGGTCTGTCCGAGCGTCTGGCCGGGGCCCGTGAGCGAGAGCAGCGCGCCGACGACGAGCTGGTTGGCGCTATTGTCGGGGCCGTTGGAGTTGTCACTGCATGCCGCCACGCCCAGGGCGAACGACAGAACGAGCAGTCGCTTCATCTCTTCTCTTCTCCGTCGCAGAAAAACGGTGGATACGGTTCGATGGTGGCCGAGCGGAGCTTTGCGCGGCGGGATGCGACATCAATCTGCCGAATTCGTTCGGGTGACACCAGCCATAGCCAAGTACCCGTGACGCCGGAAAGCCAAGCCCTGCATCCTGCACCTGCGTCCTTCCTCGCATCTGCTCGACCGGTTCACCACCCCCGTCGTCATGCGGCGGGCCGCACATCACCACCCGGAGCCGGCGAGCTCCCCGGGGCGGCCGATGGTGAGACAACATTGTGAACGAAGAGACGGCATCGGGCGGCAGAGAGACGAGCTCGGACAGGAGAGAGACGAGATCGGTCCGCGGAGAGAGGACATCAGCTAGCCGAGAGACGACCTCGGGGAGCGAGGAGACGACTTCCGGGGGCGGAAAGACGACCTCGCGAAACGGAAAGATGACATCGGTGAGCGGAGAGACGATCTCGGGGAGCCGAGATGCGACGTCTGGGCATGTAGAACGACATCCGGGAGCGATGAGACAACACCCGGTAGTGAACGGACAACCTTCAGGATCGGAGAGAGGAGGTTCCGCAGGGTAGAGGGACCGTTCGGGACAGGAAAGACGACGTTCTGGACCCGCGATACGACATCCGGAATCGGCGGCCGACCTGGCGGACCGGAGAGACAACCTTCGGGAGTGGACGGCCGACCTCCTGGTGCGGAAAGCCGACGTCCACCAGAGGACGATCGACCCCGGATGCGGGGAGACGGCTTCAGTCAGTGGATGGCGGAGCTCCGAGGATGGTCGGAAGCCCGGGGGCGTGGCGAGCCGGCCTTCCATAGTAGTACACGACCTCCGCTCGTCGACGGACGATCTCACCGGCTGGCGAGACGATGTCGCCGCGCCGGCAGACGATGTGGTAGCGGGCGCGGAGGCTCATCCGGGTCGACAAGGCGAACCTCCGGAGGCAAGACCCAACCTGCTGGAGGTGGAACGTGACCCCCGGCTCGAACAAGACACACGACCGCTCCCGTAAGCCACATCAGCGGCTTCGAGCCGCTAGCTCCCCTTCGCCGAATCGGCCCACCAGGTCACCGGGACGATGAGCTGCGCCCCCGGCTCACCCGGGTGATCGAGCTGCAGGTCGCCGGGGGCGCCGCCGGCGCCGAAGCCGAACTGCTGGTCGGTGGCGCCGGGCAGCTGGATCATCAGATGTGGGTGCCACGCGCCTACCGGCCGGCCATCCGGCTCGGACGAGGTGAACAGCATCTGCCGCGAGGACATCATGTAGACCAGCGCCGGCTTCGTACGAGGGGGCAGCGTCCCGTCGGCGTCGGCGCGGGCGATGGCCTCCTTCACCTGCGCCTCGCTCCGCCCCTCGAACCTCAACTTGAGCTCCATGAGGTCGCGCGGAAAGACGGTGCGGGTCGCCTCCTGGTCATAGCAGATGGGATAGAGGCTTCCGGGATGGAGGTCTCGGCTCACCATGCAGGTACAGCCGTTGGTGCCTTCGCTCGCCTTCGCGGGGCCGGACGCGCGCAGCACCCACACCGCCGCATGGCCGGACACTTCCGCCGGCGCCGCCGAGCGGGCCAGGGCGATCTCCTCGGCTTCGGGCAGCGGCGTGGGACGGGAGGGATACGCCTTCGGCATCGCGGGCGCGGCCTGGCCGGCGAGCGCTCGTACACCCGGGCCAGCCAGGGCGACGGTCAGGATGACGGCGGCGGCTCGAGCAGACCAACCGTGCCGGCGCGACCGGCTCGAGGCAGACGTCGTGTGCGAACGGCTTCGCATGGCTTCCTCCGGGCAGCGGTGGGACCTGGCGGCCGGCCGGGCGCCGCAGGATACCCATTAGTCGTCCGAGCGGCGGAAAAATTGACATTGGCCCACGAGCGCGGGCACGTCGGCCGCCGGATCTCGACCCGGCGGCCGCGTTGCTTCAGGACAGCCTGCTCAGGCGCGGCGCGGCCTCAGCAGCAAGAGGCAGGTGGCAACCGTCAGCAGCGCCGAGCCGGCGTAGGCCTCCCACCGCAAGGCGTCCGGCAGTCCGGCCCAGCGCTCCGGTGCCAGTCGCGCCATCACCCGCGGCAACAGCACGAGCGCGGAGCAGATCAGGATGGCGCCCACGTGGTAGCTCTCCCGCTGCT
>JBQCGH010000086.1:0-9771 GCA_051955835.1 Gemmatimonadales bacterium
GAGAAGTGAGGGGGCACGCCTGGACGCATGCCCCCTCACTTTCTCAGGCGACCTCACGATTCAGCCCAGCCGCTCCCTAGATCCGCGCGCTCACGCTCCGACACACCTGCTCGTCGTCCCGACACACGCTCGCGCGAAGGGTTCCGTGCACCGCCGGGTGCCGCCCGGCGAGCGTGGCGGACGGCGGCTCCGCGAAGTAGGCCGAGTCGGCTGTGAGCCGGCCGACAGTGAAACGAAGAACGGTGCCGTTCGACAGCTCGAGCGAGGGCGCGAGCCGGGCGTTGATCTTGAGATGGGGCGCGGCTTCGAGGGTGAGGCGCGTGTCAGCGCCCATTGATCGGGTAGCGACGTGGAGCGGCGCCTCCGAGCGCGCGCAGTCCGCCGCGGCACCGAGCGCCCCCAGCAGCGCAGCGATAGCACGGCGCTGCGAACACACGCCGCTCACTCGGCCAGCAGCTCCCTGATCCGCCCTTCCCACGTCCGGTAGGTTCCGTCGTTCAGGTGGAACTCGCCATAGCCCTCGTACCGGATGTTTCCCCGCTTGTCGATCAGCACGAAGCTCGGCCAGAACCGGATGTTGTACAGGTTCCAGGTCTTGGAATCGTTGTCCTGCGCGTTCGGGTAGGTGATCCCGTACTTCCGGAGCGCCCGCTGGACGTTGCCCTTGTCGTGCTCGCCGGCGTACGGCGGAAACTCGGGCGTGTGGATGCCGACGATGGTCAGTCCCTGGTCTCGGTACTTCCCGTCGAAGTCCACCAGTGAAGGTACGGTGTTGGTGCAGTTATAGCAGGTGAACACCCAGAAGTTGAGCAGCACCACGCGGCCCCTGAGCTCGCCCAGGGACAGCGGGTGGTCGGTATTGAGCCAGCTCTCGTTGTGCCAGGCCGGGGCAGGTATGGGCGCCGAGGGCGGGGCGTTGAGCAGGGGGATCCGTGCCTGGGCGCGGGCCTGGGTGGCGTTTTCGAGCGCGGACCCGGCAACGGTCGCCAGCGCCAACGAGGCCAGGAACAGGAGACGAGGGTGGGACATCGGGACGCTCCGTGGTCGTATGCTGGGAAACGCCACGAGCGGACGAATGGATTCGGCGGCTCCCTTGGCGACGTCCGGGGTGCCTTTCTATATTCCCACCCCCAACGGCCAGGTAGCTCAGTTGGTAGAGCAGCGGACTGAAAATCCGCGTGTCGGGGGTTCGATTCCCTCTCTGGCCATTGCACTTAGCCCGCCGTGCACGACTCCGGACTAAACCCAACCCTTACCCTACGATTGTTGCGCGAGCCCCGCCGACACGATCGTTGTGCACCAGTGGCGAGCTCGACGCGTTCTGGCGGACTTAGACCCGACTATCCGAAGATCCTCTTCATCAGGAACCAGATTACGATCGGCACGGAGATGGCGATGGCGATCTTCGCAAGCGTGCTCCCCGACACGCCCAGGGAGCCCGTGAAACTTCCGCAATAGGGACAGGTGACAGGCGATCCTTCCAGCGAAATGCCACAGTGCCGGCACGATAGTTTACTTGCCATCGTCCCACGGTACGGCCCGGCCAGGGCCCATACGAGTGGCATGCGCGACGGGGTCCTCTGAGATGGGCGCTAAGATCACGGGCTGCATCCGGGGAGGGATGATCGAGGTCGCGAGTCGGCCTAGCGCCGATCGCCTTCTACGTCTCCTTGAGCCGGTCCTCGAGCCGTTGGACGGCCGCCTCGTGCCGTTGGGTCATCGACCGTATCCGGGCGGCCAACTTCTTGAGCTCACCCAGCGCGTCACGCGCATCGGTGGCGGCGGCTCGAGCGTCCTCGGCAGCCGCTCGCAGCGTCTCCGCCACGTCCCGAGCGTCTTCGCTGATCTCCCGCGTGCGCTCCTGTACGTCGCGCAGGCGCTCGGCCTCGGTCCGCGCATCCTCGTCGTGAATCCGCTCCCGCTCTCCACGCTGGCGCAGGCCCTCCTGGATCTGGCGGGCGTCCTCGGCCTGGCGACGCTGGACCTCGGCATCTTCTCGGCGGCGTTCGACCGGATCCAGCGGGTCCGAGGGATCAGATGTGAGGTTGCTCGACAGGCTGACGCCCAAAGGGCAGGGTTCGGAATAATCGCTACGACTGTTGGGCGACGGCGTCATTGGGGTGACCTCCGCCCGCTCTGGTCGCGGGGAGAGGGAGGGTGCACGAGCTCAGAGCGGGCATTCAACATTCGTCCGGGTGACCGGCCCGCAATAGGCCGAACAGCCTACGACCAATACCCCCGAAATCCCGAGCGGCAAGCAATCGTCTGAACCGTCGCCCGATGGCCCGCAACGTGCCTGCTCGGCGACGGCCCACGGCCCCGGTGAGGATCTGTGGCACTCTTGGAGCGGTGGCTCTGGCTCTATGTCCAGTATTTCGCGGCAGTGCTGGCCGGGGGCGCCACCCTGGCGATGGTCACGTACCTGGTCTACTGCCTCATGACGTGGTGCCGCCGGCGCAGGCCCTAGCAGAGGAGATGGAAGGAGTTCGCAGGTGTGGCTGCTCATTGTCGATGACTCCGAGTTAATGCGAAGAGTGCCCAGACTCGGCGAGTCGAGGCATCGGAGACGCGCATGACCCAGGCCGAATACGATGTACTCGCAGCGATTGAAGAGGGCGCGTCGGTATTCCGTCCCGAGAACGTCGGTCCGGGCATCGAGGCCACGTTTCAGCGCACGTTCGAAGTGCTGCTCGCCCTTCGCATCCAAGGCTGGATTCGTATGCCGGACGGCCGTATTGCGCGGGATCGGGCCGGTCGGATCATGCTGGCCGGGCCCTGCGACCTGACCGACGCTGGCCGTAAGGCACTGGAGCACGATCGCCAACTGGGGCCGCGGCCCTGATCGAGCCCGGTCATGAAGGGCACTCTCAACTTTCCACCGGCTTCTCCACCGCAGGCTACGACTGCCGGCTCAGCCGCCCGGCCGCGCCTTCCCCAGGCTATGCGGCAGCCGCACCATCTCCCGCCTCACCACCACCGCACCCATCAGGACCAGCGCCAGCGCAATGCCCACCGGCACCGGAGCGCCGGCCCCGAGCAGCCACAGCGGCACGAGGATACCGCCCAGGAGCGCCAGCGCGCCTAGCACCGCCAGCACCAGCGGCTCCCGCACGCTCGCCAGCGTCGCTCGCAGATCGGACACCAGCAAGGCCAGCGCGATCGCGTTGAGCACCAGCAGTGCTCTCAGCGCAAATCGGTAGGCTGTCGCGGCCTCGGGTGCACCCATCACGAGACCGAGGAGCAGCATCTCCGCGGAGCCCAGCACGAGCGCCGAGTTGATGAGATAGCCGCCAAGCCAGCGGGCGTCGCCCCAGCCCCGCTGCGCCGTCGTGCTGAAGAGGACGCCCTTGTACACCGCCGCGCCGATGGCGAGCACCATGCCGATGACGATCAGTACCAGGCGGAGCGTTCGCAGCGCGTCGGCGCCGGCCAGGAGGCCCATCAGTGCGAGCACGGTAAGCGGCACCGCATAGGCCGTGAGCACCCAAGTGCCCAGCGACATCGGCGAGCTCGGCTTCCACACCCGAAGCATGTGGTGGAACCGGGAGGGGTCGCCCAGGTCGAGCACCAAGCACACCAGGTCTCCGATCAGAAAGAGCCACGCGATCGGATACGCCGCCACCGCGAGCGGAGTCACCCGCGCCGGCATCACCAGCTCGCCGAGCGCAGCCGCGAGAAAGAGCCCGGTGCTCAGGTTGTTGAACAGCAGATCGAGCGTGACGAGTCCGTGCCAGTTGGGCGCCTTGGTCGTGGGCCGCCCGCCGTAGCCGGGTACCCGCGTGGTCGTGGCTGCGTCCGGGCCCATCTCAGCCTCCCGCCACGAGCAGGGCCGCGAGCAGTACCGCCAGCGACACGAGCCCGGTCAGGATCGCCTGCACGTAGTCGCCCTTCATGGCGAGCCACGGGTTGAGCGGGCTCTCGGGCAGCCCATACACCGACGGGCGATCCACCAGCAGATAGAACGAGTTCAGCGCGGAGTACGTCGGCCATGGCTCGTCGCCGTACAGGTACGCATCCGTGACGCCCTGCTGGTGCAGCACCTCCACGCGTTTCCGCGCGCGCTCACGCAGCTCCTCGACGGGCCCGAACTGAATCGAGGCCGTCGGACAGGCCTTGGCGCACGCCGGCACCAGCCCGTCGCGTTGCCGGTCGAAGCACAGCGTGCACTTGTGGGCGTGGCCGTCGATCGTGCTCCGCGTGATGACGCCGAACGGACAGGCCGCGATGCAGTAGGCGCACCCGTTGCAGATGTCCGGCTGGATGTAGACGTTCTCGAACTCGTTGTGGATGATCGCTCC
The DNA here is from genome assembly GCA_051955835.1 of Gemmatimonadales bacterium. Classification (GTDB taxonomy): domain Bacteria; phylum Gemmatimonadota; class Gemmatimonadetes; order Gemmatimonadales; family GWC2-71-9; genus CAVVWJ01. The sequence goes on from JBQCGH010000086.1 coordinate 4,299, forward strand.
CGTCGGGCAGGCATGCTGGCACGGAGCCGCGACGCAGTGCTTGCACACATCGCTCATCATGAGCCAGCGGCCGGGATCCTGCCCGGCCGAGCCCGGCGGGCCCGACACGCCGAGATCGGGGATCTGCTCGATGAACTTGACGTGCCGCCACGAGGTGGCCGACAGCTCCGCGGTGTTGTCGTAGCTGTTGCCGGTCCACTCGAAACCGTCCGCCGGGAGCTGGTTCCACTGCTTGCAGGCCACCTCGCACGCCTTGCAGCCGATGCAGACCGTGGTGTCGGTGTAGAAGCCGGTGGCCTGCCGAGGCTCCGGCGGATCCGCACGACGAAACGGGGCCACGGCGCGCTCGAGCAGCGACGGCGGGGCCGTCCCGTCGCCGCCGGAGGGCAGCCGCGCGAGCTCCTTTTCCGGTATCATGAGCCGGGCCTCCCGGGACGTCCGTTCGTCGGTTCCACCGCCCGCGAGGCGAACCGGCCCTCCGGCTGCGCCGCCTCGGGCGTGTCCGGCGTCCGGTCGCGGGTGGGCCAAGGCGCGAACGGCACGGTCGGAGTGGGCTGGGCGCCGTCGCGCCTCCCCGCGTACACCTGGCAGGTGAAGGCCTTGCCCTCGTGCATGCTGACGTTCGGGTCGGCCACCAGCGAGGTGAGATCGTTCGCATTCCCGCCGACCACCTCGCCGGCGAACGACCAGTGGAACGGCAGCCCGATCTGGTGCAGCACCCGCCCCTCGACCCGAAGCGGGCGGAGCCGGCGGGTGACCATCGCGCGCGCTTCGATCCGCCCGCGCGGCGATTCCACCGTCAGCCAGCCGCCGTGCTCGATGCCCCGCTCGGCGGCGAGCTCGGGGCTCAGCTCGACGAACATCTCCGGCTGCAGCTCGTTGAGCCAGCTGTTGAACCGGCTCATGGGCCCGCTCAGGTAGTGCTCGGTGAGCCGGTAGGTGGTGGCGATGACGGGATGTCCGGATGTCGGCGTATGGTCCACCCGGTTGAGCGGCCCGTCGAAGAAGCGCACGGTCGGGTTGGTCGCCTGGTCCGGATAGATGAGATTCCTCACCGGCGACTCGACAGGCTCGTAGTGGGTCGGCAGCGGCCCGTCCCGGATGGTGCCCGGCGCGAACAGCCAGCCCACGCCGTCGGGCTTCATAATGAACGGCTGGTCACCGGCGATGCCGTCCATGCCGGTGGCGCCCTCGGAGGGCCGGTAGTCGGGGCGTTTGTCCAGCTCGAAATCCGGCTCGTCGAGTCCGACCCAGCGCTGCCGGCTCGCATCCCACCACACCAGCTTCTTCCGCTCCGACCACGGCCGGCCCTCGGAATCCGCCGAGGCCCGGTTGTACATGACGCGCCGGTTGTGCGGCCAGGCCCACCCATACTCGGGTTGGACCGGATTGTCGGTGCGCTTCCGGTCCTTCGCCCGGTTCCGGCCGGGCTCGGGGTACACCCCGCTATACACCCAGCAGCCGCACGCGGTGGTACCCTCGTCCTCGAGGTCCGAGAACCCGGCAACGAGCCTCGGCCGGCCCGTGCGAGGATCGGTCTGATCCAGTCGGTAACCGTTGATCTCCATCAGCACCTTCTCGAGGTCGGGTTCGCCCTCGATGCGGCTCAGGGTTCCATCGGGCAGCCTGGGCGGCGCGTCGAAATCGTACTCCCACGTGAGATTGAGGAGGGGCTGGTCTCTGGGGTCGGTCGAGCCCGCATACAGGCGCTTGAGCCGCTTGCCCAGGTTGTACAGGTACCACGCGTCGGAGCGGCAGTCGCCCGGTGGATCGAGCGCCTTGTCGTGCCACTGGAGCATGCGCTGGGTGTTCGTGAGGCTGCCGTCCTTCTCCGGCGAGGCGGCGACGGGAAGCAGGAAGACCTCGGTCTTGACCTCGGATGGAGGCGGCCCGGTCGGGTCGTCCTTCCAGAATACGGCACTCTCGATGGGGAACCAGTCAGCCACGACCAGCCAGTCGAGGTTGCGAAGTCCCGCGCGGTGCAGCCGCGCGTTGGGCGAGCCGCCGGCCGGGTTCTGGCCGAAGAGGAAGTAGCCCTTGACCCCACCCTTCACCATCCGATCGAAGTAGGGCAGGTGAGAGTAGTCGCCGTCGGGCCGCGGCAACCACGCAAAGCCGTATTCGTTCTCCGCGGTCGCAGTCTCGCCGTACCAGGCCTTGAGCAGACTCACGATGAACTTGCGGAAGTTGGCCCAGTAGCCGGTGCACTGGCCTTCCTGCTCGACATAGGCCTCAAGCCTTTCGTGCGCTTCGTCGGCCGTCGGCTGCGGCAGGTACCCGGGCAGGCTGTCGTACAGCGTGGCGATGTCGGTCGAGCCCTGGATGGTGGAGTGTCCGCGCATGGCGGCGATCCCGCCGCCCGGTCTCCCCATGTTGCCCAGCAGGAGTTGCAGAATGGCCGCCGTACGGATCACCTGCACGCCGGTCGTGTGCTGGGTCCACCCGACTGCGTAGACAATCGCGCTAGTCCGCTCCCGTCCGGAATTCGCACACAGGAGCTCCGCCACGCGCACCAGCTCTTCCGGGGCGCAGCCGCACGCCTCCGAGACCACCTCCGGCGTGTACCGGGCGAAGTGGCGCTTGAGGATCTGGAACACGCAGTGCGGGTCCTGCAGGGTCGGGTCCCTCGGCGGCTCCGGCTCCTCGCACTTCGTCATGGCCTGTCGCTGGCCCGGATGCGAGCTCGGGCCAGCATCCAGACTGTGGCCGTGCATCCCGAGCGCCTGGCGGTGCATTTCGTACATCGCCGTGCCGTGGAAGTCTCCCTCCTCGTCGGGCTCGGGCGTGCCGGCGTACCCCCAGCCTCCCTCCATCGCATGGTAGTGGCCGGTGTGTCCGTTCCCGTGATAGCCACTGAACAGGCCGTCGAGGTCTTCGGTGTCCCGGAACCCCTCCTTCACGATGGTGGCCGCGTTGGTGTAGTGAAGGACGTATTCCTTGAACCAGCGGTCGTGGGTCAGGACGTAGTTGACGAGGCCGCCGAGGAACGCGATATCGGTGCCGGCCCGAAGGCCGACGTGCACATCGCAGAGCGCGGACGTGCGGGTGAACCGCGGATCGACGTGGATGAGAGTCGCGCCCTGCGCCTTCGCCTTCATGGGCCAGCGGAACGCGACCGGGTGGGCCTCGGCCATGTTCGAGCCCATGAACAGGACGCAGTCGCTGTTGGCGAGGTCCTCTTGGTAGTTGGTGGCCGCGCCGCGGCCGAACGAGGCGCCCAGACCGGGCACCGAGGCGCTATGTCATATCCTCGCCTGGTTCTCGATCGAGATCACGCCCAGTCCGCCGGCGAACAGCTTCTTGATCAGGTAGTTCTCCTCGTTGTCGATCGTCGCGCCGCCGAGCGTGCCGATCGAACGGACCGCGTTGAGCAGCCGGCCCTGCTCGTTGCGCTCGACAAAGTCCGCATCCCGCACGGTCTTGACTCGCTGGGCGATCTGGTCGAGCGCCCAATCCAGGCTCCGCGTCTCCCAATGGTCCGAGTACGGGGCGCGGTACAACACCTGGGTCGCCCGATGCGGATTGACCGCGAGCTGGAAGGCATTGGCCCCCTTGGGGCAGAGGGTCCCCTCATTGATGGGGCTCTCGGGATTACCCTCGATATCGATGAGCTTACCGCCCTTCGTGTAGATGAGCTGGCCGCAGCCTACCGCGCAGTAGGGACAGACGCTCTCCGTCACGGTGGCGCCGCGGAGTCGCGAGGCCTTGTGGACGGACTGCGGGCTGAACGGTTCGCGAGAAAGCGGTGAGTGAGGCCAGTCGGGCGCGTCGGGCATGGAATCCCGCCAAGTTGGGGAAGGCACCACGTGGAATACTTGATCCGGTTGCCGCGCCGAAGCCTGGAGGCCCGCGAAGCCTGGCGCTGGAGCGGCGCGACGAATCATGGTTAGCTTGCGGGCCGAACGTCTGTGACGCTCACCCCAGCCGGAGCCCAATGGCCGATCCTGCCTATCCGCCCGCCCGCACGGCCGCGGGGATCGTGACCGACTTCTTCGCCCGGCGCGTCCAATCTACGGCGGCCGGGCGAGAGTGGCCCTGGGTGCCTGACGCGGCCACGGTCACCGCCGTGGTGGACGCGGCCTTCTGGGCGAGCCTTCGGCGGGAGGAAGGCCGCCCGCCGAAAGTCTCGTTGGCCATCGTGGCTCCCGAGCACGCCGGCCAGCCGGTACTGTTCGAGCGCACCCTGCCGCTCACCGCCGATCCGCTGGTCCGGTTGGCCCCCGCCGTGGAGCGGCCCGGCATTCACCTGGGTGTCTGGCGCTCGGGGGAGGGCGAGCTCCGCATCTGGGGGGCCGTGCGCGAGCTGCCCGACTTCTGCCTGGTGACCGAAGTGGTCGAGCCCGGGCTGCTGGTGCTCAAGTATCAGCGGGAGAAGGACCAAAAGTACGGCAATATCGCCGTGCTGCGTGGGGACCAGATTCGCGTCGTCGAGGACGCCGACGGCGGCATACCCCGCCGTCCGGCGATGCTGAGCGCGCTGCTCGGCGCGGACGGCCTCGTCTCGTGGAATGACGGCGGTAGCCTGCTGACTCAGCTCGCCGTGTCGATGCGCGGCCACGGCCACGGCGCGTCGCTCCTGGTCGTGCCGGGCGGCACCGACGCGTGGCGCGAGTCCATCGAGCAACCCACCGCCTACCCGATCGTGCCGCCGTTCGTGGCCTTGGCCGAGCTGATCGATCGTCGCGAGGACGAAGCCGTGGCCGACGACATCCGGATGCTGGTGGATGCCATTGCCGGCCTCACCGCGGTGGACGGCGCGGCCATCCTCTCTCACCGGTTCGAGCTACTGGCGTTCGGCGCCACCATCCGCCGGCGCGAAGGACACCGGCCGGTCGAGCAGGTCATCGTCACCGAGCCGGTCACCGGCGACGTCCCGTCTCGGGTGGCGGCCACCGAGCTTGGCGGGACCCGTCACCTGTCCGCCGCGCAGTTCGTCCACGACCAACGGGATGCGCTCGCCTTCGTGGCGTCTCAGGACGGGCGGTTCACCCTGTTCGCATGGTCCGCCAGAAAGGCGATGGTGCACGCCCATCGGATCGAGGTGCTGCTGCTCTGAGGACTAGAGCAGGATCATCCCTGCCCGCGCTCCCGCCGCCACCGCCTCGGCCCGGGTTGAGACGCCGAGCTTGTGAAACAGTGCCGCGAGGTGGGTCTTCACGGTGTGTCGTGAGATTCCGAGCCGCGCAGCGATCTGCTTGTTGACCAGACCCTCCGCGAGCAACGCCAGCACCTGCGCCTCCCGCGCGGTGAGGGTTTCCGTCGGAGCCGGGTGACCGGCGACGCGCGCCACGCGTGTGGCTGCCACGTCGGTGAGCGCATCGCCCGGCAGCACCACGAGGCCGGCCGCCGCCGCCTCGACAGCCGCCGCGATGGCGCCGCCGTTCGCGGTGCTGGCCCGGACCGCGCGCGACCCCGCGCGCCCCCCGCGCACGGCCCCGCCGCGGGGCGGCGCGGCGGCCCGCACCACGAGCGC
>JBQCGH010000087.1:0-7293 GCA_051955835.1 Gemmatimonadales bacterium
GGTCCACGCGTCGCGCGCCGGCCATGCCGACGCCGCGCGCCGCTGCCAGTACCGGCTGCTGCCGTTGATGGACGCCAACTTCCTGGAAACCAATCCCACGCCGGTCAAGGCGGCCCTCGCCCTCATGGGCAAGATCCGCGAGGTGCTGCGGCTGCCACTGCTGCCGGCACGCGATGCGACGCGCGAGGCGCTGCGCGCCGCGCTGCGTGCGGCCGGGGCGCATGTCCGCTGACGCCGCCGCGCTCAGAGCGCGGCTCGAGCGGTTCACCGGCGAGCTCTCGCCGGAGGACGAGTCGGCCGCGCGCGTGGCCTTCCTCGAGCTCAAGGCCGCGCTCAATGCCGGAGCGGTTCGAGCGGCGGAGCGAGGACCCGACGGCACGTGGCGCGCCAACGCGTGGGTCAAGGCCGGCATTCTCCTCGGCTTCCGACTGGGGCGGATCGAGCCGGCCGCCACCGGCGGCCCCTTTCCATTCTACGACAAGGACACCTACCCGCTCCGCCGGTTCGGACCAGACGATGGCATACGGATCGTGCCCGGAGGCTCGGCCGTCCGCGACGGGTGCTATCTCGCCCGCGGCGTCGTGTGCATGCCGCCGATGTTCATCAACGTCGGGGCGTGGATCGGCGAGGGCGCGATGGTGGACTCGCACGCGCTGGTCGGCTCGTGCGCGCAGATCGGGCGGCGGGTTCACCTCTCGGCGGCGGCCCAGATCGGCGGCGTGCTCGAGCCCGCCGGCGCGCTGCCGGTCATCATCGAGGACGAGGTGCTGGTCGGCGGCAACTGCGGCGTGTACGAGGGCACCGTCGTGCGCGAGCGCGCGGTGCTCGCACCCGGAACGCTCCTCACCGGAGGCACCGCCGTCTTCGACCTGGTGTACGACCGGGTCTACCGCCGCGACGGCGACCGCCCGCTCGAGATTCCAGCCGGCGCCGTCGTGGTGCCCGGCACGCGCCCGGTCAAATCCGGCGCGGGCGCAAAGGCGGGCCTGGCGTTGTACGCGCCGATTATCGTCAAGTATCGTGACGAGAAGACCGACACGGCCGTGCGACTGGAGGAGCTGTTGCGCGGTTAGAGGCGGATAGGAGGTGAGAGGTCAGAGGGAGCAGCACACCGGACCAGGTCGGTGTGCTCACCTCTCACCTCTGACCTCAGACCTCTTCTGCCTCTCCTCTTACCTCTCACCTCTCACGTCTCACCTCTTACCTGTTACGCGGCCGGCCCATGCCCACCCACACCCACTATCTCTGGTTCGAGACCAAGCGCCGCCAGGAGATCATCGACATCACCGATCAGGTCGAGACCCAGGTGCGTGCCAGCGGCATCCGCGAAGGATTCGTGCTGGTGTCCGCCATGCACATCAGCGCGTCGGTCTTCGTCAACGATCACGAGTCGGGCCTGTGGCACGACATCCTGAAGTGGCTCGAGGACACCATCGCGCCGTGGGAGCCCGAGCGCTACCGCCACAACGAGACCGGTGAGGACAACGCGGCGGCCCACCTGCGGAGCCTCACCATCGGGCACGAGGTGATCGTGCCGATCACGGCCGGCCGGCTCGACCTTGGCCCCTGGCAGCGGGTGTTCTACGGCGAGTGGGATGGTCAACGCAGGAAGCGCGTGATCATCAAGGTGCTGGGAGAGCTCTAGCGACGGGCCTTGGCAACGGCGGTCGCACGAACCGTCAGCGACGCCTTGAGCGTCGATCCTGCCATCGCCGCGTCGAGCCGCTGCTCGCCGACCGCGCCTGGCACCCAGCGAGTCGCCGCCCGGCCTGTGGCGTCGGTGTGCACCCGCGCGGGCACCACCTTGCCCGAGCGGCTCGTGAAGCTCACCGCGGCTCCGCTCACCGCGTTGCCGTAGGCATCCGTCACCGCGACCTCGACGAGACGTGCGAGCGGCTGGCCGGCCATCGCCGGGGCTGGCGTGTGGCTCAGGGCGAGCTTGGCCGCGGGCCCGCCTCGCACGTCGGCCGTCACCTCCACATGGCGCTCGATGCCTTCCACCGAGGCCGAGAGATGCTGGGCGCCCGCGGTCGGGCCGGCGGTCCACGTCACGCTCACGCGGCCCGTCTTGTCGGTGACCGGGGCCCGCTCGCCGACCGTGCCGCTGGAGACGCGCAGCGTCACCGGTACGTCCGGCACGGGATTGCCCGTGCGGTCGGCGACCCGAAGCTCGATGGCCGGTGTCACGAGCTCACCCGCCACCGCCCGCACCGAAGCCGAGCGGGTCATGCTCAGTGAGGCCGGCGCACCCGAGCTGGCCGTTACCTCGAGCGCGAGCCGCTGGACCGCGCGCCCCGTGCCCACGATGGCGAAGGCGCGCTGGATGCCGGCCCGTGGCCCGAGCGACCAGCGCGCCCGCGCCACGCCGAGCGAGTCGGTCCGCGGGGCCTCGGCGCCGATCGACCCGCCGCGCTCGACCGCCCAGGCGACCAGCACGTCTGGCAGCGGTGCGCCCGTCGTATCGGTCACGCGCACGGCCACCGGCGCGACGAGCGCGTCCCCGGCGGCTGCGCCCACCGGCGCCTCCACCGTGTCGAGTCGGGTGGCCTCGGGGGATGGGTCGGCGTCGGCGGTGACGGTCGTGCCGACCGCGCGTCCGTCCACTGTGAGCGTGAGACGCTGGCGCCCGGGCCGCGCGCCGAGCGTCCACGCCGTCCGGACGATGCCGTCCGAGTCCGACGTGTCAGCCTCGGGCTCGAGCCGCCCGCCGTCGGCCGCCGCGAACCGCACCGCAACGCCGCCGAGGGGCCGCCCGCCTCGCGAGACCACCTGGGCGCGGACCGGCATGGCGAGGCGATGCTCGACCGTGGTCCGCTGTCCGTCGCCGGCCTGCACGGTGATGCTCGCCGGCACCGGATAGACCTCGAGGGCGAGCTCAGCCGCGAGATCGCCGGACGACGCCACCAGGGTGGTGCGGCCGCCGTCGGCCGCCGTCACCCGCGCGGCGCTGTCGACCGCCGCAACGGATGGATCCGCGGAGCGCCAGGCAATCGTCTGCCCGGGAACCTGATGGCCCCGCGCGTCCACCACCCGCGCGATGACCCGCAGGGTCGTGTCTTCGGGCAGACGGAGCAGCGAGTCGCCGAGAATACGAATGGTGGCGGCACGGGGCCGAACCACGATATGCGACTGGGCGATGCGTCCGCCCACCGCGGCCACGACCGTCGCGCTGCCCGGCGCACGGGCGACGACGGCGCCGCCGCTGTCCACCGACGCCACGGCGGTGTCCGTGCTGCTCCAGCCGACGCGCACGCCCGGCAGCAAGCCGCCGTGTCCATCGGTGATCGTGGTGGCGAGCTGGAGCGTGTCGCCCAGCGACCAGGCAGTGTCCGCGGCGGGCGCCACGCCGATCCAGCGAACCTGCTCGCCGGTGATGGCGCGAACGGACGAAAGAATCGAGACCAGTGCGGCGCAGGCCGACAGCGACCCGGCGCCCCACTTCCACGCCCGCACGATCCACGAGGGCGACGGGTCGAGCGCCACGACGCCGCGCTTCGAGGTCATCGTCGCCATGCGCTACCGCATCCGATCGCAGAGCGGGATGCCTTCCTCGCCGGCCATCTCGCGATCGCCGTCGGTGCGCGGCGGCTCGCCGGCCAGCGCCCCAGCCCAGACGACGCAGCTCTTCCCCGGCTGAGACGTGTGCACCGCCTTGGCCTGCCAGCCCTCGGCGCCTGCCGCCAGCATCTCGAGCCGAACGCCCGGGTCGAGCTTGAGGCCAAGCAGATCGACTGTGGCCGCATACGCGCCGTGGAGCGCGTGGTAGCGGTCCTGCGCCGCGGCAAGGGACCGCAGCGCGCCCTTGAGCACGGACGCCGGCGTCGCCTGCCAGGCGGCGGGCGTGCCGGTCTGGGCGGCAAGGCGGTCGCCCGCGCCGAGCCAGAGCACGGCGGCGAGCACGACGACGGATGTCGTCCGGCTGGCGGACACGGGTCCTCCCTGCAGAGGGCGACGCGGACGGCTGATCGTGGTCAGGGTGCTGGCTCAAGCTGCCAAGCGGCAGATGGCCACGCAATCCGCAGGAAGCGAACAGCGTCCAATCCATTGTCGGTGGGAGTGCAGGGAATGCCGAGGTGCGTCCAAGCGGGCCGCCCGACACCGGTTACAGGCGTGCAATCCGGTGCGGCGGGAAGGTCACATGGCGCGGTACTTGGGGCCGCTGCCGCCTTCGCGCGGCGTCCACCGCGGACCGAGCACGTCGGTGGCCTTGCAGTCGACACAGTTGGGAGGGTTGATGCGGAGCTCGTCACCCACGCGCTCGTAGACTCCGGCGGGGCAGACGTGGGAATAGAAGTCGGCCACCTCGCCGTTGATGTCGGGCCCGACCAGCAGGTGGGAGGGAATAGTGTCGCGGGTGGCGTTGCCCGACTTGAACACCGCGTCGAGCTTGCTGAACGTGAGCGCGCCGTCGGGCGAGAACGGCGCGGCCGGCCCGGTCGTCCGCGGCGCGCGGGCGTCCTCCTCCATGGCGATGCGGCGCCCGGGAAAGCGCCCGCGCGTCAGCGTCATGAGCCCCGCCTTGATGCCGCCGGCGTAGAGACCGTCCTTGAAGGCGAGCCGCATGTTGCGGGTGCGGTGCATATCGTCGACGATGTAGCTCCGGTTCACCATGTTGTCGTACGCGGCGAGCGCGGTCGCGGAGGCGTCGTTCGCCTTGAGCGCGGCGTACGCGGCGCGCGCGGCGTAGATGCCCGACTGGATCGCGTAGTGGATGCCCTTGAGCGAGGGCACGTCCACGAGTCCCACGGTGTCGCCCACGAAGAGGACGCCGGCACCGGACCGGCGCACCGGCAGCGCGTGATAGCCCCCCTCGGGAATCGTCTTGGCACCCCACTCGAGCAGTTGTCCGCCCTCGAGCTGCTTCCGGAACAGCGGATGCAGCTTCATCCGCTGCAGCAGCTCGTGCACGTCGAGGTTCGCGTCGTGATAGTCGAGCCCCACGACGAGGCCGAGTGCCACCTGTGACGGGCCGAGCGGATACATGAAGCTTCCGCCAAACGCGTCGGCGGGGAGTGGCCACCCGAGCGTGTGGATCACGGCCTCGAGCGGCCTCGGCACCTCCCACAGCTCCTTCACACCGAGGGCGAAGAGCTGCGGATTGGTGGACGAGACGCGCTGCCACTCGCGCCACGCCCGACCCAGGGCGCCACGGGTTCCCTCCGCCACGATCGTCACTCGCGCGGTGAGATCCGTCGGCGGCGTATAGTTGCCGCCGGGTTTGCCGTCGCGGGCGAGGCCGGACGGCGTCGTCCGCACCCCGCGCACCGCCTGGCCTTCGACCAGGAACGCGTCGGCCGGAAACCCCGCGAACAGGTTGACGCCGAGCCCTTCGGCGCGCTCGCCGAGCCAGCGGACCAGCTCGCAGATGGAGGCGGTGTAGAAGCCCGCGTTGTGCATGGTCGGCGGTGTCGGGATCCGCTGCGCCCGGCCTTCGGTCATGAAGTAGACCGCCTCGGCTGGGACCGGCTGGCGAAAAGGGAACTCCGAGAGCTGGAGCTCGGGGAAGAGCTCCTGGAGCGCGCGCGGATTGATCACCGCCCCGGACAGGTTGTGCTCCCCGAGGCTCTCGGCCTTCTCGAGCACACCGATGTTGAGCTCCGGCGCGTCCACACCGGCCTCGCGGTCCCGCGCCGCGAGGCGCGCGAGCTCGATCGCGCACGCGAGACCGGCGGGCCCGGCGCCCACGATGAGCGCGTCCATCTCGATCGGCTCGTGGCCCGGCGGGTCGCGCAGAATGAGCCGGTCCAGCGGAAGCGGCGCCTGATGGATGATCGGCAGAATGGTGGACACGCGGGCTCCTGGCAGAGGTCCGGGAGGCAGAATATAACCGCGCCCGCCCGGTCTTCTCGGAGAGTGGTCGCCATGGCCAGGCCGGATCGTCACCGCAGTCGACGGCTCAGACTACTTTTCACGGCCATGACCAGTCCCGCCATCCCGGGCTTCCGTCCTGTCCCATTCACCGGCGTCATCTACGTCATGGCGGAGGCCGCTCGGCGCGGCTTCCGTTACGGCCATCCCGATTGGTGCAACCTGGGCCAGGGCCAGCCGGAGACCGGCCCGCTGCCAGGCGCACCGCCGCGCGTGCACCACGTGGAGATCGGCGTGGATGATCAGGAGTACGCGCCGATTCCCGGCATCTGGGAATTGCGGCGCGCCGTGGCGGAGCTGTACAACGCGCTCTACCGCGAGGGCAAGTCGTCGCGCTACACGGAGCGCAACGTATGCATCTGCGGCGGCGGGCGGGCTTCGCTCACCCGTGCGGTTGCGGCCCTTGGCGAGGTCAACCTCGGGCACTTCCTCCCGGATTACACCGCCTACGAGGAGCTCCTCGACATCTTCAAGCTGTTCACGTCCATTCCCATCCTGCTGGACGGTGCACAGGGGTACCACTTCGGTCTCGAAGCGCTCGAGCGAGAGATCACCGGCCGCGGGCTGTCGGCGCTGCTGCTGTCGAACCCGTGCAACCCAACGGGGCGCGTCATCCAGGGCGATGAGCTGGGCGGCTGGGTCGGGCTCGCGCGCGAGGTGGGCTGCTCGCTCCTGATCGACGAGTTCTACTCGCACTATGTCTGGGCGGGCGAGCAGGACACCGTCTCGGCGGCGCGCTACGTGGACGACGTCGACACCGACCCGGTGGTGCTGTTCGATGGTCTCACCAAGAACTGGCGCTACCCCGGCTGGCGGACGAGCTGGATCGTGGGGCCTCGCGCGGTGATCGAGGCGGTGTCGAGCAGCGGATCCTTTCTCGACGGCGGCGGCAGCAAGCCACTCCAACGCTCCGCGGTCCCCCTGCTCGAGCCTTCGCTGGTGCGCGCGGAGACTGCAGCCATTCGCGAGACCTTTCTTCGCAAGCGCGCCATCCTGGGCGACGGGCTCCGCGCCGCCGGCGTGCGGTTCGATCTCGAGCCCGAGGGCACGTTCTACTGGTGGGGCGACGTGTCGGCCCTGCCGCCGACGCTCAACACCGGCATGGCCTTCTTCCAGCACGCGCTCGAGCGCCAGGTCATCTGCGTGCCGGGAGAGTTCTTCGACGTGAATCCAGGCAAGCGACGGAGCGGCCGTCCCTCACGGTTCCGGAACTACGTGCGATTCTCCTTCGGTCCGGATGAGCGCGCGGTGACGGAGGGAGTCAGGCGGATCGGAAAGATGGTGAGGGAGGGCGGCAAAAAGGGGAGCGGTGAGCGGTGAGGGGGTCCCGCACCCCACAAAGCGCCGGGGTTGTGGTGCCGCGCACCCCTTAACGCGCACCCCGCCGCAACCAAGCCCCGTCGCGTTGCCGACCACCACCCCGCC
>JBQCGH010000088.1:0-4434 GCA_051955835.1 Gemmatimonadales bacterium
GATCCTGGAGCCCAGAAGCCGGGCCCGCCCGGACGACCCCACGCTCCACTCGACCCTCGGCCTGGTCTACGCCGGCCTTGGCCGCCGCGAGGAGGCGATCCGCGAGGGGCAGCGCGCGGTCGAGCTCGTGCCCGCGGCGAAGGACACGTGGTACGGGGTAGATATGCTGCGGAACCTGGCGGTGGTCTACGCGACGCTCGGACAAGCGGACGCGACGGTGAAGGAGCTCCGGACTCTGCTTGCCGTGCCGAGCTGGATCTCGGCGCCGTTGCTGCGGGTGGATCCGACGTGGGATCGGGTGCGGGGGGATGCGGGGTTTCGGGGGTTGGTGAAGGGCAGGTGAGAGCACCCGTCGGCGACGTGCCACACGCCTCGGCTGCGCGCGGCCTCAGCCGCCCGCGCGGAGCCGCCGCACCAGGGCCGGCAGGTTCTGAATCACCATCACCCGCGCCGCCGGGCTTCGCCGCACCATCACGAAGGTCTTGCCGTCGGGCGAGATGTCGTAGTTCGGGTGCGGGTTCGTGCCGGCGATGTCCCCGATCGGGAAGAGCCGCTTCCGCCCCGTAACCGTGAGGGCCGGCGAGGTGGCGATCCCCGCCGCGACCAGGTGGGGATCCTGCTGCTGAGTCTCGCGGTAGAACAGCTCCCGCCCGTCGGGGCTCCATACCGGCTCGTTCCCGCCGTCGGCCGACACCAGCACCTGGTCCCGCTCGCCCGCGAGATCGCGCACGTACACCTCCTCGCGGCCCGACTGGTTCGACACGAACGAGATCCACCGTCCGTCCGGCGACACCCCGACGAACTGCTCGTCGAACCGGCTCGCCACCAGCGGCTCCAATGGCCCGTGCCCCGCGTTCCGGTTGATCGCCACGTCGGTACCCCCTCCGCCGACGCTCGAGTCGGGTCGGTTGGGGTCCGGGTGCAGGTCGGCCGTCGTGGTGACCATGGCGCTGCCATCCGGCAGCCACCGGCCGGTGTAGGCCAGGAGCGGCGAGGCCAGCAGCGTCTCGGGGGCCTCGGCGCTGGCGGGCCGCTTCTTGAGCAGCAGGAACGTCACGCTGCCCGGCCGGCTGACCGGCACGATGTAGGTGAGGAACCGGCCGTCGGGGGTCCAGGTGGCGTCGTGCCCGTCCCGGTCGAACGTAGCGCGCGACAGCGTGCCCTCAGCCACGTCTAGGATCCACACGTTCCGCCCTTCGACCGTGCTGAAGTCGAGCGACAGTCGCTTGCCATCCGGCGAGAACAGCGGATCGTGGAAGTTGTGCCGCTCCGACGTGGCCAGCCGGCTGGCGCCGTTCCGGTCCACGAACACCAGCGACGCAGGCTCCTGCGGGACGTAGGCGACGTTGCCGTTGGGGGCCACGGCGAACTGGGCCACCGCCGTTCCGGTGACGGAGACGTTGGTGGCCACGGTCACCGGGGACCCGACGATCCGGCGATGGCGGGCGTCGAACGGAGCCGCCTGCATGGCGCCGCCGTTGGTCACGCACACGAGCAGCCCCCGCGCCACCCTGGCCTCGACCATCGGAGCGGCCAGGACCTGGGTGTCGGCGCCGGTCGCGAGGTCCACTAGGACCACGGGTCCCGCCTGAGTGCCCAGCCGGGCCCGCGTCGTGAGCGCGGTGCGCCCGTCGTCCAGGATCTGCATCAGGCGGTAGCCGCCCTTTCGGAACCGGGGCACCAGCGAGTCGTCCACCACCGTGCCGAGCTCGGCGTCGGTGCTGTACCACAGGGTCCCGTCGGGCGCGAAGGCCGCGGCCTCGGTGGCGAATGCGGTGCGCGAGACCAGCTCCTCAGGGCCGCCGTCGAGCGAGGCCTTGAGCACTTGGCGCCTGAGCGCCTGGGTCCCGACGATCTCCCGGCCGTCGGGCGACACCAGCATGCTCCCCATGCCGGCAGCGTCTGGAATCGGCGTGGCCGCCTCGGCGTCGAGCGTCTGCCGCATCAGCCGCAGAAACCCGTCCGATCCGCCCACCGCATAGACCAGCGTCTGCCCGTCGGGCAGGAATGCCAGATGCCGCTGCGACGAGCTAGCCCCGCTCCCCCCCAGGCCCGGCGCCAGGAAACCGAGCCTGGACGGCGGCAGCTCCGGCCGGGGCCGGGTGAGCGCCCAGGCAGCGATGCCCCCCGCGGCCGCGGCGAGCGCCCAGCCGGCCCAGAGGAGGGGCGCCCGTCGCGCCGGCGCAGGGGGACGGGCCGCCGCCATCGGCACGGTGGCCGCGCCGGCGCTGCGCGACGGCCCGGCGCCCGTGAGCGCGTCGCTGAACTCGCGCGCCGAGCCCCAGCGGTCGGCCGGCAGCTTCTGGAGCGCGGTGAGGATGGCGTTCTCGGCGGCGGCCGGCACGGTGGGTCGCTTGGCTCGCAGCGCGGGCGCCGGCTCGGTGAGCACCTTGGCCACGATCGCCTGCGAGCTGGGTCCGGTGAACGGTGCCTCGCCGGCCAGCATCTCGTAGGTCATGGCCCCCAGGGCGTACACGTCGCTTCGGGGCCCGATGTCGCGTTCGCCCATTGCCTGCTCAGGTGACATGTAGGCTGGCGTGCCGAGCGACAGGCCGGTCTGCGTCATTCGGCTCCCGCCGGCCTGGTGCACGGCGAGCGCGATGCCGAAGTCGGCCACCAGCGCGGCGCCGTCCTGGAGCAGGATGTTCTCGGGCTTGATGTCGCGGTGGACCACGCCTTGGCGGTGGGCATAGTCGAGCGCCGACGCCACCTCGCGCGCCAGCCGAAGCGCCTCCTCCACCGGGAGCTGGCGCTCGCGGATCAGCCGGGCGCGGAGCGACTCGCCGGCGACGAACGGCATGACGTAGTACAGCAGGCCATCGGCCTCGCCCGAGTCGATCAGGCCGAGGATGTGCGGGTGCTGGAGGTTGGCGGTGACCTTGATCTCGGCGAGGAACCGCTCGCCGCCGAGCACGGCGGAGAGCTCGGGGTGGAGCACCTTGATGGCGACTTTGCGGCCGTGGCGGAGGTCCTCGGCGAGGAAGACCACCGCCATGCCGCCCTGGCCGATCTCGCGGTCGAGGCGGTAGCGGTCGGAGAGGGCAGAGGCGAGGCGGTCCGAGGTGGTCATGGGGCACCGGTTGGGATGCTGGAAGATGCCGGCGCGGTTGCCGGGCGTCGAGGGCGGTTCCCGGGCTACCCTCCGCCCCCCATGTTGCCGGCGCTGCGGCCCGCCGATCGCGCCGAGCGCGGCGGCCGGTCGCCGATCCAGTACCGTGGGCCCGGCCCCAACCGGGCCGCGCGATCCGCGGGATTGGAGAGGCTGCACTGGCCGAGCGTGAGGCAGCCGCAGCCGATGCACGCCGTGAGCCCGCTCCTGAGCCGCTCGAGCTCGGCGATACGCTCGTCGATCTTCGAGGTCCAGGTGCCGGACAGCCGCGACCAGTCCTTGCCGGTCGGCACCCGGCCCGCTGGCAGCCGATCGAGCTCGGTCTTGATCTCCTCCAGCGAAAAGCCGATCCGCTGGGCGAAGACGATGAACGCGATCCGGCGGAGCACCGCCCGCGGATACCGGCGGTGCCCCGACCCAGCCCGCTCGGACCGGATCAAGCCTCGGTCCTCATAGAAGCGAAGCGCCGAGGCGGCCACACCGCTCCGGCGGGCCACCTCGCTGATGGTGAGCAGATCGGACATGCCGGGAGCGTAATACCGCCGGCCCTTGACTTCAAGTTCACTTGAACTTGTAGCTTGCGGGCCATGACATACGACACGCACCCATCGCTCGACGGGCTCCGCGTCGCCGTCACCGGCGGCACCTCCGGCCTGGGCCTCGCCCTGGTCGAGGCGCTCCAGGCCCGCGGCACCCACGTCGCCTTCATCGCGAGGCACCCCGACCAGGTCGCCCGCGTCGCCGCCCGCTTCCCCGGCACACACGGGATCGTCGGGGACGTCTCCCGTAAAGCGCAGATCCACCCCCTCGCGCTCCGCATCACGGCCGCGCTCGGCGGGCTCGATGTGCTCATCAACAATGCCTCGAGCCTGGGCCCCGTGCCGCTCGCACCGCTGGCCGATACGGAGTGCGAGGATGTTGAAGCCGCGCTCGCCACCAACCTGCTCGGCCCGTTCCGCCTCACCCGCGCGCTGCTCGGCGCGCTGGGCGCCGCGGCGCGCGAAGGCCGCCCCGCACTGGTGATCAACGTCATTAGTGACGCGGCCCTCACGCCCTATGCCGGCTGGGGCGCGTATGGCGCGAGCAAGGCGGCGCTGCTGCACCTGAGTCGCATCTGGAACGAGGAGCTCGCCAGCTTCGGCATCCGGGTTCAGCCGATCGACCCGGGTGACATGGACACCCCGCTGCACGCGCTCGCGGTGCCCGATGCCGATCCCGCGACGCTCAAGCGTCCCGAGGAGTCGGCACGCGAGATGATCCGCACGATCGAAGCCTACGCGTGGGAGAGGAGTCGCTCGGGTGAGACCCGCCGTCACGCCGACCCA
>JBQCGH010000089.1:0-10398 GCA_051955835.1 Gemmatimonadales bacterium
AGACGGCGCCGATCCGATCGTTGTTCCGTGCCGCCGCCAGCGCGAGCACGGCGGTCACCTCGGCGGCGAGCTCGGCCTTGGTGCGGCGCCGGCTGCCGAAGCCGCCCGACGCGCTCAGGTCCGCGACGAAGAGGACCGTGAGCTCGCGCTCCACGAGGTAGCGCTTGACATAGGCCGCGCCGAGGCGCGCCGTGACGTTCCAGTCGATGGTGCGGACATCGTCGCCGGGCTGGTACTCGCGGACCTCGGCGAACTCGACGCCCCGGCCGCGGAAGGCGCTGGAATATTCCCCGGCGACGATGTCACGCACGAGATGGCGGGTGGTGATCTCGATCCGCCGGACCTCGCGCGCGGCCTCCTCGGGCGTCATGGCACCGGCACCGCCTCGAGCAGCCGAAGCAGCACCTGATCCGGGCCCATGCCCTCCGCATCGGCCCGGTAGGTGAGGATCACGCGGTGGCGGAGCACGTCGAGCGCCATGGCCTTGATGTCGTCCGGGGTCACGTAGGCGCGGCCGCGGACGAAGGCGTGCCCCTTCGCGGCGCGAAGCAGGAAGATCGCCGCCCGCGGCGACGCGCCGAACTCGATTAGCGGCGCGAGCTCGGCGAGGCCCGCGTCGGCCGGCCGCCGCGTGGCGCCCACCAGATCGAGCACATACTCCTTGATCCGCTCGTCGGCGTACACCTGCTGGACCACGCGGCGAGCGGCCAGCACCCGCGCCGGGTCCATGACCGCGGTGCCGACCGGCTCGTCGACGGCGGTCATGCGGTCGAGCACTTTCCGCTCGTCGCGCCGGTCGGGATAGGTGACGACCAGCTTGAACATGAAGCGGTCGACCTGCGCCTCCGGCAACGGGTACGTGCCTTCGTGCTCGATCGGGTTCTGCGTGGCCAGGACGAGGAACAGCTCGGGCAAGGGATAGGTCTGGCCGCCGATGGTGACCTGCTTCTCCTGCATCGCCTCGAGCAGGGCGCTCTGCACCTTGGCGGGCGCGCGGTTGATCTCGTCGGCGAGGAGCAGGTTGGTGAAGATCGGCCCCTTCTGCACCGTGAAGTCGCCGCTCCGCTGGTTGTAGATCATCGTGCCGATGAGATCGGCGGGCAGCAGATCGGGGGTGAACTGGATGCGGTGGAATGCGGCCGCGATCGTGCCCGCCAGAGTGCGGATCGCCAGGGTCTTCGCGAGGCCGGGCACGCCCTCGAGCAGCACGTGCCCATCGGCCAGGAGGCCGATCAGGAGCCGCTCCAGCATGCCCTGCTGGCCGACGATGACGCGGCCGAGCTCGGTCATGAGCTCGCCGGCGAGCCGGCTCTCCTGCGCGATCATGGCGGCGTCAGGAAGACCGGCTCCCGCGCGGGGATCGGCCGCGAAGCGCTCGGGAAGCGTTGTCATCCGGGAAATGTAACTACGGCCAGTTGACCAGCGGCGCCGTGAGAGCGTGCGGAGGGTGCTGCGAGCATCTCACCGGGCGCGCGGCCCGACCGGGTGAGCGGCTCAGGTCGGCCCGTTGAATGCCGGGTCGCTCGCGCGCGTCCGCAGCTCCGTTTCGGCTCCGCGGTACCAGCCGCCCCGGAACTCGAAATGCCTTTCGTCCAGGATCCGCGTATTGAGCGCGTCGGTGCCCTGCTGCTGCACCTGCCAGAGCAACACCTTTGCGCCCATCTCCGCCGCCGTCTCCCAGATGTCTGGGACCAGGGGTGGATACAACTCGGCGAACTCGGGCTTGAGTCTGGCTTCCCGCGGCGTGAACTCCATTCCATTCCTCCGGCGCGTTCCGGCGCGTCCCGACCCAGCCGGGTCGACGAGAGCTAGGATAATGCAGTGCGCCCCTGCGGGGCACCAGGGGTGGCTGGACCTCGTCGCGCCACTCCCGCCCTCCCCTGGACCCGGCCACTATTCTGGTCGCCTTAGTCGGGCCCGGAGCCCATGCGCATCGTCGTGACCTTCGACACTCCGTACGGGGGGTGGGACCACCCCGACCACGAGCGCCAGATGGCGACGGAGGTCGCGGCGTGGAAGCACGATGAGCCCGAAATGGAGTACCAGATCGCCGATGCCCTGCGCGTGCTGGGACATGAGGTGGTGCTGGTCGGCGTGCGCAACGACCTGCAGTACCTGGTGCAGTGCCTGGCGGAGATCCGTCCCGATCTGGTCTTCAACGCGGTCGAGTCCTTCCGCGGCAACGCCGGTCTCGAGTACATGGTCCCCGGCATGCTCGAGGCCGAAGGATACCGCTACACCGGGTCGCCACCGCTGGCGCTCCTGGTCTCCCGCAACAAGGCGATGAGCAAGAAGATCCTCGCCTATCACGGGATCAGGGTCCCCGGCTTCGTCACGTGCCGTCCGGGAGAGGCCCTGAACGTGCCCGACACCGTTCGCTTCCCGCTCATCGTCAAACCGCTGCAGAGCGATGCGTCGGCCGGGATCGCGCAGGCCTCGGTGGTGCAGGACCTCGCCGCGCTCACCGACCGCATCACCATGATGCACGAGCGGTTCGACCAGCCCGCGATCGCCGAAGAGTTCGTGGACGGTCGCGAGCTGTACGTGAGCATCATCGGGAACGGCGCGGATTTCGACATTCTTCCGGTCACCGAGATGGTTTTCGACAAGCGGCGGACCCGCCCGGAAGAACGCATCGCCACGCAGAATGCCAAGTGGGATGAGGAGTATCGTGCCCGCAAGGGGATCCGGAACGTCTTCGCCCGGCCGTTGTCCCGCGCCGCGCGGGCACGCATCGAGGAGATCTGCCGGGCATCGTTCCGCGCGCTCTGGCTTCGCGACTACGCCCGGCTCGACCTCCGGCTTGCGCCGGACGGCGAGGTCTGGGTGCTCGAGGCGAACGCCAACCCATTCATCAGCTACGGACACGACATGGCGAATGCGGCCGAAAAGGCGGGGATGGATTACTACGAGTTCATCCAGCGGCTGGTGGACGAGGCAGTCGGTCGGTATGAGCACGCGTAAGCGGCGGCGTCCGGCCGGGCAGCTCGACTACCGCTGCGTCTGCGGCCACGAGCTCAAGAAGTATTGGGCCTTCTGCGCGAACTGCGGCCGGGCCCAGCAATGGAAAGACCTCGACCAGGTGACCGGCGCCGAGTGTTTCCGCTGCGGGTGGGTCGTAAGCGACACGTATTCGTTCTGCCCCTGGTGCGATGCCGACATCCACGAGGAGGGCTACTCGAGCGAGCAGCCGCTCAAGGCCCCGCGCGGCTTCCGGATGGATGCTCGCTGCGACTGGGGATGCGGCGGTGGGGTGCAGTATCCGATGCCATATTGCCCGTGGTGCGGCCGCCCGCAGAGCTGGAACGAGGAGGATCTGTTCGAGGGCGAATGCCCCCACTGCCATCGCGGCGTGGACGACGCCATGCACGTGTGTCCCTGGTGCGGATTGGACGCCACCGGGCGAGACCTGATCCCTCGCGCGCTGACCCGCGTGCGCCGCCTGCTCCTGGTGTCGCGCATTCGCGACTGGGGGTACCGCGTGCTGCTCCGTCCCGGCGTGAGCGGGGTGGATCCGCGCTGGCCCAAGGCGGTCGAGATCGAGCAGCGCTACGTGATCGGGTCCAAGCGGCGGGACGAGATCCCGTGGACGATGCTGGTCGGGCTGATCACCCACGAGCTTGGCCACAGCTTCCTGTATCACCACTGGGATTGGACCCGGTCGCGCCGGTTCCGCCGCGCGTTCGGCGAGGTCGACAAGGCGTACCGCGGGATGGACAACACCTGGGTCTACTTCCAGCGCCGCCGCGTGGCGATCGCGCCGCGTGACTTCGTGAGCGCCTACGCGGCGAAGCATCCGCAGGAAGATTTCGCGGAGGTCTTCCGGTTCTACGTGACGCGCCGCGGCCGCCTGCGCGACCTCTTCGCGGAATTCGGTCAGAAGCGGAAAGGCGTGATCCTGTACGAGAAGTTCCTGGTCCTGCACGACTTCGTGCGGGCGCTGCGCGGGTGGGGATAAGCGGTGAGCGGTGAGCGGGACCAGGGCACCGAGGCAGCTGATGTGCTGGTCCCGCTCACCGCTCACCGTCTTTGATCACCTCCATCGCCGCGTTTCGCCCGTTGATGCCGATGACGCTGCCGCCGGGGTGTGTCCCCGCGCCGCACAGATAGAGGCCCGGCATCGGCGTTCGTGCCGCCAGCCGGCGATCCCACATGTAGTCCGGCAGGATCTCGCCCTGAAAGATGTGCCCACCCGTCAGGCCCACGCGCCGCTCGATGTCGGGCGGACCCAGGACGTCCATGCCGGTGATCGCGTCCGGCAGGTTGCGGCAGAACCGGCCGATCGAATCCACGACCATGCGCCCTGCCTCCTCCCGCCGGCTGTCCCACGACCCTTCCGCGAACCGGTTGGGGACGTACTGGGAGAACACGCTCAGGGTATGGACACCGGGCGGCGCGACGCTCGAATCGAACACCGTCTGGAGGTAGAGCTCGCACCAGGCGCGCGGCGGCAGCACGCCCTCGTTGGCAAGGCGGTGGCACGTCCGCCATTCGCGCTTCGTGAGAGGCGTGTTGACCTGCCCCCTGTGGTGCGCCTCCCACGTGCCCCGCCGCGCCATGAAGTCCGGCAGCTCGGTGAGCGTGAGGTTCACCTTGACGGTGACCCCAACCGCAGGAATGGCCCGTATCCGCTCGGCCCAGCCGGCGTCGGCCTGGCCGTCCAGCAGTGAGAGCGTGGTGCGCGGATCGGCGTTGGAGACGACCTGCGGGGCCCGGATCCGCTCACCCGAGGCCAGCTCGACGCCGTGCCCCGGATGAATCCGTGCGACCGGCACACCGGCGGCGACCACCACGCCTGCCTCGTGCGCGATGTCGCAGAGAAGGAAGGACACCATCCCCATCCCGCCCTCGACATAGCCCCAGGTCCCCGGCCGCCCTTCCATGCGGCCCGATGCATGGTGGAACAGCACGGAGGCCGTGCCGCGATCGAACGGACTCGCGTTGGTGCCGATGATGCCCTGACCGAGATACGCGAGGTGCAGCCGCTCGTCGTCGAGATAGCGCTCGACCAGCTCGACCATCGACCACTCGAACAGGAGCCCGCGCGCCTCCGCATCGCCGCCGAGCCGCGCCTCGAGCTCCGCCCGTGTCGGCGATGGGCCGATCCACACGTCGCGCGCGTCGTCCGGCCGCAGACGGTCGCGGAGCCGATCCTTCACCGCCTTCATGGCGCGCCACCCGCGCACATCGCCGGGCGCAAAGCGACGGATCTCCTCCTCGCACCGGTCGTCGTCCTCCCACAGCTGCACGCTGCTCCCGTCCTCGAACGGGACGAACATCCCGCCCTCGGCCGGTGTCCAGCGGAAACCATGGCCGGGAAGATCGAGCTCGCGGAGAACCAGGGAGTGCAGCAGGCCGGCGACGTAGGCGCACGGCGACATTCGCACTCCGGGCCACGGCTCCTCGAGTGTACACGCCCCCCCGATGCGATCTCGTGCCTCGAGTACCAGGACCCGCCGGCCGGCGCGGGCGAGGTAGGCGGCGCAGGCCAGCCCGTTGTGTCCCGCGCCGACCACGATCACGTCCCAGGGGCGCGATGCGAGCACGCGCACGGGCTCGGGCAGGCCCACCTGCCCCAAACGGGCCGCGGTCGGACTGTCCTGCAGGCGACGGGTCACGCCGACTCCTAGTGGATGTGAGGGGAAGAGCGTCGAATATGCCGCCGCGTTCCCCAACCGCAAAGCCGCGCGTTAGACTTCGGGCGTGACCGAGCGACTCTACTACACCGACGCATACCTCACGAGCTTCGACGCCCGGGTAGTGGGTCGTGCCGACGACGGTCGGCGGGTATACCTCGATCGCACCGCGTTCTATCCGACGTCCGGCGGTCAGCTGCACGACCTCGGACAGCTTGGCAACGCGGCCGTGGTGGACGTCATCGATGAAGATGAGCGTATTGCTCACGTGCTCGCGGAGCCGCTCGCGGCCGACCGGGTGCGGGGCGAGATCGACTGGGCGCGCCGAGTCGATCACATGCGGCAGCACACCGGACAGCATCTGCTCTCCGCGGTGCTGCACGACTCGTTCGGGCGTGCCACCGAGAGCGTGCACTTCGGCCGCGACGCCTCGACGCTGGATCTCGCGGCCGGAGCGCTGACGCACGATCAGGTCGTCGAGGCGGAGCGTCTCGCCAATCAGGAGGTGATGGCCGACCGGCCGGTCGTGGTGACGTTCGAGGATGCGGCCAGCGCCACCGCGCTGCGGAAGCCATCCGATCGCACGGGCAGTCTCAGGATCGTCACCATCACCGGGCTCGACCGGAGCGCCTGCGGCGGCACCCACGTTCGGGCCACCGGCGAGATCGGTCCGATCGCGATCCGCAAGGTGGAACGGGTGAAGCAGCTCGTTCGGCTCGAGTTTCTGTGCGGAGACCGTGCCGTCCGCCGCGCGCGCGCCGACGCCGACCTGCTCGGCACGCTGGCCGCCGCGCAGTCCGCCTCACCGGAGGAGCTGCCGACCCTGCTCGAGGCACAACGCGCCGAGGTCAAAGCGGGAATTTCAGCTCGCAAGCAGCTCGAGGAGGCGCTCGCCGGCTACCGCGCGGGCGAGCTTCACGCCTCGCGGGCCGCGGACGCGCACGGCCGCCGCATTGTCGTGGTCCGCGAGCCGGACGGCCCCGTCGAGCGTCTGCGGCCGCTCGCGCAGGCCTATGGAGGGCTGGCTGGGGGCGTTTTCGTAGGAGTGGGTGAGCGGCCGCCGGCCCTCGTCGTCGCGGCGGCGCCGGACGCGAATCTCGATGCGGGCAAGCGGCTCAAGGACGCGCTCGCGGCGCACGGCGGTCGTGGAGGCGGCAACCCGCGTCTCGCCCAAGGCACGGTGAGCGACCCGGCGAAGCTCGATGCCGTCGTCGCAGCAGTGCTGTCCGAGTGAGCTCGCCGCGGAGTGGCGACGGCCCCCGTGCGCGTCAGCTCTTAGGCGGCCGCTGCGCGGCTCGCCTCGAGCGCCGCAACGCTCTCCGCGCATAGCCCGCCGCCGGCTTCTTTCCGCAAGAACGCCGCGGCCTGTTCCCACGACAATCCCGGGCGGTAGGGGCGATCCGCCGTGATCGCCTCGGCGACGTCGGCCACGGCCAGCGCTCGACTCAGCGGGCAGAGTGCCGCCCCGCTCAGGCCCCGGTGGTAGCCTCTCCCGTCGAGCCTCTCATGGTGTGACGCCGCGATCTCGACGATCGACCCGAACGCCGCCACCCGCTCGAGAATACGTTGCGTGTGCTGCGGGTGGCGCTGCACCTGGCCCCGTTCCTCGTCGGTCAGCGGCCCCGGCTTGTCGAGGATCCGGTTGGACACCCCGAGCTTGCCGATGTCGTGCAGCAGGGCGGCGCGCCGCAGACGGCGGAGCGACTCCGCGTCGAACCCCCGCGACCGTCCGATCGAGAGCGCCAGGTCCGCGACGTTGTGCGAATGCCGGGCGGTGTACGGCGACTTCGCATCGATCACCAGCGCGAACGCCTCGGCGACGCGGTCGAGGTCCCCCTCGTCGGCCACGAGCACCTGTTCCGCCGGTTCGAGCGCGGCCAGGTAGGCTCGCGGGTTCAAGCCCAGCACATCGGCCCAGAAGAGCCGATCGCGGCGGAACGAGCGGACGACGTCCACCAGCAGGGGGTCGAACCAGGTGCCCCGGCGCTCGAGCGCGACCCGCATCGCCGCCTCGACGCCGAACGTGCTGGCGAACACCTCGATCGTCTGCGCGAGGCTCACGATCCGGCCCAGGAGGGGGATGTCGTGCCCGCGCCGGCCCGAGGGCAGCCCGTGGCCGTCCCAGTGCTCGTCGAGCGATCGAATTGCCTCCTGGGTCGCCGGCGAGAATCCCAACCGGCCGGCGATCTCCGCTCCGCGATCGCAGCGCGTCTGGATCATCTCGCGACCGGCCGCCCGCTCGGTCGTGCCGATCGTGGCGGCACGCCAGACGCGCGCGAGCGGCATCGCACCGTGCCGCGCGTTTCTGAGCGCGTACGCCATGCTGGGCAGCGGAAGCGTCCATTCGGTCAACGCGTGGTCGCGCTTGAGCCGCTGGTCATCCGTCTCGAACACCCGACAAAGCCGCGAGGCGTTGCTCGAGCAGCCGAGATCCTTGAGCAGGAGCGCGTAGAAGAGCGGGCCGCGATCGGCGACCGGGAGGGCCGCCCCTTGCGCAATGCGCATGCCGATGAGACACGTCCGCACCGCGTGGCCCTCGGGCTGGCCTTCCGTCAGGTCCAGGGCGTACGACAGCGCCGACAAGATCTCGGAGAGACGGAATGCGGCGCCGGGCTCGGCCGCGTCGGGAGAGGCGAACGTGATCATCGCGTGCTCGGGTCAGGGCTACTGGTAGAGGCGACCGCGGACTCGGATCCAGCCCGCCTCATGGCGTCCGGCGGGGTCGTGGTGAGTCCAGTGCACGACCCCGCCCTGCGGGCTCCACTCGTATTCACCATGCAGCTCGACGGAGTCGCCGACGGCCACCGGCGCGCGCGGCGCGAGCTCGAGATTGTGGGCCACGAGCACGCTGGTACCGTCGTCCGCGCGTACCACGAATCGCTCGTGCCGCGCGCCGCTTCGATCGTCCGGCAACACGCGGACCACCCGCCCCGCCGCGTCCAGCTCGACGTTCGACCGCCGATCGCGGAACGCCGCGCCGACCTGCCCTGCGGATCCCCGAGGATGCGGCTCGATCGGGCCGGGGTCCGCGGGTGGTGTCGGCGGGCGCGGCTCGGCGGAACGTTCGGCCGCCCGCGTCGCGGACCGCTCAGCCTTCGAATGGGTCAGAAGGACCACCGCGACCACCGCGGCCGCGACGCCGGCCACGATCAGCCGACGCGGCTCACTGATCATGTGGCGTGGTGGTCCCGCCCATCTGCGTCTCCAGCGCGCCACGCAGGTCGACGCCTTCGGCGCCAAGCAGGCGGAACAGCTCCCACTCCGCCGTCCGCGTGGCACCGATCCGGCGCCCATTGTACATGAGCGAGATGACCAGCACGCCGTCGGTTCGCCCCAGGTACCCCGCCAGGTTCGCGGCATCGTCAAGCGTGCCGGTCTTGGCGTGCACGACGCCGCGCCCCATGCCGCCGCGCAGCCGACGCAGCGTGCCGGTCCCGTTGGCGGGCAGTAGAAGCGGGAACCGCTCGTTCCCGGGGAGCTGCGGGTACCGAGCGAGATAGAGCATCTGCGTCATCGGGCTGATCCGGTTGAGCTCGCTCAGTCCGCTGCCATCCACCAGGGACACGCGGGCCGATGGCCCGACTACGCGACGCACGTGGTCCGTCACCAGTGCGGGACCGGTCGTCTGACTTCCTGCGCCCCACTGCAGCATGAGCTCCGCGCCGATGTTGAGGCTCCGGCGATTCACTTCCGTCGCCACGCTGTCGAACGGCTCGGACTCCACCTGCGCGAGCACCGACTGGGCTTCCGCGACCTGAATGACCGGCCCCCCCGGCATCAACCACCGGATGCCCGCGCGCTCCAGTGCCGCGGCCCAGACCGCAGCCAACAGCCGGGAAGGATCATGGGCGACGGCCGAGAACCCCACGGTGCGTCGGTAGAGCCCGATCGTGCCGTTGAGGGTCCACCCGCCATCCGCCGCCGGCGCGAGCCAGAGGCGGCCGCCGCTTCCACTGACGGTCGTGGCCTGCATCCGAATCAGGCGGTCGACGCCTTCGGGATAGCCGCTCACGAGCGTGGGTGGAGCGCCCGTATCACGCCCCGGACGGTAGGTGAGGGAGATTGTGTTCTCGCGCAGGGCCACCGGCCCGACTGGCGGAGCGTAGAGCTGTCCCTCGAACTCGGCGGGCCAGACACTCGGGTAGTGGCTGGTCGCTGGGCCGGTGCGGCTGGTGAGCACGAGCGGCCCCTCGAGCTCGCGCACGCCCCGGGCACGCAGCCGGCGAGCCAGCTCGCTCAGTGTCGAGCCGCTCCGGCCGTCCCGATCGAGCGTCCAGTCGCCACCCAGCTGCAGTGCCCAGGCTCCCTGCCAGCGTCCTGTGGTCGAGTCGAGCGCGCCCTCGCCGACCACGCGTGTCGTCATGCGGGAGTCGCCACCCACGCGCGAGCGGGTGAAGCCCGTGGTGAAGACCTTGGCCGTGGAGGCGGGCACCAGGGCCAGCTCGGGGCTCATACTCCAGAGCACGCGTCCGTCCATGGTCCCGATCGCGACGCCCCACTCGCCCCCGCGGGTGTGCTCCTCGGTTCGGCGGTACCAGTCCCCTAACGCCACCACTTCCTTCGGCGTAAGGCTCTGGGTGACCGCCGTGGGCGGGTGCAGGGTACCCGCAACGACCATAGCGACCAGCGTCCCCGTGAGACGGCGGGTCATCAGCGCTCGTGGTTGGATGTCGGCGAACGAGGCCTCCACAAAGGACGAGAAGGCCACCTGGCCGGCTTGCAAGCTGTACGCCAGCAGTCAAGCTATTGTGTTACAAGTAGA
>JBQCGH010000090.1:0-46214 GCA_051955835.1 Gemmatimonadales bacterium
GACGCCCCTGATTCAGCCCGACAAGTAGGGCGGTAATTACTCGTGGTAGTATGGGTGGTTCTCTGCCCTGCGCTAGCTGTCGGGCCGGCCCGACGTTCTGACCTTCACCTCGGACGTGCTCACCACGCCACTCAAGATCAGCGGACAGCCGGTGGCCAACCTGGTCGCCTCAACCACCGGCACCGACGCCGACTGGGTGGTGAAGCTGATCGACGTCTATCCGGACGAGGTGGCGGGTCAGCCCGAGATGGGCGGCTACCAGCTCATGGTGTCGGCCGACATCCTGCGTGGACGGTACCGCGAGAGTTATGAGACGGCGAAGCCTATTACGCCCAACAAGCCGCTCACGTACCGGTTCCCGCTTCCCAACGCGAACCACGTCTTCCTGCCGGGCCACCGCGTCATGGTGCAGGTGCAGTCGAGCTGGTTCCCGTTGTATGACCGGAACCCGCAGACGTTCGTGCCGAACATCTTCTGGGCCAAGCCGGGCGACTACCGCAAGGCGACGCAGCGGGTCTGGCACACACCGGGGTCGCAGAGCTTTGTCGAGCTCCCGGTCGCGCCGTGACCGGACGAGTGACCGGGCTCGAGTCCTGATGGGGGCCGCCACGGGCGCCCTGCCGAGTGGCAGGGTGCCCCTCTCGATTCTCGACCTGGCGCCGATCGTGGAGGGCGGGGACGCCGCGCAAGCGCTCGAACGGTCGCGCGACCTGGCCCGGGAGGGCGAGCGGCTCGGCTATCGACGATTCTGGCTGGCGGAGCACCACGGGATGCCGGGCATCGCGAGCGCGGCGACGGCGGTGGTCATCGGCCACGTCGCCGCTGGGACTTCGACCATTCGGGTCGGCGCGGGCGGCATCATGCTGCCGAACCACTCGCCGCTGGTGATCGCGGAGCAGTTCGGCACGCTCGCCTCGCTCTTTCCGGGGCGGATTGACCTCGGCCTTGGCCGTGCGCCGGGCTCCGACCAGCTCACCGTTCGGGCCTTGCGCCGAAGCCCGCTCGCCGCCGAGACATTCCCCGAAGACGTCGTCGAGCTCATGCAGTACTTCCGTCCACCGCATCCCGGGCAGGCAGTGCGAGCCGTGCCCGGCGCGGGGCTCCATGTGCCGATCTGGATTCTCGGCTCGAGCCTGTTCGGCGCGCAGCTCGCGGCCGAGCTGGGCCTGCCCTATGCCTTCGCCTCGCACTTCGCACCACACGCATTGATGCCGGCACTCGAGGTGTACCGCACCCGGTTTCGGGCTTCGGCCCAGCTCGAGCGACCGCACGTCATGCTGGGCGTCAACGTCTTTGCCGCGGATACCGATGCCGAAGGCCGGCGCCTGTTCACGTCGCTGCAGCAGGCGTTCGTGAACCTTCGTCGAGGGCATCCCGGC
Organism: Gemmatimonadales bacterium; assembly: GCA_051955835.1. Classification (GTDB taxonomy): domain Bacteria; phylum Gemmatimonadota; class Gemmatimonadetes; order Gemmatimonadales; family GWC2-71-9; genus CAVVWJ01. The sequence goes on from JBQCGH010000090.1 coordinate 1,380, forward strand.
CCCCTCCCGCCACCGGAGGCCGGCCTGTTCGAGCGTCTGCCTCCGGCCGACGTACACCTCATCGAGGACATGTTGTCGTACACGGTGGCCGGCTCACCGGAGACGGTGCGGCGCGGGCTCGAGGAGATCGTCGCTCGCACGGGCACCGACGAGCTCATGCTCACCTCCCAGATCTACGATTACGAGGCGCGGCTCCGATCCTTCGGGATCGCGGCGCGGGCGTGGAGCTCGGCCGGCCGGCCCGCTCGATCGGCGTCGTGACCGCGCGCCCTCCGCCTCAACATCCCCTCGTTCCGCTTGGCCGTGGCGTGAGAAGCAGCGCGCGAAACCGCGGATCGTTCTCGATCGCGGCGAACGGCGGATCGCAGCGCAGGTGGAGCTGAAAATGCAAATCGGGTGCGGGACTGTAGCGCTGCAGCCAGCCCACGGCATGGCCCGCATCCCCCAGCGCCGCCCAGGCCTCCGCCAACCAAACGGCGGTGTGCAACGGCGTCGGCGCGTACCCCGTGGCCAGCGAGTCCGCCTTTTGGAGGAGACTGCGCGCCTGCGCTGAGGCCCCGCCCCGCGCCGCCGCGAATGCCTGGGCGGCCAGCACGTTCACGGCCTCCAGATCCGTACTGAGTCGCCCGGCCGCCGCGAGAGCGGCGTTGGCCCGTGCGAAGTTCCCCCGCTCGACCTCGGTATATCCGGCCGCGAAGCGGGCGAGCTGGAACCCTGGATCGACTGCAGTCGCGCTGTCGGTCCACCGTGCCGAGCTGTCGTACTGGCGCCGCCAGTAGTGGGCGATGCCTAGGAACGTGAGACCCTGGATATCCGACGGATGCGCCGTGATCCCGTGACGCCACGCGGTCAACGCCCCGTCCACGTCCCCCCTTTCGGCCAGGCTCATCGCCAGGAAGTGCCATGCGCTCGCGTTGGTCGAATCGAGCGCGAGCGCGCGGCGGCAGGCGCGGATGGCCGGCACCACGTCCGTCGGATCGACGACCCGGCTCACGCTCGCCTGGGTCGCCCACGCCTCCGCGCTGTGCGGGTTCTCCGCCAGTGCTCGGTCGGCGGCCGTCACCGCCAGGCGCAGCACACTGTCGCGGGCCACACCCGGAAAGACGAAGCGCCGCTCGTACGCGCGAACGTAGGTCCTGGCCAGCCCGGCCCACGCGTCCGCGTAGGCCGAGTCGCGCCCGACCGCGCCGGCGAACGCGAGGATCGCCTCCCCAATCGACGTCGGCGTGCGCTGGTCGTATGCCCGCACACCTCGCTGATAGAGCGCGACGACGGCCGGGTCCCGGCCAGTCGCGCGCCGACGCCCGAGCAGGCCCGTGCCCAGTCCAACCGCCAGCACGATCAGGAGCAGCACGCCCAGCGCTCGCCGGTTTGCCCCGCTGGTGACCGGAGCGGGGGAGGCGGCCGCCGGGACCGGGCGCATGAGGTGCTCCACGAACGTGGCGACGTCCCGGTATCGATCGGCCGGGATGCGCTCGAGTCCCTTGAGCACGGCCGCCTCCACGCTCGCCGGCACGGTGGGTCTGACCGGTCGCACCGCGCGGGCCGGCTCCGATAGCCGGCGGGCGACGATCGCCTGTGCTGTCGGCCCGGTAAACGGCGGCTCGCCCACCAGCATCTCGTAGAGCACGCTCGCCAGGCTATACTGGTCGCTTCGCGCGTCCACCGGCTGCGCGCTGGCCTGCTCGGGACTCATGTAGGCTGGCGTCCCGATGGCGAGCCCGGTGAGGGTGAGGCGCTCGCCGCCGGTCTCGACCAGCGCTTTCGCGATGCCGAAGTCGGCGACGTACACCTGGTCGCTCGTCAGCAGCAGGTTCTCCGGCTTGATGTCGCGGTGAACGATGCCTTCGCGGTGGGCCGCCGCGAGCGCCGAACCGCTGGCGACGGTGATGCGCAGGGCTTCCTCGACCGGCAGCTGCCGCTCGCGCGCCAGCCGGGCGCGGAGTGATTCGCCCGGGACGTAAGCCATGGCGTACCACGGCAACGATGTTCCATCGGGACCGGCCACTATGCCGGAGTCGAGGACCGGGACGATGTTGGGGTGCTGGAGCCGAGCGGTGAGCTGGACCTCCCGGACGAATCGGTCGACGCCGATCGCCCCGGCCAGCTCGGGGTGGAGCACCTTGATCGCCACCGGGCGATCGAAGCGGCGGTCGCGGGCAAGCCACACCGACGCCATGCCGCCGCGGCCCAGCTCGCGTTCAACGGCGTAGCGGTCGCCCAGGGCGGCTTCGAGGCGGTCCAGCATGGAGAGCCCGCGGGGTATGGGAGATCGAGAGAATATTCGGCAGGCGTCCCTGGCGCCAGCGACGGGCGGGGGTGTCGAACCCCGACGGGCCCCGATCGACGTGTCGGTGAGGGCGGGAATCCGCCCGCGGACGTCAACCCTGATGTGGAGACCCAACATGAAGTACCTCATGCTGATCAAGCATTCGGAGAGCTACCGCAACGAGGCCATTCCCGAGGGCCTGATGGCGGCGATGGGCAAGTTCGTGGAGGACAGCGTCAAGAGCGGCGTGCTCAAGGAGACGGCCGGCCTCAAGCCCACGGCGCAGAGTTTCCGGGTGCGGTCGAGCGGTGGGAAGCTCAAGGTGAGCGACGGGCCGTTCACCGAGGCCAAGGAGATCGTCGGCGGCTATGCGATCGTCGAGGTCCCGTCCCGGGACGCGGCGATGAAGGTCGCCCGCGACTTCATGGAGCTGCACCGGGTGCACTGGCCGACGTTCGAAGGCGAGTGCGAAGTTCGGCCGGTCGAGGACATGTAGGGATCGCCGCAACCACTCTCGGCCCGTCGCCGCTCCGCGACGGCTCGAAGGCCCGGCCGCGCGCCGCGTGCAGTCACCCGGAGCGAAACGAACGGGGGCATGTGTTCGGACATGCCCCCGTTCGTTTCGCTCAAGGTGACCCCCACCGTCCCGGGTCACGGATACCAGTTCGCCCCGAATCTGATCCGTGTCGTGGTCGTGTTGTTGGGCGTGCCCCAATCCTGCCGCTCCCCGTCCACCTTCACCTTTCCCATCTTTCCGACGCCTAGGCTGAGGCCGCCGTCCAGGGCGAGCTTGGGCGAGAGAAAGACCTGCACGCCACCGCTCGCGCCCACCGAAAATCCCGAGAGCGACAGATCCGAGCTGGCGCCGGTGTCGAAGTTGTCCACCGTCGTGCTGAGGCGCCGCCGGCCGATCCACGCGCCGACATACGGCATCGCCTTGCTGCGTGCGATCGGGAAGCTGAGCCGCGCGCCCGCCTCGAGATGGGTGAGGCCGAAGTCGCCGCCGAGGCCGGGCACGTCGATTGCCTGCTTCGCGACGTCGGCGCCGGCGTAGGCCATGAGCCGCGGCGTCACCATGTACCCGACTTCGACGCCGCCACCGAGGCCCGTCGAGGTGTTGAGGCTGCCTTCGGCGTCGCCGACGCCGGTGCCGAGTGCGGCGGTCGTGTGACCGTTGATCACCCAGCGTGAGGACAGGGGCCGGACCACGTGCTGGCGCTGCGCGTGCGCGGCGCCGGCCAGACCGAACGAGGCGGCGAGGGCGAGGAAGAGAATGCGCTGCATGGGAGTGCTCCTTTCAGGATCCTGGTTGAGTGTCAGTCTTCGCGGCGGAAGCCGAACGACGTTTCCGGCTGGCCGTCGCCGTCGAGGTCGTACTTGATCGCCACCTCGTCCTGCAGCACGACGCCGATGAACGAGTCGCCGTACGTCTTCGAGTAGAACGTGAACGGCAGCGCGCCCTGGTTCGCCGGTCCGGCCGCCTTGAATTCGCCCGTGTCGTCGAGCCGGTAGGGGGACTTGTCGTCCGTGAAGCTGAGCGACATCTCGAAGGTCTGAAGCGCGTCGAGCGTCAGCGTCGTCGCCTCGAAACGATAGAGGCCGATCACGGTGCCGTCGGGATTGCTGATCGTGACGAGCTGCCCCGGCTTCGAGTCGTTGATCTGCTCCAGCACGTACGTGCCCTGTACACCTCCCTGGGCGGGCGGTGGATTGCCCGGGTTCTGCACCGGTGGCTCGGGGTTTGGCGCGGCCGCGTCGCTGCCCCCGCCGCAACCGGCGAGCGCGAGGGCGAGGGTCAACGCGAGCGCCTTGGTCGCGGCGGTCACTGGCCGAACACCAGCTGGATGTCGGGCACGCCGTTGGCGCACCAGTCGTACATGATCTTCATCTCGGTCCCGTCCGGGGTCCCCCGGTAGCTCTGGCCGGAGATCTCCGAGTCGAACCAGACCGTGTTGCCGTCCTGCTCCAGGGAACCACGGTCCTGGTAGCCCCAGTCGCCGGTGTCGTCGTGCACCTGCAGCGTGATCTCCCAGTTCCCCGTCCGGTCGACGTCGAGCACGCCACTGTAGAACCGCGTCAGCTTGCAGTTCTCGACCTCGACGTCGGCCGGCAGGCCCGCGAACCCGAGCGACACGAGCTGGAGCTCCGCGGTGTTGCCGCCGCCGCCTTGTCCCGGATCCGCGGGACCCGTCGGACTCTTGTCGCCGCCGCCACCGCATGCGGTCGCCAGCATCAGTGCGGCGCCAGGCAGCAGGGTTTTCCATGACATCGTACGCCTCCTTTCGTGTGCGCCGAGTCGGCCGCGCCGACTCGGCGTCGTGGGTAGTGGACCTACTGCACCGAGACCAGCGCCTGCGTGGCGTCGCCCTGAGCGGTGAAGCTGCCGTGCACGGTGACCCTCTGGTTCTCGTCGTCGGGATCGGCGCCGAGGAAGCCACGGGCCTGGAGCTCGAAGCTCCCCGTGATCCGTCCGTCCGCCGCTTCCGTGATCGTCACCGAGCCGGACTCACCCTGGAACCAGCCAAGCGGGCGTCCGGCGGTGCCGGCCATGAAGGAGGCGTGGAACGCGGCGTCGGTCCCGATCGCGTCCCAGGAGGAGCGGATGGGGTACCGGCCGGGCGCGGGGAGCTGATTGCCCGGCAGGGCCAGGTAGATCGCTCCGGTCCCGGTCTGGCCGCCCAGGCTCACCGCGATGATCGGCTGGCCATGCACGGCGAGCGGGACGACCTCGTAGCGGGCCTCGGCCCCCTCGGCGTGGAGCCGGACGGCGCCGGTGGATTCCAGCGTGAAGGCCGGCTCGGCCGAGGCGTTGAGGCCCAGGGCGACGGCGGTCAGGATGCCGAGGGTAGTTGAGCGAGCGTACATGGGAGCCTCCTGTCGTGGCTGGTCGTGGGTCCGTCCGGCCCTTGCCGGCGCGGTTGACGGAGACCAGGCTACGCGGCGGGCTCACGGCCCGATCACGAGATTCTCACGAGGGCTCTTGTGAGGGTCGGCGCGGGGCCGGATATTGGCCGGAACCCAAAGCCGGGCACGGTTTTACTCATGAAGCGCATTCAGACCCTCGGCGGCCTGGCCGTGTTCGACGGCACTCGGCCGGTCGGCGGCAACGCGCAGCAGCCGCGGCGGCTCGCGATCCTCGCGGTGCTCGCCCGGGCGGGCGATCGTGGGGTAAACCGCGACCGTCTGGCTGGTCTGTTGTGGGGGGAGGCGGAGGAGGAGCGCGCTCGGCGGAGCCTCAATCAGGCGCTCTACGCGCTTCGGCAGGAGCTGGGCGCCGAGGACGCCATCCTCGGCACGCGGGACCTGCGGCTCAATCCCGAGCTGATCGAGGTGGACCTCGCCGCGTTCGAGACGGCGAGAGCGTCGGGCGCGTTCGAGGAGGCGGCACGGCTCTACGCAGGCCCGTTCCTCGGGGACTTCCATTTGCCCGGCGTGCCGGCCTTTGCGCATTGGGCGGACGAGGAGCGCGAGGGAATCGCGGCCGTGCACCGCGCCATGGTCGAAGCGGCCGCCGCCGGGGCGACCTCCCGGGGCGACTGGGGGGCGGCGGTCCTCTGGTGGCGTCGGCTCGCCTCTCTCGACCCTGCGGACTCCCGGGTGGCACAGGGTCTCATGCGGGCCCTCGCCGCCGCCGGTGACGCGCCAGGCGCCCTGAAGCACGCGGACATCGTGAACCGGATCCGGGAGCAGGACCTGGAGCTGCCGCCGGATCCGGACGTGGCCGCCTTGGCGGAGCGGATTCGGCGCGGGGAAGGCGTGCCGCCGCCTTTGACGGCGGTCAAGCCAGTCTCCGTACCGGGGCCGGCTTCAGCCGTCGGCACGGGTCCAGCAGCCGGCTCGATGTCCGGGACCGGCCCGGTGGCCGTGCCGGGCGCGCCGCCGCCCGCCACGACGCCAGCACCCCCTTTCCCAGCGACACCGATCGCGGGCCGACCGGTTGCGCCAAGGCGGCGTGCGCTCGGCAGCGCCGCGGCCGCGCTAGGCACCATCGTGGTACTCGTGGTCGCGGTGCTCGTCTGGCGCTCGGCACGCCGCGCGGCCGAGCCGGCCAGCGCCCGCCGCCTCGCCGTGCTGCCGTTCCAGAACCTGGGCGATTCAGCCGACGCGTATTTCGCCGACGGCGTCACCGACGAGCTGCGGGGCAAGCTTGCCGCGGTGCCCGGACTCGAGGTTGTGGCCAGCCTCAGCTCCAACGACTACCGCGGCAGCACCCGGCGACTCGCCGACATCGCGCGCGATCTGGGAGCGAGCTACCTGCTGGTGGGGAAGATTCGCTGGCAGCGGGGTCCGGCGGGCGCGAGCCGGGTGCGGGTGAGCCCGGAGTTGATCCGGTTCGCAGCCGGCTCTCCGCCGACCACCAAGTGGGAGCAGCCGTTCGACGCCGCGCTCACCGACGTGTTCGCGGTGCAGGCCGACATCGCGACCAAGGTGGCCGATGAGCTGGGGGTGGTCCTGGGCGACAGCGCCCGCCGTCGCCTCACGGTGAAGCCAACCGACAACCTCGCGGCGTACGACGAGTTCCTGAAGGGGGAGGCGGCCTCAGAGGGGATGAAGGCTGACCAGGCCGGCCTCCGCCGGGCCATTGCCTTCTACGAGCGGGCGGTCTCGCTCGACTCGACCTTCGCGCAGGCGTGGAGTCAGCTCTCGCGGGCCCGGACCCAGCTCTACTCGAACGGCGTGCCCGACAAGGCGCTCGGCGAGGCTGCGCGAGTCGCAGCCGAACGGGCCCGGGCGCTCGCGCCGGACGATCCGTCGGTCTATCTCGCCACCGGCGACTTCCACAGCGCCATCACCCCGGTCGACAACGAGCGCGCGATCGAGGAATACGAGCACGGCCTTCGTCTCGCGCCGGACAATGTGGACCTGCTCAGCGCGACAGCGATCACCGGTGCGGTACTGCAGCGATGGGACGGCATCGCCGAGCCGCTGGAGCACGCGTTGCGGCTCGATCCGCGCTCCTTCACCGTGGCCCGCCGGCTGGGCGTGGTACGCATGTTCCTGCGGCAATACGACGCTGCCGACTCGGTTCTCGATCGCGCCAGGGCCCTCGCACCGACCAACCTACAGATCGTGCTGCTCAAGGTGATGAACACTCTCGCCCGCGGCGATCTCGCGGGCGCGCGGGCGACCATCACCGCGGCGAGCCGGCAGATCGACCCGTCGACCCTGGTCGCCTTTCTCGCCGCCTACCAAGACCTCTACTGGGCGCTCGACAGCACGCAACAGCGCCAGGTGCTCGCGCTGACGCCGGGCGCCTTCGACGACGATCGGGGAGCCTGGGGCATCGTGCAGGCCGAGCTTCACCATCTGCACGGCGACCGGCGCCGCGCGGCCGCCTACGCCGATTCCGCGCGCCTCGCGCTGGAGGCCCAGAGCCGGGCCGCTCCCGAGGACGGGCAGCGGCACGTGCTCCTCGGCTTGGCGCTGGCCTATCTGGGACGCAAAGCGGACGCGATCCGCGAGGGCCGGCGCGGGGTCGCGCTGCTGCCGATCACTCGGGACGGCTTCTTCGGTCCCTACATCCAGCTGCAGTTGGTCCGGATCTATATCCTGACGGGCGAGCCGGACCAGGCGCTCGACGAGCTCGAGCCCCTGCTGCGAATGCCGTTTTACCTGTCCCCGGGCTGGCTCCGGCTCGACCCGGCGTTCGACGGCCTCAGGACGCGTGCGAGGTTCGGGAGGCTGCTGGTCGGGCCGGCGAAGTCCTCGTAGCCGGGCCGCCCGATTGCCGCATCCGCCGCCACGCCGCCGGCGCGTAGCCCGTCGTGCGCTTGAACGCCCGACTGAACGCCGCCTCCGACTCGTATCCCACATCCGCCGCGACCGCCGCCACTTTCTTCGCGCCGCCGCCGAGCTGCTCGGCTGCGAGCTGAAGCCGCCACGCGGTAAGGTACTGCATCGGCGGGAGGCCCACCGTCTGGGAGAACCGTTCGGTCAGCACCGTCCGCGAGGTCGCCGCGACCCGGGCCAACTCGACCAGGGTCCAGCCGTGCGCCGGCCGCTCGTGCAGCGCCGCGAGCGCGGGAGCCACCACCGGATCGCGGAGCCCGGCGAGCCAGCCGGCCCGCGGCGACAGTTCCTCGGTATAGCGACGCACGACCTCGACGAACATCAGCTCGGCCATGCGGGTGAGCATGGTGCTGCCGCCGGCCCTGGTGTGCCACGCTTCAGCGACCACCTGCTTCGGAAACTCCGCGAGCCAGCCGTCGGTCGCGCCGCGCACGATCACGCTCCGGGGAAGCGCCCCGAGCAACGGGTTGTAGGGCCGTGCGTCGCATCCCAGAAATCCGCAGACCACGTTCACCCGGGCGCCCGCGCCCCCGCCAACGCGGATCGTCTCGAGTGGTTGCGAGGGCGCATGGTTGTAGGTCCCGACCGCGTGACGGTCGTCGCGGTCGGAGCCGTGATGGGCGTCGCCGTGCGGGAAGAGGATCGCGTCCCCGGGATGGAGCTGCGCCAGCTCCCCGGCGCAACCCATCCAGCAGGTGCCCCCGGTCACGATGTGGTAGGCCATCAGATGGTCCGAGTCGGGCAGCACGCGCGGCACCAGCTCGCGAGCCGGCGCGACCGCGATGGACCACGGCGCGGTGCCCTCGAAGACGTAGAAGAAGGCGCTGTTCAGGCGAACGGCTCGCAACACGTCGGACAGGGGATCCATGCTCTAATAGTGCGGCCGTCGGGTGGCTCGGCAAGGCCGCCGGACGAACGGCAACGCCATCCGAACGCGCGGGCAAGTGCCGGGGCGATCCCGGACCGACGAGCAAGAAGGGCGAACGCCGGGTCATTCACGGCGACACGTGAATGCGCCATCCTGTACGCCACAACACGGCGCTATGCAGCGGGTTCGTCGGCGTCACGTCGGTTCAACCATCGAGCGAGGAGGATACGTCCATGCCCAAATTCCTGATCGAGCGCGAGGTCCCGGGCGCGAGCAAGCTCACGGCCGAAGAGCTGACCGCCATCGCCGTGCGGTCCTGCGGCGCGCTCCGCGAGCTCGGCCCCGACGTCCAGTGGGACCACAGCTACGTGAACGGCGACAAGATCACCTGCGTCTACATCGCCCGGGACGAGGAGCTCGTCCGCGAGCACGCGCGGCGCGGCAAGTTCCCGGCCGACCGTGTCGCGATGATCAGCGCGATCATCGACCCGGGCAGCGAGGAGGGGGCGATGTGGAAGGCGGCCGAGGTGGTGGCCGCGTAGTCTCAACAGGTCGGCGGCCGGAGCTCGCTCCGGCCGCCGCACGACACCAGTGATCACGCCGGAGCATGCCGTGTCTCGTTCGCCGCAGGATTCGCCGCTGCACCCGCCCGTGTGCGGAACCGTCACGGGTGAGGTGAGCTGCGTGTTCGTCACCGTCGGCCGCACCGGCGAGCATCCCATTCCGCTGATCGAGCCCTCGGACCGGGTGCATCGCCTGTGGTCGGCCGGAGATGACCAGCGCATCGCGGCGGGCTACCGACTCGAGGCCGAGGCATTCGTCGGGCGGCGGCGACTCGGGCCGGGCATTCGTGTGCTCGACGCCGCCTGCGGCTCGGGCACGGCGACGCTTCCGGCGGCCCGCACCGGGGCCGTGGTCACGGGCGTCGACCTCGTAGCCGGCGCCATCGAGGCTGCGTCGGCGCAGGCCGGTCGTGAGAGTCTGCCGGTCGCGCTCGATCAAGGGAACGTGGAGCGACTGGCCTACCGCGACGGCGCCTTCGACGTGGTACTGTCGCTCTTCGGCGTGATGTTCGCCGCGCGGCCCGACCGGGTGCTGGCCGAGCTGGCGCGGGTGACCTGCCCGGGCGGCCAGGTGGTGCTTGCGAGCTGGATGCCCACGGGCTTCGTCGCAGATCTCTTCGCCATTCGCACGGCGGTCGCGCCGGCGCCGCTGGATCTGCCGAACCCCCTCCGCTGGGGCGATGTCAGCGCGATCGCCGACTGGTTCGATGACGACCTCTGGCAGGTGCGGTGGGAGGTGCGACCACTCCGCATCCGTTATCCGCACACGCCCGCGGGCGTGGTCGAGCTGTTTCGGACGGCTCACGGGCCGACGGTGCGCGCCTTCGAGTCGCTCGACGAGGATCGTCGCGCCGCCCTTGCGGCCGATCTTACCGCCCACTGGGCCCGCCATCGGGACCGGGCCACGGTGGGCACCGAGGTGGAGGCCGAGTACCTCGAGGTAATCGCGACAAGGCGCTGAGGGCGGTGTGGGAGTGATTCGCCCCCGCTGCTTCAGGAACGCCTCTTGAGCAGGTAGCACGCCTCGGACGCGAGTCAGCCGGGGGACTTTCGCCCGTCCTCCTGGCCGCGCGCCAGCCAGTGCACGATGTCGAGCAGAAACTGCCGGTTCTGCTCGGCTCCCTCCGCGCCGAAGCCCACCCGTACCCGGTCGGGCCCCGCCAGTTGTGCCGTGAACATCGCTGCCTCGCCAAAGACCGCGACCCGCCCCCGTCCCATCTGAATCAACGCGCCCTGCAGCTTGCCGGCACCGGGTTTTGATGGCGTTCGTGCGTCGAACTGCCAGGCCGTATCGGGCTCGAGCACCGTCCAGCCCCGGCCCAGACGGAGGAGCGGGTGCACGCCGGGGCCATGGGCCGTGAACGCGGAGCCGGTAAACGTCCGCACCTGCCGGATCCCGGCGACGACGGGGTCGTCGATCAGGCCTCCATTCTCCCGCGTGAACAGGTCGGGCGCCGAGGGAGCGCCGGGCGGCGCGCTGAACGCGAACCCGTTCTCGAACTCGACGCCGAACGCGGCGCCGAGATCGTGCGCCGCGCCGGCAAAGGGCATGTGATCGGCGATGAGGAACAGCGCGCCGCCTCGCTCCACGAACGCCCGAACCGCCGCGATCTCTTCCGGCGTGAAGGCCGAAGGCGTCGGTTTGGTCCAGTTGGCGGGCGCGTTCACCGGGGCGAGCGGGTTGGCGATCACCAGGATCGCCACCGGTCGGAGGCTTGCCGCGGTGAATGGACCAGGAGACCCCTCAACCTCGAGGCCGTCGTTCCGGAGCAGGCCGGCGAACGGCGCGTAGCCGCCCTCGATCGTATGGAAGTTGTGGTGCCCGCCGTCGATCACGACCAGGGGACCCGGCGCCTGAAACGCGGGGTGCGCGACCGTGAGGTCGGCGTCGGGGTCGGGGACTTGCTGGGCCGCGAGCCGGCCGGCGAGGGTAGCGAGCGAGAGTGCGGCCCATGCAAGCGCGGAGTGCGGGCGAAACGTCGAGCGCATGGCTCCTCGGGGGTCAGGCGTCGGGCGGCCAGGCGATCTCGCGGTCTGAGCGGGAGGTCGCGGTGTCTCTCCCGTTACTCTCCGGACGCCCGAATGGTTTCAGGCGGGCACGTCGTGCGCGGCCGACCTGTCCCGCCCGACCCAGCGGCGATACGTTTGGAGGCGCGTCCGGCACGGGGAGGCCGTCTGATCGAGCGCCTGCTCATCGGCTTCGTCACCAACTTCTTCGACACCCTCGGCATCGGCTCGTTCGCCACGACGACCGCGGCGTTCCGCGCGCGTCACCTGGTGCGCGACGAAGTGATTCCGGGCACGCTCAACGTCGGCCACACGCCGCCCACCATCGTGCAGGCGATCATCTACATCACAGTCATCGCGGTCGACCGAGCGACCCTGGTGCTGCTGATCGGGGCCTCGGTCGTGGGCGCGTGGCTCGGCGCCGGTGTCGTGAGCCGCTGGGAGCGGCGGCGGGTGCAGCGCGGCATGGCCGCCGCACTGGTGGTGACCGCGGCGTTCATCGTGCTCCGGATGACCGGGATCTTCCCCGGCGGTGGCGACGCGCTCGGCCTCCGTGGCACGCTGCTCGTGCTCGGCGTCCTGGGCAACGCGCTGCTCGGCGCGCTCATGACGCTCGGCATCGGACTGTATGCTCCCTGCATGGCCATGATCAGCCTGCTCGGCATGAATCCCGTGACCGCGTTTCCCGTCATGATGGGCTCGTGCGCGTTCCTGATGCCCGTCGCGAGCGTGCGTTTCCTCAAGGCCGGCCGCTATGACCGGCTCGCGGTCATCGGGCTGGCCATCGGCGGCATCCCCGGCGTGCTGCTCGCCGCCTTCCTGGTGAAGTCGCTGCCGCTCGACGCGGTCCGCGTGCTCGTCGTTATCGTCATCGGCTATACGGCGGCGACATTGTGGCGGGACTCGCGGCGGGAATCCGCGCTGGTACGACCCCCGTCGCCTCCCGTTCCCGACGTCGCCTAGTCCCCGCCGAGCGATCGCCCGCCGACCCAGTGCGGCGTGTTCCGCTGCGCGCGAGCGTTGCCCACCCCGGAACACGGCAGGAGGAACCACGCTTCCGCACGCCGCCTGCGCGGAAGCCTGCTAGGTTCCGAACAGGATTCGTCAGGAGCGTTCGTCGTGAAGGTCGTCGTCATTGGCGCGACCGGGAACATCGGCCGGCGCATCGTACAGGAAGCCCTCAGTCGCGGCCACGAGGTGGTCGGCGCCGTCCGCGATCCTGCAGCCGTCGAATCACCCGATCCGCGCGTTTGTCTGGTGAAGGGCGACGCTACCGACCCGGACGACGTCGCCCGGATCGTGCGTGGCGCCGACGCGGTCGTGAGCGCCATCTCGCCCCGGCCCAACGCCCGTGGTCTTGCCGCTCCGTCGCTCGTAGCGAACGTGCGGGCGCTCATCCGGGGGCTTCGCACGGCGGGTGTCAACCGCGTGCTCTACGTGGGCGGCGCCAGCAGCCTCGAGGTGGCGCCGGGGAAAGCCCTCGCCGACCAGCCCGATTTTCCCGAGGCATACAAGGCCGAGGCGCGCGAAGGACGGGAGTCGCTGGCGGTGTGGCGCACGGACGCCGACGGCCTGGAGTGGACCTATCTGAGCCCTGCGGCGGAGATCGGCCCTGGCCGGCGCATGGGCACGTATCGCACCACCGGCGATCGGCTGCTCACCGACGCGGCGGGAAAGAGCTTCATTTCGTTCGAGGACTATGCGGTGGCGGTGCTCGACGAGCTGGAACATCCGCGGCACCTGCGGGAGCGTTTCGGCGTGGCCTACTGATGGCGGGTCCGCCCGATTGGAAGTACCGCGTGTCGGTGGGGCGGGTGCCTGAGAGCCCGCCAGGTGCGAGCAGGCCCCTGCACTGAAAGTCGGCGAAGGCCGTGCGAGTGCGCTGATCCCTCCAGCATTCAAACGCACGCCCCCTCCATCCAGACCAGCCCCCGGTGCGACACCGCCGCGCCCGGTCTGCCCGACCACCTGATCCACCCTCCGCCGTCCTTCCTGTCTTGGAACCTTTCCTCCGTCGATGGCATTGAAGCCGCAACCTGCTTCCTTCCACTGCCAGGAGTCCATCGATGCGAGTCGACGCCTTCGCCGTGATCCCGCTGCTGCTCGCGCTCGCCGGCACGAGTCAGGCCCAAGTCACCCAAAGCACACGCGAGCTGACCCTCGACGGCGCCAAGACCGTCGCGGCGGCTGCCACCGCCGAAGCCACCCGCGGCAACGAAGGCGCATCCGTGGCGGTCGTCGACCAGGGTGGAAATCTGATCTACCTCGAGCGTATGCAGCCCACCTTTCCGATGGGCACCACGATCGCCACGGAGAAGGCCCGGACCGCCGCCTTGTTCCGGAAGCCCACCAAGATTCTCGAGGACGCCATCGTCGGCGGCCGGACGCCGCTCCTCAACGCGTGGTCGGCGCCGCTGACCGGCGGCGAGCCGATCGTGGTCGACGGGCAGGTCGTGGGCGCGATCGGGGTGAGCGGCGCATCGAGTGCGGCGCGTGATGCCGCCATCGCGCTCGCGGGTGCCGGCGCGCTGAGCGGCGCGACCACGGCTGGAAAGTGAGGCCGGCGATGCGAGCCTTCGTGTTCCCGGCGCTGGTGTTCGGCGCGGCGCTGGCCGCCCGCTGGGTGCCGGCGCAGATGGGTGATGCCGACGTGAAGCTGATCTCCCACGGCGACGTGAGCGCTGCCTTCACCAAGGGTGTGCCGCTGATCGAAGCCGGCGACTACAAGATCCACGCGAGCCGGCGGGACGGCCCAGGCATGGCCGAGGTGCACACCCGGGATACGGACATCGCCTATGTCCTCCAGGGGTCGGCCTCGCTGGTGACGGGCGGCACCGCCGTCGATCTCAAGGCGATCGGTCCGGAGGAGCTCCGCGGGAGCGGCATTCGCGGCGGCGAGACTCGTCGACTCGTGCCCGGTGATGTCGTCGTCATCCCGAACGGCGTACCGCACTGGTTCCAGCAGGTCGAGGCGCCTTTCCTCTACTATGTCGTGAAGGTCCGGCAGGCACCGCGTGCCGGGGCAATGGAGGTGACGCGATGAGCCGCCGACTCCTGGCCGTGAGCTTCCTCGCCCTTGGCCCTGCGCGCCTGTGCGCCCAGGCTGCGCCAGACGTGCCGGCCGCGCTCCCCGCCGCCGTCGTGGACCTCCGTACCGACGCGGGCGCGAAGGTGGTGCAGGCCGAATGGCGCTACAGCGACGTCGGCATCGTCGACGTGGCGCACCGTGACCCCGGTCCGGACCTCCGCGCGAGCGGCGCCCCCAACCACACCAACGACATCACGCCACACGCGCAGACTACCGAGTTCGATGACTCGCGCTGGGAAGTGGTCCGGCCCGCGGCGCTGGAGCGGCGCCGGTCGCACGGTCGTCTCGCCTTCGGCTGGTACCGCACCCGCATCACGTTGCCTGAGACAATCGGCGAGGTCGCCGTCCGCGGATCGACCGTGGTGCTCGAGCTGGTGCTCGACGACTACGCGGAGATCTGGGTGGACGGAAAGCTGCCGCTGGTGCTGGGGGAGACCGGGAACGGCGCGATCCATGGATTCAACGCGCCGAGCCGCGTGGTGCTCACCACCGATGCGCGTCCGGGACAGCAGCTTCAGCTTGCGATCTTCGGCATCAATGGACCGATCTCGAATCCGCCCGCGAACTTCATCTGGATTCGCTCGGCCACGCTCGACGTGTACCCGTCGGGCCTGGGTGGAACGACCAGTGTACCGGCGCGCGTCGTTCGTTTGAGTCCAGCACTCGATCATATCGTCCCGCGCGGCGCAAAGCTGGAGAAGCTCGCGGGCGGGTTCCAGTTTCTCGAAGGCCCCGTCTGGCACCCGGACGGCTACCTGCTGTTCAGCGACCCCAATGCGAACACGATCTATCGCTGGTCGCCCGAAGGCTCGGTGTCGGTTTACCGCCCGAAGAGCGGGTACACCGGCGTGGACATCGGGCGCTATCACCAGCCCGGGTCCAACGGCCTCACGCTCGACCCGGACGGCCGGCTCACGGTCAACGAGCACGGCAACCGGCGCGTCACCCGCCTCGAGCCGAACGGCAGCCTCACGGTGCTCGCCGACCGGTATCAAGGCAGGCGGCTCAATAGCCCGAACGACCTGGTCTATCGCTCCGACGGGTCGCTCTACTTCACGGACCCGCCCTTCGGGCTACCGGGGACGTTCGGCGATCCTGCGAAGGAGCTGCCGTTCAGCGGCGTGTATCGCGTGGCCAACGATAGCGTCACGCTCCTGACCAGGGAGCTGACGGGGCCGAACGGAATCGCGTTTTCGCCAGACGAGAGATACCTGTACGTGGACAACTGGGACCTCGCGCGGAAGGTGCTGATGCGCTACGAGGTCAAGCCGGACGGGGCGCTCGGGCGCGGGATCGTATTCCACGACTTTACGGCCAGCCGCGAGCCCGTGGCCCTCGACGGCATCAAAGTGGACGCCGAAGGCAACGTGTACGTGTCGGCTCCGGGGGGCGTGTGGATCCTGTCGCCGGCGGGTAAGGCACTGGGCCGGATCGTTCCTCCGGAGCACGACGCCAATCTTGCCTTCGGCGACGCCGACGGTCGCAGCCTCTATCTCACCGCCAGTACGGGGCTATATCGCATTCGGCTCGGGGTACCCGGCATCCGCCCTGGCGCCAGGCTCCAGGCCGCCCTGGGCGCCCAGGGAACTCCTTGACGGCTGGGCGCATTTCACCCAGCGTCGGTCGTATCTTGGCTCCCTGACCCCGGACCCGGCGTGCCCTTTCTCTCGCAGGTCCCGTTCGACACCGCGTCACCCGACTTGAGCATCGAGGCCCCAGCGGCCTCGTTCGAGTCGCTGTTCGCGGCGGTCTTCGGGGTGGCCTTCGGGGTCGCGATGCGGCTCTGCCGGAACCAGGCGGACGCCGAGGACCTGGTGCAGGATGCGGCCCTGCTGGCCCACCGGGCCTTTGGAACGTTCATGCCCGGAACCAACTTCCGCGCCTGGTTCCTCAAGATCCTCACTAACTGCTACTACTCGCGGCATCGCCGGGAGCGGAGCCGGCCGGTGACGTCCGATCTCGACGATACGCCCGACTTGTACATCTATGCCAGGTCGGGGGAGGCGGGCTTCCCCACCCAGGGCCCCGATCCGGCCGCCCAGCTGCTCGAGGCGCTCGGCACCGAGCGCGTCGTCGAGGCCATCGGCCGGCTGCCGGACGAATATCGGATCGTCTCAACTTTGTATTTCATGGAAGATTTGAGCTACGAGGAGATCGCGCGCATCGTCGGGTGTCCCGTCGGCACCGTCCGCTCGCGGCTGCACCGAGGTCGGAAGATGCTGCAGAAGGCGTTATGGCAGGTCGCTCAGGAAGGCGGAATTGTGCGGGGAGCCGCTCAGTTTGGTGGAGGGGACGCATGAGCCATCCCCTGAATCGCCACACCTGCGAAGAGGCATTCCGTCGCCTCGACGACTACCTCGACCGGCGGCTCAGCGCCGATGACATGCGGCAGATCGAGGAGCACCTCCGGATCTGCGACGCGTGCACCCGGGAGTTCGCGTTCGAGCAGAGCGTGCTCGAGGGCGTGAAGCATAAGCTGCGCCTCCTGTCCACGCCGTCCGACCTGCTGAGCCGGATCTTGGCGCAGATCTCCGGAGCGGACCGGGGGGAGCAGGGGACCTGAGCGGCCACCATAGGCCGAGACATCATCGAAACTTTCCAAGTCGTCAAGTGGCTTCGACGCCGGGCCTCGAGCCACTCTCAACGCAGGACGGGGCCCGTCAGAGACGGTGCGCCGTACAACGCGCCAAGCGCTTCGATCTCCGGCGCATCGAGCCCGGCTCCCTGCAGGAATTCCCGGTCCAGTCCGGCGAAGCATTGGCGCAGCGTCGCCATGTCTAGGCACGCCGGGTTGAGCCAGGTGACCTTGTCGAGCCCTCGCGCGCGGTGGAGGTCCGCGCAGCGCGCGAACACCGTCGCCGACAGATGGGCCTCGGCCAGATCCGTGCCGTCGAGCTGCGCGCCGCTCAACACCGCCTCGGCCAGGTCGGCGTCGCGCAGGCTCGCGCCTCGGAGGTCGACACCGGTGAGCACCGCCCGCACCAGCATCGCACCGTCGAGCCGTGCCCCACGGAGGTCCGAGTAGTCGAAGGCAACCTCCGTCAGGTTGGCCCCCGTGAACGTCGCCCCGGTCAGATTGGTATGGGTCAGGTCCACCCGCCGCATCTCGGCGTCGTCGAACGCGCAGCCCGCCAGATTCGAATTCTTCAGGTTGACCCGCGCGAGGTCCGCGCCCTGAAATCGCGTGCCGGCCGCGCCGGCGATCTCCAGGTTCACGGCCTGCATCCGGGCGTCCGCCAGGTTGGCGCGCGCGAAGCTCGTGGCCGCCACCGTGCCGAGCGTGAAGTCGGCACCCCGAAGGTCGGCGTCGTCGAGCTGGGCATCGCGAAGGTCCGCCTGGCACAGGTCGGTGCCGCGAAGATCGGCGTCGCGAAGGTCGGCGCCGCGGAGGTCCGCCGCCAGCAGGACCAGATGGTCGAGACGAGCGCCGCGGAGCGTGTTGCCGGCGAGCTCGTGCAGCGGCTCGCCGGTGAGCTTGTTGCGAATGACGAGCATGGAGGGTTCCGGCCAAGGTCGCGCGGCGCGCAACGCGGCGCGCCGAGGCCGCCCCGCATTCCGCCGGGCGGTTGGCTGGATATTGCGCGCCGGTCGCCGACGGCGCCAGTACATGGCCGGCAGCTACCGCTCGGCCGCTCCGCGGGGGGCGGTCCGGACTCAGCTCCCGCGATGGTGACGCACGCCGTGGCGCTCCCCGCCGCGGGCCGTGCCGTACCGGAACTCGAAATGGGCCTCGAGCAGCACGCGACCGAGAATGGGAGTGCCGCCGCGGCGGAGCAGCGCCTGGGCCAGCACGCGGTCCGCCAATTCCGCGGCCGGGGCCCATCGTCCCGCGATGAGCCCTGGATAGCGGTCCGTGAACCCGGGACGGAGACGCGCCTCGCGGCGTCGCCCCACCGGCTCCGCCGCCTGAGTGACCAGCGGCGGCAAGGCCGGCGCCCCCACGATGGCTGCGGCCGTCACGCGTCCTCCGTGACTTCACAGTAAACCTTGATGGCTCCTTTGGCCTCGGTGAGCGTGTCGAGCAGGAGGCGCCAGTTCCCCAGCCCGCGCACCGGGTGCGTCAGAAGGCGTCCCAGCCAGCCGGCATACTGCGACTCCGCATGCGCCATGTCCTTCACGCCTGACTCGAAGTACTCCCGGTTCGCGTTCACGGTCCCCACCATCACCTTGTTCCCCAGCACGAACTCCAGATTGATCCGGTCGGCCGGGACCTCGATCTTGCGGTCGCCCCCGGTGACGCTCGACAGCACCAGGACGCCGTTGCGGGCCAGCGCGCGCATGCTCTCGAACACTACCGAGGACGCCCCCGTGGCCTCGAAGATCAAATCGAACGGTCCGTAGCGGCCGCACCCCTCGGCGATCGGCGTGGTAATCGTGGACTCGTAGCGCGCGCCGAGATCGTGCACCAGATCTGAATTGAGATAGGGCGCCGGCGTGCGTCCGAAGACCGTCACCTCCAGGCCGCGAAGCCTGAGCACCAGCGCCGCCAGCAGCCCGATCGTGCCGGCCCCCATGACGGCCGCCTTGCGCGGCCGCCACACGCGAAGCCGTCGCTGGATCTCGTAGGCCTGCGCGATTCCTTTCTCGACCACGGTGGTGGGCTCGAGCAGGACGGCGACGTCTTTGAGACCGGCGGGCACCTTGACGATGTATTCCGGGTCGTCCACGTAATACTCGCTCAGATAGCCGTGTCGCAGGTTGATCCCGCGCTCGTAGTACATGTCGTCCGTGGTCATGTCGTAGGTGCCGATCTGGTCGTAGATGCTCGATCCCGGCCGGCGCACCGTGGCGACGACGTAATCGCCCGGCGCGAGCTCCGACACGTTCGGTCCGACCTCCACGACCCGCCCGAAGCTCTCGTGACCGGTGATGAGATAGTCGAAGCCCGGCGGCGCCGCGCCGTACTCCGCGGCGTTGATCTCCTTGTCCGTGCCGTCCACGCCCACGCGCAGCACCTTGACCAGCACGCCGCGGCCGCCCGGCACGTCGCCGACCGACGGTCGGGGCACGTCGCGCAGGTGCATGCTGTTCGCCTGACCGGGGAGGACGGCGATTGCCTTCATCGTGGCGGGCGCGGCGGCCGGTTGCGGCGGCGGATTGGCGGGTTGCGGCAGTGTTGTCGGCATCGGTGGTGTTCCTCAAGGCCGCTCGACAAGTTGGACAACGTGACCGTCGGGATCGCGGGCCAGGAGTCCGCGACGGAAACCGAGCAGGGTGTCCGGCAGGTCCACCGGGGCAGGCGTCAGGAGCCGGAAGTCGCCGCGCCGGAGCGCCGCGGCGGCAGAATCGGCGTTGGGCACGACGAACGTGGTCTGCCAGTGCACCAGGTCGTTCGGATGCTCGTCGGCCGGATAGGGACGCCCGTTGCGCGGCGCGAGATATTCGAGGAACTCGACTCCCGGGCCGCGGCTCGGGCGGAGTGCGGTGATGTGGAGTCGCACGCCCGGGACGGCATTCAGGCGCTCCTGCTCCGGTCCGAAATTCATGCTCTCGCCCGCCACCCGCAGTCCGAGCACATCGCGATAGAACCCGAGGCTCGCCACGGTGCGGCCCACCACGATCGCGGTGTGGTCGATCCCCAGGAACAGTCGCCCCCCACGCTGCCACCTCGGGTCGCCCTTGTCGGGGGGGAATTGCAGGATCTCGAGCGGGTGTTCGTCGGGGTCCCGGAAGTAGAACGCACGGATCCCGGCGGCGTTCGGGATCGTCTTCGGAAGCCGCTGCGGCGCCACGGACGTCTGCCGCACGCCCTGCGCGCGCAGCCGAGCGTAGGCCCGGTCCATGTCGCTCACGATGATGGCGACGTGCTGGAACCAGCGATCGTTGCTCCGCGAGTCGGTAGGCGCCGGGCGGCCGGGTACGGCGAGATACTGCGTCAGCTGCAACATCTCCTCGCCCAGACGGAGGCGCACCACACGCAGCCGGCCGCCGGGGACCCCATTGAGCCGATCGTAGGCCGGTCCGCTCAGCTCGCGGTCCGAGACGGGTTCGAAGTCGAGAACCCGCGTATAGAACTCCACCGAGCGGTCCATGTCGGACACGGTGAGCCCAACCATCGCCACAGCCTCGGCGCGCACGGCGGTGGCAACGGCCGGGACATACGGGATGCCCGATCCCTGCCATGGGCGGGAGCTCTGCCCCCGGGCAGCCGCCGGAAGCACCGCGAGGCATGCCGCTACCAGCGCGGCGCGACGGAAGGAGTGCGCGCCGCTCATGCGTCCACCTCCGCCCCGACGGCAGCGATGGTGCTTCCACCCGCGGGCGCGGCAGCGCTCGGCGCCCCGACGGTCGCGGCCGACCTCGCGCCCAGCCGCTCGAGGATGTGGTCGCCGACCCGGAGCGCATTGGCCATGATCGTGAGCGCGGGGTTCACCGCGCCACTTGACGGAAAGAAGCTCCCGTCCACGACGTAGAGGTTTGCCACTTCGTGCGCCCGGCAGTGTCGGTCGAGGGCGGACGCCGCGGGGTCGTCGCCGAAGCGGATCGTCCCGTTCTGGTGCGCCACGCCGGCCAGCGGGATGCGCTGACCGATGAACAGATTGCGGCTGAAGAGACCCTGATGGCACGCCGTGCCATGGACCGGGCAGGCGGACTGTTGCTGCATCAGCTGCTCGAGCCTGCCGCGAAGCCGTCGGTGTCCTTCGCCGTTGTTCGGCGTATAGGCGAGCACGATCCGGCCGTCTCGGTCCAGGGTGACCCGGTTCTCGGGATCCGGCAGGTCCTCGGAGGTGAGCCAGAAGTCGAGTGAATGCTTGGCCATGAGGTCGAGCGTCCAGCCGGGCACGACCGCCGGCGCGCCGGCCGAAAGCGTCACGCCGTCCAGCTTGCCCACGAACGAGATGTGACCCATCGGTCGGTCCCAGTCCGGCGCGCCGAAGTAGAAGTCGTTCACGGACAGACTCTTCTGGAAGGTCGTGGGGTTGGGGCAACGCGACACGGCCATGAGGACCGAGTTGATGTGGCCCATGTAGTGCCGGCCCACGACGTCCGAACCGTTCGCGAGTCCACGCGGGTGCCGCTCGCTCGCCGAACGGAGGAGCAGCGCCGCCGAATTGATGGCGCCGCACGAGGCCACCACGATGTCCGCGGTGTAGCGCTCGGTCCGCCCCCCGCGCTCGACCACCACCGCCGTCACCTCACGTCCGGACGCGCTGGTTTCGAGCCGCGTAACGTAGGCATGGGTGAGCAGCGTGACAGTGGGAAAGTCGAGCGCCGGCTCGACGCACACGACGTGGGCGTCGGACTTGGCGCGCACCAGGCAGGGATGCCCGTCGCAGGTGCCGCAGCGAATGCACCGGCTCCGCGGGCGGTCGCGCTCGTTCAGCATGATGCCCAGCGGTGTGTGGAACGGGTGGAGACCGGCCCGGCGGAAGTCCTCGCTGAGCTGCTCGAGCCGCGGCTCGTGGCTCACTGCCGGGTAGCGATAGGGACCGCTGGCCGGCGGCTCGGTCGGGTCCTCGCCCCGCTCGCCGTGCACCTGGTACAGGTGCTCCGCCTCGGTGTAATACGGCTCGAGCTCTTCGTAGGTGATCGGCCACGCTGGCGAGACGCCCCCATCGTGCGTCAGCTCGCCGAAGTCCTCGCGGCGGAGACGAAACAGCGCGGCGCCGTAGAACTTGGTGTTGCCGCCGACCCAGTAGTTCGTGTGGGGGTGGAGCGGCTTGCCCGCCCGGTCGCGCCACTGCTCCGTGGTCTGGTATTTCCCATCCACGTTGACCGCGCGGGTGCTCCAGTTCTCCGGCTCCCGCGGGACGAAGTCGCCACGCTCGAGGAGAAGGATCCGCTTGCCCGATGGCGCCAGGCGCCACGCCAGCGTTCCGCCACCGGCTCCGCTCCCGATGATGATGACGTCGTAGTGTGCAGAGGACATGCGGCACTCGCGGTGGTGGTGGACGGGCAAGGCCTGGAGCACCGCCGCGATTTCCGGTATCGGATCCCGAGGCCCGCGGGACCCGCCCTGAGCGCGGCGGCGCGAACCGCTATCTGGCGCTCATGGCATCCATGGCGTTGCCGGCCGGCGTAATCCTCAGCTCGAGCACATCGCCGATGCGAGGGTAGCTGAAGCGGTCGTGCACGTGCGCGATCCCTTCATGTTCCGGCGTGCCCGCGTCGGGTGTGGCCTGGCGCGGGCCCTGGTTCGGGCCCAGGCCCGGCTCCTCGTTGACCTCGGTCCCCGCGTCCCACAGCGAGAGCTGCGCGGTCATCACCCCATCGACCGGCGTTCCGGCCGCCGTGAAGAGCGCGATGGGCCGGTCGTTCGAGTAGAACAGATCGTTCGACTGGCCGAACATCCACGCCGCGGACAGCCGCTCGCCGGGGCGGGCCGTGATCTCGAACGCGTAGCCTTCGCCGGGTGTGAGCGGGCCGTCGGCCTTGGCGCCGACCGGCGACGCGTCGACACCGATGCGCACGACGCCGGGCCGTCCGTCGAGGGCGCGGGCGAGGCGGCTCGGGTTGCCGGTCTCGGCGAGTTGCTCGAGGCCGAGCCCGGCATCGGGCTGCCCCGCCGAGAAGATCGGGTTCGTGGTGGAGGAGTGCACCACCCAGAGCACCGGTGCGGAGACGAAGGGGGCGGTGCCTCCGTTCGACAGCTTGAGCACCTCGCCGTGCGAGATGTTCCGCACGTGGACGGTGAACCGGGTGCCGTCCTGGGCCGATGCGCTCCGGGCCAGCGCGAGCGCGGCGGCGACGATGGCCGTGGTGCGAGCGAGCGACATGGGGGTCTCCGAGGTCAGGAATTCGGGGTGAGCGGAGCGGTCGCGAAATTGACCGAGAAGCGGCGGCACCAGATCGTCACGGCGCGATACCGCGCCAGGTCGAGGCCGGCCGGGACGTCGTAGTTCTGGTCGCCGTCGGTGCCCTTGAGCTTGCCGAGCTCGACGAAGCCGGCGCGGGTCACCGTGCCGTTGTCGGTGGCGTCGTTCGCGGCCACGAGGTAGACGCGCACATCGGGACCGTTCGAGGTCGTGAAGTCGGCGAGACGCAGCACCACGCGGCCGTCGGGCAGGCGGAGGACGCTGGCCCGGCCATGGGTCTCGTGGGCCACCGAGTGGAACGCGCCGGTGAGCAGCGAGGCCACCGCGGTGCCTCCGGCCGACGACTGCATGGTCGGCGCGGCCTCGTCCACGTGCCGGCGAACGAAGAGCAGCTCGGGACGGAACGCGTACCAGCCGATCGCGCCGAGCACTACCAATCCGGAAACCACGGTCCGCCGCCGCATCCTGTGCCTCCAAACGATGTCGAGTGGGAGTTGGATCTGTTCGCGCGGTGTAATGCGAGGTGGCCGGGAAAGGTTCCACGGCTTCCACGGCCTAAGGGCGATGGGCGCATCCTCCGGGAGGAGCCGTCGGCCACCCGGGCGCGTGCGGCGGCCGCCGGACTGGAGGGGCGGAAACCGGTGGCGCCTGGCGCGCGGGGAGACGACGAGTCGGCGAGCTAGGGCCGGGCGAGCGGCGCCCGGCGCTCGCAGAAAATGCAGCGCTTCGAGTTCTGGTGATGGAGCTTGGCGCAGAAGATTCCCGAGGCGCCGTGCCGCCGGAGATACCGCTCGGCGGCGAGCAGCATCCCGAGAGGCGGCGCGGTGAAGTAGATCCACACGGCAGTCCAGTCGCCGGCCCAGAACCCCGAGCCCATGGTCCGCGCCGGATTCATGCTCATTCCGGAGAGCGGCGCCTCCGTCATGATGAATGTCGCGACCAGCAGGCCCGCGAACACGCCGGTAAAGCGGGCCAGCCGGGGATGGTTGGAGGCGGCCAGCACCACCGTCATCAGGATGAAGGAGATCGCGAGCTCGGCGGCGAACGCAACCGCGGCGCCGTGCGGGCCGGGCCGGGTCACGGCGTAGTGCACGGCGGCGTCGCCGAGCATCGTCCGCAGGAGCACCCGCGCGAGCATCACGCCGACCACGGCGCCGACGAACTGCGCGGCGACGTACGCCCCCGCATCCCAGGCCGCCACCTTGCCGAGACGCGCGAAGGCGAGCGTCACGGCCGGGTTGTAGTGCGCGCCGGACTGCTGCCCCCAGGGCGAGTAGGTGAGCGCGACGGCGGTCGTGCCCATCGCCAGCCCCATGAGCACGCGCCGCGCGAACGGGTCGGGCAGCACGCGGGCGGCCACCCCGGCAGGATGGAACAGGACCACCGCGAAGAGACAAGCCGACACCATGAACGTGCCCAGGAGCGCGGCCTCCATGGCGTATTCGGGCCAGTGCCGCCGCCAGACCGCCATGCCGCGCTCAGCGACGCTCGGCATGCGCGCCGGGCCGGCCTCCGCGGCGGCTAATGCGCGCCGGCGCCGGCTCCGCCAGCACCTGCTGGTCGAGGCGCAACGCCTCGCCCAGCGACCAGGCCTGGAACGGACAGCCGCGCGGCGTGTGCGGCGGCTCGGCGTCGACGATCTCGGAGATGTGTCCCAGGCCCGCCTGCTCGAGGTGGCGGAGCAGGGGCGCCAGGAAGCGCCGACGAGCCTGGCGCTTGACCGCGAGCCCGCCGCCGCGCACGCGCACCCAGGCGTCCACGAACGGACCCAGCAGCCAAGGCCACGCGGTGCCCTGATGGTAAGCTCCGTCTCGCGCCCGAACGTCACCTTCGTACCGGGGCACATACCGGGGATCGTCGGCCGACAGGGTGCGGAGCCCGAGCGGCGTCCACAGCCGCGCCTCCACCGCATCCACGATGCGCCGGCCGAGCGACTCGTCGGCGACGGGGTAGGGCAGTCCGCCGACCGCGAGCACCTGATTGGGCCGAAGCGTCGGGTCCGCCGTTCCGCGATGATGAGCGACATCCACGACGTCGTGCAGCCATCCCAGCTCGGCGTTCCAGAAGCGGGCGCTGAACGACCGCAGGCCGGCCCGCAGCATGGGCCGATACTCCGTCGTGAACGCCTCGGCAATCCGGAGCGCGTTGAGCCAGAGCGCCTGCACCTCCACCGGCTTCCCGACGCGCGGGGTCACGACCCAATCACCCACCTTGGCGTCCATCCACGTGAGCTGGACGCCGGGTTCACCGGCGGCGAGGAGGCCATCCGCGTCGAGCCGAATGCCGTAGCGCGTGCCGCGGGCATAGCCCGCGATGATCGCGCACACGGCGTTGGCGAGGGCGCGATACTCCTCGCGTCCGAGCGTCGTGCCCGCGGCCTTGAGGGCCTCGAGGTAGTCGTGTACGGCGACGATGAACCAGAGCGACGCGTCTACCGAGTTGAACTCGGGTGCATCGCCGCGGTCCACGAACCGGTTGGGGAGCATACCTTCTGACACGGTGGCCGCCCACCGCAGCAGGACCGAGCGGGCCTGGAGTAACCGACCCGTGGTGATGAGCAATCCGCGCATGGCGATGAAGGTGTCGCGGCCCCAGTCAGTGAACCACGGATAGCCGGCGACGATCGTCCGCCCCGAGTCCCGCTGGACCACGTACGCTTCCGCCGCCCGCTGAAGCGGGCCGCCGCGCCGGCGGCGCGCGGCATCCTCGTCGCGGCGAAGTCGCCCGAACATCTCGGTCGCCGTGCCTCGCGGCGGCAGCGCAACGTCCGTGGCGAAGATGAGCACGGCGTCGCCCCGGTCGAGCCGCCAGGTGAGCACGCCGGGGCTGGCCAGGTCCTCTTCGCAGTCGAGCCCCCGGTCGCGCTCCTCGGTGTAGAGGAAGCGGCGATACCACGCCGGCGCCCCGTGGTACTCGCCGTTGTGGAGCGCGCCCACGCCGGGCACGCCGTCGTACGGCCGCCACCAGAGGCGCTCTCCATTGGTCTCGTGCTCGAACCGGAAGCCCGGGTTCTCGTGGTGGAGGGCGTGATAGTCGCGACCCGAGAGAAACGGACGCACCGAGAGCGTCGCCGGGAGGGCATCACCGAGCACGCGCCAGCGCATGGCCACGAGCGGCAGTCCACGGTGAACGAACAGCTCCTGTTCCACGCGCGCCCCGTGGCGCAGCCGGTACGTCCACGTGGGCCACGGTTCGTGCCTGAATGTCTCGATCGCGGCGGGGGCCTCGGGCACGAGCACATCCGGCGCGTAGCGCTGGCGGCTCAGATATTCCCGATCCGACTCGTCGTCGCCGTTCACCCAGGCGTCCAGTCCGTTCACCAGCACCATGCGGTCGGTGGGCGGCGTCCGCGCGGCCAGCAGCAGCGCGTGGTAGCGCCGGGTGCGCGGTCCGGCGGTTGTCCCCGAGGCGAAGCCGCCCAGTCCGTCGGTCTCGAGCCATTCGGTGCGCTCGTCGGTCGGTGGAGCGCTCATGAGGAGCCAACCAGGTGACGCGTGGCGGTCGAGGCGCCGCGGCGCCGCGCCTGGTCTTCGATGCAGCGGAGCACCAGCGCCGTCCAGCCGGTCTGATGGCTCGCCCCGACGCCCCGGCCGGTATCGCCGTGGAAGTATTCGTGGAACAGCACGAGGTCTTTCCAGTGCGGGTCGCGCGCGAAGCGCTCGTCGTCCCCGTGGCATGGCCGCCGGCCATCCGCATCCGCGAGAACGAGGGTCGAGAGGCGTCGGGCCAGCTCGGCGGCAACCTGCTGGAGCGTCAGCATGCGACCCGAGCCCACCGGGCATTCGACTCGGAAATCGTCCCCGTAGAAATGGTCGAACCGCTCCAGCGCCTCGAATATCAGATAGTTCAGCGGGAACCACACCGGCCCGCGCCAGTTGGAATTGCCCCCGAACAGACCGGTGCTCGACTCGCCGGGGTCGTACGCCCCCTGGTGGACGGTGCCCTGAACATCGATCTCATAGGGGTGCCCGCGATGGACTCGCGAGACCGAGCGGATGCCGTACGGCGACAGGAACTCGCGCTCGTCGAGCAGGTATCGCAGCACACGCTCGAGCCGCTCGCGCGAGGGGATCGCGAGCAGCCGGTGGACGCCGGTCTCCGCACGCCGGGGATGCATGCACGCGATCTGCCCGGCGAGCTCCGGACGGTTCGTCAGGAACCAGTTCAGCCGCTTCTTGAAGCCCTCGAGGCCGCTGAACGTCGCTTCCTCCAGCACCTCGACCGCGATGAGCGGCATCGCGCCGACCAGCGAACGGATGCGAAGAGGCATGTGCCCGCCATCCGTGTGGAGCTGGTCGTAATAGAAGCCATCCTCCTCCGACCAGAGCCCGGTGCCGCCCAGCCGGTTCATGGCGTCGGCGATCGCGATGAAGTGCTCGAAGAACTTCGAGGCGACGTCTTCGTAGGCCGGGTCTTCACTGGCCAGCTCCAGGGCCATCGCGAGCATGGTATTGCAGTAGAACGCCATCCAGGCGGTGCCGTCAGCCTGCTCCAGGTGGCCGCCCGTCGGCAGCGGCTGGGAGCGGTCGAACACGCCGATGTTGTCGAGGCCGAGAAAGCCGCCGGCGAACAAGTTCCGCCCGTCCGGGTCCTTGCGGTTGACCCACCAGGTGAAGTTGAGCAACAGCTTGTGGAACGCGCGCTCGAGGAAGACGCGGTCCCGCTCTCCGCGGGGGCCGGTCATCTTGTACACCCGCCAACAGGCCCAGGCATGCACTGGCGGGTTGACGTCGCCGAGCGCGAACTCATAGGCGGGGATCTGGCCGTTCGGGTGCATGTACCATTCGCGCAGCAGGAGCAGAAGCTGCTCCTTCGCGAAGTGCGGGTCGATGCGGGCGAACGGAATCATGTGGAAGGCGAGGTCCCACGCCGCGAACCAGGGATACTCCCACTTGTCGGGCATCGAGATCACGTCCCGGCTGAACACGTGCGGCCAGCCGACGTTGCGGCCTTCCTGCCGCCCCGCTGGCGGCATCGGGTGGGCTGGATCCCCTTCCGCCCATTGCTCGACCACATAGTGATAGAACTGCTTGCTCCAGAGGAGGCCGGCATACCCCTGCCGGAGCACCCGGCGCTCGTCTTCGGTCACATCGGCAGGGAACCGCTCCTGGTAGAAGGCGTCGGCTTCCTGGACGCGATTTGCCAGGACCTGCTCGAACGCTGGACCGAACGGCTTGGAGTCTTCCGGAGACCGAAGGCGCAGGCGGACGACGCGCTCGGCGCCCGCCGGAATGCGGAGGATGTAGTGGAACGCGGCCTTCGTGCCGGTTTCGGCGGCGTTGACCGCGCTGATCTCGCCCTGAGTAACGGCGCGGTGAAACGCATCCTTCACGAAGGGGGTCGGATTCGCGGCACCGTAGAGCCGGGCGAAGTTGGTCTCGTTTTCGGTGAACAGCGTTGCCGGCAGGCTGTGGCCCGCGGCCCGATCTGCGTACAGCTCGTATCGGCCGAGCGTCGGGTGCTCAGCCACGATGTGGGCCGGGCCGTCGCCACGAAGCTCAGGCCGCCCGCTGTAGCCCTCGCCTTCCCGGCCCCAGCTCCAGGTGTTCCGGAACCACAGCGTGGGCAGTAGATGAAGGGTCGCCTCCTCGGGCCCGCGATTGGCCAGCGTCACCCGGATGGCGATGTCGTCGGGCGCCGACTTGGCGTACTCGGCGGTGATGTCGAAGTACCGGTCACCGTCGAACACCCCGGTGTCGGCCAGCTCGAACTCCGGATCGGCCTTTCCCCGGCGGCGGTTCTCGAGGACCAGACGCTCGTAGGGAAACTCCGTCTGCGGATACTTGTATAGCGCTTTCAGGTAGGAATGCGTGGGCGTGGAATCGAGGTAGAAGTAGGCCTCCTTCACGTCTTCCCCGTGGTTCCCCTCGGGGCCCGTCAGCCCGAAGAGCCGCTCCTTCAGGATCGGATCTCGTCCGTTCCACAACGCCAGCCCGAAACAGAGCCGCGCTTGGCGGTCGCAGATGCCGAGCAGGCCGTCTTCACCCCAGCGGTAGGTACGGCTTCGGGCATGATCGTGGGGGAAGTATTCCCAGACGTTCCCGTCGCTGGAGTAGTCTTCTCGAACCGTGCCCCACTGACGCTCGGCCAGGTAGGGACCCCAGCGCTTCCAGTTCCTCGTCCGGCGGGCGTCCTCTGCCAGGCGAACATCCTCCGCTCCCGCCATGCGGCCTCCAGCGCGAACTTTGAGAGATGGGGGCGAGCTCACCGGTAGAATGACGGCTGCATCGCAAAGGTTCCTTCGACCGGCCGTCATGGAAAGAGAAACGCCCCGAATCCGGAGTCGGATCGGGGCGCTCGGCCATGCCGGGAGACGCTAGTCACGCAGCCAATGGCAGGTATACCCGTTCGGATGCTTCTTCAGATAATCCTGGTGATAGGCCTCGGCGCTGTACCACGTGCCCGCGGGCTCGATCGAGGTCGTCACCGGCCGCTTCCACTTCCCCGAGGCCTCGACCCGTGCCTTCACCCGTTCGGCCGCCTCGCGCTGCTCGGGTGATTGCGGGAAGACCGCCGATCGGTACTGGGTGCCGACGTCGTTGCCCTGGCGGTTGAGCGTGGTCGGGTCGTGCAGCCGGAAGAACCACTTTTCGAGCAGATCCTCGTAGCTCAGCACCGCCGGATCGAACGTGATCCGCACGGCCTCCGCATGGCCGGACTTGCTGTCGTGGGTATCGTCGTACGTGGGATTCGGCAGCCAGCCACCGGTGTAGCCGACATCGGTATCGATCACCCCGGGCACGGCCCGCAGGATTTCCTCTACCCCCCAGAAACAGCCCCCGGCCAGCACCGCGACCTCGGTCTGCTGCCCGGCGACAGCCGACCGATTTCCGCTTCCCTGCTCGTTCATGATGAGGTTCTCCTCGGCGATCCGCATCGCGCGGGTCGGGTGACCCGCCTCCGCGAAATCTAACGCTCTGAAGAGGCCTTCGGACTCCCAGCAGGCTGAGCGCCCGCTCTGTGGCACCATGAGCGCCGCCTCCGACACAGCGTGCTCGGCGACGACGGCCCGAAACGCGGCGACGGTGCGAGCCACGTGCTTCCGTAGGCGCGCACCGTCGAGGTCAGGCTCTGTGGCGGGCATCCCCGCGCCGGCTCACGGCCAGGGAGGCGGGACCGCGTCTACCTGCAGCACGACATCGCTGAAGTCGGGCTCGCCGGGATCGCCCGCATGGGCGCCGTCCTCGAAGTGGATGACCCAGCTCGGGAACGTTCCGGTGATCTCCCCCGCCGGCGGCGCCAGGGGCGGCTCGCCAAAGTCGGGAATGCCCTGCCAGAACCGGATCCTGGCCTGGCTGCCCGGCAGGTACACGAAGGCCGAGTCGCCCGGGCCGCCGAAGATCTTGGTCGAATCGCCGACCTGATGCCTGCACACCCCCAGGAAGACCTGGTCGTTGCTCGGCGCCGGGATGACGACCCGCTCCTTCCGCTGACTGCAGCTGATGCCGATCAGCTTGAGCTTGATGATGGACCGCTCGGTGATGTTGAGCGCGCAGTCGAGCCGCCCGTCCGTGCCGGCCACGCACGCCTCGGCGCCCGGCGGGGGCGGGGATGCCGTGATCGTCTGGGTCGTGTCATCGGTCGCGCCCTCGTTGTCCGTCACGGTGAGCTTGACCGTGAACTGGGTGGGCACGCTGATGGCGTAGATGTGTGACGGGTTCTGGTCGGCGGACTTGCCGCCGTCACCGAAGTCCCAGGCGTAGCTGGCAATCGTGCCCGGGGCCACGTCGGTACTGGTGCTCGTGAAGGCGCAGATGGCGTTGGTGTTGCAGCTCTCCGTGAACCCCGCCGTGGGCGGCGTGTTGGGGACCGTCACGGTCACGGTATGCGACACGGTGTCGGTTGCGCCGCCGTCGTCGCCCACGATGAGCGTGACCGTAAAGTCGGTCGAGGCCGCGACGGCGTACGTGTGCGTCGGGTTCGGGTCGCCGGACTTGGCGCCGTCGCCGAAGTCCCAGGCGTACGCCGCGATCGTCCCCGGCGCGGCATCCGTGCTCGTGCTGGTGAACGTGCAGTCGAGGCCGGTGCAGGCGCTGGTGAACTCTGCCGTCGGCGGGGTGTTCCCCGGCACCGGCGCCGCGATCGTGATCGTCTGCTTCTTGGTCTGGCTCAGGCCGGGCGCGTCGTGCACCGTCAGACTCACGTCGAAGGAGCCCGCGGTCGTGTAGGTGAAATCGGCGTCCGCGGTCGTGGCGTCGGCCACACCGTCGCCGTTGAAGTCCCAGCTCCAGGCGGTCACCCCGCCGTCGTCCGTGCTCGTGCTCACGAAGTGGCAGGGCACGTTGATGGTGCAGGACGGCAGGGTGAAGTCCGCGACCGGCGCCGCGTTCTCGGGTGGGGTGGTGACGTTGTCGCCGCCGCACGCGAGCGCCAGCGCCAGCGCTCCGGTAACGGCAGCGCGCCTGCCGACTGATGTCATGGTTCGTCCCGGCCAAGGGCCAAGTGTTGAGGGTATCGACGGAAAGTGAGGCATGTGGCCGTCGGATTTCGACCCTCTGCGCGAGAGGCGTGCCAGCCACCGTCACGGCTGGGCCAGGCGCGGCAAGGGATTGCAACCAACGACGCCACATGAAGCTGGCGCCGAGAAGGGCCCGACGCCAGCCGCTGCGACCGGTCCACACTGTGGCGCCCGCCCGCGTCCGCCGGCTCAGGTTCTGCGGCGGGCATCACGGCGCTGGGCGCCCGCCCGGCGCAGTTTCGCGAGCATGTCCGACGTGCCGTCGCCCCGTGACATCATGCGCCCGTTCGAAGATGCGGCCCGCCACGTCGCGCCCTGGATCGCCCACCTCGCCCGGGTCGGCTACGTGGCCGACGCCGTCCTCTACGGCACGATCGGTTTCCTGGCGGCGGAGGCGGCGATCCGGCGCGGCGGCGAGACCACCGATGCGGGCGGCGCGCTCAACGCCATCCTCCACGCGCCCATGGGAGACGTGCTGCTCCTCGCATGCGGGGTCGGATTTGCGGGCTACGCGCTCTGGCGGGTGGTGGACGCGATCACTGACGCGGAGGGACTCGGCCGTGACGCCAAGGGCCTCGCGTTCCGGGTCGCCGGTGCGGTGGTGGGCCTGGTCTACGGCGCGCTCGCGATCCTCGCGTTCCGACTGGGTACCGGTACCGGTGGCGCGGGAGACGGTGGCTCCGGCCGACTGGCCGCCAGGCTGTTCGCCTTGCCCGCCGGACAGTGGCTCACCTGGATCGTGGCGGTGGGACTCGTGGGCTATGGGATCTTCCAGATCTACTGCGCCCTGACCTCCCGCCTGACCGTCAGCTCGACCTCGCCGGTGTACGCGCCACCGGCGGCCGCGGACTGATCCCCGTGTGCCGCGTGGGGATCGCCGCGCGCGGCATCGTGTTCGGCATGGTCGGCGTCCTGCTGGTGCGTGCCATCGCCCAGCGCGATCCCGGCAGCGCCGGCGGCATTCGCGAATCGCTCGACGCGCTCGGCCACACCGGCCACTGGCTGCTCGCGTTCGTCGCCCTGGGGCTCGTGGCCTACGCTGTGTACGAGCTGCTCAACGCGAGATACCGCCGCATCCCCTGATTTGTTTCGTCCCGCGCTCCGACAACCCCCTGACCCTCGGCTACTCCGCCTCAGCTCCAGCCTCCCCGTCCAGCCCCCGCGTCATGAAGACACTGTTCGGGTCTTCCCGATAGTCGCCGAAGGGCCCGCACGCCACGAACCCATGCCGCGCATACAGGGCCCGCGCCGGTCCGAAATACGGCCACGATCCGGTCTCGAGGCTGAGGCGGCTCATCCCGCGCGCCCGAGCGACGGCCATGATGTGCCGCAACAGCGTCGAGCCGACGCCCCGTCCGCGCGCGGCCTCGGCCGTGTGCATGGACTTGATCTCACCATGTTCGTGGGTGAGGCGGCGGAGCGCCCCCACCCCGACGACCTCCTCCGCGTCCCACGCCGACCAGAAGGTGACGTCCGCGTCCCGGAGACCCGACAGATCGAGCGCGTGCGCGCTCCCCGGCGCGGTTTCCGCGCGCGCCCGGGTCAAATGGACGTGGAGCAGGGCGACGACACGAGGGTCGTCGAGCCCGCCTTCGATGATGCGCATTCCGATCTCGATTGTGATGGCCGTCGCGGTACGTTGTCGGTCAAGGCGCGCTTCGTGCAAGTAGAGCAGCGCGACGGATTCGTCCCGAGGTTACGCTGGTGGTTGCCGCAGGCAAGAACAGCTCGTCGTCCGGTGTGGGGTCGCGTCGGCTCGCCGCCGGCGCCATTCTGGCCGTGGCGCTCTTTCTTGTCCTCGGCTGGAACGACCGGCACTACTGGGATGAATACTTCTACCTCTACTCGGCCTACACGCACTCGCCCGCCGAGCTCGTGCGCTACGAGCAGCACTCCACGCTGTTCCCCCCGGGGTTCTTCTCGGAGAAGATCGGCCACGTGGCGATCCTCCACGCGGCGACGTCCCTGCTCGGCGCGGGCGAGCGCGTTCTCTATCTGCTCCAGGGTCTCTACGCGCTCATGCTGGTGGCCACCGTCGTGGCGGCGTGGGCGCTTCTCCGCGATCTGTTTGGCGCATGCCTGTCCCGGGAGGCCAGCCTGGCCCTCGCGTTCTCGCCACTGGTGCTCTACCTGGCGTACAAGACGCTGTCCGAGGTGCCCAGCCTGCTGCTGGTGACGGTGGGGAGCTGGGCGTTCGTGCGGGCGTGTCTGCTTGGGCGGGGGTGGCGGGCGGCAGGCTGGCTCGGACTCGCGGTGGTCGCGCTGGCCGCCGGCATGCTCTGCCGGGTCACGACCATCGCCGCCTTCGGCGCGCTTGGCCTGGGCCTGCTGGCGGCGGGAGACGAGCGCTTCGGGCGGCGCGCGGTGCTCACCCGCCTGGTCGTGACCGCCATCGGCGTCCTGGCGCTGCATACGCTCGGTCTTGCCCTCGCTGGTGGTACTATCGCGCGAGTGGGCGGGCACATCCGCAACGTGGTCGGGAGCCGGTCGCCGATGCAGCGGGTGTACGCCCTGGTCTGCTTCGCCCAGGGGTTCGCGCTGATCCTGCCGTTCGCGTGGCGGCGCCGCCGTGAGCGGTCGGTCAGGCTCGCCGCCGTCTGGTTTGCCGCGGCCGCCCTGCCGTTCGCCCTCGGCTTCGAGCCGCGGTACTACGTGGCCGCGGTGGTGCCGTTCGCAGTGCTCGCGGCGGTCGGGCTCCGGGAGGCGGCGGGACGTGGGCGGCTGGCGCTCCTAGCCGTCCTCGTCCTGTTCGATCGTGTCGTCTTTACCCCGCTCATGCCGTACGAGGTCGAGCAATCGAATCTGCTGACGCTCGTCCGCACGATGCGAACCCGGGATCCCGGCAGCACCGCGCTCATCCCCTGGATCTCCGACTACAGCCTGCTGCGTTTCGCCGAGCCAGGCGCTCCGGTCGAGCTCTGCGTCAGCAACCTGCCCGACAGCCGGCTCTCGACGGGCGGGCACGCCGGTGCGCTCCCCGGGGCGGACGCCTGGTGGGCCGGACCGGCGCACTACGTCGGCTCGCGCGCAGCGCTGAGCCTCGAGCCCCGGCCTTGGGAGTATATCGGGTGGACCTATAACCCCGCGGTGCTCGACCTCCTGCAGCTGCTCGGCCGCGCGGGTCTGGGCCATCGGGTGTCGACCGATGTCCAGATGCACAACCATCTGACCGGGAGTTGGGTCTGGCACGACCCATCCTTGACGCCCCGCCTCGTGCGGCGCCGGGGCGAGTACTACGTGTACCAGCTCCGCGACCGGGGCTGAGCGCCCCGGACAGGAGCCGGAAAGCGCCGTATCAGGAGACGGCGGCCGTCGTCGTACGGGTCACCGGCGCGGGCCGTCGGGCGAAGAGGTTCAGCAAAGCACCCACCAGCCCGATGGTGAGCGCGACCGCCGCGATGCTCGGGATCCACAGCCACTCGAGGCCCAGGAGCGCGTCGAGCGAGAAGCGGCCGGGCCCGACCAGGGCGAGCCCCAGCGCACCCGCCGCATACAGGAACGGGACCTCGATGCCGTTCGACTGGGCGAAGAACCCGCTCTTCCAGTGGACCGTCGCAGCGGCCACCACCATCACCGAGAGCATCAGAGCGGGGCCGACCGGGCCGAAGAGCCCGAACGTCACCAGCAGGCCGCTCAACGCCTCGGTCACTGCGGCTGCCGCGGCGAAGGCGCGGCCGGGGCGGAAGCCGAGCGCCTCGAAGTACCCGCCGGTCTTGTCGAGTCCGTGTCCCCCGAACCAACCGAACAGCTTCTGACTTCCATGGGCCGCCATCGCGAGCCCGAGCATGAGCCGCCCCACCAGGAGACCTACGCCTGCCGCAGTCGGGTCGATCATGTACGTCGTTGCCATCATCCACTCCTCTTGTCGCCGGGATTCTAGGCTGCCCCCCTGGGCCTGCCGACCTCCCGCTTGACCGAATATGCCTAGCATGTTAAAGATGATCTATGCCTAAAATCCCTAGAAATATGTCCAATCGTCCTGAGAGAGTGGATCGGGAGCCGGACATCGTTTCCGAGGTCCTAGGCGCGGTCCACCTGCGGACCGACGTGTTCGGGCGCATGGAGTTGGGGACGCCCTGGGCCATCCGGGTACCGCCGGGTGGCGATCTCACCTTCTATGTGCTGGCGCGCGGGGGGGCCTGGCTCGAGCTCGAGGGCACTGGTCCGGAGGTATCCGCACCGCTGGCCCTGTCCGCAGGCGATGTCGTCCTGCTCCGGCACCGGGGAGGGCACATTCTCCGGGACGAGAGCCGGGGGGCCCACGCCGTCCATACGGTCGGTGCGGGAGACTGCCCCCGCCCTACGGGCGCCGGCCCCAGGCGTCTCGGAGGTGACGGTCCGGCAACGACGCTGGTGACCGGTGCATTCCGGTTCGGCGCGGCCCCCCCGAACGTGCTGCTCGAGTCCTTGCCGGCGATCCTTCACGCGCCGGCCGGCGACCCGCGCACGAGTCCGCAGCTCGCCGCCACGGCCCAGCTCATCCTGGCGGAGAGCGCGGCGCCCGGGCCTGGGAGCAGCATGCTCTCGGCCCGACTGGCGGAGATCCTCCTGATCCACGCGATGCGAGCGCGGGTCGCCTCGCGGGAGACCGGGCACGATCGGCGCCCTGGTCTCTGCGCGCTGGCCGATCCCGCCACCGGCGGGGCGATGCGGCTCATCCACGCCCGACCGGCCGGGGACTGGACCGTGGAGCGCCTGGCACGCGAGGTGAACATGTCGCGGTCGGCGTTCGCGGCGCGCTTCACCGAGCTGGTCGGCGTGCCGCCGCTGCAATACGTCACGCAGTGGCGCATGACCGAGGCGGCGAGGCGGCTTCGTGAGAGCGAGGATAGTGTTGCCGCGGTAGCGGAGCAGGTGGGCTATGCGAATGCGGCGGCCTTCATGAAGGCATTCACCCGCGTGCACGGCGTGGGTCCGGGGACGTACCGGCGAAGCAGTCGGGGGCGGCCGGTGGCCGCCGCCTCATAACCGCGTCCGTGCTCCAAGCGTCCACGGTGCTCGTCACCGGCGGCTCCGGCTTCCTCGGCAGCCACACGATCGCCCGGCTGCTCGCCGCGGGGCACCGGGTGCGCACGACCGTCCGAAGTCTCGCACGGGAGCCGCAGGTGCGGACGATGCTGGCCACCGCGGGCGCGGATCCGGGCGACCGCCTCCAATTCTTCGCCGCCGACCTCGAGCGCGACGCCGGCTGGCCGAAGGCGGTGACAGGGTGCGACTACGTGCTCCACGTTGCGTCGCCGTTTCCGGTCGGCGCGCCGAAGCACGAGGACGACCTGATCGTGCCCGCACGGGAGGGCACGCTTCGCGTGCTCCGCGCCGCGCGCGGCGCGGGCGTCCGTCGCGTGGTGCTCACCTCCTCTTTCGCGGCGATCGGTTACGGCCACCCGCCGCAGGCCGGGCCGTTCGACGAGTCGAGCTGGACCGACCCGCACGCCGACGTCTCGGCGTACGTAAGGTCGAAGACGCTGGCGGAGCAGGCGGCGTGGCAGTTCGTGGCGGGGGCGGGGCAGGGGCTCGAGCTCTCGGTGGTGAACCCGGTCGCCATCTTCGGACCGGTGCTCGGCGGTAACTATGCCAGCTCGATCGTCCTGCTCAAGCGGTTGCTCGACGGCTCGTTGCCGGCGTGTCCCCGGCTCTGGTTCGGCGTGGTGGATGTTCGCGACGTCGCCGATCTCCACCTCCGGGCGATGACCGCGCCCGAGGCCAACGGCGAGCGCTTTCTCGCCGTGGCGGGCGACTTCCTGCGAATCGTGGAGATGGCGCGGATCCTCAGTCAACGCCTCGGACCGGCGGCCCGTCGGGTCCCCACGCGCGAGCCGCCGGATGTCGTCGTCCGCATCGCCGCGTGGTTCGTGCCGTCCGTCCGGCCGATGGTCACCGAGGTCGGCAAGCCGAAGAATGCCACCAGCGCGAAGGCGCAGCGGGTGCTGGGCTGGGCGCCACGTTCGAGCGAGGAGGCGCTCGTGGCAGCCGCCGAGAGCCTTCGGCGGTTTGGTCTGCTGAAAGGCGACCGCGCCGGCGGGTGACCAGCTCCGAGTCAACGCGGATTACTTCCGCGTGCGAGCCCGCACGTCCGCGAGCCAGTTCTCCACCTCGACCACCGTCGGCGCCGCTGCCCCTGGACCGGTCTGCCACGGCCGAGGAAAGACCACACCTTGGCCTCCCGGCAGCACATCGTACGTCTGGTGAAACCTGTCGGACGGGAACCCCGCAGAGCTCAGCACCGTCCTGAGCCTGGTCACCTCGAACTCATGGCCGGTCCGGAGCTCCGCAGCCATCAAGCGGTCCCCACTGCCGAAGTACAGCTCGCGTCCGTCGGACGACCATCGCGGCTGGAACCCGCCGCCGTTCGACACTTGCCAGCGCCCCGCGGTGGTGCCGGGGAAGGCCCGCACGTATACCTCCTGGGTACCCGACTCGTCCGAGGTGTACGCGATCCAGTGGCCGTCGGGTGAGACCGTCGGGTGAATCTCGCTGAACTGATCGGCCACCAGGGGAACCGGAGTGGTGTCGCCGCTGGTCCGCACGCCGACAATGTCGCCGGCGCCTGCCGCCCCGTTGTCGGTTCGAAGCAGGAGCCAGCGTCCGTCGGGGGACCAGGCGACCTCCTGGACCTGCCGGTCGAGACGCGCGAGCGGACCCTGCGGCAAGCTGCCGTCCACCGGCCGCTCATACACGACGCTGGTGCGGCCTGTGTCGTGGATGAACGCGACGGTTCGACCGTCGGGCGACCAGGCGGGTCGCCGGTTCATCCCACCAAACGTCAGCCTGGTAAAGGTTCCCCGGTCGAGCTGCTTGATCCAGATGTCCTGCTTCCCCACCTCGAGCCCGACGCCTACTGCAAGGCGTCGGCCGTCGGGAGAGACCGCGAACGAGTTGAACGCGCCGTGCCAGGCGGTGTCGATCGGCGAGACGACGCCATCGCGGCTCACCCGCACCGGCTGGACGTCGTTCGACGAGGCGCCCTGCTCGTAGACCAGCATGCCGGTCCGAGAGGCAGTCAGCCTCGCGGCACCGTTGGTGACGGACACCCCTTCGAGAACGGGAACACCCGGGGCGGTGAGGACGAGCTTGTCCAGGTCGAACGGAGCGACCAACGCCGTTCCATCTCGACGGACGTAGAGCAACAGATTGCCCGGCAGCAGGATCCCTCCGGCCGCGTCGTTGAGCAGCACGCTGTGGTGCCCGGTCCGGAGATCGAGCGCCTGAAGGGACAAGCCTGCGCACCCGGAGCTGCACACTGTGAAGAGCACGCCCCGCGCGCCGGGCAGCCCGTAGGGGAAGCCGGTGCCGAATCCCGCCAGCGACTTGTCCTTGAGGACGAGGGTGCTTGCCCCACCATCGGCGCTGATCCTGAACAGCGCCAATCCCTGGAGGCCAGGCCCAGGATAGATGAGCGTGTTGTCATCAAGCCAGGCCACTCCCCCCTGCACCTGATCCACCGAGTCCACCAGCGTCACGGCCCCTCCCTCCCCCAGCCGGACCTTCTTGAGCCGCGGACCGTCGAGGAAGGCGAGCCATTGCCCGTCGGGCGAGAACGTCGGAAAGGCGCCGTTCTCCGTGCCCGGGATGGGCGTGGGCCGCAGCGCGCCCCGGCGCTTGAGCCAGATCCGTCCGTTGGGAGTGTTGTCCACGATCGCAAGAGCGGACCCGTCGGGGGAGAGCGCCAGCGGCAGACGGGTCGTTGCAGTGGTCAGCTCGGGCCCGAACGCGATGTAGCGCCAGGTCGTGCTCCCGCGCGACGTCTGCTCGCGCCAGGCCCAAGCGGCACCAGCGATCGCCAGCAGGGCCAGCACCCAGGGGACCGCGGCCGTCGCGCGGGCGCGAAACCCCGGCTTGTGCGCCGCGGCGGCCGCGCCCCGGCTCGCTGGCAGCACCACCGTCGTGGCGCCCGGCCGCGCCAGCGCTTCGCCGAACTGGGCCGCGCTCGCGAACCGATCCGCGGGGAGCTTCGAGAGCGCGGTCACCACCGCTGCCTCGACGTGCGGCGGCACCGTCTTTCGCTGCATCGTGAGCGAGCGCGGCTCCTCGGTCATCACGCGGGCGATGATCGCCTGCGCCGTGGGTCCGGTGAACGGCGGCTCGCCGGTGAGCATCTCGTACAGCACGCAGCCCAGGGCGTACACGTCGCTCCGCGCGGTGATCTCGCGCTCGCCCATGGCCTGCTCAGGGCTCATGTAGGCCGGCGTGCCCAGGCTCATTCCGGTCTCGGTCATCCGGGCGCCGCCCTCCGAGCGCGCCGCGGCGAGGGCGATCCCGAAGTCGGCCACCAGCGCGCGCCCATCGTGGAGCAGGATGTTCTCCGGCTTGATGTCGCGGTGGATCACGCCGTGCCGATGGGCGTAGTCGAGTGCGTCCGCCACCTCGCGCGCGATCCGCACGGCTTCGTCCACCGGCAGCTGTTTCTCCCGGAGTAGCCGGGCGCGGAGGCTCTCGCCTTCGACATACGGCATCACGTAGAACACGAGGCCGTCGGCCTCGCCCGAGTCGAACAGGCTCAGGATATGGGGGTGCTGCAGGTTGGCAGTCGTCTTGATCTCGCCCAGGAACCGGGCGGCGCCGAGGATCGCCGACAGCTCGGGGCGGAGCACCTTGAGGGCGACCTTGCGGTCGTGCCGGAGGTCGTGGGCCAGATACACCGTGGCCATGCCGCCCTGGCCGAGCTCGTGCTCGAGGCGGTAGCGGTCGGTGAGCGCCGCGGTCAGGTGTCCGAGCTGCTCGGCCACGCCTGCTCCGGGATGCGGGACGCGCGAATGGGGGCCTTCGACGTACCAATTATGCGAGCCGGCGCCCGGACGAGCCAGTGCGGACGTCAGTCCAATTGGGCGCATGCCCATTCGTGAGCTGGCGGGTGCGAGGGAGCGCGAGGACTTGTCCGCATCGGCCGGCACAAGCACATTGGGCCGCCGTGATACCCTCGATGCTCATCGCCTGCCCGCGGCGCCAGCTCGTTCTGGCCCGCGCCGGAACCGTCTGGCTCATGGCCTCCGCTTCGGGGCGCCTTCGCCCAATCCGTTGGCTCCGCCCGCTCGAGCACCCCAGACGCCGGCTGGAGCAGTTACGGCGCGGATGCCGCGGGCACCCGCTACTCCCCAGCGAGCCAGATCGATCGCACGAACGTTTCCCGCCTCCAGGTCGCCTGGACGTACCGCACGCATGCGCTCGATGAGAAGTCCGAGATGGTTCGGAAGGCGGCCTTCGAATCGACGCCGATCCTGGTGGACGGGAAGCTCGTGCTCACGACGCCGTACGATCACGTCATCGCGCTCGACCCGGTCCGCGGCACCCGCCTCTGGGAGTACGATCCCCGCGTCGACCTCGAACGCGAGTACTCCGAGGTCACCTCCCGTGGCGTCGCCGCCTGGACCGACTCGGCCGCGGCGCCGGGCGCCCCCTGCCGGCGCCGGCTCTTTCTCGGCACCCTCGATGGCCGGCTGATCGCCGTCGACGGGCGCACCGGGAGGCCATGCGCCGGCTTCGGGGCGCGCGGCGCCGTGGACCTCACCCGGAACGCCGAGGTCCCGACTGAATGGGCGGGCGGATACCAGGTGACCAGCGCGCCGGCGATCTACCGCGACCTCGTGATCACCGGCAGCTCGATCGCCGACAACTGGCGCGTGAGCACGGGCCGCGGCATCGTGCGCGCGTTCGACGCGCGCACCGGGAAGCTCCGCTGGACCTGGAATCCGACCCCCTGGGCGGACTCCACCACCCCGCCCACCGGCGCCGGCAACGCCTGGTCCACCTTCTCGGTGGATGCGGCCCACGATCTCGTGTTCGTGCCCACCGGCAGTGCGGCGCCCGACTACTATGGCGGCCTCCGGAAAGGCGACGGCCGCTGGGCCAACAGCGTCGTGGCGCTTCAGGCCTCGAACGGCAACCTCGTCTGGGGCTTTCAGGTCGTGCACCACGACCTGTGGGACTACGACGTCGCCGCGCAGCCCACGCTCTTCACGTGGAAGGACGGGA
This sequence comes from Gemmatimonadales bacterium, assembly GCA_051955835.1. Taxonomy (GTDB): domain Bacteria; phylum Gemmatimonadota; class Gemmatimonadetes; order Gemmatimonadales; family GWC2-71-9; genus CAVVWJ01. The sequence goes on from JBQCGH010000090.1 coordinate 43,148, forward strand.
CGCCCGCCGTCGTGATCAATACGAAGATGGGCCACGTGTTCGTGCTCGACCGGCTCACCGGCCGGCCGCTCCTGCCGATCGAGGAGCGTCCGGTGCCCCAAACCGACGTCCCGGGCGAGACCACGTCCCCCACCCAGCCGTTCTCCACCATCTCCCTGGTACCGGAGAAGTTTGCCCCGGAGGACGCCTGGGGTCCGAGGCCGGCGGACTCCGCGTGGTGCGCCGAGAAGATTGGCGCCTTGCGCTCCGAGGGGATCTTCACGCCGCCCAGCCTGAAGGGCACCATCGTCGTGCCCAGCAACTTGGGCGGCGTCAATTGGGGCAGCGCCGCCTACGATCCCGCGAGGCACCTGATGGTCGCGAACGTCAACCGATTGGTCGCCTGGGTGCGGATGATACCGCGCGAGAAGTACGACGCGGCAACTATGCAGCACCAGGACAACCGCATCTTCGGCGAGTTCGGCAATCAGACGCCCGCGCCCTACGGCATGTACCGCAGCTTCCTTGTCTCGCCGGACAAGGTGCCGTGCAACGCCCCGCCGTGGGGAATGACCGTCGCGGTGGACCTCAACACCGGGCGCAAGGCGTGGGAAGTGCCGCTCGGCACGCTGATGCAGGGCAAGCAGACCGGCTCGCCCAACTTGGGTGGGCCCATGGTGACGGCCGGCGGCCTGGTGTTCACCTCAGGGACCATCGACCCGGACCTGCGAGCCTTCGACTCGGAGACGGGGAAGGAGGTCTGGACCTATCGACTCGCCGCCGGCGCGCAGGCGACCCCGATGAGCTACACGATCGATGGCACGCAGTACGTCGTGATCGCCGCAGGCGGCCACGGAAAGCTCAGGAGCCCGCAGGGGGACTATGTGGTTGCGTTTCGCCTGGGGGCTAAACTGGACAGGTGAGCGGTAAGCGGTGAGCGGGACAGGCACACCAGTCTGCTCCCGGGTGCTGGTCCCGCTCACCGCTCACCGCTCACGCTCACCACTCGTCCGTTCCTCTCCACGCTCCCACCGCGGTATTCTTATTCTCTCCCGTCCCCCACATCTGCGGAGCCCACGTCGTGAATCCCCCGGCGCCCACCCCCGAGCAGACCACGAGTCCCGTCGCCCCTGTCGCGGCAGACTCCGCGTTCCTCGACGAACTCCGCGCCGCGGTGGTGGTGCTCGAGCGCGTCGTGGAAGACCGGACGGTGCTCGCCCACGTTCCGGCCGCGGACCGCCGGCGGCTGCTGCAGGCGGCCGGTCACGTCTACTCGCCGGACGCCATGAGCCGCCGCCGCCTGGTGCGGGCCACCGCGCGCAAGCGAAAAGCCGAGCGGGTCGCCCGGGACGAGTCTGTCCGCGAGCGCACGGGCATACGCACGCTCCGGCGGCAGCCGGTCTTCACCTCGCCGAACGTCTTTCCGCCGGTTTCGCCCGAGGCGTGTTCTCCCGAGGACCTGCACGACGGCGATGCGCTCCGCGAGCCGACGGAATCACAGCACTGCTACGTCTGCAAGACCCACTTCACGACGCTGCACCACTTCTACGATCAGCTCTGCCCGACCTGCGCCGAGTTCAACTTCGCCAAGCGGACCGAGCTGGCGGACCTGCGCGGCACGGTCGCGCTGCTCACCGGCGGCCGGGTGAAGATCGGGTACCAGGCCGGGCTCAAGCTGCTGCGGTCGGGCGCGCATCTCATTGTGACGACGCGATTCCCCCGCGACTCCGCGATTCGCTACGCCTGCGAGCCCGACTTCGCCGACTGGCGCGACCGCCTCGAGATCTTCGGGCTCGACCTCAGGCACACGCCGAGTGTCGAGGCATTCTGTCACGAGCTGGTGGCGACGCGAGAGCGGCTCGATTTCATCGTCAACAACGCGTGTCAGACCGTCCGCCGTCCGCCGGCGTTCTACGCGCACATGATGGCCGCGGAGCGCGCGGCGGCGGCGACCATGCCGGCCCCCGCTCGACGGCTGCTGGGCCATTACGAGGCGTGGCGCGGAGAGCATCCCGCGCCCGGGGCGACGAAGGCCCTCGGCCCGGCGGCGTTCGACCGCCGCATCCCGAGTCTCGCGGGCATCGCGAGCGCCGCCGAGCTCTCTCAGGTCCCGCTGCTGCCGGGCGAGCACCATGTCGCGACCGAGCGCTTCCCGGAGGGGCGGCTGGATCCGGACGGACAGCAGGTCGATCTCCGGGAGCGCAACTCGTGGCGCATGCTGATGGCCGATGTGCCGTCGGTCGAGCTGCTCGAGGTGCACCTGGTGAACGCAGTGGCGCCGTTCATCCTCAACGCGCATCTCAAGCCGCTGATGCTGCGGACGCCCGGGCGGGCGAAGCACATCGTGAACGTGTCGGCCATGGAGGGCCAGTTCTACCGCAACTTCAAGACGACGCGCCACCCGCACACCAATATGGCCAAGGCGGCGCTCAACATGATGACCCGCACCTCAGCTGCCGATTACCAACAGGACGGCATCCACATGAACGCAGTGGACACGGGGTGGGTGACCGACGAGGATCCCGCGGCGATCGCGGCGCGGAAGACCGCCGAGCACCGCTTCCATCCTCCGCTCGACATCGTGGACGGCGGTGCGCGCATCGTAGACCCGATCATCGACGGGGTGAATACCGGCGTGCACGGCTGGGGAAAGTTCTTGAAGGATTACCGGCCGACGGACTGGTGAAGAACGCGGTGAGCGGTAAGCGGTAAGCGGTGAACGGGACCAACACACCGAGAGCAGTCCGGTGTGCCGGTCCCGCTCACCGCTTACCGCTCACCTGTTCCAACCTCTCTGTCCGCCTACACCGCTCCCGCCTTCATCCGCTCGCGTACCGCCGCCGTCTCTTCGCGGTTGGGCCCGTAGATTCCGGGCGCGACGCCGCCGGCCAGGCGGCACCTCATCGAGAGCTGGCCGCGATGGTGGATGAGATGCATGAGCAGCGCGCCCCAGAGGATGTCCCGGATCGACATACGCCGGTCGGCGAACTGGATCTCCCGATCCAGGTCCGCATCGGTCACGTCGGCCAGTCGTGCGACGGCCTCCTGATGCACCCGCCGGTAACCGGGCGCGAGGAGCCGTACCTCG
>JBQCGH010000091.1:0-4250 GCA_051955835.1 Gemmatimonadales bacterium
CCAATACCAAGGCCATGACGACGCTCCTGCTCGCCAGGCTGGTGGACGAGCACAGGCTGACCTGGACCACGCCGGTCACCACCCTGCTGCCATCGTTCCGGCTCGGCGACTCCGCCACGACTCGCGAGGTGCTGGTCAAACATCTGATTTGCGCTTGTACCGGCCTCCCTCGGCAAGACTACGAATGGCTGTTTCAGTTCCAGGGCCTCACGCCCGAGCGCGCGATGGCAACGCTCGCCGGGATGCAGCCGACGACGAAGTTCGGTGAGATGTTCCAGTACTCCAACCCCCTCGCCGCGGCGGCCGGGTTCGTGGGCGGGCACGTGCTCTATCCCCGGCTCGAGCTCGGCGCGGCCTACGACAGCGCCATGAGGGGCCAGGTGTTCGGCCCGCAGGGGATGCGGGCCACGACGTTCGACTATGCCAAGGCGCTGCGCGCCGACCACGCGATGCCGCATTCGCCGGACGTGGACGGGCAAACCGCTCACGCGGTCATGGCGGTGAACTACGCCATCATCCCGCTCCGGCCGGCCGGCGCCGCCTGGAGCAACGTCCGCGACATGCTGGCCTACATCCGCATGGAGCTCGCCAACGGCATGTTGCCCGGCGGCAAACGCTACGTCTCGCGCGACGTGCTGCTGGAGCGCCGCGCCCCGCAGGTCGCGCTGGGCAAGAACGCGAGCTACGGCATGGGCCTCATGGTGGACCGCCAGTACGAGACTGAGGTGGTGCACCACGGCGGCGACATGATCGGCTTTCACAGCGACATGATGTGGCTGCCGAAGTACGGCGTCGGCGCCGTTGTGCTCACCAACGGCGATCCCGGCTGGATCATCCGCGACGCATTCCGCCGCAAGCTGCTCGAGGTGTTGTTCGATGGCCGGCCCGAGGCCAACGCCGTGGTGGCCGCACGCGCCAAGTCGGAGCGGGAGCAGCTCGCGGCCGAGAGGAAGCTGCTCACCCTGCCCGCGGACTCGACGGAGGCCGGCAAGCTGGCGGCGCGGTACCACAACGACGCGCTAGGGGACATCGTCGTCAGGCACGACGGCGCCAAGACCGTGTTCGACTTCGGTGAGTGGCGCAGCGAGGTCGCCTCGCGCAGGAATCCCGACGGCACGGTGTCCTTCCTCACCACCGCGCCGGGACTCATCGGCTTCGAGTTCGTTGTGGGCGACAAGGGCGGGCGTACCCTGACCACCCGGGACGCGCAGCACGAGTACGTGTTCACCGAGGCGCGGGACCATGGCGCGGATACTCGGTGAGATGCGCTCGTCCCAGCTGCGAATGACCCACCGTTCCGTGGCGCCCCGGAGGGCCCCTCGTCACCCCCGCTCGCCCAGCGTACACCTGCCCGTGCTGCGCAAGACCCGGTAGCTTCCCCGGATGCTCTCGGTCCCCGAGCGCCTCGCCGACTCCCTCTCCGACCGCTACCGATTCGAGCTCCAGCCCGACGGCACCCCCGTCCTGCTCGGCCGAGGAGGCACGGCCCTGGTCTACCTGGCACGAGACGTCCGCCACGACCGCCAGGTCGCCCTCAAGGTCGTCCACCCCGAGCTCGCCGCCACCGTCGAAGCCGAGCGCTTCCTGAGAGAGATCCGAGTCGTCGCCCGCCTGTCCCACCCCCACATTCTGCCGTTGTTCGACTCTGGCCAGGCCGACGGTCTCCTCTACTACGTCATGCCCTACCTCAAGGGCGAATCCCTCCGCCGCCGTCTCCAACGCGATGGTCGCCTGGAGCTCCCGACAGCGCTCCGCATCGCACGTGAAGTCGCGCTAGCCCTCGACTACGCGCACCGGAACGGCATCATCCACCGCGACGTCAAGCCGGAGAACATCCTCCTCGAGGACGGCCAGGCCGTCGTCGCCGACTTCGGCATCGCCGCGGCCGTTCAGCAGCCGGGCGAGGAGCAGATCACCGAGATCGGCCACGCGGTCGGCACGCCGTCCTACATGAGCCCGGAGCAGGCCGGCGCGGAGGGCCCGCTCGATGGCCGGAGCGACCTGTACAGCCTCGGCTGCGTGCTGTACGAGATGCTGGGCGGCGCGCCGCCGTTCACCGGCACCACGCCGCACGCGGTCATGGTGCAGCAGGTCGTCGCCCCGCTCCCGCCGCTTCGCGAGCGCCGGCCCGAGGTACCCGACGCCGTGCTCACGGCCGTCGAGTGCGCCCTCGCCAAGCAACCGGCCGACCGGTTCGCGACCGCCGCCGAGTTTGCCGACGCGCTCGAGGAGGCTCGCACGTCGGGCGGCCATGTCAGCGTCACACCGCCAAGCCGCCGGCCGAATCGCCCGGTGCTGCTCGCGGCCGGTGGTGCGCTCGCCGTGTTCCTGATGCTCGCCTTGATAGTGGCCCGCCGCGGCGGCGAGCACGAGCAGCGCGCCATCGCCGTGCTGCCATTCCAGAACCTCGGCAGCGCCGAGGACACCTACTTCACCGACGGCATCACCGAGGAGATCACCAGCCGCCTCGCGATGCTGCCCGACGTCGCCGTCATCTCCCGCACCAGCACCGACCAGTATCGCAAGAGCGACAAGCCGCTCAGGACGATCGGCCGCGAGCTCGGCGCCGACTACGTGCTCGAGGGCAGCGTGCGCTGGGAGAAGGTGCCCGGGCAACCCGACCGGGTCCGCGTCACCCCGCAGCTCATCCAAGTGTCCGACGACCGCCATCTCTGGGCCGGTCGCTGTGACGAGACGCTGGAAGAGGTCTTCACGGTCCAGTCGCGCATCGCCGAGCAGGTGGCGACGGCCCTCGACCTGGCGCTCATGCCGACGCACCACGCGGTCCTCGCGGCTAAGCCCACCGAGAACCTGCGGGCCTACGACTTCTTTCTCCGGGGCAACGAGTACCTGGGCCGGGCGGGCGCCGAGGATCTTCACCGCGCCGAGGAGATGTACGCCAGGGCGACCGAGCTCGATCCCTCGTTCGCGGCGGCCTTCGCTCGCCTCGCGCGGTCGCACATCTGGCAGTTCCACCTGTATTCCGACCGGACCGAGCGGCGCCTGGAACAGGCGCGGCGCGCGGCCGATTCGGCGCTCACGCTCGACCCCGAGCTGCCCGAGGCGCACCTGGCGCTGGGACAGATCTATTACTGGGGCGACCTCGACTACCCGAAGGCGCTCGCGGAGTTCCGGACGGCGCTCGCGCGCGATCCCGGCAACGGCGACCTGGCCTGGGCGCGCGGCCTGGTCGAGCGGCGGCTCGGGCAGTGGGCACAGGCGGAGGCGGACCTCAAGCGGGCCGTGGACCTGGACCCCCGGGCGGGCGTCAAGAGCCTGGATCTCTCCGAGCTGTACCTGCGCCGGCGCGAGTACGACCAGGCGGTGCGGTACGCGGACCGCGTGATCGAGCTGGAGCCCAACTCGCCCGCCTACTTCTACAAGGCGCTGATGATCCTGGCGCAAAAGGGCGACGTCGCCGCGGCGGCGGCGGTGATGAACGACGGCATGCGCCGCGCGGGGCCCGAGACCATGGCCTTCTGGGTCCCGCAGGGCGACGTCGCCGCCGCGCTGTGGCGGGGGCTGGACCCCGAGCTCAAGCGGGCCGTGAATGACCTCACCATCGACCGGTTCAGCGGTGATTCCTCCAGCTACTATCTGGCCAAGGCGCGGACCCGCGGCTTCGGCGGCGACTCGCGTGGCGCTCGGATCTACTTCGACTCGGCGGCGGCGATCCTCGAGCAGCGGAGCCGCGCCCGCCCGGACGACCCCACGCTCCACTCGACGCTCGGCCTGGTCTACGCCGGCCTCGGCCGCCGCGAGGATGCAATCCGCGAGGGCCGCCGCGCCGTCGAGCTCGTGCCATCGGCGAAGGACACGTGGTACGGGGTGGACATGCTGCGGAACCTGGCGGTGGTCTACGCGACGCTCGGCGAGGCCGACTCGACGGTGCAGGAGCTCAGGACACTGCTTGCGGTGCCGAGCTGGATCTCGGTGCCGCTGCTGAGGGTGGATCCGACCTGGGATCGGGTGCGGGGCGATGCAGGGTTCCAGGCGCTGCTCAAGGCGCGCCCCTGAAGTGCGTGCCCCGGCTCATACACCGGCTCGGCTTGTTGCGGTGCGCGGCGGCCGGTCGCCGATCCAGTACCGTGGGCCCGGCCCCAGCCGGGCCGCGCGATCCGCGGGATTGGAGAGACTGCACTGGCCGAGCGTGAGGCAGCCGCAGCCGATGCACGCCGTGAGCCCGCTCCGGAGCCGCTCGAGCTCGGCGATACGCTCGTCGATCTTCGAGGTCCAGGTGCCGGACAGCC
>JBQCGH010000092.1:0-5886 GCA_051955835.1 Gemmatimonadales bacterium
CCCCGGCCGACCTGCGGCTCCCGCACCCCGCCGTCGCGCACCCGCGGGTGGCGGCCCCGCCAGGCAGGAGGTGGACGAGTGCCGCGATCCCGGGCTCATCCGGGCGGCGTCCGCGGAGATCGCGCGGCTCACGGACCCGGACCGTCAGTATCGCATCATGGAGGTCTGCGGCGGGCACACGCACGCCATCTACCGGTTCGCGCTCGAAGATGTGCTGCCGAAGAACATCGAGCTGGTGCACGGCCCCGGCTGCCCCGTCTGCGTGCTGCCCATGGGGCGGGTGGACGACGGGTTGAGCCTCGCCACCGAGCACGGCGTCATCCTGGCCGCCTTCGGCGACATGATGCGCGTGCCCGGCCGGCGCGGGAGCCCGCTGGAGTACAAGGCGCGCGGCAGCGACGTGCGGATGGTCTACTCGCCGCTCGACGCGCTCAAGCTGGCCCAGGCGCACCCTGACCGCCACGTCGTGTTCTTCGCGATCGGATTCGAGACCACCGCACCGTCGACCGCGCTCACGCTCATCAAGGCCAGGCAGCTCGGGCTCGACAACTTCTCCGTGTTCTGCAACCACGTCACCATCGTGCCGGCCATGCGGGCCATCCTCGATTCGCCCGACATGCGGGTCGAAGCCTTCATCGGTCCGGGCCACGTCTCGACGGTGATCGGGTGCCGCCCATACGAGTTCGTGTGCCGCGACTATGGGAAGCCGCTCGTCACCTCCGGCTTCGAGCCGCTCGACGTGCTGCAGTCGCTCGTGATGATCCTCCGGCAGCTCCAGGACGGCAGGGCGGAGGTGGAGAACCAGTACGCTCGCGTGGTGCCATGGGAAGGAAACATCCCCGCGCTCAGGGCCATGGCCGAGGTCTTCGAGCTCCGCCCGTATTTCGAGTGGCGCGGCCTCGGCTTCATCTCACAGTCCGCGCTCAAGATCCGCGACGGCTACGCGCACTGGGACGCCGAGCGCCGCTTCAGCCTCCCCGGCGTCCGGGTGACCGATCCCAAGGCCGCCCAGTGCGGCGAGGTCCTGAAGGGCGTCCTCAAGCCGCATCAGTGCAAGCTGTTCGGGCGCGAGTGCACCCCGGAGCACCCGATCGGCGCGCTCATGGTCTCGTCGGAGGGCGCCTGTGCGGCGTACTACAACTACGCGCGCCGGAAGGCGCCAGCGATGGTGTAGCGCCGACATGGCCGACGCGCCCGCAATCCGCTTTCACGACGCCCAGATCGACATGGCGCACGGGGCGGGCGGCCTCGCGAGCCGGCGCCTGGTCGAGGGCCTGCTCGCACCGCTCTTCGGCGGCCCGCTGCTCGAGTCCCTGGCGGACGCGGCGGTCTGTGAGCTGGGCGACACCAGGCTCGCGCTCACCACCGACGCCTTCGTGGTACGCCCGCTCCGCTTTCCCGGCGGCTCGATCGGGGAGCTCGCCGTGAACGGGACGCTCAATGATCTTGCCGTGTCCGGCGCCCGGCCGCTGGCGCTCCTCGTGTCGCTCATCCTCGAGGCCGGGCTTTCCGCCGAGGTTCTCGAAACCGAAATCCGCGCCATGACCGCCGCCGCGCGCCGGGCCGGCGTTGCCGTGGTCGGCGGTGATACCAAGGTTGTCGAGCACGGCAAGGCCGACGGCATGTACATCACGACCGCGGGGCTCGGAATGGTGGACTCGCGGCTTCATCTCGGCCCACCGTCTGTGCGCCCCGGTGATCAGGTGCTGCTTTCCGGCCCCATCGGCGACCACGGGATCACCATCCTGCTGGCGCGGGGTGAGCTCGACATCGAGGCCGAGCTGTGCTCCGACACGCGGCCCGTATACCCGATGGTGACCGCACTTGCGGACGTCGCAGCGGCGGGTGTGCGCTGGATGCGCGATCCCACTCGCGGAGGCGTGGCTAGCGCGCTCAACGAGCTGGCGGCCGACACCGGCCTCGGCGTGGTGCTGTTCGAGGATCGCATTCCGGTGCGCGATCAGGTCCGTGGCGCCTGCGAGCTGCTTGGCCTCGAGCCGCTGCACATCGCGAATGAAGGACAGTTCCTCGCCGTGCTGGCACCCGAGCACGCCGAGGCCGCGCTCGCGGCCGTCCGCGCGACACCGGGGGGCGAGAAGGCGGTCCTCGTCGGTGAAATTCGCGCGGAGCCCGCCCGCACCGTCGTCGCCGCGACCGCCTACGGGGGGACCCGCGTGGTCGACATGCTGGTCGGCGACCCGCTGCCCAGGATCTGCTGATGGACGCCCTCCAGGCCTCGGCGGTTCAGGTCGAGCAGAGCCTGCGCCGGCGGAGTGAGACGTGCGAAGCGTTCTTCACCCGCGAGGCCGGAAGGCTCGCGAGCACCTGCCAGGAGATGGCGGAGCGCTTTCTCCGGGGCGGCCGGCTGCTCGCCTTCGGGCGCGGCCCCTCGCTCACCGATGCCCAGCATGTCTCGGTCGAGTTCGTGCACCCGGTCATCGTCGGCAAACGGGCCCTTCCCGCGCTGGATGTGTCGGCCGCCTTCGGCCGCTGGCTGCCGGCGATCGTTCAGCCGGCCGACATCGTGATGGGGTTCGGGCCGCCCGAAGGCGATCCCGAAGTCGCTCGGGCGCTCGACGCGGTCCGCAGTTCCGGCGCGCTCACCATCGCGCTTCCCGGTCAGCGGGCCGACTATGCCATCGACGCGGCCTCCAGCGATCCGTTCGTGCATCAGGAAATCGTCGAGATCCTCTATCACACGCTCTGGGAGACCGTGCACGTCTTCTTCGAGCACCGCGAGCGTGGCTACGACGTCGGCGAATCCGGCTTCCTCTACCCGTTCCTCGGCGAGGCCAAGCAGGACACCAGCGGCGTGCTGTCACAGGTGGCGAGCTCGATCGAAGCCAAAGCCCGCGACGACGCGCGCCTGCGTGAGCGGGTCGCGCGGGAGCAGTCGGAGCGGATCGGCGAAGCGGCGGACGCGATCCGTAGCCGCCTCCGGAGCGGCGGCAAGCTCATCATCTTCGGCAACGGCGGCTCGGCCACCGACGCCAATGACTTCGCGCTCGACTGCGCCCTTCCGCCGCCAGGCTACCGGCCGATCCCGGCCGTGTCGCTCGCGATGGAGCCCGCGACCATGAGCGCCATCGCCAACGACATCGGCACGGAGGCGATCTTCCTCCGCCAGCTCATCGCCCAGGCGCAGCCCGCGGACGTCGCCGTGGCGATCTCCACCAGCGGCGGCTCGGCCAACATCATCGCGGCGCTGGAGGGGGCGCGCCGCCACGATCTGCTCACCGTCGCCTTGCTCGGTTACGACGGCGGCGAAGTGGTGCGCCGCGGCCTCGCGGACATCGCGCTGGTGGTGCCGTCCGACTACATCCCGCGCATCCAGGAGGTGCAGGCCTCCATCTACCACGTGCTTCGCGACGCGCTCGAGGCCCCGGCCGATGGCTGAGCCGGTCGAGCTCTACGGCACGCGGGGGTGCCCGTACACGGCGGAGCTGCGGGAGCACCTGCTGTGGCAGCGTCGCGAGGTCGTCGAGTACGACGTCGAGGCGGACCCCGAAGCCTTGCGGCGGATGCTCGCGTTCCCTGGGGTGCGGCGCATGGTTCCCGTGCTGGTCGAGGACGGCAGGGTGACGCAGGTCGGCTGGCGGGGCAGAGGGTGTCCGGTGTAGCCGCCAGCAGCGCCCGTCGGCTCCGCGTCCGCGTGGAGGGTGTCGTTCAGGGCGTCGGCTTTCGCCCGCACGTCTACCGGCTGGCCTCGGAGCTCGGCCTCGCCGGCTTCGTGCTCAATGACGAGCTCGGCGTGCTGCTCGAAATCGAGGGGGAGCCGGCGGCGCTGGAGCGCTTTCTCGCCCGGCTCGCCGCCGGCGCCCCGCCGCTCGCGCGGATCGAGCGGGTGCATCCGGAGCACATACCGCCCATCGGCGACGTCGGTTTTCAGATCGTCGCGAGCCGCCGCCTGGGCGCAGGCTCGACGCCGATCTCGCCCGACATGGCCACCTGCGCCGAGTGTCTGGCAGAGCTGTTCGATCCGGCCGACCGCCGCTTCCGCTACCCGTTCATCAACTGCACCAACTGCGGTCCCCGGTTCACCATCGTACGGGGCGTGCCATACGACCGGCCGCTCACGGCGATGGCCGGTTTCGCGATGTGCGCGCAATGCGCCGCTGAGTACCACGACCCGGCGAGTCGCCGGTTCCATGCACAGCCCAACGCCTGCCCGGAATGCGGTCCACGCGCGCGGCTGGTGGATCGCGACGGCCTGGATATGGCGCCGGCCGGGGATCCCGTCCACGTCGCGGCGACGTCGATCATGGCCGGGAGCATCGTGGCGGTGAAGGGCATCGGCGGCTTTCATCTCGCCTGCCGCGCGGATCACGAAGCGGCCGTCGCCGCCCTGCGGTCTCGAAAGCACCGCGAGGAGAAGCCGTTTGCGCTCATGGTCCCGGACCTGGATTCGGCCCGCGCATTGGTCCGGCTCGGGGCGGAGGAGGAGACGCTGCTCGAATCGCGCGCGCGGCCGATCGTCCTGTGCGCTTGTCGGGGCGATGCACCGGTCGCGCCCTCAGTGGCCCCGCGACTGCGCGAGCTTGGCGTCATGCTGCCGTACACGCCGCTCCACTTCCTGCTGCTCGCGGATGTCGGCGTCCCGCTGGTCATGACGAGCGGCAACGTCTCCGACGAGCCGATCGCCTACCACGATGAGGATGCGCGCCGACGGCTCGGCGGCATCGCCGATCTGCTCCTGGTTCACGACCGCCCCATCGAGACCCGCACCGACGATTCGGTTGTCCGCACCACATCGACCCCCGACGGACATCGGGCCGTCGTCCTCCGCCGCTCCCGCGGGCACGTCCCCGGGAGCCTTGCCCTCCCGGCAGAGACGCGGCCGCTGCTCGCCTGCGGCGCCGAGCTCAAGAGCACGTTCTGTCTCGCCCGCGGCCGCGACGCCTGGCTCGGCCATCACATCGGAGACCTCAAGAATCTCGAGACGCTGGAGTCGTTTCGAGAGGGCGTGGCCCTGTTCGAGCGGCTCTTCGCGGTCGAGCCCGAGGTGGTGGCACACGACCTCCATCCGGACTACCTGTCGACCCGCTATGCGCTCGAGCGCGACGGCTCGCGCCGAGTTGCGGTGCAGCACCATCATGCGCACTTGGCGGCGTGCCTTGCCGAGCACGGCGAGATCGGGAAGGCGATTGGCGCGATCTACGACGGCGCGGGCTATGGCCCCGACGGGACAATCTGGGGCGGGGAGCTGCTCTTCGGCGGGGTCGCCGGGTTCGAGCGGGTCGGTCATCTCCGGCCGGTTCGTCTCCCAGGTGGTGACCGAGCCGCGCGCGAGCCCTGGCGGATGGCATGCGCGTGGCTGGCGGTGGTGCTCGGGCGGGAGCCCGACGTGCCGTTCGCGCTGCGGGGCTGCGTCGATTCCCGGCAGTGGCATGCGATGGCCGAGCTGGCGCGGACGGGCGTCGCCTCACCGGTTACGACCAGCATGGGGCGGCTGTTCGATGCCGCGGCGGCCCTCATCGGCGTGCGGGGGATCACGAGCTACGAAGGCCAGGCGGCGATCGAGCTCGAGGCAATCGCCGATGGGCATGAGACGGCGCGCTATTCGCTCGGCGTCGGCGAGGCAGCCGACGGCATCGTCGTGGACCCGGGCGAGATGATCCTTGCCCTCGCCAGGGATGCCGCAGCCGGCGTCGCGCCGGGGGTGATGGCGGCCCGGGTGCACAATGCGATCGCCGGCGCCACGACGGAAGCGGTCGCGCGCCTCGCCGAAAGTTGCGGGACGCAACTCGCGGTGCTGTCCGGGGGAGTCTTTCAGAACCGCCGCTTGCTCGAGCGCACCCGCGAGTGTCTGTCGGCGGCGGGACTCCGTGTGCTCACACCGGAGCGGGTCCCGCCCAACGACGCGGGCATCGCCTACGGCCAGGCGGC
>JBQCGH010000093.1:0-38494 GCA_051955835.1 Gemmatimonadales bacterium
GCGACCCTCGGCGCGGAGGGGGCGCGGCAGGATACGGAGCGGCACGACGGAGCGAGGCCCGGACGGCGTGGTTCCCTGCCGTCCGGGCCTCCGTTGGTCCACTGCTTGCCGGCGTGTCAGGTTCCTGCGATCAGCTTGTCATCCAGCGTGAACGTGATCTGCGTTCCGTTTGGCAATACGACGTCGCGGTCCTTGGTCTCGACCGCGCGCTGCGCACCGACAGCGCCGCCGATGATCCCTCCAATCACCGCTCCCTTCGTGCTCCCGCCCAGCACCCGGCCGACGATCGCGCCCGCCGCGGTGCCGGCGCCGACCTTGGCGACATCACCCGCGTTGGTGCTCCGGCCTTGTAGCTGGGTCTTCACCCCGGCGATGGACGCGGCCAGGGGCTTCGAACCGCCGTTCATGGCGATCGAGACCGGCTTGAGGGTAAGCGTGCCGGTGGTGTCGCTCTTGTTCTCCGATTCCTTGATGGCGGTCACCTGCAGCGTGACCTTCGACCCGGCCGGAATCACGACCTGGCCGGCGGAGTTCCTCACGTCGCTCTCCACGGTCGCCGTGACCTGGTCTCCCACCTTGTTCTTGTTCGAGCGAACCTCGGCGTCCGTCGTGGCGGCGAACGACGCGCCGGCGGGCAGGCTGCCGGTGCTCGCCGCGGGAGCGGGCGCCGGCGTCGGGTTGTTGGACGTGGTGGGGTTGCTGGGCGACGGTGAGCTCGCAGTCGGGGTCGGCGTCGGCGCAGTCGACGGTGCGGGCGCCGGGGTCGCGGCCGGCTTGGGCTTGGGCTTCGGCGCAGGCTTGGGTGTCGCGGGCTTCGCCGCCGCAGGCTTCGGCGCCGGCGTCGTGTCCGCGGGTGGCGGCGTCACGGCCGTATCGGCGCTGGGCCGGTCGTTGAGCGTCGCGTTGGTATCGACCGGCGCCAGCTGCAGGTCCCGGTTCAGGCTGTCCGCCGACGCGACGTCACGCTTGTCCCCGCGACCGCAGGCGGCGGCCGCGAGCAGCGTGAGCGCGGCGAGCATGGTTCTCGTCATCGTCTCTCCTCCTCGCTGGTGTGACTTGCCGGGCTCCGATGACGCGGTGACATTCCACCGGTCATGAACGAGCTGCGGGCGCTGCTGCCCTTCCTCCGGCCATACCGGCGCGACTACGCGCTCGGCATGCTGCTGGTGGTGGTCTCCAACATCTTCACCACCCTCGGACCCAAGTTCATCGAGCAGGGCATCGACGCCCTGCGCACCTCCGCCGGCTTTCCGGCCGTCGAGCATGCCATCCTCCTGCTGCTCGGCGTCGCGCTGCTCGGCGGCGTGGCCCGGTACGGCATGCGGGAGCTGCTCAACAGCGGCAGCCGCCGCGTAGAGACCGATCTCCGCGACCATCTGTACCGGCATTTGCAGCGGATGTCGGCCGAATTCTACGACCGCTACCCGACGGGCGATGTGATGGCCCGCACGACCAATGACCTCCTGGCCGTCAGGATGGTCGTCGGCCCGGCCGTCATGTATTTGGTGGATACTACCATACGGGCCCTGCTAATTGCACCGGCGATGGCCGGCATCAATCCCCGGCTTACGGTGCTGTCGCTGGTACCCATGCTGGGACTACCGGTGGCCATGATGTCCTTGGGCCAGCGCATTCACCGCCGGAGCCAAGCCATTCAGGCGCAGTTCAGCGACCTGACGAGCCAGGCGCACGAAAACCTGAGCGGTGTCCGCGTGGTCCGCGCCTACCGGCAGGAGCAGGCGGAGACCACCGCATTCCGGCGTCTGAGCGATGACTATCTCGCGAAGAACCTCCGGCTGGCCCGCGTGCAGGGCATATTCTTCCCTTTGCTCACCCTGCTCGGCGGACTCAGCGCGCTCGTCGTTCTCTACGTCGGTGGCCGCCTGGTGATCGCAGGTGCCATCACGGTCGGCGGCTTCGTCGCGTTCGGCGTGTATCTCGGGATGCTGGTCTGGCCGATGATCGCGCTCGGCTGGGCGGTGAACCTGGTCCAGCGCGGCGCCGCTTCGATGGGGCGGATCAACCAGCTGCTGCGGGAGCGGCCAGCCATCGCCGATCCGCCAGCCCCTGCCACGCTGCCCCCACCGCGCGGCGGGCGCGCGGTGGAGTTCCGGGACGTGTCGTTCGCCTATCCCAACGCACGGGAACGCGGAGCGGTGCTGCACGACATCTCGTTCCGGGTCGAGGCCGGACGATCCCTCGCCGTCGTCGGCGCCACCGGCTCCGGCAAGTCCACGCTCGTCGATCTGCTCGCCCGCGCCTACGAGCCCGACCAGGGCGCGGTGCTGCTCGACGGCGTGGATCTCCGCCGCCTGCCGCTCGCCGAGGTGCGCACGGCGGTCGGCTTCGTCCCTCAGGAGACCTTCCTGTTCAGTGAGACGCTGCGCGACAATGTGCTGTTGGGAGCGCCCGACGACGGCCGCCTCGAGCGCGTGGCCGAGGTGGCCCAGCTCACCGAAGCGCTCCCGGCGCTGCCCAAGGGCTATGACACCCTGCTCGGCGAGCGGGGCATCAACCTGAGCGGCGGCCAGAAGCAGCGCAGCGCCATCGCGCGCGCGCTGGCACAGGATCCGCCGGTCTTCGTGCTGGACGACGCGCTGAGCGCCGTCGACGCCCACACCGAGGCGAAAATCCTGCGCGCCCTGCGCGGCGCGCTGTCCGGACGGACGAGCATCATCGTCTCTCACCGCCTCGCGGCGGTGCGTGACGCGGACTGGATTCTGGTGCTGGATGACGGCCGGATTGTCGAACAGGGAACCCACGCCGACTTGATTGCCCGCGGCGGCCGTTACTGGGAGCTGCTCCGGCGGCAGCAGCTCGAGGAGGAACTCGAGACCGGCGAGCGCGAGGGTGAGGCCGCGGTCGGCGAGGCGGGCGGACCGGAGGTCGACACCGTCAGCAGTGAGCGGTGAGCCGTACCGGCACCGCGATCTGTTTCGAAGTGCGGGTCTGCTTACCGCTGGCGGCGTCTCAGATCTGCGCTCGCAACACCTCGGGAGTGAACTGCTGCAGCCACCCGGCCAGTCGGGTGAACTCGCCCGTGGCCAGCAGCACGCCCACGAAGATCAGCAAGACCCCGCTGACGCGCATCACCCACGGCAAGTACCGCCGGAACCGCTGGAACCACTCGAGAAACGCCTCGAGCGCCGCCGCGGCCAGCAGGAACGGCACCGCGAGCCCGAGGGAGTAGCTGCCCAGCAGGAGCATGCCGCGCCCAAGGTCCTGCGAGGTGGCGGCGAGTCCCAAGATCGCGCCCAGCACCGGCCCGATGCAGGGGGTCCACCCGGCGCCGAACGCCATGCCCACCAGCGCCGACCCGAGATAGCCCACCGGCTTGTGCTCGACATGTAGCCGCCGCTCCTGCGCGAGGAAGCCGACCCGGATCACGCCCAGACATACCACCCCGAACAGGATGATCAGCACACCGCCAATGCGTTGCAGCCAATGCTGGTAGTAGTTGAGCGCACGACCCAGGGCGGTGGCGCTCGCGCCGAGGAGGACGAACACCAGGCTGAAGCCGAGCACGAAGAGGAGCGCGTGGAGCAGTGCCACGCGACGTCGAGTCGACACCTCCGGCAGGGACATGCCCGTGAGGAACCCGATGTAGCTCGGAACCAGCGGAAGGACGCAGGGCGAGAGGAAGCTGAGCAGGCCGGCCGCGAACGCCACGAACAGCCCCAGTGTGGCGGGCTCGCTCATGGCGCCTCGAGCTCCCGCTGGCGGCACTCGCGGCACACGCCGTAGATCTCCACCCGGTGGCGCTGGTGCTGGAACCCGTGCTCGTCGGCGAGCACGGGCAGCATCCGCTCCAGCCGCTCGTGTTGAAACTCAACCACCCGGCCGCAGCGCTCGCAGATGAGATGCTCGTGGTGGGTCTGCGACGGCATCGGCTCGTAACGGCGGAATCCCTCGCCGAAGTCGTGCGCGCGCACCAGCCCGCTCTCCACGAGGACGTCGAGCGTGCGGTACACCGTGGCGACGCCGACGTGCTCGCCCCGTTCCCGGAGCACGCGGCGGATGGCGTCCACGGAGGGATGGTCGTCGGAGAGGAAGATGGCCTGGGCCACGAGGTCGCGCTGGCGGGTCACGGGCAGGTGGCGGTCGCGGAGATAGCGCCGGAAGCGCTCCAGCAGCGCCGCGCCCTCGCCCTCAGCGAGGAGGGGCATCGGCGGTGCCCGCGAACCAGCCCTCCGGGGGCACCGGTACCGGCGGATGCTCGTCGTCGATCCGCCGCTGCACGTCCTGGAGCAGCTGGGCCAGCGCCGCGGCCGGACCGCTGCCCACCTCCTGCACCGAGGCCTCGAACCGGCCGCGCTCCTTGCCTTTCACCAACAGCATGTAGCGCGCCGTGTAGATGCGGCGGCGGTCGCCGTCGACGCGCGACAGCACGGCGGTGCCCCACTCCCGCCCTTCGTGGCGGAGCGCGCTGAACACCCACACGCCGTCGATCTCCGCGGGCGGGATCTGCTCCGCCACGGCCAACGCGAGTCGAGGCCAGCCGAACCCGCTCACGCGGCGCCCTGCTCCCAGCGCTCCGTGTAGAAGCGGAGCACGTGCATGAAGTCCTGGGCGTTGGTGACCACCCCGTAGGCCTGATGGGTCCCGCGGTCCTTGAGCTTGTTGACCACGAACTCGGTTTGATCCACGCAGATGGTCATGAGGGGCACCGGGCGGTTGTCGGCAAGGTAGAACGCCGGGAGCATGTTCCCGACTGCGATGGCATGGAGCGCGGTCGCGACGAAGATCGCCCCGGTGGCCTTCACGGTGTGCTCCCGCATGGCGTCTTGGGCCGCGAGCGTGTCGGAATACACACCCGGGAGCGGCCCGTCATCGCGGATGGACCCGGCCAGCACGAAAGGAATTCGGTTGGCCACCAGCGCGTGCATGATCCCGCTCCTGATCAGCCCGCGTTCGACGGCCCGCTCGATCGAGCCCTCGGCACGCACCCGGTTGATGGCGCGCATGTGGAGCCCGTGCCCGCCCTCGGTCGGCTGGCCTGTGTTCGTCATGCCGAGCGTGGTACCGAAGATGGCCGCCTCGATGTCGTGCACGGCGACGGCGTTTCCGGCGAGCACTGCCTGCACGTACCCGTTCCGGATGAACCACTCAAAGTCGGCCCGAGCACGCGAGTGCACGAGCGCGGGGCCGACCACCCACACCAGGTATCCGCCGCGGCGCTTCTCCTCGCCCACCCGTGCGGCCAGCTCCTCGTAGTTGACCGGCCGCTCCCGGCTTACCTCGGTCGACATGAACCGGAACTCGTTGGCGCCGTGGCCGCCGCCGAGGAACCCCGCCGCGTGCACCACGATGCCCTCGCTGCCGTCTTCCGCCTCGCCCATCGCCACCATGTCGCCCTGGCGTAGCCGACGCGGCTCGATGGTCTCGAGCGTGCCGTTCCGCTTCACCAGCACGCAATCCATGCGGGGCCGTGTCGGCGCGATCCAGCGGCCATCCACCCGGACGTAGGTCGGCAGGTTGGAGGTCGAGAAGAAGCCCTCGGGCAGGACGCCGTCGGCGGGGAGCGGCGCGAACGCCGCGTCGGGGGCGCCCGCGAACGGCGGCCGGTCGAAGTCCGGCAGCGTGCTCATGCGAGTGGACATGTGGGGGTGGAAGGTAGGGGACCCGGAAGGGGGATACAAGCACCGTACGTTCCTGCCGCGGTTAGCTTTCAAGGCAACTGGAGGAGGAGTCATGCGCCGCCGGACCGCCGTGCTGTTCCTGCTCGTCTGCCCCGTCACCGCAGTGCGGGCTGCCGCCCAGCAGCCGACGCGCACGGACACCGTGTACCGCGACACCACCAAGGTGAGCAAGCTGCCTGAGCTGAACGTGACCGTCGCCCGGTCTACGGAGCCGCTGTCCAAGCTCCCGTTCGCCACGGCGGTCCTCGACAAGACCGCGATCCAGCGGGGCCAGCAGACGGTGGGTATCGACGAGGCGCTCAGCAACATTCCCGGCGTCGTCGTGGCCAATCGCTACAACTTCTCGCTCGACCAGCGCATCACCATCCGCGGCTTCGGCAGCCGGTCCAACTTCGGCGTACGCGGCCTCAAGATCCTGGGGGACGGCGTCCCTCAGACGCTGCCCGATGGCCAGAGCCAGCTCACCAACGTCGATTTCGGCGACCTCGAGCGCGCCGAGGTGCTCCGGGGCGCGAGCTCGTCGCTCTACGGCAACGCCTCGGGCGGGGTGATCTCGCTCGAGACCGAGCGAGCGGCCCCCGGGCCGTTCGCCCAGACGGTCCGGGTCCAAGCGGGGGACGGGCAGCGCGACGGCGACGCGTTCTACAAGTGGCAGAGCTGGACGTCGGGACGCTCGGGGAACGCCAGCGGGACGCTTTCCATCTCGCAGTTCAAGGCCGACGGCTTTCGCCAGCACAGCGCCGCGGAAACGCGGCAGCTCAACGCGGGCGTCGACTACACGTTCAGCGGCACGACGCTCGGCACGTTCCGCCTGAGCCTGGCTGACAACCCGAAGGCGCAGAACCCCGGCGCGCTGACCCGAACCGAGTATCTCGCCAACCCCGACTCCGCCGCGGCCAGCAACATCCTTCGAGGCGCCGACAAGGACGTGCAGCAGCAGCAGCTCTCGCTTGGCCTGCGCCACTACGACGCGGCCGGCAACGAGTATGACGTCACCGTCTTCGGCGTCCTGCGTGATCTCGCGAATCCGTTGGCCGCCCCGCCCGACATCGATCCCGGTCCCACCAACGGCACCTTCGTGGACATCGGCCGCGCGGTGGGCGGCCTTCGGTTGAGCGGCACCTACAAGCTCGGCACGGCCGCGACCGCGCCGCGGCTGGTGACCGGCGCGGACGCGCAGCGGCTGCGGGACAACCGGAAGAACTTCGTGTCTAACGCGGGGGCACGAACGGATGAGGTCTTCGTGGACCAGCAGGAGCGCGTGACGGAGCTCGGTCCGTTCGCCCAAGTGCAGTGGAGCCCTCGCCCCGAGCTGCTGCTGAGCGGAGGCGCGCGCTACGACTGGGTACGCTTCGCGGTGACCGATCACTACTTTGGCGACGGCTTCGATGACAGCGGCGCGCGCACGATGTCGTCGGTGAGCGGAAACGTCGGCGCGAGCTGGTCCGTGGGCGACCGATTCGTCCCCTATGTCAATGTCTCGACCTCGTTCGAGACCCCCACCACCACCGAACTCGCCAATCAGCCGAACGGCGCCGGCGGCTTCAACCCGGACCTCGGCCCCCAGCGCGCCGTGAACTACGAAGTCGGGGCGCGGGGACAGCCGACGCCCGGCGTGACCTACTCGGTGGCGCTCTTCCTCGGGCGGGTCAAGGACGCCATCGTCCAGGTGGGTGAGATCGGCGGGCGCGCCTTTTTCGGGAATACCGGCAGGACCCACAATGACGGCGCCGAACTCGGCCTGACGGTGAGCCCTGTCAGCGGCCTCTCGCTGAGCGGAGCGTATACATACGCCCACTATCGCTTCGCCAGCGGCCCCAACGACGGAAACCGTCTGCCGGGCGTCCCGGACCATTACTGGCGCTTTGGCCTGCGGACCTCGCTGCCCCACGGGCTCTTCTTCGACGTCGACCACACCCTCAGCTCGTCGCTCGCCGCGGACGATGCGAACACGATCATCGTGGATTCGTGGGGCGCCGGCATCACCAACGCACGGCTCGGCTGGGAGGGAACGGTGGGGACGCTCGCAGTGGGTCCCTTCCTGGGGGTCAACAACCTGTGGGACCGCCAATACGTGGCCTCGGTCACCCTGAACGGCATCGGCGGCCGGGACTTCGAGCCGGCGCCGCGGCGCGTCATCTACTTTGGCGCCGAGCTCGGATACCGCGCCTCACCGGCGCAGTAGCGGCGATCGGGACCGGGACGAAGCCTCAGAGCAACGACACGGGATCCCGGTCCACCACCACCCGCACTTCTCCCGCACGCGCGAGCCGCGGCGCGGCGTAGCGCACGATCCGCCCCAGCGCCTCGGCCGGACCCCTGAGCACGACGTGCCACCGCCAACGGTCCTTGATCCGGGCGAGCGGACATGGGGCGGGTCCGAGCAGCGTCACGGGGAGCGCGTAGCGCTCAAGCAGGGCGCCGCACCAGTCTGCCAGCTCCGCCGCACGGCGGCCGACGGCGCGCTCGTCGGCGCCGGACACCACCAGATTCACCAACGAGGTCGCGGGGGGATAGGGCGGCGACTCGCGCAGTCCTCGCTCTTCGCGCAAGAAGTCTTCGACGTCGTGGCGCGCGGCCCACATCAGGGCGTGGTGGCCTGGATGCCGCGTCTGGACCAGCACGCGTCCCCCTTTGGGCCCGCGACCCGCGCGCCCCGCCACCTGGGCCAGCAGTTGGAACGTGCGTTCCGCCGCGCGGAAATCCGGCAGATACAGCCCCGTGTCCGCGTCGACCACCCCCACCAGGGTCACGTTGGGAAAGTCCAGCCCTTTGGCGATCATCTGCGTGCCGAGCAGCAGGTCCACGTCACCCGTCTCCACGGCGGCGAGAATACGCTGGTGTGACCACTTGGTGCTGGTGGTGTCCAGGTCCATCCGCGCCAGGCGCGCCTCGGGATATCGCTCGGCCAGCAGGCGCTCGAGCTGCTGGGTTCCGAAGCCCCGCATCTGCTGCACCGGATTCGCGCAGATCCGACAGGTGAAGGGGAGCGGTTCTTCGTGCCCGCAGTAGTGACAGCGAAGTCCGGGCGGTGCCGTGTGTACGGTGAGGGAGATCGTGCAGCGGGGACACTGCCACACCTCGCCGCAGTCGGGGCATTGGAGGAATGCCGCATACCCCCGGCGGTTCAGCAACAGCAGCGCCTGCTCCTTTCGGGCGAGGGCCCCGACGATGGCCGCGTCGAGCGCCTCGGACCAGGCCACGGCGCCGGTGCCGGGCACCCGCGGCGCGATGCGAAGGTCGACCAGCTCGACGGGCGGAAGCGGCCGCGCGCCGATCCGCTGCGGAAGACGCACCATCCTGAGCCGGCGCTCCGCCAGTGCCATCGTCTCGAGGGACGGCGTCGCGCTGCCCAGGATCAGCGCCGCCCCCTCCAGGCGGACGCGGACCGCAGCGACCTCTCGCGCGTGATAGCGCGGCGTCTCCCCGTTCTTGTAGCTGGCCTCGTGCTCCTCGTCGAGCACGATGAGGCCGAGTCGCTCCACGGGCGCGAACACGGCGGACCGCGCGCCGACGGCCACGCGGCGCTCGCCGCGCCGCAGCATGCGCCAGGCGTCGGCTCGCTCCCCGTCGGAGAGAGCGCTGTGAAGCACCGCGATCTGCTCGCCGAAGGCGCCCCGCAGCCGTCCCACCGTCTGCGGGGTGAGCCCGATCTCGGGCACGAGCACGATGGCCCCGCGGCCATCGGCCAGCACCCGCCGGACCGCCTCGAGGTAGACCAAGGTCTTGCCGCTGCCGGTGACGCCGAACAAGAGCGCGCCGTCCCCCGCTCCGAGCGAGGTTACGGCGGCCAAGGCGCTCTGCTGATCGGCGGTGAGCGTGGCGGGCGGGGGCACCGCCGGGAAGCCCGCGAACGGATCGCGCAGCCGTTCGGCCCGGCCGATCCGCACGAGGCCCCGGCGCTCGAGCGCGCGGAGCACGGCGGCCGTAAAGCCTAGCTGGCCGGTCACGTGGCTCACCTGCGCGCTTCCGCCCATCTGCTCGAGCGCCTCGTAGAGCCGGCGCTGCTTCGGCGCGCGCCGGAAGATGGTATCGCGCTCGAGCAGCGTGGGCGAATCGTCCCTGAGTGTCGCGACCCGCTCTGTCAGTGCGTCGCCCGCGGTGTCCGGCGGCTCGACTCTGAGCGTGACCGCCCCCACCCGCGCCAGCCGGTCGACGGCCTCCCAGAGCGGGCGCTTGAGGGCACGCGCCGCGGCCGACACCGTGGCCTCTCCGCCTCGCCGCTCCAGCCACGCGGTCACCTCGCCGGCCAGGCCGCCGATGGGCCGGGCTCCGCGCGCGAGGCTCACGATGACGCTCGACTCGCCCCACAGACCGCCAGGAAGCATGCACTTGAGCGAGAGGCCGAGCGGCGCACCGTAGTAGCCTGCCATCCACCGCGCGGTCTCCAGCAGCGCGGGCGGGACCGCCGGGTCGGCGTCGGGCGCCGCGAGCACATCACGCGCCGCGGCCGCGGGCGCAGCGACGTCGGTATCGACCACGATGCCGATCAGCTCGCGGCGGCGAACAGGGACAACGACCCTGGCACCGGGCAGGACCCGGTCGCCCAAGGTCTCGGGAATGCAGTAGGTGTACGGGGCGGCGAGGGGGAGCGGGAGCGCGACCTGGGCGAAGCGCTCCGTCATCGCTTCCGGACGCCGAGGCCGGGCCCATCGGGCAGCGCGACCTGACCACCGGCAATGGTCGCGCCCACGAACGGGTCGCTCGCCAGCAGCGCCGCGCCGTCGAGGTCCACGATGTCCACCAGCGGCGTGAAGTGCGCCGCGGCGGTGATGCCGAGCGAACTCTCGATCATGCAGCCGACCATCACCATCAGCCCGTGCGCCCGGGCGACGGCAATCATGCGGAGCGCCTCACGCAGGCTGCCGCACTTGGCCAGCTTGATGTTGATGCCGTCGACCGCACCCACCAGCGGCGGGATATCGACGGCGGTCCGGCAGCTCTCGTCGGCTACGACCGGGATGGTCGCGCGTCGGCTGATCTCGGCCAACCCGGCGATCTGGTCCGGCGGCAGCGGCTGCTCCAAGACCGTGACCCCGAACTCCCGCAGCACCGGGAGCATCTCGATCGCCTGCTTGACCGTCCAGCCACAGTTCGCATCGACCCGGATCTCGCGGTCGGTTGCTTCCCGGATCGTGCGGAGAATCTCGGCGTCGCGGTCGGTGCCCAGCTTGATCTTGAGGATCGGGTACTCGGCGGCCTCTTCGACCTTGAGCCGGATGCGCTCCGGGGTATCGAGTCCGATGGTGAAGGTCGAGCGCGGCGCCTTGGCGGGGTCGAGGCCCCAGAGCCGGTACAATGGGATGCCGAGCCGCTTGCCAATCAGATCGTGCAGGGCGCCCGAGAGCGCCGCGCGCGCCGACGCGTTGATCCGCAGCGAGGCCTCCCAGCGCCGCTCGGTTTCCTCGACGTCGAACGGGTCGGCGGGCAGCGCGCCGGCGTATCGGTCCAGCGCGGCGCGGACGGTCTCGGCGGTCTCGCCGTAGAAGCTCGAGGGCGTTGCCTCGCCCCAGCCGACGTTCCCGTCGTCGTCGCGCAGCCTGACCCAGATCGTCCGATACTCGCTGCGCCCCCCGCGGGCGATGATGAACGGATGCCGGGTGCGAAGCTCGAGACACTCGACGTCCATCTGGAGAGGCTTGGCCACGGGACTCCTCGGCGTAGGGGGAGGGCGCGGATGTAGACTAGGCCAGCGCGCGCAGGTGCGCCAGCACGCCATCGGCCAGGCGCGCGGGAACGTAGCCGCCCTCCAGCAGCCCGACCAGCGGGACGTTCGGCAGCCGCTCACGCAGCCGCTGGGTCAGGTCGGCGTAGTGCTCGGGCTCCAGGGTGAAGCCCCCGAGCGGGTCGCCACGCATGGCATCGAAACCGGCGGACACGAGCACGAGGGCGGGTGTCCAGTCGCTCGTCGCCGCGACGATCGCGGCCCAGAGGTCGTCCACGTACCGCGCGGACGGCGCATTCGGCCCACGGGGCACATTGAAGATGTTGCCGACCCCGCGCTCGTCGGCCATGCCCGTCCCCGGATACCAGGGATGCTGGTGCAGGGAGACGTATCGGATCGAGGCGTCGTGCTCCACCAGCGCCTGGGTGCCGTTCCCATGATGCACGTCCCAGTCGACGATCAGGATGCGCGCGCGCCCTTGACGCTGCGCGTGGCGCGCGGCCACCACGGCATTGGCCACGAGGCAGAATCCCATCGCGCGCGACGCCAGCGCGTGGTGCCCCGGCGGCCGCACCGCCGCGAAGGCGTTGCCCTGCCCCCCGTGGGCGTGCTCCACCGCCGCAAGCACGGCGCCGACGCCGCCGAGCGCGGCCGACCAGCTCGCTCGATTGGCAATGGTGTCGAGGAAGAGGGCACCGCCGCCCGCGGCGCTCACCGCGGCGAGCGCGTCGAGGTAGGCGCGGGGGTGCACGGCGAGCAGCGCCTCGAGCGGCGCGGCGGCGGCGCTGCGCACCTCGATGCCTCGCGCGGCCCGGGCGCGCTCGAGGAGCACACTCAGTCGGGCCGGCGTCTCGGGATGGTCGGGACCGGGGTCGTGCTGCAGGCAGGCGGGGTGAGTAAAGACCGGGATGCTCACGACCTTATCGCACGGGCCTCCGACGCTTGGGCAGCACGATCAGCGCACCATTGGGCACCAGGCCGGCCTGCGCGAGCGTCTTCGATTCGTCCTCGAGCTCGGCGCCGCGGAACTTCATGACGTAGGTCGCAGGATCGCGCGTGATCCGCGTGGCGGCCAGCGCCTTCCGCTTTACATCGGCCAGCGGGGTGGCGTCGGGCAACTCGAGGCGGACCTCGTCCCACGCGTCCTGCACCATCACGCGCACCGGCAGCGTGCCGCTCATGCCGAGGGCACCGCCGGCACGGCCGGCTGCACCGGCGCGGGAAGCGTGGAGAAAAACCGCTGGACCGGCTGATCGAACAGAAGCGTCGAGGCCCGCACCCGCGTGCCGCCCGCCGCGGGGACCGCCGCGATGGCGATCTCTTCCCCGCCCTGGCCCCTCAACAACACGTACGTGGGCCCCTCCTTCTCGGGGAATGCGGCCTGCATGGGTACCCGCTCGGCGAAGAATCGCTTCGCGCGCCGCAAGACCTCGGCCCCGTCGAGCGCGGTTGCCACCTCGTAGACCATGGCGCCTGCCGTTGAAGAATGGGTGAGGGTCATGCCTGGCCCGGCCCGGGCTCGGCGCCGGGAAGATAATCGGAGGCGTCGGTGGCCCGCACGACCGCGTGGTACACCGGCGCGCGCTGGAGCAGCGCAAACAGGCTCGGCTTCCGCCGCAGGGCCAGGAGGAGCTCGCCCGGCGGCGGGGCCGCCACTCCCTCGAGGACGAGAAATGCCGGGAGCGATGCGTCCGAAGGGATCGGAACCACGTAGTCACGAGCGGCCCAGCGCACGGTCAGCGAAGCCGGCAGGCGGCGCACGATCCGCTCCACGAAGACGTCGTCCTCGACCTGCCAGATCTTGTCGCCGAGCGGCTCGCCATCGCGATAGAAGTCCGGATCGAACGCCGCGCCGTCATGGCGCGCGTAGTTCTCTTCGACGGCCCGGTCGAGCGCCTCGAGGCCGGGCGCGCGGGCACGCCATTCGAGATGGTGGCGGAGCTCGTGCGTCAGCGTCTCGAAGGCTTCCTCGCGCCACGCGAACCCGGGCGTGATCTGCGCGAGAGCGGCGAACGAGCCGTAATAGAGCACGACGCGGCTCTGAACCTCGTCCAGCTCCGCTCCCGCCGGCGCAGGAAGCGGAATGCATTCGCCCAGCGTGAAGATGCCTGGCCGGTCCGGATGCGCCACCGTGCGGGGTGATACGAGGATCTCGGCGACACCGTCGAGGAACTCAGGCGGCACGTCGGCGGCCATGCGGGCGACCATCGCTTCGAAATCGGTCTGGCGCACGGGCCGCTCCGCCAGTCAGGCGCCGCCGACGCGCTCCGCCACGTAGGCGCCCACTTGGTCGAGCCCGATCCGTTCCTGCTGCATCGAGTCGCGATGCCTGACGGTCACGGTCCGCTGTCCCGCCGTCTCACCGTCGATCGTGATGCCGAACGGCGTACCCGCCTCGTCCATGCGGCGATACCGCCGCCCGATGGCCCCGCTGTCGTCGTAGAACGCCGTGAACCGCCGTTTGAGATCGTGGTACAGGCTGGTGGCGAGCTCGGGCATGCCGTCCTTCTTCACCAGCGGAAAGACGCCGGCCTTGATCGGTGCCACGGCGGGGTGGAAGCCCAGGACGACCCGGGTCTCGCCCTCGACCGGCTCCTCGCGATATGCATCGACCAGCAGCGTGAGCGTGACGCGGTCGGCCCCGGCGGAGGTCTCGACGATGTACGGGAGGTACCGTTCGTTCGCCGCCTGGTCGAAGTATTCGAGCTTCTTCCCGGAATATTCCTGGTGGCGGCCCAGGTCGAAGTCCCCGCGATTGTGGATGCCCTCGATTTCCTGCCAGCCGAATGGAAACTCGTACTGAATGTCGAACGCCGCACGGGCATAGTGGGCCAGCTCGTCCTTCCCGTGCTGGTGCCACTGCAACTTCCCGGGGGTGAGGCCGAGATCGTGATGCCATTGCATCCGCCACTCCCGCCAGCGCTCGAACCATTCGGCGTCGCTGCCCGGCTTCACGAAAAACTGCATCTCCATCTGCTCGAACTCCCGGGTCCGGAAAATGAAGTTCCCCGGGGTGATCTCGTTGCGGAACGCCTTCCCGATCTGGGCGATGCCGAAGGGAATCCGCTGCCGCGAGCTCTGCAGCACGTTGAGGTAGTTGACGTAGATGCCCTGCGCGGTTTCGGGGCGGAGGTACACGATCGCCGCCTGCTCCTCCACGGGCCCCATGAAGGTCTTGAACATGAGGTTGAACAGGCGCGGCTCGGTCAGCGTCCCGCGGCTCCCGCACACCGGGCACTGCGCGTCGGGTTGACCGGGCGTGCCCTTGATGCGCGGATCGTCGGCGCGGAACCGGTTCTTACAGTGCTTGCAGTCGACCAGCGGGTCGGTGAAGCCCGAAAGGTGCCCTGACGCCTCCCACACGCGGGGATGCATGAGGATGGCGGCATCCAGGCCTTCGATGTCGTCACGCGCGTGGACCATCGCGCGCCACCAGCGGTCCTTCACGTTCTTCTTGAGCTCGACGCCGAGCGGGCCATAGTCCCACACCGAGCCCAGTCCGCCGTAGATCTCGGAGGACTGGAACACGAATCCCCGGCGCTTGCAGAGGGAGACCAGCTTGTCCATCAGGGTGGTGTCGGCCATGAACGGGTCGGTGACGGGAGCGGAGATCGGCGGCGAGCGGGGAAGATAGGTGTGGCCGGCATCCCAGGCTAGCCGCGGTGGGGCGACGAGGGCGCGGCAGCCGGTCCGGGCCGAACGTCCCGGCTCACGGCCTCCGATTCTGCCTCGCCCGGGCGCTTTCTGCTTGACAACCTGGTTTGGACAAAGGGTCCAATAAGACCATTCACAAACACTTAGCGTTTCGGACCTGCTGGCGGGGAACTTGCACGAACCGTCCCGACCGTTTTCCCCGGACGCTATGAGCTCGATGCAGGAGGGAGCCGGCTCCCTCACCCCGAACGCGGGCGCACGTTCCGTCGCGACGCTCTCGCGCGAGCTGGCGGACGTGCTCGTCGAGTTTTCCATCGTGCTCCACAAGCGCGCGATGTACCCGACCGGGCATCCCCACCTGCAGGAGTCCACCGCACGGTTCGTGGAGCGACTCGAGTCGCTGCTCGCCGGCCGTGACTCGCTTGCCATCGGCGTGGCCCGCCACCAGCTGATCGTCGCCGCCACCGCCACCGATCCCCGCAACGCGCTCCTCAGCGACCTCGCCCGCCGGCTGCACCGCCACCGCGTCGCGATCCTCCGATTCGATCGCGGGATCACGCTTCAGGAGATCGACGAGCTGCTCGGTGGGCTCGCCGCCGACCCCAAGGACGACTCGGGCCCGTTCGGACTGCGCCCGGGTGTCGGCGCCGAATGGTCGCATCTCCGGCTGCAGCCGCCCGAGCTCAACCGGCTCTTCCTGGAGGACGACGACGAAGCGTCACAGCCGGAGACGCCCGCCGGTGCGCTGTGGCTAGGGCTCGCACAACTCGCGCTCTCGAGCGACGGCGAAACCACCGAGGCGAGCGAAGACCCCCTGCTGGTGGCCCGCGCGATTGACACGCAGCCGGAGCAGGTCGCCTACGACCGGGTGGTGCTCGACTATCTCGGGCAGCTGGCCGACGAGATGTCCGGCCGCCAGGGAGCCTGGGAGCCTCGGGTGCGCGAGCGGGTGTCCCAGCTGGTCACCTCGCTCAAGCCCGAGACGCTGCGTCGGGTGCTCGACGCCGGCGTGGATCACACGGAGCGCCGCCGGTTCGCCTTGAGCGCCTCCGAGGTGCTCGCGGTCGACGCCGTCATCGAGGTGGTCGAGGCGGCGGCCGCCACCACGGGGCAGACCATCTCGCACCAGCTCTTGCGCCTGCTGCACAAGTTCGCCCACCATGCCGAACACGGGGCCGAGGGAGCCCGCGCAGAGGCGGAGCTCCGGCGGAACGTGGCGCAGCTCATCAACCAGTGGGGCCTCGAGGATCCCAACCCGGGCGCCTACACCGCGGTGCTCGACGGGATGGTGCGCGCCACTCCCCATGGCCGAGGTGATCCAGACCAGCAGCTCGAATGCGAGCCCGAGACGGTGCTCCGGCTCGCCCTGGAGCTTGACTGCGCGGGACCACGGGTCGACGCGGCCCTCGACGCCCTGGTGGCGGATCGCGGGCTCGGGCTAGCCGTCGGATTGCTGCGCAACCCCCCTGGCGCCCGCAACGAGACGGCGGCCGCACTCTGGCGTCAGCTCGCCACGCCCTCCCGTCTCCGCACCGAGCTCATGGCCGCGCAGCCGGACTTCGTGACGATCGAGGGTCTCGTGAGCCAGCTCGGGCCGGGAGCCATCGAGCCGTTGTTCGACCTGCTCGAACGGGCGGGGACTGCCGCGCTGAGGGGGAAAGCGCTGCGGTTGCTCGCCGACCTCGGCCCCGCCGTCGCGGAGCCTGCCAGCGCGCGGCTGAAGGACGCGCCCTGGTACGTGCAGCGCAATCTGCTCGTGCTACTCCGGATGGTTCACACCTGGCCATCCGGATTCTCCGCGGTCCCCTTTGCCCGCCATGCCGACCCGCGTCTCCGGCGGGAAGCGTTCAAGCTGCTCCTCGAGTTCCCCGCCCACCGCACGTCCGCCATCCTGCGTGGGCTGCAGGACGAGAGCTTGGAGGTCATCACGCTGGTGCTGCGCGCCGCGGTGGATGAGTGTCCGTCCGAGGCGCTGCGCGCGCTCGAGCGTTTCGCCGAGGACCGGCGCCGCCCTGCGCAACTCCGCGCGCTTGCCGTTCGGGCGCTCGCCCGCAGCAGTGGACCGCAGGCGGTCGGCCGCCTGGTGCAGCTCTCCGGGGCCCGGCGGTCGCTCCTTGGCTGGCGCCTCGACGCGGTCTCCCCCGTGACGATCGCAGCCGTGGCCGCGCTGGCGCGGCACTGGAGCGCGCACCCCCAGGTGATGAGCTTGCTCAAGGCTGCCCGGACCCACGGCGATCCCCAGCTCCGGCTCGCCGCGGAGAGCCCCTCCGCATGAGCGAACCGGTCCGCTTCCTGACCAGCCTGTCGCAGGCGCTTTCGACGCTTGCTCTGTACGGCGAGGGGCATCCCGCGGTTGTGAAAGCGACCGAAGGCGCCCACCAGCAGCTCCTAGACCTCCAGGTCGGCAGCGGCACACTGGTATTCACGTTCCTGACCGACGAGGTGCTCTTTGGCCGAGAGCTCGTGCCCGGGCTCGAGCGCTGGGTGTGGAGCGCGCGCTTCGCGCGCGGCGGGATCGAGCGGCTGGAAATCGATGGGCCGGTCTCGGAGCCGCACTTCGCGCGCTTCCTGGCTCATACCGCGGCGATTCTCGGCCTGGTAGGCGATCCGCGCGCGGAGCTGTGGCAGGACGGCCCGGAGGGTATCCGGTTCGGTCGCGTACGACTCGAGGCCGCCGTGAGGCAGGCGGAGGAAGCGGCGCCGCTTCCGGTCGCGACGCTGGATTATTCTCTCCGCGAGGAGCGAGAGGCGGTGGAGTGGCTGCACGAGGAGGTGTCCGCCGGCCACACCATCCCGCTGCTCGAGGCCTACAGCGTGGTGCGCTCGCTGTCGCTCGCCATGCACGGCGCCCAGGCGATGGTCCTGCCGCTCCTCACCCTCAAGGAGTTCGACCAGTACACCACCACGCAATCCATTAACGTGTCGGTGCTCGCCATGGCCCTCGGCGAGTTCCTCGGGCTCGCGCCGCCCGCCGTCCGTGGCTTCGGCCTCGCGGGCCTGCTGCACGATCTCGGCAAGGTGCGCATTCCCCTCGAGATCCTCACCAAGCCCGGCAAGCTCACCTCGGCGGAGCGCGCCGTGGTCGAGGCGCATCCGGCCGACGGCGCCCGTCTCATCCTCCAGGGACAAGAGGCGCTCGATCTCGCCGCGGTAGTCGCCTACGAGCACCACCGGTACCACGACGGCGGGGGGTACCCGCGCATCCACTATCCCCGGGCCGCACACCAGGCCAGCCGCCTGGTCCATGTCTGTGATGTGTACGACGCGCTCCGCACCCGCCGCCCGTACCGCGACGCCTGGTCGTCTACCGAGACGCTGGCTTACATCCAGAGCCGCTCCGGCTCCGAGTTCGATCCCGCCATGGCGTCCGCCTTCATCGAGATGATGGCCCGGTGGGACGAGCGCATCAGCCGCCGCGAGATCGCCTGACAGCCTGAGAGGAACAGGTGCCCAGGACGTCGGATGCCAAGCCCTATCGGTCTCCGCCCACGGCCTTCCTCCCACCGCGAGTCGCTGCCGCCCGCCTCCGTGCCAGGATGTCGCGCACGATCAACTCCCCGTGCCCCCGCGCGTTCTCGATGAACAGGCGGTTGGCATCGTTGCCGCTGGCGATGACGCCCGCGAGGTAGATGCCGTCGATCGGCGTCGCCATGGTCGCCTCGTCGTGGGCAGGAACGCCGCTCGCCTCATCGACCGGCACGCCGATGCGCTGGAGCAGCGACGTATCGGCATGGTAGCCGGTCATCGCGAGCACGGCGTCACAGGGGAGGCGTTCGACGGCGCCCGCGTCCGACACCAGCTCGACGTCGGTGGGCGTGACCGCCCGCACCCGCGTGCGCCAGCGCGCCGCGATGCTGCCCTCCTTCACCCGGTTCGTGATGTCGGGCAGCACCCAGGCCTTCACGGTGCGGTCGAAGCCTTCGCCGAAATGCACCAGCGTGACCGTGGCGCCGGCACGCCAGCATTCGAGGGCCGCGTCCACGCTGCTGTTCCCCGCCCCGATGACCACGACCCGACGGTGCCAGTACGGATGGCCCTCGAGGAAATAGTGCGCCACGTGCGGCAGGTCTTCCCCGGGGATACCCAGGAAGTTCGGGTTGTCGTAGTACCCGGTGGCGAACACGACATTGGCGGCCCGATAGCGGCGGCTGTCGTGGGGCCGGCGGACGTCGAGGGTGAACATGCCGTCGCCCTCGCGGCCGACATCCACCACGTCTTCGCCCGGCCGCACGTCCAACCGGTAGTGCTCGGCCACGCGCCGGTAGTAGATGAGCCCGTCCGCGCGCGTGGGCTTCTCGTGGCTCGCGATGAACGGGATCCCGCCGATCTCGATCCGCTCCGGCGTCGAGAAGAACGTCATCAGCAGCGGGTAGCGATCGATGGTGGACACGATGGTCCGGCGGTCGAGCACCACGCACGCCAGATCGGCCTGGCGGGCGGCGATGGCCGCCGCGAGCCCGCACGGGCCGGCTCCGATGACGAGAAGCTCGGTGGTCTCGGTCATACCTCGATGATCTGGTCGCGACGCGTGCCCACGCTCACGTACCGCACCGGCGCACCGGAGAGCGTCTCCAGGCGGTCGAGGTAGGCGCGCGCGCCGCGTGGGAGATCGGCGAGCCGGCGGGCGCCTCCGGTCGGCTGCTGCCATCCCCCGTGGACCTCATAGACCGGCTTCACCCGGCCAAGCGCGTCGGCCACGGCGGGCATCTCCTCGCACACCGCGTCGTCGAGCCGATACGCCGTGCACACCGGGATCTCGGCGAAGCTGTCGAGCACGTCCAGCTTGGTGACCGCCAGTCCGGTGAGCCCATTGACCCGCACCGCGTAGCGGACCACCGTGGCGTCGAACCAGCCGCAGCGGCGCGGGCGGCCCGTCACCGAGCCGAACTCACCGCCCAGCTCGCGCAGTCGCTCGCCCGCGGAGCGCTCCGCCTCGGTGGGCAAGGGCCCGTTGCCGACCCGGGTGGTGTAGGCCTTCACGACGCCCAGCACGCCCTGGATGGCGGTGGGACCGATGCCGGCGCCGACTGCCGCACCGCCCGCGGTCGTGTTGGACGACGTAACGTAGGGATAGGTGCCGTGGTCCACGTCGAGCAGGGCGCCTTGCGCGCCCTCGAGCAGCACCCGCTTGCCCTCACGCAGAGCGCGATGGACCACGAGACCCGCGTCCACGGCGAGCGGCAGCAGCCGAGGCGCGAGCCGCCCCAGCAGTTCGGCATGCAGCTCGGGAGACGCGCGCTCCGCGCTCCCCATGAGCTCGAGCAGCCGGTTCGCCCGCGCCACCCGGTCCGCCACCAGGCTGCGGGCGCAATCGAGCTGTCGGAGGTCCGCAACCCGAATGCCGCGCCGTCCGTACTTGTCCTCGTACGCCGGCCCGATGCCGCGGCCCGTCGTGCCGATGTTCTGGCTCTTCTCGCTGGCCGCGTCGAGCAGCTTGTGGAACGGGAGCACCAGGTGGGCACGATCGGAGACCAGGATGCGGCCGCTGGTGTCGACGCCGCGCTCGGCGAGCTGGTCCAGCTCCCCGAAGAACGTCTCGGGCTCCAGCACGACGCCGTTGCCGACGACACAGGTCACGCCCGCGTGCAGAATCCCCGACGGGATCTGGCGCAGGATGAAGTGCGAGTCGCCGATGACCACCGTGTGGCCCGCGTTCGCGCCTCCCTGGTAGCGGACGACGTAATCGGCCCGCTCGGCGAGCACGTCGACCAGCTTGCCTTTCCCCTCGTCGCCCCACTGGGCTCCCACGACCACCACACAGGCGGTCCTGGCGTCGAACATGGCGCTCTCCCTAGCAACAACCCGTGCCAAAGAAAAAAGCCCCTCTCGGGGCTGCTGAATCCTCGGGCAAACCTATGTGCACGCCACCGTTCCGTCAATTCGCGGCGAGGGCACGGCCAACGCGCTCCGCCGCCTCGAGCGAGAGCCCATCGGCAGTGTCGCGCGGCGTGTGGATGGTGCGGAGCGTCCGCCAGGTCAGCCGGCCGATCGTGACGGCCGGTACGCGGCGCCGGGCGAACGGCACACTGTCGGTGAGAATGCCGACCGGCAGCCGCCGGAGCCGGGGCGGCAGCCCCGCGCCGGTCATCGCGGGTGCGAGCTCAGCCGCGTACCTGGCGCCGCGCGCGTCGTGGCTCACCAGGGCCAACTGCCCTTCCTCATCGATCGTGTCGAGGTTCACGACGACGGCATCGGCCAACAGATGGCCGCGCGCCGTTGCAAAAATGCGGGCGCCCACGAGGCCGAACTCCTCGGCACCCGTGATCAGAATCCCGGTGCCTTCGCCGGCGATGGACCCCGCGGCGGCCAGCGCGGCGGCCACGCCCGTGCCATTGTCGCGGGCGCCGGGAGTCGTACCCCGCAGCCGGCCCCGACCCGCGAGCCCGCCGGCGACCACCGCGAATCCTGCCCCTGCCGCCGCGACCGTCAGGGGCAGCGGGCCGCCAAGCCGCGCGATCGTCAGCCCGAGGAGCGTCGCCAGCGCGAGGGCCAGCGCCCAGACCGCCACCAGCCTCCCTGCCATGGACTGGGCCTGCGCCTTGGTGTCGAGGTGCGCCACGATCCACCGCCGTACCGGCGCCCCGCCACGAGTCGCAATGAGATTGGCGTCCTCGCGCGCACCGCCCCAGAGCGGAAGCCACCCGAGCCCGACGCCCAAGGCCAGCGGACAGAGCGCGGCGACACCGCCGCCGAGCAGGATGGCCGCAGTCCAGCCCGGCAGCGAGGAGGCTGTCAGCGCTGGAAGCACGAGCAACCCCAGCGCACCGATGCCGGCCCCGAAGACCGGCAGCCCCAGCACGGCGCTCGGCACGAAGAGGAAGCGCTGGCGCTCCACCTCCCAGCCGCAGGCCTCGAGGTGTGCGGCCACGAGGTCGCGCGCTGCCGCGGCGGCTGGCGTGCCTGCCTCGCGGGGCGAGGCGAGGAGACGGGATATGGTGTCACGGGGCGGCGCCACGGTCAGGCGGAGGCGGCCTGCTTGGAACCCTTCTTGGCCGGCGCGGCGGCGGATGCGACGGCCCCCAGCGTGAGCGCGGCCTTGGCCGTGTCCGGCGTGATGTACCCGGCTTCGACCAGCTCCCGCGCGTGCTGCTCGAACGTCTGCGTCCCGAGCTGCTTCCGGCCGTCCGCCATGTGGCGGCGGAGTTCGCCCGTTCGCTTGGGATCCTTGAGGGCCTCACGTACCGCAGGTGTCGCGACGAGCACCTCCACCATCGGCACCCTGCCTTTCTCGTCCTTCTGCGGGAGCAGCTGCTGCGAGACGACGGCACACAGCGCCTCGGCGAGCCGCATCCGGCCGATCTCCCGCTCCTCGCGCGGCAAGGTCGTGAGCACCCGATCCATCGTGGCGGTCACGTCGGGGGTCGGCATCATCGCGAGGACCAGGCGGCCGGTCTCGGCGCCCTTGATGGCGGTGTCGATCGTATCGGCGTCGGCGATCTCGCCCAGGACGACCACGTCCGGGTCCTGTCGCAGCGCCGCCCGAAGCCCGATCGTGAGGCTGTCGGTGTCGACGCCGACCTCGCGCTGCGTGATCGAGCAGCCCAGGTCGCGGTGCAGGAACTCGATCGGATTCTCGATGGTGACGACGTGCTTGTGCTGCGTGCGGTTGATATGGTGGACCATGGCCGCCACGGTGCTGCTTTTGCCGCTCCCGCTGACGCCCGTCACGAGCACGAGGCCCCGCTCCGCCTCGGCGATCTGCGCCAGGACCGGCGGGAGTCGCAGCGACTCGAGCGTCGGAACCGTGAACGGGATGACCCGCATCACGATCATGAACGATGAGCGCTGCCGCAGTACGTTCACCCGGAACCTCCCCACGCCGGGCATCCCCCAGGAGCAGTCGAAGTCCCGCAGCCGCTCGATCTTGGCGCGATCCTCGTCGCTGCTGATGAGCTTGAGGGCGATGGCGCGGGTCTGATCGGGCGTGAGCCGCTGCTTGGTGAGCGGCACCAGCTTCCCGTTGATGCGGGCGCGGAACACGTCGCCCGCCTTGATATGGAGATCCGAGGCGCCCCGTTCGACGGCGGCCTTGATGATCTTTTCCATGCTCACTCAGCGGCGAGGGTGATCGCCGTCGCGACGGGGGAATCGGAACGGCGGTTCAACGGCGGAACGCGAGACCGGAGCACGGCCTCGATAGATGGTGGCGACTTGCCGCCGGAGCTTTCGTCGGTGGTCGGCAGCAACACGGCGATCCGTTTCCGTACCGGACCAGGAACTACTCCGCGTTTACACCCCGGCCCAGGGCCGTGGCGGGCAGCAGAAAACCCATTCGCGCCCGCACCTCGCCCATCGTCTCTTCGGCAAGGCGTCGTGCCGTGGCCGCGCCGTCGCCCAGGATCTGCTCCACCCGGCCCGGCGCACCCTGCAGCTCGAGCGCGCGGGCACGGATCGGCGCCAGCGTCGCGATCACGTTGTCGGCCAGAACGCGTTTGCAGTCGAGGCACCCCCACCGCGCGCCCCGGCAGTTCTCGGCCACCAGCGCCACCGTCTCGGGCGGCGAAAAGTACTTGTGCAGGTGATAGAGGTTGCAGATCTCTGGGGTCCCGGGATCCTTTTTGGTCACCCGGGCGGGATCGGTCTTGGCCGGCCGGAGCTTCTGCCAGATCTCTTCCGGCGAGTCGAGGAGCCCGATCGTGTTGCCCAGGCTCTTGGACATCTTCGCTTCGCCGTCCAGACCCATGATCCGCTTGGCCTCCGTGAGCAGCGCCTTCGGCTCGGGCAGCCACTCCTCGCCATCGCCGAACTCGGCATTCCACTTCCGCGCCACCTCCCGCGCGAGCTCGAGGTGCTGCGTCTGGTCCTCGCCCACCGGCACAAGATCGGCACGATAGAGCAGAATATCGGCGGCCATCAGCACCGGGTAGTTCAGCAGTCCCGCCGGCACACTTTCGAACCGCTGCGCCTTATCTTTGTACTGCGTCATCCGCTCCAGCGAGCCGATCGGCGTGATCGTGTTGAGAAGCCACTCGAGCTCGGTGTGCTCGGGGACGTGCGACTGCACGAACAGGACCGCACGGTCCGGATCGACGCCGGCCGCGAGCAGCCCGATGGCCATCTCGCGGGTTCGCTGCGCCAGCGACTCCCGCTCGTACTTCCCGGTGATGGCGTGCAGGTCGACGACGCAGAAAATGCAGTCATAGCTTTGCTGCAGGGTGACCCAGTTCTGGACCGCCCCGAGCCAGTTGCCGATGTGCAGCTCGCCGGAGGGCTGGATTCCCGAGAATATGCGTGGCATGCGCCCAAGTTACCCGTTTCGGGGAGAGCCAGCAAGATAGTGTCCGCCTTGGACTTACTTCACCTGGCCCGACTCGCCGGCGATCGGGCCGGAGCCTACCTGC
This sequence comes from Gemmatimonadales bacterium, assembly GCA_051955835.1. GTDB lineage: Bacteria > Gemmatimonadota > Gemmatimonadetes > Gemmatimonadales > GWC2-71-9 > CAVVWJ01. Next base: position 24,300 of record JBQCGH010000093.1, read on the forward strand.
GTGGCGTCGAGCGGCCGGCTGACCCGAGCGCGTGGACCACCAAGGGCGTCCGTGACTTCGTCACCGAGGTGGACCGGACGGCGGAGCGCATCATTACCGACGTGCTCCTGGCGGCGGAGCCGGGGAGCCGGATCGTCGGTGAGGAGCTCAGCCCCGAGGTCGTGCGCGATGGTCTCGTATGGATCGTCGATCCACTGGACGGGACCACGAACTTTCTGCACGATTTCCCGAGCTATGCGGTATCCATCGCTGCGGCCGTGGACGGCCAGCTGGTGGCCGCCGTGGTCCAGCAGGTGCCCCGCGAGGAGACGTATTCCGCGGCGCGCGGCCACGGCGCGTGGCGGGGTGAGCGGCGGCTCTCGGTATCGGCGATCGCCGACCCGGCGTACGCGCTGATCGGCACAGGCTTTCCCTTCAAGGATACCTCCTCCATGGGGGAATACCTGAAGCAATTCGCCCGCGTAGCGGCGCAAACGAGCGGCATTCGACGCCCTGGCTCCGCCGCGCTCGATCTGGCGGATGTCGCGTCCGGACGGTTCGACGCCTTCTGGGAGCAGCGGCTCTCTGCCTGGGATGTCGCCGCGGGCGCGCTGCTCGTGCGGGAAGCGGGTGGTGTGGTCACGGATTTTGCTGGCCGGCCGATCGGAGCGGAGCACAGCGCGGTCCTGGCCGGCAATCCCGCGATGCATGCCTGGCTGCTCGACATCGTGCGGAGCTGAACCCCGAGGCCGGGACGGCCGGGCGGCGCGTGCGGTCGGGACGTCGGAGCGATTGTCTCCCGCGGTATCGATACGGTCCACCTTTGCCCGACGCGACGCTCTGCTCCTGTCAGGCGGCGGCAACAGACCCGATTCTCTCAACCAATGCCCACGCCTGATTCGAACGATTCCCTGAAGCATTGGCTGGAGGCCATCGCGGCCCCGACCATCGCGCCGGCCGGCGGTGCCGCCGCCGCCCTGGGCGGCGCGTTGGCGGCGGCGCTGGTCGAGATGGTGGCCGGCCTGACCGGCGAGCGCGAGAAATACGCCGACGTGCACGACCTCGCCGCCCGCGCGCGGGAGAAGGCCCAGCGACTCCGCGTGGGCACCTTGGCCCTCGCGGCCCGCGATGCCCGCGCCTTCGAGGCCTTCAGCCGTGCGCTGGCGTTGCCTGCCGGTGCGTCCGACGAGCGGGAGCGGCGTACCCGCGCAAAGGCCGATGCGCTCGCGGCGGGCGCCGCGGTCCAGCTCGAGCTGCTCTCGCACCTCGTCCAGGTAACTGAGCTCGCGCTCGAGGTCGCCGAACAGGGTCTGGCCACTGCGGTCGGCGACGCGGCCACCGCGGCGTTCCTCGCGCTCGGCGCCGCGCGGAGCGCCTACTGGTCGGTCCGCAGCAACCTCGCGGAGGCGGCCGGTGGCACCGGGGATCGCGAGCGCCTCGGGACGGCAAAATCTCTTCTCGAGCGGGTGGAGGACGGCGAGCGGCGGGTGCGTCATCGGCTCGAGGGCAAGATTCCCTGAGGTGCAGGCCCCGCCGGCGGCGAGCCAGCTGTGTCGGCAAGTTCCCCTGAGCGAAGCAAGGGGCGTGACCAAAGTCATGCCCCTTGCTTCGCGCCGGCCGACGTTCGCGTCAGCCTGACGTCGGGAGTGAACGATTGAGCTCGCCGCGCGCCTACGCCGCCGTGAGGATGCGGGGTCCGTTAGCCGTGATCGCGACGGTGTGCTCGAAGTGCGCCGACAGGCTCCCGTCCGCCGTCACCACGGTCCACTTGTCGCCCAGGGTGCGGGTGGTCGGATCGCCGATGGTGATCATCGGCTCGATGGCGAGCGTCATGCCCTCGAGCAGCCGGGGGCCGCGGCGGGGACTCCCATAGTTGGGCACCTGGGGCTCCTCATGGAACCGCGCGCCGATTCCGTGTCCCACCAGCTCGCGCACGACGCCGTACCCCGCCCCTTCCGCCACCTGCTGCACCGCGTGCCCGATGTCGCCCACGTGATTGCCGATCCGCGCCTGGGCGATGCCCGCGGCCAGGCACTCCTGCGTGACCTCGAGCAGGCGCTCGGCCTCGGGGGCGATGGTCCCGACGCCGAGCGTCGTGGCCGAGTCGGCGTGCAGCCCTTCGAGGTGCACCCCCACATCGACGCTCACGATGCTGCCCTCGGACAGCAGGCGCCGGCTCGAGGGGATGCCGTGCACGATCTCCGTGTCGATCGACGTGCAGAGCGTCTTGGGGAAGCCGTAGAGTCCCTTGAAGGACGGGGTCGCCCCATCGTGGCTCCGGATGAACGATTCGGCCTCGGCGTCGAGCTGCTCGGTGCTCATGCCGGGCCGCACGATGCGGCGCATGAGCGCGAGCGTTTCGGCGACGATGCGTCCGGCCCGGGCCATCACCTCGATTTCTCGAGGCGACTTGATGGTGATCATGTCACCGGCCGAGGGCTTGCCGAACACGATCGGCGATCCCCTCGACCGTGCCCACGGCAGGAATGCGGCGGACCGGTCGCCGCGCCTCGTACCAGGTCAGGAGCGGCGCCGTCTGCTCCCGGTAGGCCCGAAGCCGGGTGGCGACCGCGGCCGGGTCGTCGTCGGGGCGCTGCTCGACGGTCCGGCGGCGGTCGAGGCGCGCCAGGAGTTCTTCGTCGGTCACGTCGAAGAACAGCACCGCGTCCATCGTTCGCCCCTTCTCCGCCAGGATCCGGTCCATGCCCTCGGCCTGGGGAATCGTCCGCACCACACCGTCGAAGATGACACCGAGACCGGCCTCGGGCTTGGCCAGCTCCTCGCGCACGACCCCGAGAATGATGTCGTCGCTCACCAGATGGCCGGCCTCCATCACCGCTTTCGCCTTGAGGCCGAGCGGGGTGCCGCGCTTGACGGCGTCGCGCAGCAGGTCGCCGGTGGCGAATTTCGGCAGCCCGAGTCTGGTCGCCAGCAGCGCGCCTTGGGTGCCCTTCCCGGCCCCCGGCGGTCCCATCAGAAGAATATCCACTCGACTCCCCGCAAACGAGAATTGGTCGGCGTGATGGCGGAAGTGGGAAGCGGTGAGCGGGACGGGCACACCAGTCTCCTTCGGTATGCTGGTCCCGCTCACCGCTTTCCGCTTCCCGCTTATCGCGTCACATGTACCGCTGCTGGCGCCCCCGGAACTTGACCCGGCCGGTCTTCATGAACCCGTCGTATTTCCGGAGCGTGCGGTGCTGCTCGATCTGCGCGATCGTGTCCAACAGCACACCGACCACGATCAGCACGGACGTGCCGCCGAACCCCTGGTTGGGAATGCCGAGGCCCTTCGAGACCAGGATCGGCAGCAGCGCGACGGCGGCCAGAAACAGGCCACCCGGCAGGGTGATCCGTGCGAGCACGCCGTCGATGTAGTCGGCGGTGCTGGCGCCGGGCTTCACGCCGGGAATGAACCCACCCTGCTTTTTCAGGTTCTCCGCCAGGTCCACCGAGTTGAAGATGATGGACGTGTAGAAGTAGCTGAACAGGAGGATCAGCACCGCGAACGTCAGGTCGTACGGCAGGTCACCCGGCTGGAAGAAGCTCGCGATGTCCGTCAGGACCGGGTTCTTGGTGAAGCTCGCCAGGGTGCCGGGGACGATGATGATCGTCTGGGCGAAGATGATCGGCATCACGCCGGCGGTGATCAGCCGGATCGGGATGAAGGTCTTCTGGCCCTCGCGGATCCGGCCGCGGCCCATCACCTTGCGCGGAATCTGGATGGGGATCCGCCGCGCGGCGATCGTCATGGCCACCACGGCCGCGATGACCGCGATCAGGATGGCGAGGAACAGCACGACACCGGGCCCGCTCACCACGCCGCTCTTGATGTACTGCACCAGGTGCACCGCGCCGGGCCAGAGCCGCTCGAGGATGGAGAACGTGATCAGGAGGCTCATGCCGTTCCCGATACCGCGCTCGGTGATCTGCTCGCCCAGCCACATGACGAACACCGCACCGGTCGTGAGCGTCACCACCATGATGAGGCGGGACGCGAGGCCCGGTGTGTCGATGGCGCCCGGAATGGACTCGGTGAACAGGGCGAAAGTGTAGGCCTGCGACAGCGAGATGAACACGGTGAGATACCGGGTCCATTGCGTGATCTTCTTCTTGCCCTCCTCGTCCTTCTGCATTTTGCTGATCGCCGGGGCGACGCCGCCGGCAAGCTGGAAGATGATGGACGCGGAGATGTACGGCATGATGCCGAGCGCGAAGACGGTGGCGCGGGAGAGCCCGCCGCCCAGCGCGTCGTACAGTCCGAAGAACCCGGCGGCGGCGGAGTTCTGGATGAAGTCGGCCAGCGCCGTGACGTTCACCCCCGGCGCGGCGATGTGAGCGCCGATCCGGTAGATGACCAGCGCGAGCAGCGTGAACAGCAGCTTGCGCCGGAGCTCGTCGTCGATGGCCAGCGCAGGGACGCGAGGTGTGGTCACTTACCCCTCGATCTTGCCGCCGGCCGCCTCGATCTTCGCGCGCGCCGACGCGGACAGAGACACGCCACGAACGGTGTAGGCCCGGTCGGCGTCACCGGTGCCCAGGAGCTTCACGGGGGCGTCGGGCTTCCCGATGAGCCCCGCCGAGTACAGCGTCTCCGGGCTCACGTCGGTGGCGGTGACCTTCTTGAGCTGTGACAGGTTCACCGGCTGGTTCTCCACCCGGAACGGGTTGGTGAACCCGCGCTTGGGCAGGCGCCGATACATCGGCATCTGGCCGCCCTCGAACCCGGGGTTCGTGCTCCCGCCGGTCCGCGCCTTGTGTCCTTTGTGCCCCTTGCCCGACGTCTTGCCCAGGCCCGAGCCCGGCCCGCGGCCGACCCGCTTCCGGGTCCGGTGCGAGCCCTTGGCGGGCGCCAGGGTGGACAGGGTGATGATCTTGTCTGCCATGCGTCTCTCCTGAAAGGTAAGCGGTGAGCGGTCAGCGGGAGGAGCACACCAGTTCACTCAGGTGTGCCGGTCCCGCTCACCGCGTACCGCTGACCGTCACCGGTACTTACTGCGCCTTTCGCTGCTTTCCGCCGCCGGTGGCCGGTGCCACCTCGACCAGGTGGCGCACCTTGTAGATCATCCCCCGGGCGGACTCGGTGTTCTTGAGCGTCACCGTCTGCTGATGGTGCCGAAGGCCGAGCGCGCGCAGCGTCTGCCGCATCGTCTCGGGGTGTCCGATCGCCGAGCGAATCTGCTTCACCGTCAGCGTCGCCGCTTCCTGTTCGGAGGGAGCGTTCGCCGCGTGATAGGCCGGGCCCTGACGACCCACGACGGGATTGCGGCCCATGGTCAGCCCTCCTGGCGCGGTTTGTACGCGATCTGGTCGGGCTCCACGCCGCGCTCGCGCGCGACCTGCCGGGCGCTCACCAGCTGACTCAAGCCGTTCATCGTGGCGCGCACCATGTTATGCGCGTTGGACGAGCCCAGGCTCTTGGTGAGGATGTCGGTGATGCCGGCGCATTCGAGCACCGCGCGGACCGGCCCGCCCGCGATGACCCCGGTCCCGGTGGCGGCCGGCTTGAGCAGCACCCGGCCCGCGCCGTGCTCGCCCACGACCTCGTGGGGGATGGTCGAGCCGGTCTTGGGCAACTCCACCATCGACCGCTTGGCCGCGTCCACCGCCTTGCGGACCGCCTCGCTCACCTCGTTCGCCTTGCCGGTGGCGATGCCCACGCGGGCCTTGCCGTCGCCCACGGCCACGAGCGCGTTGAACGAGAAGCGCCGGCCGCCCTTCACGACCTTCGCCACCCGGTTGATGGCGATGACGTTCTCGACGTGATCGCTCTGGTGCTCGCGGTCGCCGCGGTCGCGCCGGGGGCCGCGCCCCCCGCGATCACCCCGCTCACCGCCGCGTCCCCGCCCCCGCGGGCGGTCTCCCCCGGAGCGGCTCTCGGGCGCGGCCGGCGCCTCACCCTGGGTCGCCGGCGCGGCGCTTTCGGTTCCTGTCGTCTCGTCCGCCATTTAGAACTCCAATCCGCCTTCGCGCGCGCCGTCGGCGACGGCCTGCACGCGCCCATGGTAACGATAGCCGGCGCGGTCGAACACCACGCGGGTGACGCCGGCGACCTTGGCCTTCTCGGCCAGGAGCTTGCCGACCGCCTTGCCCCGGGCCACCTTGCCCGATCCCTCGATCTGGAGCCCCTCGGTCCCATCGCCCACGCCGAGCAGCGTGACGCCGAGGTCGTCGTTCACGAGCTGGGCATAGATGTGCTTGAGCGAGCGGAAGACCACCAGCCGCGGGCGCTCGGCCGTGCCGGCGACCTGCTGCCGCACCCGGAGGTGGCGGCGATAGCGCAGCTGACGGCGGCCCTTCGGCGCGTGAATGGTGCGCATGGGTTACTTGGCTCCTGTCTTCCCGGCCTTGCGGCGGACCTGCTCGCCCTGGTAGCGCACGCCCTTGCCCTTGTACGGCTCGGGCGGACGCACGTTGCGGAGCTCCGCCGCCACCTGGCCGACGATCTCCTTGTCGGCACCCTCGATCTTCACGACCGTGTTGTTCTCGACCGAGATCTTGATGCCCTTCGGCGCCTCGTACTTCACCGGGTGTGAGAACCCGACGATGAGGTTCACGCCGTACGGCTTGGCCTCGGCCTTGTAGCCCACGCCCTGGATCTCGAGCGTCTTGGTGAAGCCCTTGGTGACCCCGTCGATCATGTTCTGCACCAGCGTGCGCGAGAGCCCGTGCAGCGCCTTGTGGCGCGGCTCGTCGCTCGGCCGGCTGACGGTGAAGCTTCCGTCGGCCATGGCCACTGTCATTTCGGGGTGCAGCGTGCGCCGCAGCTCGCCTTTGGGCCCCCTCACGGCGACCGTGTTGCCCTGCAGCTCGAGGGTCACGCCCGTGGGCACGGTGACCGGCTTCTTGCCGATTCGCGACATCCTGCCTCCTACCAGACTACGGCGAGCAGCTCGCCGCCCAGGTTCGCGCTCCGCGCCTCGCGGTCGGTCATCAGGCCCCTCGGGGTCGAGACGATCGCCATGCCGAGGCCGTTCTTCACCCGCGGGAGCTCGCGGCACTTGACGTACCGGCGCAGGCCGGGCGTCGAGATGCGGCGCAGCTCGCGGATGACCGGGAGCTCGTTGTGGTACTTCAGGTACAGCCGCAACATGCCGTGGGCGCCGTCATCAAGGACCTTGTAGTCCGCGATGTAGTGGTTGTCCCTGAGCAGCCGGGCCACTTCGGTCTTCAGCTTGCTCACCGGCATGTCGACCCGCCGATGGCCTGCCGAGCAGGCGTTCCGGATGCGGGTGAGCATGTCCGCAACGGGATCTGTCAGACTCATTCCCTCGTTCCCCTTACCAGCTGGCCTTGCGCACGCCCGGGATTTCTCCCCTCAGGGCGAGCTCACGAAAACAGATGCGGCACAGGCCGAACCGCCGCAGCACGGCGCGGCTGCGGCCACAGCGCTGGCAGCGCCGCACCGTGCGCACCTTGAACTTGGGCGTCCGCTTGGCCCGCTCGATCCACGCAGTCTTTGCCATTTACGCAACCCTCTGAGGTGTCTCGCCGCGGAACGGCCAGCCCAGCTCGCGCAGCAGCGCCATCGCCAGGTCGTCGCGCTCGGTCGACGTCACGATCGTGATGTCCATCCCGTGGATCTTCTCGACCTTGTCGAAGTTGATCTCGGGAAAGATCATCTGCTCCTTGATGCCGAACGTGTAGTTGCCCCGGCCGTCGAAGCTGCGGCTGGGCAGCCCGCGGAAGTCGCGGATGCGCGGGATCGCGAGCGTAATGAACCGGTCGAGGAACTCGTACATCCGCGCTCGCCGGAGCGTCACGGTCGCGCCGACGGGCATGCCGGCCCGGAGGCCGAAGTTCGCGATGGCCTTCTTGGCCCGGGTCACGACCGCCCGCTGCCCGCTGATGAGCCCGAGCTCCTCGACGGCCGTCTCCAGCTGCTTCGGGTTCTTGCCCGCGTCACCCATGCCGACGTTCAGCACGACTTTTACGAGCCGCGGGACCTGGTTCGGGTTGGCGAGCCCGAACTCCTTCTGCAGCTTGGCGCGCACGGTCTTGTCGTAGTACTCCTGGAGTCGCGGCGTGCCCTCGGCCGCCTTGGGCGCGTGGTCGACCGCGCCGGCCGGCGCCTTCTCCTTCTTCCCCTTGCCGCCGTCGGGCGCCGGCTTGCCGCCGCCCTTGCCCGGGGCCTTGGGGGCCTTCTCTTCGGTCTCAGCCATCGTCAGCGGCTCCTCGGAATCGACTGCCCCGACTTCACGGCGATGCGCTCCACGGTGCCGTCGGCGTCCTTGCGCCGGCGGACGCGGGTGGGCTCGCCGCTCTTGGGATCGAGCAGCATCACCTTCGAGTGATGGATCGGCGCCTCGCGCGTGATGATCCCGGCCTCCGCCGTCTGGGTCTGGCGCTGGTGGCGTTTGATGATGTTCACCCCTTGCACCGTGACCCGGCCGCTCTTGGGATCGACCCGAAGCACGGTGCCGCGCTTGCCCTTGTCGTCGCCCGAGATCACCTGGACGGTGTCGCCCTTGGTGACGTGCAGGCGCATCCGCACCGGCGTTTTCCCGCGGACGCGCCGTGCCTTCTTGTAGACGAGCGGCTTCATGCTACAACACCTCCGGCGCGAGCGAGACGATCTTCATGTACCGCTTCTCGCGCAGCTCGCGGGCAACAGGCCCGAAGATGCGGGTGGCCCGCGGCTCCCCCGCGTCGTTGATCAGCACCGCGGCGTTCTCGTCGAAGCGGATGTAGGAGCCGTCCTTCCGCCGCGTCTCCTTCGCCGTCCGCACGATGACCGCCTTGGCGACATCGCCCTTCTTCACCTGGCCGGTCGGGATCGCGTCCTTGATGGCGACGACCACCGTGTCGCCCAGGCCCGCGTAGCGCCGCTTGCTCCCGCCCAGCACGCGAATCACGAGCGCCCGCCGGGCGCCCGAGTTGTCCGCGATCCGGAGAATCGATTCCTGTTGGACCATGGCTACTTGGCCCTCTCGACCACGTCGGTGACCCGCCAGCGGACGGTCTTGGCCAGCGGCCGCGTCTCCATGATCCGGACCGTGTCGCCGGTGCGGGCGGCCCCGTCACCCTCGACGTTCCGGGCCTTCACCTTCTTGGTCCGGGTGACCTGTTTGCCGTACACCGGGTGCGCGTAGCGGCGCACCAGCGAGACGGTGACCGTCTTCGTCATCTTGTCGCTGGTCACGACGCCCGTCCGGACCTTGCGGCGGGCGCGGCCGGCGGGCGCGCGCCCGGCGGCCGGGGTCTGCTGCTCAGCCATTGGTCTGCTTCTCCCGCAAGATCGTTTGCAGCCGCGCGATGTCGCGCCGGAGCGCGCGAAAGCGCATCGGGTTCTCGATCGACTCCGTGGCCGACCGGAAGCGGAGATTGAAGCGCTCGGTCGTGAGCTCCTCCAGCTTCGCCTTGACGTCGTCCACCGACATCTCCCGAATCTCGTTGGCTTTCACGCTAGACCTCCTCGCGCCGGACGAAGCGCGTCTTGACCGGCAGCTTCGCGGAGGCGAGCGCCAGCGCCTTCTTGGCCAGGTCCTCGCTGATGCCCTCGATCTCGAACATCACGCGGCCCGGCTTCACCACGGCGACCCAGCCTTCCGGGTTGCCCTTGCCCTTCCCCATGCGGGTCTCGGCGGGCTTCTTGGTGATCGGCTTGTCCGGGAAGATCCGGATCCACACCTTGCCGCCGCGCTTCATCTCGCGGGTCATCGCGACGCGCGAGGCCTCGATCTGCCGGTTCGTGACCCAGCCCGGCTCCAGGCTCATGAGCCCGAACTCCCCGAAGGCCACCGTGTTCCCCCGCTGCGCGATGCCGCGGGTCCGGCCCTTGAAGGTCTTGCGGAACTTGATTCGCTTGGGCGCGAGCATCGGTCAGGCCCCCGTGCTGTAGGTGCGGCCCGACACGTCCTCGATCACCTCGCCCTTGAAGATCCAGACCTTGATGCCGATCGTGCCGTAGGTCGTCTTCGCGGTGCTGGTGGCGTAGTCGATGTCCGCCCGCAGGGTGTGCAGCGGCACGCGGCCCTCGTGATAGCCCTCGGTGCGCGCGATCTCGGCGCCGCCCAGGCGCCCGGCCGCGCGCACCTTGATGCCCTGCGCCCCCATCCGCATGGCGCTCTGCACCGCGCGCTTCATGGCGCGGCGGAAGGAGATGCGCTGGGTGAGCTGGTGCGCGATGTTGTCGCCGACCAGCTGCGCCGACAGCTCGGGCCGCTTGATCTCCTCGACGTTGATCGCCGCTTCCTTCCCGGTGAGCTGCGCCAGCTCGTCGCGCAGCTTGTCCACCTCGGCGCCGCGCTTGCCGATCACCACGCCCGGCCGCCCGGTGTGCACCGTGATGGTGACCTTCCCCGGCCGCCGCTCGATGTCGATCTGCGCGATGGCCGCGTGGCCCAGCCGCGTCTTCAGGTACTTCCGGATCAGCTCGTCCTCCTTGAGCAGCGCCGGTATGTCCTTGTCGGCGAACCACCGGGAGGAGGACTGCTTGACGATGCCGAGCCGGAGCCCGACCGGATGCGTCTTCTGGCCCATGCTTACTCGGTCTCCTTGCTGTCCACGTGGATCTCCACGTGGCTGGTGCGCTTGCGGATCGGGGTGGCGCGCCCCTGCGCCGCGGCGGTGAACCGCTTGAGCGGCTGACCGCCGTTCACGATCGCCTTCTTCACGAACAGCGCGTCGGGATCGAACCGCTCGTTGTCCTTGAGCGCCTTCTGCTCCGCGTTGGCCACCGCCGACTTGAGCGTCTTGGCGATCTGCTTGGCCGCGAGCTTCTTGTTGAACTTGAGGATCGCGTACGCCTCGTTCACGTCCTTGCCGCGAATGAGGTCGATCACGAGCCGCATCTTCCGGGGCGACTGGCGCACCAGCCGCTGAATCGCATGGCCGCTCATGGTTACTCCGGCTTCGCCTTCTTGTCCGCCACGATCTTGCCGCTGTGCCCGCGGAACAGCCGCGTCGGCGCGAACTCGCCCAGCTTGTGGCCCACCATGTTCTCGGTGACGTAGACCGGAACGAACTTGTTCCCATTGTGCACCGCGAACGTATGGCCGACGAACTCGGGCAGGATGGTGCTCGCCCGGCTCCAGGTCTTGACCACGCGCTTCTCGTTCTTGCTGTTCAGGATCTGGACCTTGGTGGCCAGCGCTTCCTGGACGAACGGGCCCTTCTTGACGCTCCGCGCCATTACTGAGTCGCCTTCCCGCGCTTCCGACCGCGCACGATGAGCTTGGTGGACTGCTTCTTCCGGTGCCGGGTCTTCCGGCCCTCGACCTTGCCCCACGGGCTCGTCGGCGGACGCCCGCCCGAGCTCTTGCCTTCCCCGCCGCCCAGCGGGTGATCCACCGGGTTCATGGCGACACCGCGGACGATCGGCCTCCGGCCGAGCCAACGGGTCTTGCCCGCCTTGCCGATGGAGAGCAGCTCGTGCTCCGCGTTCCCGACCTCGCCGATGGTGGCGAGGCAGCGCCCGTGCACCATCCGCATCTCCGAGGAGCGGAGGCGCAGGGTGACGTACTCGCCTTCCTTGGCCACCACCTGGGCGCTCGAGCCGGCCGTGCGGGCGAGCTGGCCGCCCTTGCCGATCTTGAGCTCGACGTTGTGCACCGCGGTGCCGATCGGGACCTCGCCCAGCGGAAGCGCGTTCCCCGTGCGGCTGTCCGCGCCCGGCCCCGAGACGATCGTGTCGCCCTGGTTCAAGCCCTTCGGGTGCAGGATGTACCGTTTCTCGCCGTCGGCGTAGACGATGAGCGCGATGCGGGCGCTCCGGTTGGGATCGTACTCGATCTCCGCGACCCGACCCGGCACGCCGAACTTGTTCCGCTTGAAGTCGATCTTCCGGTACTGCCGCTTGTGCCCGCCACCGCGATGGCGCGAGGTCAGGTGGCCGAGGTTGTTCCGGCCGCCCGACTTCTTGGTCGGCTCGAGCAGCGACTTCTCGGGTGTCGAGCGGGTGATCTCATCAAACCCGCTCACCGACTTGAAGCGCGTGGCGGCCGTCATCGGCCGGAATTGACGGATGCTCATCTCAACCCTCGAACACGGCGATCGAGTCGCCGTCCTTGAGCGTGACCACGGCCTTCTTCCACCGGCCCGTGGTGCCGCGAATCCGGCCGCGCGTCACCGCGTGCCGGCGCATCTGCATGGTGCGGACCCCGGTGGCCGTGACGCCGAACAGCTTCCGCAGCGCCTCGCGGATCTGGTGCTTGTTCGCCTCGGGGTGCACCTCGAAGGTGTACACCTTGCCCGTCTGATAAGCCGCCGAGCTCTTCTCGGTGACCACGGGCCGGACGATGATCTCGTGCAGGGCCGGCATTACTTCTTCCCCTTCTTCTTCGGCGCGCCCTTCTTGGCGGCCTTGGCCGTGCTCTTCTTCGCCGCCTTGGGCGCCCTCTTCTTGGCCGCCTTGGCCGTGGTCTTCTTGGCGGGCTTGGCCGCCTTCGCGGGCTTGGCCTTGGGTGCCGCCGCCTTGGGCGCCTTCTTGCTCGCCTTGGGCGCCCGGGCTGCCGCCTCCGGCCGCGCCGCACGCTCCGGCAGCGGCGGCAGCTCCTCGGCGCCGAGCTCACGGGTTTCGCCGGTGAGCGCGCCTTCCTCCACTACGACCGCCTCGGACCAGAGCACGTCGTACGCCGAGGCCTGCGCGTAAGGCATGACCTCCACCGACGCCAGATTTCGCCCGCTCAGATAGAGCGCCTCGTTGCCCGCGGCGCTCAGCACCAGCACCTTGCGGTCGGCGAGCCCGAGGCTCGCCAGCAATGCTGCAAGCCGCGCGGTCTTCGGCGTCCGGAAGGCGAACTGCTCGACCACGTGCAGCGCGCCCTCACGCGCCCGCGCGTTGAGCGCGCTCTTCCGGGCGAGCTGCTTCACCTTGCGCGGGATCTCCGTGCGGTAGTCGCGCGGAATCGGACCGAACACGATGCCGCCGCCCCGCCAGTGCGGGGCGCGGGTGGACCCCTGCCGGGCGCGCCCGGTGCCCTTCTGCTTCCAGGGCTTCTGGTTGCCGCCCGAGACGAAGCTCCGGGTCTTGGTCTTCGCGGTGCCCTGACGCTGGTTGTTCAGGTACACCTTGACCGCCTGGTGCAGCACCGGCTCGTTCACGGTGCCGTCGAACGGGTCGGCCGGGAGCGCGAATGATGCGTCGCGCCGGGCACCGGCCGGCGAGTAGTGCGGGGCCTCAATCATGACGGCTCGGGCCTCCCTGCTTGGCCACGGTGACGATTCCGTTCCTGGCCCCCGGGATGGCGCCCCGGACGAACAGGAGGTTCCGCTCGGCGTCCACCTTGACCACGGTGAGGCCCAGCTCGGTGTGGCGCGCGGCGCCCATGTGCCCCGGCATCCGCTTGCCCTTGATGACGCGCGACGGGTCGGTGCCCGGGCTGATCGAGCCCGGCTTCCGATGGCGCGTGTTGCCGTGCGTGGCGGGACCGCCGCCGAAGCCGTGGCGGTGCACCACACCCTGAAAGCCGCGGCCCTTCGTCGTGCCGGTGACCTTGACCCGCTCGCCGGCCGCGAAGATGTCCACCGTGATCTCGGCGCCGGGCGCCGGCGCCTCGCCGCCGTTGGCCGGGGCGAACGTCCGCAGCACCTGGGGCGCCGCGTCGAGTCCCGCCTTCTTGGCGTGCCCCAGCTCGGCCTTGGTGGTGCGGGTGGCGCGGCGCGCGCCGAAGCCGAGCTGCACGCCGCCGTCGCGCACCTGCACGACCCGGCAGGGCCCCGCCTCGATCACCGTCACCGGCACCGCGGTGCCGTCTTCCGCGAACACCCGGGTCATCCCGAGCTTGCGGCCGATCAGTCCATTGGTCATCGGTGCATCCGCCCTATTCGACCTTGATCTCGACGTCGACCCCCGCCGGGAGGTCGAGCTTGGTCAGCGCGTCCATGGTCTGCGGGCGCGAGTCGTTGATGTCCAGGAGCCGCTTGTGCGTGCGCAGCTCGAACTGCTCCCGGCTCTTCTTTTCCACGTGCGGACTCCGAAGCACCGTCCACCGCTCGGTCTTGACCGGAAGCGGGATCGGCCCGGACACCTGGGCACCGGTCTTCTCCGCGGTGCGCACGATGTCGGCCGCGGCCTGGTCGAGGACGACGTGATCGAACGCCTTGAGACGGATGCGGATTTTCTGAGCCATGGTGTCCGCCTTACTTCAGGATCTTGGTGACGACGCCGGCGCCGACGGTGCGGCCGCCCTCGCGGATGGCGAACCGGAGCCCCTCGTCCATGGCGATCGGCGTGATCAGCTCGATCGTCATCTGGATGTTGTCCCCCGGCATCACCA
>JBQCGH010000094.1:0-23009 GCA_051955835.1 Gemmatimonadales bacterium
TGGTGGGTTTTTTTTTACCCGTCGGACCCCCTGGCGCCGCCCGCGGGTTTGGGGGTGGCGGTCTGGGGGGGGGGGGGGCCGCCGGCCAGAGTCGCCACCCTGAGCGATCGGCCGCCTACGATGTAAGCGAGCTGGCTCCCGTCCGGCGCGAAGAACGGGCTCACCCCATTGTCGGTCCCCGGAATCGGCTGCGGCCGAAGCTTGTCGTGCTCCCTGAGCCAGATGCGGGTGCCGCCCTCCGCCGGACCCAGATAGGCGATGCGTCCGCCATCGGAAGAAATGGCGACGTTGCCGGCGATGGCCGACGGGCGGAGCGCCTCCGCCGGGCGGAGCAGAAGGCTGTAGCGGTTGACCGGGGCCGCCGGACGAGGGCGGAGCCAACCCCAGAGCGCCGCCGCCGTGGCCAGCGCCGCGACGGCGAGCGCCGCAAGCGTGAGCGCGTTCCACGGCCGAGCGCGGACGGGCACGACGGCCGGTGTTGCGGCCGCAGCGCTCGCGGTGGCGCGAGTGGGCATCGCACCGCGGCCGGCCAGCGCATCGGCGAACTCGTCGGGCGTGGCGAAGCGATCGGCGGGCAGCTTCTCGAGCGCGGTGAGCACCGCGGCCTCGACGTGCGGCGGGATGGTATGCCGCTGGGCGAGCAGCGGACGAGGGGTCTCGGTGACGACGCGCGCGACGATCGCTTGCGCGGTCGAGCCGGTGAACGGCGGGTCGCCGGTGAGCATCTCGTACAGCACCGCCCCCAGCGCGTACACGTCCGAGCGGCCGGTGATCTCGCGCTCGCCCATCGCCTGCTCGGGCGACATGTAGTGCGGCGTGCCGAGCGACATCCCGGTCTCGGTCATGCGTGAGCCGCTCGCCTTGCTCGCGGCGAGTGCGATGCCGAAGTCCGCAACCAGCGCGCGTCCGTCGTGCAGGAGAATGTTTTCGGGCTTGATGTCGCGGTGCACGACGCCGTGGCGGTGGGCATAGTCCAGCGCGCTGGCGACTTCGGTTGCGATCCGGACCGCGTCGCCTACGGGAAGCTGCTTCTCGCGGTTGAGCCGGTCGCGGAGCGACTCGCCCTCGATGAAGGGCATGACGTAGAACAGGTAGCTGTCGGCCTCGCCCGAATCGAACAGCGGCAGGATGTGTGGGTGCTGGAGATTGGCCGTGAGCTTGATCTCGGCCAGGAACCGCTCGGCCCCGATGACCGCGGCGAGCTCTGGCCGGAGCACCTTCAGCGCGACGCGCCGGTCGTGGCGGATGTCCTGGGCGAGGTAGACGGTCGCCATGCCACCGGCGCCTGCCTCGCGCTCAAGACGATAGCGGTCCGCCAGGGCGGATTGGAGCCGATCGAGCAGTTCAGGCATGGGGTGCTTTTCGTCGGGGATGCGGGAAGATGCGGACTCGCGCGGGATATCGCCAGGGCGCACCGCGTGCTCCCGTACCGCTGCCACAGCCCAGGCGTCAGTCTCGGACTCTACGCCAATCTCCTGCGACACCACGGACTGCTCGACCGGCTCACTGTCATTGTCGCCGGGCGCTTCGACGCGCCAAGGCTCGCGCTGGAGCGGGCGCGCCTGCCTGGGCACGTTCACCCGCGCACGGACCTGCCGTCCGGGGGTTAGCTGCTGGGCACCGCCGTCGATCGTCTCAGGGCGGCCTCCGTTTTGCCTTTCCCTCCGATGTGACCTTCCGCCACCGCCACTCGTCTCAGCGCCGGAACCGACTTTCACCCTAGCAGGCGAGACACGATGGCCGACCGCATCCAGTGGGCGCTCGACGGCGAGCTCCCGATCGACATGCTTACGCCCGCAGAGCGCGAGGAGTTGCATCGCCAACGTGCAATGATTGGCATGGCGCTCGAGCCGATGCGGCGATTGCCGGAGATCGACGTCGGCGCGGCCGTCATGCGCCGCGTGGCGCCTCGCCCGCGAGTCGTGCACCGCGCCAGAGCCGCCGTGGCAGCCGCAGTGCGTTGGTTGTGGGCCCCCACGGCGCTGACGCTCCGGCCCGCGTACGCGATGGCCGGCGGTCTCGCGGTCGTGGCCCTGCTCTATCGCGCGAACGTTCCCCCCACTCCCTCCAGCTCGCGGGTCGGGACCACCAGCGTCGTGCCCGCCCGCGTCCTCGTCCAGTTCCGTCTCGGCGATGCCCAGGCCCACGACGTCGCGTTGATCGGCGACTTCAACGGCTGGCAGCCCCAGCACCGATTGCATCAGGTCCAGCCCGGTGTGTGGACGGTGGATGTGGCGCTCCAGCCCGGCGTGTACCACTACGTGTTCATGGTGGATGGGAAGGCGTGGCGGCTCGATCCGCTCGCGCCCCGAGTGACCGACGGATTCGGCGGCGCGAGCAGCCGGATCTCGGTGCTCGCCCCCGAGGCGCGCTCGTGAGCTTCCGCCTCACGCCGCTGCTCGCCGCACTCGCGCTTTTCGCCGCGCCGCATGTCGCACAGGCGCAGGAGTGGCGCGCCTCGGCACGCGTGGGCCGGGTCACCGGGGAAAGCGCGCCGGCCGGCGCGTCCGGCAGCTCGTCGGCCGTCGTAGGCCTGTCGCGCTCTGCGCCACGCAGCTGGCTCGGTCTCAGCGCCGCGATCCCACTCAGCGACGACCCGTTCTGGGCCGTGCTCGGCGGCTGGGATCGGCTCGACACGCGAGGCTCGGCCGGCTTGCTGCTCGACCTCAGCGGGCAGGGGTTCATTCAGCGCCAGAGCGACGGCGGTCTCGCGCCGGCGCCCTCGCCCAGCCCGGGCCCGCTGCCGTTTCCGCCGCCCTCGACGACGCCGGCACCGCTCCGGTCCGATCCCTCGGGCCAGGGCGTGAATGGCGAGGCCATGGCCGGCATCTTCGCGCGCTCGTCGCTGCTCCGGCTCGAGGCCCGCGCGGGCGTCGCGGCCCAGAGCAGCACGCTGGGCGGCGTGGCGCAGGACCGGGCGCTTCCGACCGGCGACGCGCGTGTCACCTACGGCCTGGCGCCGGTGTCCCTCCAGCTCGAGAGCCGCGCCTGGCTCGACGATCGGATCACGCACGGGTACGTCGGCGCGGGATTGCAGTACGCCCGCGGGCCGATCGCCCTGTGGGGCTCGGTGGGTCGTTGGGTCTCGGGCGGAATCGACGCGACCGCATGGACCGCGGGCGCCGGCGCCGAGGTGGCCCCCGGGCTGATGTTGCAGATCGGTGGGCGAGGGAATGCATTCGACCCACTCTATCTGTCCGCCAGCCGCTCCTCGTTCTGGGGCGGCCTGAGTCTGCGCCTCGGCCGGCCACACACCGGCATCGCGCCGGTGGCGGCGCGCACTCGGGATGGGCAGGCGAGGATCGAGCTGGCGGCACGCGAGGCGAGCGGTCCACCCTCCATCGCCGGCGACTTCACCGGGTGGAAGCCCCTCCCGATGCGTCGCGAGGGCTCGCGCTGGATTTGGACCGGCCCGCTCGCGCCCGGCGTCTACCACTACGCCTTCGTGGGCGCGGACGGCACCTGGTTCGTGCCCGAGTCGGTGCCCGGCCGGCAGCAGGACGGGATGGGCGGCTGGACGGCCGTGCTGGTGGTCTCGTGACCGACCTCCTCCACGGCGACTTTGCCGCGCTGGTGCAGCTGCACCAGAACGCGCTCTACCGCTACGGCTGCGGGCTCGGGCTCGATCACGACACCGCGCTCGACCTGGTGCAGGAGACGTTCATCAAAGCGCACGAGCGCCGGGAGCAGTGTCGTGATGCGGCCAATGCGCGGGCCTGGCTGTTCCGGATCTTCCGCAATGCGATGCTCGACTGGGCCCGGAACGTCCGCCGCACCGAGGTCTCGCTGCTCGACGTCGAGGAGCCACCGCGTGACGACGACTTCGCCGAGCGGCACGCGCTGCGTGAGGCGATCGGCGCGGCGCTGGCGTCGCTCTCGCCGCTGCTGCGCGAGGCGTTCCTGCTGCGCCACGAGCTCGGCCATTCCTATGAGGAGATCGCTACGCTGGCCGGTGTCACGGTGAGCGCGGCGAAAATGCGCGTCGCGCGCGCCCATGCCATGCTTCGCGAGACGCTCGACCCCGATTACGGCGATGTGACCAGTGCCGGTTCCCGCTCGTCGTAGGGGCGGAGACCGACACCACCCACAGCCAGGAGGTTGCACCATGCGCACTACGACGATGTGCCTCACGGCCGCTCTGCTGCTCGCGCCGGCCGCCCTGTTCGCGCAGGACTCGACCAGCGCGTCCCAGCCGAGCTCGCAGGCCCGGATCGACGCGGCACTCTCCACCGCACTCCAGGCGGGCGTGCCGGTTTCCCTGCTTCAGCGCAAGATCGCCGAGGGCGAGGCGAAGGGCGTGCCGATGGACCGGATCGCTGCGGCAGTCGAGCAGAGGCTACAGGCCCTAACCGAGGCGCACGACGCCCTCGCCAACGCGGGGCTCGCCAGCACGACCGAGGGCGAGCTGAGCGTGGCCGCCGACGCGGTGCAGGCTGGGGTCAGCCAGAGCGCGCTGGTGGCGCTGAGCCGCGGCGCGCCGGACGGCAGCCGCGCGGTGGCGATCGCGGTGCTCTCGGACCTGGTGGCGAACGGCCGGGCGTCAAGCCAGGCGCTGGAGCAGGTCGAAGGTGCCCTGGCGCGCGGCCCCGAGGCGCTGGCCAACCTCAGCGCCGAGGCGGGCAACGGACACGGCGACGCGGGTCTGGGCGCGAACGCGACGGGAGGTAACGCCGGGGTGCAGATCGGGGCAGGCGCCGGGGCGCGAGTGGATCTCGGATCGTCCAAGGGCAAGTAGCGGGAGCGAGCTGTTTCGCGTCACGCGCCACGCCGAAGCGAAGCAAAGAGGACATGACCGCGGTCATGTCCTTTTTGCTTCCGTCAGATGCTCGGGGTGCCTCTCCCACCGGTGACACCTTGTCTCGAGTCTAGCTAACCGTCACGCCCCGACGCATCTTGTGGCATCTCCTTCCCGAAGCCCTGCCCATGCCCGAGCTGCAGAATCGCCTTCAGGTCGCGCTCGCCGACCGCTACCGGATCGAGCGCGAGATCGGCGCCGGCGGCATGGCGACGGTCTATCTGGCGCACGACATCCGGCACGACCGGAGCGTCGCGCTCAAGCTGCTCCGGCCCGAGCTCAGCGCCGTCATCGGCGCGGAGCGGTTCCTGGCCGAGATCAAGCTCACCGCGAACCTCCAGCACCCGCACATTTTGCCGCTGTTCGACTCGGGGGAGGCCGACGGGTGCCTCTTCTATGTCATGCCCTACGTCGAGGGTGAGTCGCTCCGGAGCCGGCTCACCCGCGAGAAGCAGCTTCCGGTGGCGGACGCCATCCGCATCACCACCGAGGTAGCCTCCGCCCTCGATTATGCCCACCGGCACGACGTGGTCCATCGCGACATCAAGCCCGAGAACATCCTGCTCCACGACGGCCGCGCGCTGGTTGCGGACTTCGGCATCGCGCTGGCGGCCAGCAAGGCGGGCGGCAACCGGATGACCGAGACCGGGATGTCGCTGGGCACGCCGCACTACATGAGCCCCGAGCAGGCGATGGGGGAGCGCGAGATTACCCCGCGCTCCGACGTGTACGCGCTTGGCGTGGTGCTCTACGAGATGCTGACCGGCGACCCGCCGTTCACCGGCTCGACCGCGCAGGCGATCGTCGCCCGGGTGCTGACCGAGACGCCCCGGCCGATACTGCCGCAGCGCCACACGATCCCGCCCGAGATCGAAGGCGCGGTGCTCACGGCGTTGGAGAAGCTGCCCGCCGACCGGTTCGCCACGGCGGCCGAGTTCGCCGAGGCGCTGAGCGGCCGCCGCACCGGGCCGACGCGTGTCTCGACCGCCTCGGTCGCGGCGGCACCCGCTCCAGCGCGTCGAGCCCGGCTCGACCCGGTCAAGATCGGACTGTTCGCCGCCCTGATGCTGGCCATCCTGGGCGCGGGCTGGGGCTGGCTCCGCCGCGGGCCGGCGCCGAGCGTCAACCGGTTCAGCCTGTATCTCCCGCCCGACCACGCGCTGGCGCCGGTGAACATCTCGGGGAACCGGGTCGCCATCTCGCCCGACGGGCAGCAGATGGTGTACGTCGGCTTGGCGCCCGGCGGCGTGCAGCTCTGGCTCAGGCAGCACGACGACCTGAATCCGACGCCGATTCCGGGGACCCAGAACGCGGGGTCGCCCTTCTTCTCACCCGACGGCCGCCAGCTCGGATTCCTGATTCAGGGGACCAAGCTCCGGACCGTCGCGCTCGGCGGCGGCCCGACGGTGTCGCTGTCGGACAGCGTCAACTCCAGCGGCGGCGACTGGGCGTCCGACGGCTACATCTACATCGAGGTGAACGAAGGCATCGCACGGCTCCGCGCCACCGGCGGGCCGCTCGAGCTGGTGTACGACATGCTCAAGCGCGGCGAGGCGGGCGCCGAGTTTCCGATCGTGCTCCCCGGGGCCAAGGGCATGGTCTTCCGGACCCGTCGGGCCAATCAGGCGGTCGGCGACTTCCAGATCGTGGCCATGCCGATCCCGAAGCCAGGCGAGAAGCCCGCCGAGCCGCACGTGCTGACCCGCGGGGTGTACGCGCGCTACTCGCCGACCGGACACCTGCTGGTCGTGACCGCCGAGGGGAAGCTGGTGGCCTACCCCTTCGACGTCGCGAAGCTGGCGATCACGGGGGCGCCGGTGTCGATGCTGGAGGGCATCGGCATCGAGATCGGCGGCTTCTCCACCACCCTCCAGCTCTCGAACACGGGCACGCTGGTCTACACCACCGGCGCCGCCGCGCGGCCGCGGCAGCCGGTCTGGGTGACGCGCGAAGGACTCGAGACGGCGGTGGACTCGAGCTGGGTGCCGCCGGGCACGATCGCCGCCATGTCGCTCTCGCCCAACGGCACCGAGCTGGCGGCCGAGGTCGTGATCAATGGCAACAGCTCGCTCTGGATCAAGCAGCTCCCGACCGGCCCGGCATCTCGCGTCACCTTCGGGGATACGCTCAACATCCGGCCCACGTGGTCGGCCGACGGACGCTCGCTGATCTACGTCGGGAACGCCGGCCCCAATGGGGGACAGGCGATGCGGCGGCGGGCCGACGGGACCGGCACGGCCCAGATCCTGTCGCGAACGCCCTACGCGCTCGCCACGGCGAGCGAGACGCACGACGGACGCTGGCTCCTGCTCCGGCGGTCGTTCCTCGAGGCCGGCGCCGGGGATATCTATGGCATCCGCGCGCCGGACACGACGCTGGTCCCGCTGGTGACGGGCCCAGCCACCGAGATCGAGCCGCAGGTATCGCCCGACGGCAAGTGGCTCGCCTATGCCTCGAACGAGTCGGGGCAGCCGGAGGTGTACGTGCGGCCGTTTCCCGATGTAGGATCGGCGCGGTGGCAGGTCTCGGTGGCGGGCGGGCGCGACCCGCTGTGGGCGCACAGCGGGAAGGAGTTGTTCTACTGGAGCACCGCCGGCAAGCTCATGAGCGTGGGCATCCACCCGGGTGGGATGTTCGGGTTCGACCAACCTCACGCGTTGTTTTCGGTCGCGGCGTACGTGCCGGCCGGCGGGATGCAGTCCTACGACGTGAGCCCGGACGACCGGCGGTTCGTGATGCTGCGGGAGACCTCAGCGAACGAGAAGAGCGAGCTGATCGTGGTGCAGAACTGGACCACCGAGCTTCGGGGGCGGGTCGGGCACTAGCTCGCTGCTCGTGGCGCCGGCGAGGGCGGGCGCCCCTCGCCCCAGCATCGTGACAGCGCTAGCGGCCTAAGTCCCCCTCTTGCTGAAAAACCTCATGTTGGGCAGGCTAGCCCAATCCCTCAGCCCGACGCATTTTCCACCGTCCTCACCCATGCCTCCATGCCCGAATTGTTGAGCAGGCTCCAGTCCGCCCTGGCGGACCGCTATCGCCTCGAGCGCGAGGTCGGCGCAGGCGGGATGGCGACCGTGTATCTGGCCCAGGACATCCGTCATGCACGGCGGGTGGCCCTCAAGGTGCTCCGGCCCGAGCTTGCCGCCGTCATCGGGGCGGAGCGGTTCCTGGCCGAGATCCAGCTCACGGCCAACCTCCAGCATCCGCACATCCTGCCGCTGTTCGATTCGGGAGAAGCCGACAGCTATCTCTTCTACGTGATGCCGTTCGTCGAGGGGGAGACGCTCCGCGACCGGCTCACGCGGGAGAAGCAGCTCGCGGTGCCCGAGGCGGTCCGGATCGCGGAGGAGGTGGCGGGAGCGCTGGACTACGCGCACCGGCACGGCGTGGTCCATCGCGACATCAAGCCCGAGAACATTCTGCTCCACGATGGCTCGGCGCTGGTGGCCGACTTCGGCATCGCGCTCGCCGCGAGCAAGGCTGGCGGCGCGCGCATGACCGAGACCGGGATGTCACTCGGCACGCCCCATTACATGTCGCCCGAGCAGGCGATGGGCGAGCGCGAGATCACCGCGCGCTCGGATGTGTACGCGCTCGGCTGCGTCCTGTATGAGATGCTCACCGGTGAGCCGCCCTTCACCGGGGCCACCGCGCAGGCCGTGGTCGCGCGGGTGGTGACCGAGGCGCCGCGGCCGCTCCATGCGCAACGGCACACCATTCCGGCGCACGTCGAGGCGGCGGTGCTCACCGCGCTCGAGAAGCTGCCGGCAGACCGATTCGCCTCCGCGGCGGATTTCGCGGCGGCGCTCAGGAACAAGAGCTACGCGACGACGGCCGTGGTGCCCGCGGCGGAGACACCGGCGAAGAAACCGGCGGCGCGTCGGAACCCGAGCCTCGTCGCGGCGCTTGCGGTGGCCGGGGTCGCCGCGGCCGCGGCCCTCTGGGGATGGCTGCGCCCCCTGCCCCGCGAGCCGCTCACCCAGTTCAGCCTCGCGCTCCGGAAGAGCGAGGAGCTGGCCGCACCGCCCGCGAGCGGCGGCGACCGGATCGCGCTTTCGCCCGACGGGCGGGAGCTGGTGTTCGCCGGTCCCAGCCAGAGCACCGGCCAGCTCTGGATGCGGCGGCTCGACCAGCTGACCTCCACGCCCATCGCGGGGACCGAGGGCGGGTACAGCCCGTTCTTCTCCCCCGACGGCCGCCAGGTGGGATTCATCAAGAACGGCTCCTCGCTCCGGATCGCCTCGCTCGACGGCACGCCGACGGTGACCCTGATGGACACCGCCAACACCACCAGCGCCGACTGGAGCAGCGACGGCTGGATCTACGTCGAGGGCGGTCCCGGCATCCTCCGGATCCGGCCCACCGGGGGCCCGGTCGAGGCGGTCTACTCGGTCTCGAAGGAGCGCCAGGAGATCGGCGCCGAGTTCCTCAACGTCCTGCCGAACGGCGGGTTGCTCTATCGGCTGCGCTACGGAGGCAAGGGCCAGGACGATTTTCAGATCGCGGCGATGAAGGTTCCGAACGGCACGCCCAAGGTGCTGACCCGCGGCGTCTTCGCTCGATATTCGCCGACCGGCCACCTGTTGGTGGTGACCTCGGACGGAAAGCTCATCGCCATTCCGTTCAATGCGGCCAGGCTCGAGCTCACCGGGCCGCCGATCGCACTGCTCGAGGGCATCGGCGTCCGGAACGGGGCATTCAGCATCGACCTGGCCATCTCGCCCGGCGGCACGCTGGCATACACCACCGGCACTACCGTCGGGTCCCGGCGCGCGGTGTGGGTGAGTCGCGAAGGCACGGCATCGCTGATCGACTCGAGCTGGGATCCCCAGGGCACCATCGACGCCATGGCCCTGTCTCCTGACGAAAAGACGCTCGCGGTGTCGCTCTCGCGGAACGGCAAGCGCGATGTCTGGGTGAAGTCGCTGCCGACCGGCCCGTTCTCCCGCATCACCTTCGGCGACACCGGCAGCACTCGCCCCGTCTGGGCACCGGACGGGCGATCGCTGCTCTACGTCTCGGACCGAACGGGCTCGGGCGTCGGCCCGATCTACGAGCATCGGGCGGACGGGACCGGGAGCGCGACGCTGCTCTACCGCGGCAGCATGGATGCGGGCCAGCTCGTGCCCTCGCGCGACCGATCCTGGCTGATCTTCCGAAGCGCCCAGAGCACGGGCACGGTGGGGATCTTCGGCCTCCGGCGCGGCGACACGACCGCGACGCCGCTGGTGACTTCCGGCGGGAACAGCCTGTACCCGGCGCTTTCGCCGGACCAACGGTGGCTAGCCTATGGCTCGGACGAGTCCGGCGCGATGGAGATCTACGTGCGGCCGTTCCCGGCCACCAGCACGGCCAAGTGGCAGGTCTCGACCGCCGGTGGCGTTCAACCGGTCTGGAGCAGAAGCGGCCGGGAGCTGTACTACATCAACGGCAAGAACGAGCTGGTGGCGGCCGATGTCCGGCCGGGCGCGACCTTCGCGGTGGGCGAGCAGCGGACGCTGTTCTCGCTGGCCCCCTTCGTCCAGCTGGGGCCGATTCCGTCGTACCAGGTAACGGCGGATGACAAGCGTTTTCTCATGCTGCGCGAGGGAGAGTCGTCGCAGCAGAGCGAGCTGATCGTGGCGCTGCACTGGCTGGACGGCCTCAAGAGCAAGACGATGCACTGAGCCGTCGGTCCGCAAGCGTACCGAAACTGGCCCGCCGAGCGAGCCGAATGCCAGAGTCTGCACTCGCGCGCGCAAGTGCAGCTTCGACCACTGGCCGCACGCTGTACCGATTGCTTACCTTCCTTCCGCCTTTCCGCAGTACGCTCGGCAGTATCCTCAACACCGCATGTCCCGGAGCTTCGGCATCCGACATCTTTGTCCGCTGGTTGCGCTCGCCGGCATCGGGCTTGGCGCCTGCTCGCCGTCTCCCGAGCAGCTGCGGGCAGCGGTCGTGCAGCACCCCGAGATCGTGCTGGCGGCGATCGAGGCCCATCCCGAAGCGTTCATCTCCGCACTGCGGAAGGCCGCGGCCAAAACGACCGCCGCGGCCGAGTCTCCCGAGGCCGAGCGCCGGCGGCTCGACTCCGCCTTCGCCCACCCGCACGTGCCGGTCATCACCCGGCGCGCGGTGCTCGGCAACCCGTCGGCTCCGATCACGATCGTGGAGTACTCGGACTTCCAGTGCCCGTACTGCCGGGCGGAGCGCGAGGTGCTGGTGCAGCTCATGCGCGAGTACGGGGACACCCTCCGTCTCGTGGTCAAGCAGACGCCGCTCCAGATGCATCCCATGGCCATGCCCGCGGCGCTCATGTACGAGGCGGTGGCGCGGCAGAGCCCGATGGCGGCTTACCGATTCTACGACGACGTGTTCGAGCACCAGGAACGGCTGACGTCCGAGGGTGCGACCTATCTGACGGCGGCCGCGCGGGCCGCCGGCGCGGGTCCGGCCCGCGCCGCGGCCGACGCGAAGAGCCCGGCCATTCGCGCCGTGGTCGACGCCGACCTCGACGAGGGCCGGCGGTTCGGCTTTACAGGGACGCCGGGGTTCCTGATCAACGGGGTGGCGCTCATGGGGGCGCACCCGATTGGCGATTTCGAGGAGATCATCAACCGGCAGCTCGCGCAGGCGAGCCAGCGATAGCGGGTCAGCCTAGCGGGCGAGCCGCCGGTCAGCCGTGTTTCGCAGGACGCAGGACGACCACCCTATGGAGGAACGCATGAAGACGCGGTATCTGATCGCCGCCGCCGCCATTCTCGCGGCGGCCTGCTCCGACAACAATCAGGCGCCAACCGCCCCGTCGGCCAGTCCCTCGTTCGAGACCGGTGACAACGGGATGCACGGAAAGCCCGAGCCGCACGTCTTCCTGCAGCGCGGATTCGCGCGGCCCCGCGGCGGATCGCCCGACCTCGTCTTCCACGACGGGCCGGTTCTGACCGCGTCGAAGGCCTTCGCGATTTTCTGGGGCTCGACCTGGAACACGAGCCCCGGCGACAAGATCTCGGGCCTCGAGACCTTCTTCCAGGGTTTCGGCGGGAGTAACTTCGCCGGGACCAACACCGAGTACTCGGGCACCAATGGTAAGGTCACGACGGCGATGACCTACCTCGGCAAGACCATCGACGCCAGCCAGCCGCCATCGAAGGCCCTCACGGTGTCGCAGGCCGTGACCGAAGCGTGCAACGCCACCGGTAACAATCCCGACGCGAGCGCGGTCTACTTCATCTATACCTCCACCGGCGCTGGCCACGTGAACTACTGCGCCTGGCACAGCTGGGGCAATTGCAGCAACGGCGCGCCCGTGCAGGTGGCGTACATGCCGAACATCGACGGCATCGCGGGCTGCGACCCCGGTGGGACTTCGCTCGGCCATTCGCAGGGCCTGGCGGCGCTGGCGAACGTGACCGCGCACGAGCTCTCGGAAGGCATCACGGACCCGCGGGGCAACGCCTGGTACGACAACTCGGGGGCCGAGAACGCGGACAAGTGCGCGTGGGTCTTCCCGTCGAACGTGACGCTGGCGAATCGCACCACGTGGCGCGTGCAGGGCAACTGGTCGAACGCCCGCTATGACGCCGGCACGGGGTACGACAACCGGAGCGGACAGCCGGGCTGCATCAACGGGAATCAGTGATCCATCGGTAGTGCGCAGGGGTGGGGTGGCGTAGAGAGGAGCCGTCCACCCACCGCGCGGTGAACCGCCTGCGCGCTACGCGCGAGTAACGCTAAGCAATGCGAAGGGGGCATGATTGCGATCATGCCCCCTTCACCACGTTCAGCGAGTCGTGGTGCGGCCGACTCGCTCGGCGGACACCCACGCTACCCAGCTCAGGGCAACGGTTGTGGCTCCGCGTACAGGTAGTCGTCCATCACGACCAGGTCTCGATTGCCACCATCGCTCAGGTCCTGCACGTCCGGGCCGAGCGCCGCCTGGCCGGACGTGATCACGACCCGCGCCACCAACGGCGATTCGAACACCACGCCGACGAACGAAAACCCGAGCGCGTCGGTTCGAACCGGGGCGTGGTACTGGCCCAGGCTTCGATCCTGCGCATCGAACAGCTTGATGGACGCCGCGCCTTCCCGCTCGACATCGGAAAACACGAGGCCGAACCCCCGCGTCGAGGCCGGCGTGTCGGAACCGGGTACCCGGAAGCTCACGGTCAGCGACGCGCTGCCGATGGGCATGAAGGTCTTGGGAACACTGAAGGCGTTGAAGTTGGTGGCATACAGCGGGTTGATGTCCGAGAAATCGTTGTCGCTGTTGCGGAAACCGGTGCCGTCGGTGGTGAGGATTGCACCCGCCTTCACCGTCGTGTTGAAGAAGTCGCCCGGAAAGGTGTTGACGTTCGTCTGCGCCGCGGGGACCGCGTCCCACTTGATCTCACGGCGGCCGCCCGTCAGCGGCCCCGGGGTACCGCCGTTCAAGGGATCGCCGAGCGCCGTACGGAACTGGGCGACGGTCGGCGCGATGTCGCCGGTCGCGGTGAAGACCTGGAAGTCGGAGCGCCCCACTTCCGCGCCGTACGGTGCGGGCATGCCCGGCGTGCTCGGCGCGGCCGAGGTGGTGTGAGAGGTATTGCCGTACCCGGGCCCGGTCGGACCCGAGCCGTGGTCGTAGCCGCACGCGGCGGCCGCCAACGTCAGAGCAACGATTCCGGCGCTGACGACGCCGCGTGACAGTCGAAACATGGTGTTCCCTCCGGTGTGGTGAGTCGCGAGAAAGCAGTTGGGCGACTTGCGGAGGGAATATTCGAACCCGGCGAGCGACCAACTATCCGGCGGGCGATCTGACTTCGATCCGGTAATCGTTGGCCGGCACGCACACCGAGGGAGGGAAACAGATCAGACGAAAGTGAGTGAAGCCATTCTGCCCCTCGACTTCGGTCGGCAGAGGTGATGCTCCTCACCGCTCCCTGCCAGAGATCCTAAAGATCTTTCTGCACATTCTTGGGCGATGGGCCCAATTGCATGAAATGAACTGAGTTGTACGAGTGATGCGATGCGTGCAGCATGTCCGAAGGACCCCTTTCCACCCCGATCCCGGCGTTCCGCCGGGTTCCCTTCCGCGCAGGTGCCCCCATGCGAATCCCACGCCTCCTGATCGGAGCGACGCTCGCCACGGCAGTGGCCGCATGCTCCGACTCTGACACCATGCCGACGCAGTCCTCCCCTACAACCGAGGCCGTGACGGCCCGGTCCAACAGCGCCGTCGATGGAGCCGAGCGTGGCTTCACCCTCGGCTGGCTCGCCGGCCAGACCGTCAACTTCTCGTATCACAAGCCGTTCTTCTGCCGCACGCCGGTCGAAGACGCCCTGCCGGTCGGCTCGACCACGGGCTGCGAGGTCGGCTCCGACGGCACCGTGGACCCGCGGCCCGGACAGATCCCCGTCCTCTACGTCATGACCCCACTCGGCTTCCGGCCGGACGCCTCGACGCTGCATTGCCCGGTGGTCGGCCACTGCATCAACCATCCGTCCACGGTCGACCTCTCGCGGCTGTTCGGCGCGTCGACCGCCAACGCACCGCTTCCGGCGCATAGTCACATCATCGAGGTGCGGCGGGGCAACTGGTGGGAGCTGGAGGTGATCGGCGTGAAGGATCTCGCGACATGGAATATGATCGTGGCGGGCAAGAGCCTCCCGACCGTGCGTGCGCTGCAGGCGGCCGATCCCGGCGCCGTGCACATCACGCCCGATATTCGGACGAACACGTATCTGTTCTTCAGTGTCCGCCCGCTTTGACCGCCTGGAGGCCGCCACGCTGGCCGGCGGCGGGCTGGTGATGCTCGGCGCGGCACTGCCGTGGCTCACCCTCTACGCCGGCCTGCAGCGATACGGCGGCCTCATCGGAGCCTACGGACGACTGCTGTTCGCGGGCGGGGCCCTCGCGTTCGTGGTGGGCCTCGCCACGCGAGGCCGGCGGCCGCGCTGGCTGCTTCCCGCGACGCTGCTGTTCGGCCTCGTGCTGCTCGGCTTCGATCTCTGGCTGCTGGCAGGACTGGCTGTGACGCTGAGAAGCGGGGTGAGTGCGATGCTGGTGCCGCGCCCTGGGCCGGGGCTGTTCGTGGCGACGCTGGGCATCGCCGTGATCATTCTGGGTCCGAGCCTGGAGCTGGTGCGCGACTATCGCAACGCTCGCGCGGCATTTCGAGCGCCGATGCGTGCCGCCGTCGAGACTCGGCGGTGAGCGAGCGGGGCGCGCAAACTACCGCGGTCTCAGCCGCAGCACCAACCCGTTCGCAGCGTCCACCAGCAGGTAGAGGAACCCGTCCGGTCCCGTCCGCACGTCCCGGATGCGCGCGTCGAGCTCGCGCAGCATCGTCTGCTGCCCCATGACTTTGCCGTCCCGGATCCGCACACGCCGGAGACTGCGCCCGGCGAGCGCGCCGATGAAGAAGTCGCCGCTCCACTCCGGAAAGGCGCTGCCGAGGTACAGGCTGAAGCCTGAGGGCGCGATGGACGGCGACCACACCAGCACCGGCGGCACGAGGTCCGCCGCCGTTCGCTTCGGCACCGCCCGCTTCGGCAAAATCGGTTCGCCCGAATCAGCGACGCCGAAACTGGTGAGCGGCCACCCGTAGTTGCTTCCGGGCTCGATACGATTGAGCTCGTCACCGCCCCGCGGGCCGTGCTCATGCTCCCAGATGGCGCCGTCGCGGGGGTCGATCAGGAGGCCCTGCGGGTTCCGGTGGCCGTAGGTGTAGATCTCCGGACGCGCGCCGGCCGAACGGGCGAGCGGATTCCCCTGCGCGGGGCGACCGTCCCGGTCGAGGCGCACGATCTTGCCGAGGTCGCTCCCGAGGTTCTGGGCGTCGTCGCGCCGATCGAAGCCTTCGCCGATCGTGAGCAGCAGGGTGCGGTCGGGCAGGAACGCGATGCGGCCGCCCGGGTGCAAGGGGCCTGGCTTGTCGGGCGTCGCGCGGAAGATGACCCGGCCGTCTCGAAGCCGGTCGCCGTCGAGCCGGGCGCGGAAGAGCGCCGTGCGGTTGGCGGCGGAGTCGCCTTCGACGAACGAGAGATAGACGACCGAGTCAGTGGCGAACCCCGGGTCAGTGACAATCTCGAGGAGCCCGCTGTCCCGGGAGCGATAGGCCGCCGGCGTTCCTTCGATCGTCCGACCGGTGCCGCCGCCTTTCGGGTAGGCCCGCAGCCCGCCGAACTTCTCGGTGACGAGCATGCCGCCGTCCGGCAGAAAGGCAAGCGACCACGGGTTGCGGAGACCCGTCGCCAGCGTGTCCACCACGTACGCTGCTGCCCCGTCCGCGTGCGCGACACTCGACCGCTGAGGATCGGGCGCGCAGGCGCCGGCCGCGGCCGCGAGCACGACCCAGAGCGCGCCGCGGCAGGCCCGCGTCATCATCACCTCGAGTGGGCGAGTGGGGTCGAGTGAGGTTCCGCCAACGCCTACGCGCCGCCGCACAGCTCCGTCAGCAACGCTTCCACGCTTTTCGCGATGCCCTGCATGCGGGTCCCGGCGTGCAACGTGTACGCCGGCACCTTGCGCACCACGGCGGAGAGCCGCGCCATGGTGTCCTGCCCGTCGCCCGGGAGCTGGAGCAGCGTGCTCGGCGCCAGCGCGCGGAGCGCGGCGATGGACGTAGACGGCTCGATGGTGGTGTCGGGCTTGCCACTGATCCGAGGCACCAGGATGGCGCGGAGCGGGAACCCCGAGGCGACCTTCTCGCCGAACGCGTCGTGCAGCAGGACCAGGGCTTTCTGGCGCTCGAGGTGATCCCGGTTGACGACCAGCGGCAGCAGGTGCGAGAACCGCTCGAAGTCGGACACGCCCTTGAGCTTGGCGGAGCTGTAGAGACTGTGCACATGCGGCTCGTCGGCCATGTCGAGGAGGGAGTAGTCGTCGCCCGCGTAGAGGAGGGCCCCGTGCCCCAGGCAGGCCAGCGCCGACGTGGACTTCCCGGATCCGCTCTTGCCGGCGAAGATGACGCCCCCCTTCGCCAGGCCGACTGCGCCGGAGTGGGCCAGAAAGAGCCCATGCAGCTTGGCCCACTCGTTCAGGATGATTCTGAGGGGCGTCCCCCAGTCCCAGATAGGAATGCGCGCCACGTCCTGGGTCCAATAGAGGGCGACGGACCGCACCGGATCGAACAGGCTGACGATGACGGGGTCCAGGTGCATGACCGCGCGGAGCCGCGGGCCGTGGAAATCGAGCATCTGGTTGCGAGGGCCGAGATAATCGAAACAGTGCATCTGGACGAAGAACAGGTAGCGGGCCACCAGTCGCGGCAGGCAGGTTCCGGTCGAGGCGTCGTCCCACGCGTGAACGGTGAGAGCCGGCCCGTCCCCGGCCGGCCGCGCAAGGTGCGCGAGGGCGCCGGGCAGCTTCTCCGCGAAGCCGGTGCCCGCGATGCGGAGCCGCACGGCATGGCCGGCGACGGCGTAGTCGTGGTCGCGGAAGCCCGCCTGCTGCTCGGCCCGACGAGCGCCCTCCCACATGGCATCGAAGAACGCCACCTGATCGGCGGCCTCGTGCGAGGGCATCGGGTCAGGCGGTCGGGCGAGCGGGCGAGCGGGCGGGCGGGACCGGCACACCAGTCGCGTCCGCGCTGGACTGGTAGGCTGCCAGCACGTCGTTGGGTGGGCCCAATGCCCGCAGCCCGGCGCCGTCCAGCCACAGCGCGCGGTGGCAATGTTCGGCGATCGTCGAGGCGATGTGCGAGGACAGCAGCACGGCGGTCCCCTGCCGCATCAGGGCGTGGATGCGCTCGATGCAGCGCTGCTGAAAGAACTGGTCGCCGACGAACAGGAACTCGTCGATGAGCAGGATGTCGGGATCGGTGTGGATGGCGACGGCGAACGTGAGCCGCGCCTTCATGCCGCTGCTGTAGGTCCTGACCGGGGCGTCGAGGAACTGTTCGATTCCGGCGAAGGCGCCGATCTCGTCGGCGCGCGCCGCCACCTGCCTGCTCGTGAGCCCGCTGAGCAGCGCCGACGTCCTGATGTTCTCCCGGCCGGTCAGGCGGTGGTGCAGGCTCCGGCCCAGGTCCAGGAGCGCGCTCACTCGCCCGCGGAGGCTGATGGCACCCTCGTCGGCCCGCAACAGGCCCGCCATCAACGACAGGAGCGTGGACTTGCCCGCGCCGTTCCGGCCGACGATGCCGATCATCTCGCCCGCCTGCACCTCGAAGCCGACTTCCCGGAACACCCAGAACCAGCCGGCGGGTGCCGGGCGCCGCATGCCGCGCAGCGCGGTCTCGACAAGGGACTTGGGCCGGGACGCCGAGTAGCGCCGAAAGCGCTTCCCCAGGCCAACGACCCGCACCAGCGGCGTCACTCGATCTCCTCGATGAACCGGAAGCGCCACGACTCGAAGAAGCGGTAGCCGAGGAACAGGGCAACCAGCGACGCCACCGCGACGACGCCGAGCGCGACCCAGTCCGGCCAGACGCCGTCGAGGAAGATCGCGCGGTAGGCGCGGACGAGATGGGTCAGCGGATTGGCCGCGAAGATGAGATGCAGGGCGCGCGGAAAATTGTCGGTGGCGTAGACGATCGGCGTGAGGAAGAACAGGAACCGGAGCGCCACCGACAGGAGATGGCGGGTGTCGTCGAAGCTCACCATCAGTGCCGCCAGCGGCATCGCCAGCGCGAGCGTCAGCAGACTCTGCACGATCAGCACCAGCGGCAGCGCGAGCACGGGCCAGCCCAGCGGCACCCGGTACCAGGCCAGCAGCACGCCCAGGATCGACAGCGAGAGGACGAAGTGGATGATGCCGGTGGCCACGACCACGACCGGCATCATGACGGGTCGAAATCCCGGCTGATACAGCACGTTGGGCGCATTGGCGATCGAGCCGGCCGCCATGGTCAGCGATTCGCTGAACGCGTTCCAGCACAAGAGTCCGCAGCACAGAAACAGCGGATAATGCTGCACGCCCACGACCAACACCCGACCGAGGACCACCGTGAAGATGAGCAGCTGGACGACGGGATTCGCCAACGTCCAGGCCACACCGAGCCGGGACCGTTTGTGCAGCAGGCGGAGCTCCAGCGACACCAGGTGGAGGAAGAGGTCGCGCACGTAGCGCACGCTCTTCCACGCATGGGGCGTCTCGTGCGCCAGCCGCCAGGCGGACGGCGCGACAGGCGGCTCCGCCGGCCGTGCGGTCACAGGGCCGGACGCGGTCAGGACACGCTCATCGAGCACGGGCGGCTTTCGACCTGAAGGGCAGGAGCCAGCGCAGGCAGGCGGACTTGAGCCGCAAGGGAAAGCTCTCGCAGGCGCGGGCATACTGGAGCAGCTCGCCGTGGGAGATGGCCATCTTGCGCAAGGCCGGCAGCACCCATGACGGGAGCTCGAGGCCAAGCCGGGTCTGCAGCGCCAGCAGCATGGTGCGCAACGGCAGCACGTGCTCGTAGCGCTGGGCTTGCCACACCAGGCGGCTCCAGTCGGCCGTGGTCCTGAGCGAGCGCGCGAGCCGACCGGCGTCGGCGTAGAGATAGAGCGGCGGCGCGCTCATCCGGGCGACGTCCGCGCTCAAGCACAGGAGCTGCTCGACCGGACCCAGCGCGGGCAGCGAGCGGCCGTTGACCTGGACGGCGCGCACCTCCCGCCAAATGCGGTCTTCGGTGTCCTGGCGCGGCTCCGCCGCAAACAGGTTGGCCCACACTCGCAGGCTGAAGTCCTCCGGGCCCGCGAAGGTCACGATGGAGAGTGCGCCGGGTGACACGAAGGACTTCGCGGGCTCGACCCGCCAGCCTTCCTCGGCGGCGGACGCCAGACTGGCGTTCCAGTCCGCGTCCCGCACCAGCACGTCGATGCAGCGGATCGTGCGGTAGCCCGTGTCGGGGTGCTGTCCCGCGACCATGGCGGCGTCGTTGAGCAGAACCGCGGTGATCTCGAGGGCCGCGAGGCGATCGAGCAGCGGCTGCACCCGAGCGAGGGCGAGTTGGTTCCCATACCAGGTGCGCCGGTATACCCCCTTGAGCCGGGTGGCGTCGGGCCCATCCAGCTCGCCGCCCAGGTTGGCATAGACCATGGGAAAGAGCGCCTGCGACGGCTCTTCCGCCGTCTCGAGCGTGCAGCTCGCTCGCCAGCGCTCCCAGGCGACCCGCGCGGCAGGCGCCGGTTGCGTGGCGGCGCTCAGGAGCCAGCCGTCTGCACTCGACAGGTCGGCGGCCTTCATGCGTCGCTCGCGCGCTCCTGGCTGGCGCGCCGCCGGCGGTCCAGGCCACGCTTCAGCACGCGGGCATACGCCACGCGGAGGTTGCGGTCGCTGTACCCCAGGTTCGCTCCGTGAATGCGCCGGCGAGTCACCACATCGGGGAGCATGATCTCCCGGATTCCATGCTCCTCCGCCCGCATGTACCAGTCGAGGAACTCACCGTAGTCGATGGATGCGTCGAACATGCCGACCCGCCGAAAACTCTCGCTACGCATCAGCATGCAGCCGCGGTGACACCCGGGCAGGCGGCGGTCCCTGATGCTGAGCGTGGCCTTGACCGCATCATCCAGCTCGGGCGAGATGAATTGCTCCACGTACCCGAGCACCAGCTCGAGCGCTGGGTCCCGGGCAAACGCTTCGAGCTGCGCGGCCAGTCGGCCAGTCGGCCAGAGGTCGTCGGCATCGAGAAAGGCCAGAAACGCTCCCCGGCAACGCTCGATACCGTGGTTGAGCGCCTTGCAGAGCCCCTTCTCGGGCAGGTAGGTGTAGAGGACGGACGGATACCTCCGTGCCACCCCACCGGTGCCATCGGTCGAGCCGTTGTCGATGACGAGGAGCTCGAGCGCGGGGTGGGCCTGCGCCAGGACGCTCTCGATGCTCTCGGCGAGGTACCGCTCGCCGTTGTGTACGGGAATGACGACGCTGATCTCAGGCGCGGCGGACGTCATGGTGTGCGGCTAGGCATCGCCCTTGGCATGGGGCCAGCCCCGCTCATCCTCCGCCTCGTGTACCGGGTCGAGCAGGAGCAGGTCGCCCATGTCGGTAAAGCGCTCGAAGAGCGGCGGTCGGTAGCTCTCCTTGTCTGCGGCAGCGGCTCCGTTGGCCCCGGGCCCTTCCCCGGGCGCCGCTTCGGGCGCCGAGCGGCGGGTGATCAGCTGTTCCGTCTCCAGCGCCCGAATCAGCTCCTCGAGGTCCCGGCCCATGGAGCCCATCTCGCCCGTATAGCGGTGCTGCAGTTGCCGCTGCAGCCCGTCCAGCGTGGCGTGCGCCTGGATGCCGGTCCACACGACGGCAGCGCTCTGGGAGAGGCTGTAGTAGTTGCCGTTGCGCAGGTTCACGATGATCACCTCGCCATCGATCTCCTCCGAAACGATGTCCGCTCCCGCGGGCTCGAAGCTATCGGTCGACGCCATATCTCCTATCCTTTGAGAACACCGACACTTTGACCACCTCGCCCAGATGTCTCACCCGGTCGCGGTGTCGCTCCCTGATGCCCAGGTAGAAGGCCAGCTGCCTTATCCGGAGACCTACGGCCAAATACGGATTGTGCAACGGCGCCAGGCTGTCGCTCTCGGTGAACAGCGAGCGGCACATCCGTCGGGCGCAAGTTCTTGCACCTGCATCGGCTTCGATTCTTCGCACGACGTCGGGCGGGAGACCCGCTCCCAACAATTCACTCGCGAGCAGGAGTGCGCAATGGACGATCCGTTGCACTCCCTTCTCGCCCGCGCTCTGGAACACCCGAAACCAGTCCAGCCCCGGGTTCGTCCTCAGGTGTTCGGCGATATCGCAGACCTTGGACAGGTGCTCCAGCCGCTGAAGCCGCTCCCAGGAGTCCTTGATCACCTGCAGGCAGAGGATCTCGAGCAGATCCTCGGGGGAGAAGGTCGAGACCGGCTGGCCCAGCACCGTCACCGGCCGGGCACGGGCGAACAGGTCATCGGCCGAGACGGCCAGGTGGAAGTAGCGGGGGGCGAAGCCCCAGTGCAGGTCGAGCTCTCCCTGGCCCCCCGGCAGCAAGTATCTTGCCTCCTGATCGAACAGCTCATCGCGCCGGTAGCCCCGGCCGACGAGCGCCCGATGGCTCCGCTCGAGATCTTGCTGTCGTATGAAGAGGTCCACATCATAGTACTGGCGCAACGCCAGCTTCCCATAGGCGGAGCTGGCGAGGACGCTCCCCTTGAAAGCCATAGCCGGGATGTCTTCCGCCCGGAACGTCCGAACCAGGTCGGCGAGCGCTTGGGCCAGCCTGAGGTTGGATCCTGCGTTGTCGTGAAACTGGTGGCGCAGGCGCGTCGCGATCGCGGGTGGAATCGATGCGGGACAGATCGCGGACAGATTCCGGAACAGCAGTTGGGTCACGCGGTGCTTGTCGGCCGCCGCGCATACGAACTCCCAGTCGAGCGTCCGCTGGGCCAGGCTCCTGATCTCGCTCGCCAGGTCCGGCCCGATCACGATCCGCGCGCAGCACAGCACGAGCCGAGCCTCGGGACCTAGCGGCTCGCCCAGCAAGGGATTGTCGATGAGAGTGTCTTTCACGACCTTCGACGCCCCCGACTTTGTCGGCGGCCCGAATTCGTGGCTCCGACGGGTGGTGCCGTTCCTGCAACAGGCCGGCTGGCAGGTGGACGTGCTCTTCGTGATCGAACGAGGTCCACCCGAGGCGTGCCCGTGCTACCGTGCGTTGACCGAGATGGGTGTGCGGTGCAAGGCCTTTCCGAGCAGCGCGACGTCGTTCGCGCAGGTCCGATGGCTCCTGCAGGAGCTCGCGGACTCGCCTCCCTCGGTGTTCGTGATCAATCTATCCGGCGTGGGCTATCTGGCTACCCGGTGGGTCAGCCGCGCGGGCATTCCCGCCATCGGCATTCTCCATTCGGACGATGCCTTCTACGACAAGGTCTTCGCGGACTTCGTCGTCGGGCCGTCCGCCACTTGCCTGACAGACCTGGTGTGCGTCTCGGAGTTCCTGCACCGGTCGGCGACGGCCGCCCACACGCCCACGGCCGTGCACCTGATTCCATACGGCGTTCCCATCCCTCCGCACGCCGCGAGCATATCCTCGGACCCTCTGCGGCTGATCTATGTCGGGCGTCTGGTCGAAGAGCAGAAGCAGATTCTCGGCGTGACCCGGGCGCTCTGCCGAGCCGTCCGGGAGGTGGGAGGGACCGAGGCCGTGCTCTATGGGAACGGCCCTGACCGCGAACGGGTCAGACGGTGCCTCGCGGAAGAAAACGTAGGGGAGCGCGTTCGGCTCGGCGGGCAAATCGACAATGCCGACATGCAGCGCGTCATGCTGGAGGCGGGCGTCCTGGTCCTGCTCTCGGACTA
>JBQCGH010000095.1:0-97801 GCA_051955835.1 Gemmatimonadales bacterium
CGACCACAGGAGGGCCGCGGCAGGGCGCTCCAGCTCCTTGAGCCCCGGCTCGAGGACATTGTCATGAATCTCGACCGCGCTGAGCCGGGTTCCGGACTCCGCCTGCTGTTCCGCCATGACGTCCTCCCGGATGGACGACCGTCCATCGTGCGAGGCCCGAACATACGCGATGCGCCGTGCACGGACGTGTGACGCCCAACACCCCGTCCGCGCGAGCTCGGCTGACCGCCCATCACACTTCCACCCTCATCTCCCCTGCAACCTCGCCGCCCGGCCCGAACGTCCGCTCCGCGAACATCACCTTTTCATCCCGCCCCACCAGCACCACCGTGGACGAACGAGTTCCATAGTCCTCGGTGGCGATGAACGCGGCGGACAGCAGGCGCTCCCAGTCCAGACCGATGCCGGTGGTGGGCAGATGTTCGTCGGCGGCCGGTCGTGGATCGGCCAGCAGCGCGAACAGATTGGGCATCAGCTCGGCGCCACTCCCGCCCAGCGCGGCGCTGAGCGCGGTCTTGCTCGCCGTCACCTTGGGCCAGGCGGTGTCCAGCAGGTGGTTGCTGAGTCCGTAGATGCCGCGGCCCAGTGTGCGGGGGCGGCCTTCGCGATTCGAGTAATAGTGGAGTGCTCGTGCGTCGCCCACGAGCAGATTGAAGCCGTTGTACAGCGCTGCGTCGTGCTCGACCCGCGCGATGTAGGCGCGCGAAACGGTTTCGCCCGTGAGGTAGTCGCTGACCAGGAGCCCGCGGGACCGCGGGGCCGGACTCTCGCGCGTCCCCTGGCGGAAGTTGGTCACCGCGGCGAATCGTCCCCGACGGTCGATGCCCAGCCAGGTGCCGCCGGCCTTGAGGTCACGGCCCCCCAGGATCCGGGGGTGGTCCGGCCAGAACGACGCCACCGCGGTCGGGCGATCGTAGAACTCGTCGCGGTTGGCGGCGACCACCAGCGCGTAGTCGGGATGCGAGTCCAGCGCGACGAGGATCAGGCACATGGTGGAATGTATGCGCTGCCTGTCCACGTCCGGCGTGCTGCTAGCTGACGGTGACCACGACGGTTTGCGTCAGGGTCACCGAGGCGTTGACCAGCGCGGAGACCGTCTTGTTCCCCGGCACGGAGCTCTGCAGCGTCCCGGTTGCCTTGCCGTCGGCACCGGTCGCCGCGGAGGGCTGGGTGAGCGTATTGCCGTCGCCGGTCGCTTGGAGGGCAACGGTCGCGCCCTGGACTGGATTTCCGTTTCCGTCCAGGACGGTCACGGTGATGGTCGACACTCCCGAGCCGGCAGCGATCGAGGTGGGGTCCGCGCCGATGGTCGAACGGTCCGCGCTCGGCATCGCCGTCGGCTCGCCGCCGGATGTGTCCGTCGCGATGGCGGTGAAGGTCACGCTGCCTACATTCGGTACCTCGGCATCCACCGCGTTGGGACCTGCTTCCGGACCGAGGCTCCATGCCGTGGACGCGAACCCCTGGGCGTCGGTCATCCCGGTCGGCGGGTCGACCATGCCGTCTCCTGCCCGCACCACCCACACGACGGCTCGGTCCGCGACGGGCTTTCCCGCGGGATCGAGCAAACGGACGATCAACGGATCCGCGAGCGACGAGCCGGCCGGAGCCTGCTGCTCGTCGCCCTGGACGATCTGGAGCCGCGGGCCCTCGCTCGAGGGGAGCGTCAGGTCATCGCCGCCGCAGCCCCAGAAGACGGCCGCGGCCGCGGGCGGCAGCAGGTGCAGGAGACGCAGGCCGGTCATGTCCATCAGGGTACTGCACGCAGAGCCGGCGAGCATGGGGCGGCCGTCACAGGCGGCCGGAGAGCCCGGATCGACTCCGGCTGGCCTATGGGTGCGCGCGGTGTGCTCCCGCTCACTCGACGTTCCGGGTCGGCAGCATGGGCGGACATTGCGTTGTGGCGCCGCTCACCGCAGGATCATCCCGAGCGCCCCACTTCCAAGGGACGCGCCCAGGAGGATGGATGGCGGACGAGCCGAAACAGCCCTGGTACAAGACGGTGCCCGGGACCCTGACCGCGGCGACGGGCTTCATTGCGGCCCTGAGCGGGCTGGTCGCCGGGATCAATCAGCTCGGACTGTTCAAGCGGGAGCAACCCGCGCCGCAGGCGGCGTCCGCGCCCGCACCTGCCGCGAGCGCACCGGTGGCACCGTCGACCGTGGCGAGTGGCGGGAGCTCGAACGCGGACGGCTCGTCGGCGAAAGGCGAGGAGTCGTCGACCGCGCCGCCGGGCGCCGCCGCGCCGAAGCCTCAGCGCCCGGCCTCGCCGGCGCCGGCCACGCCTTCTACCGGGCCCGCCGCTACGTCTGGCGCGGCGCCGAAGCCGGCACCCGCCGCAGCCGGAGACACCACCACGCGGGCGCAGCGCCTTCCGAGCGGGACCAAGCTTGAGCTTGCGGTTCCCACGCGCACCTGCGCGGCCGACGGCAAGGAGGAGCGGTTCACCGCACGTCTGATCGCCCCGGTTCGCGTCGGCGACGCGACGGTGCTCGCGGCGAAGACCACCGCTGTCCTGTACTTGAAGAAGAGCGGCTCCAGCACACCCGATGTGCGCCTCGAGTCCGTCATCCGGCAGAAGCAGCCGATCTCGGTGCGCTCGTCGGACGTCCAGGTGACCAGCGGCGCAGGCGCTGGATGCCTCCGGGCCGGTGCACGCCTCACCGCAACACTGAACGCCCCGGTGACGGTGAGACGGTAACCGGGAGTCGCCTGCCGGACCTGACCCGCGCCTCGCGGTGGAACCCGCTTGGAGTCGTCTCGTAGGGCTTAGGACAGGCTTCAGCCGCACCTGTCCCGCGCTCGGGAGGCTCTCCCGGTGTGCCGATTCTCTGCCACAGCCGTCGCGCTCGCCGCCGTCGCGGTGGCCGCGTCAAGTCCGGTCGCCGCTCAAAGCGCTGACTCCGCCTCTGCGGCGGCGCCCACAGTCGTCACCCCCGCCGCGCCTTATGCGCGGTCGGCGCCGCGGGCATCCGCTTCTGGCGTCCCGGCGCCGTTTCGCAACACGACCGCGAACACGGCCTCCCCTCCCACCCTCGCTGCCGTGCGGCTCGACGGCACTATCCACCTGGACGGCGTGCTCGACGAGCCGGCCTGGGCCAGCGCCCAGCTCGCGCCACCACTGGTCCAGCGTGACCCCGACGAGGGGGCCGCCCCGACCGAGCGCACCGACATCCGCGTCCTGCTCGGTGCGGATGCGCTCTACATCGGCGCCCGCCTGTACGATCGCGAGCCCAATCGCATTCGCGCGCTGCTGACGCGGCGTGACGCGGTGAGCGAGAGCGACCGCTTCACCGTCGAGCTCGACTCGCGGAACGATCGGCTCACCGCCTTCGTGTTCGAGGTGAACCCGCGCGGCGTCCGCCGCGATGGCGTCCTGCAGGCGGACACCGTGGACTACTCCCCCGATCCCGTGTGGGAGGCCGCGGTACGGCAGGACGCCGGCGGCTGGTCGGCCGAGATCCGGATTCCGCTCAGCCAGCTCCGGTTCAACCGCGGCACGGCGGGGGCCGACAATGCGGGAGAGTGGGGCGTGCAGTTCGTCCGCTTCATTCAGCGCCGCGGCGAGGAGGACGTGCTCGCGTACGTGCCCAAGACCGAGCACGCGAGCGTGCGCCGGTTCGCGCGCCTGACCGGGCTCGCCGACCTGCCGGCGCCGAGGCACCTCGAGGTGTCGCCCTACGTCACCGGCCGGGGCGAGTACACCCACCCGGGCACGGGCGACCCGTTCCGCGACGGGAGCGACTATTTCAGCACGGCGGGGGCCGACCTCCGTCTCGGTGCGGGCGGAAACCTCGCGCTCGATGCGACGATCAACCCGGACTTCGGCCAGGTCGAGGTCGACCCGGCGATCGTCAACCTCTCCGCCAACGAGACCTTCTTCTCCGAGAAGCGACCCTTCTTTCTCGAGGGCGCCAGCCTGTTCTCGTTCGCCCAGGTGAATGCGTACAACACGGCAGGCTATCCTGGCGTGTTCAACTCGCGCCGGATCGGGCGGGCGCCGCAACGGACCCTGAGCGACGACGATCCGGCCCCCACGTTCAGCGACGAGCCCGCCGCCGTGCGGATCCCGGCCGCGGTGAAGCTCACAGGCAAGACGTCGCACGGCTGGTCGATCGCGCTGCTCGACGCCGTGACTCGCGCGGAGGACGGCAGCTTCGTCGATACCCTCGGCGACCTGCGACGGACGCCGGTCGAGCCGTTCACCAACTATTTCGTGGGGCGCGTCCGCCGCGAGTCGGCCGATGGCAACAAGGCGGCGGGCGTGCTGCTCACCGCCGTCGACCGGCGGCTCGACGACCCGACGCTCGCCAACATGCTTCGCTCGTCCGCCTACCTCGGCGGGGTCGACTTCAATCGGTACTGGGGCAACCAGGGTTGGGTGCTCGACGGCTTTCTCACCGGCAGCCTGATCCGGGGCGATACCGGCGCAATCGCGGCGGCGCAGCGCTCGCCGGTTCGCTACTACCAGCGGCCGGACGCCGAGCACTTCCGGTTCGACTCCACACGCACCTCGCTGTTCGGCTACAACGGCGTGGTCTCGCTGACCAAGCTCTCCGGCCAGTGGCTCGGCAGCGTGACGCTGCAGGACAAGAGCCCCGGGTACGAGACCAACGACGTGGGCTTCGAGACCTACACCAACCGCCGGGCGGTCGCGACCGACATCGGCTGGGCCAGCTATCGCCCCGGGCGTCTCTTCCGGAACTACCGCGCGGACGTGTTCACCACCCACGAGTGGGACTACGACTGGAACCGGATCACCTTCGACCTCGGGCTCATGCAGGTCGCACGCCTCCGGAACTTCTGGCAGGCGACGCTCATGACCCACTTCTTTCCGGCCACGAGCGACGACCACCTCACCCGCGGTGGGCCGATCGCCCATGCACCCAGCGCGCGTGAGGTCGTGCTGCAGCTCGACTCCGATCCGAGGCGGCGGCACAGGCTCGGATTGGGCGCCGACTGGTTCTGGGACACCGAGGGCGCGCACTCCCTCACGCTCTCGCCGTCGCTCACGCTCAATCCGGGCAGCAATCTCCAGATCGCGCTCACGCCGCAGATCGTGCTGCAGCACCTCCAGGCCCACTACGTGCAGACCGAGACCGACCCGACCGCGACGGCCACGTTCGGCGCGCGCTATGTCTACGGCCAGCTCCGGCAGCGGCAGGTGGCGTTCGAGACCCGCGTCAACTGGACCTTCACGCCGACACTGAGCCTCCAGCTCTATACCCAGCCGCTGATCTCGGCGAACGGGTTCAGCGACTACAAGGAGCTGCTCGCGCCAAGGACTCGTCGATTCGCGACCTACGGCCGCGATCAGGGCACCATCGCGCCCGACGGCAGCGGCGGCTTCACCGTGGACCCGGACGGCCCCGGGCCCGCCGTCCCATTCACGGTGGATGACCAGAGCTTCAATCTCCGCTCGCTTCGGGCGAACCTGGTGCTACGGTGGGAGTACCGGCCGGGCTCGACCATCTTCCTGGTCTGGCAGCAGAACCGGAGCGACCAGGCCGACGGCGTGGGGGACTTCGATTTCGGGCGCGACCTGCGGGATCTGCGCGCCACGCCGGCGGACAACCTGGTTGCCGTGAAGGTGAGCTACTGGCTGGGGATCTGACCGACGTCGCGGACGTTCGCTTGACGGCCCGCACTCGAGGCCCTACCGTTGCCGCATATCCGACACCAATACGAGTCTCGGTCCCAGGGCGCCCGACAAGAGGGACGCCCGCGTGGACCTCCGTTTGCTCACCGACGGCACCTCTCTGCAAGGGCAGGACATGGCCGCGACCATTCCGCTGACCCCGCCCGGCGTCATCACTCAGGAATTCCGTACCCCGAAGGCCATCCGCCGCGGAGTCATCGCGGGCGTCGTCGGCAACATGCTCGAGTGGTACGACTTCGCGCTGTTCGGGTTCTTCGCCCGCCAGATCGGCGAGCACTTCTTTCCCGCGCACGATCCCACCGCTTCCCTCCTGGCTGCGTTCGGCACCTTCGCCGCGGGCTTCCTCATGCGCCCGGTCGGCGGGGCCGTGTTCGGCTGGATCGGCGACCGCTTCGGCCGGAAGCAGGCGCTCATCTGGTCGGTGCTGGCGATGGCGTTCCCCTCGTTCCTGATCGGTCTCCTGCCGAGCGCGGAGCGGATCGGTGTGCTCGCGCCGACGCTGCTGGTGGTGTTCCGCATGCTGCAGGGA
Organism: Gemmatimonadales bacterium; assembly: GCA_051955835.1. Taxonomy (GTDB): domain Bacteria; phylum Gemmatimonadota; class Gemmatimonadetes; order Gemmatimonadales; family GWC2-71-9; genus CAVVWJ01. The sequence goes on from JBQCGH010000095.1 coordinate 6,189, forward strand.
GTGGCCATCGGCGGCGAGTACATGGCCTCGGCGGTGTTCCTGGTCGAGGGATCGGAGCCAGGCCGGCGCGGACTCATGGGGAGCTGGGGACCGATCGGCGCGTCGGCGGGCATCCTGCTCGGGTCGGCCGCGGGCGCGCTGATCAACGCGCTGCTGCCGCCCGAGGCAGTGACGGCCTACGGCTGGCGCATTCCGTTCATCGCGGGGCTGGCCGTCGCGCTCGGCGGGCTGGTCATCCGACGGCACTATGTCGAGCAGGTGCCGCACCAGGCCCCCGCCAAGTCGCCGCTAGGCGAGGCGTTCCGGGCGCACTGGCGCACGATGGCGCACCTGGTCGCGCTGGTGGCCGGACTGAGCGTCGGCTTCTATACGGCGTTCGTCTATTCCACGACGTGGCTCGAGCAGGTGGCCGCCGTGCCGGCCAAGACCGCGCTCACCATCAACACCGTGGCGATGTCGCTGACCCTGATCGCGACGCCCACGGCCGGCTGGCTGAGCGATCGCTTCGGCCGGCGGCCGATCATGGTGGTCTGCTCGGCGGCGCTCGTGCTCCTGTGCTATCCGGCCATGGCGCTCATGGCGAAGGGCCACGCGCTCGGCATCCTGATCGGGCAGGGCGCGCTGGCGCTCGCGGTGGGAGCCATGGTGGGCGTCCTCCCGGCGGCGATGGCCGAGCTGGCGCCGTGGCGGGTGCGGTGCAGCGTGCTCTCGATCGCCTACAACCTGGCGCTCGCCCTGCTCGGCGGCAGTACGCCGATGGTGGCGGCCTGGCTGGTGGCGCGGACCAATCATCCGCTCGCGCCGGCGGTGTACGTCGCGGCCGCGAGTGCGATCACCTTCGTGGCCGCGTTGTTCCTGCCCGGCTCGGCGCGGCACAGCATGACCAAGGAGTTCCAGGCGGCGCGCCCGCGGTAAGCGGGGGAAGGCGTCTCTCTTCTCGGCTCCTGGCCGTCCCTGCCATATTTCTTCGCGAATCCCCCGACATCTCTCCTTTACCAGGCCCACAATGCTGAACTACATCTGGGCAGGGCTGATCGTCAGCAGCTTCCTGTTCGCGCTCGGCTACGACGCGAACGACCTCGCGCGCGACACCTTCCGCAACGGACAGGCGTTGCCGGTGGCGCTCGCGTTTCCGAGCGGCTACGACACGACGAGGCAGGTGCCGATCGAGATCCGGATCGATCCGACTCGCTACGCGACCTTCTACGGCACGACCGCGGCGGCCGGCGCTCCGGCCGGGAGCTATCAGGGCTACCTGGTGCGGAGCCGGGAAGGGACTCAACTCCGCTTCTCGGCGGATGCCAAGCTTCCGGAGCCGCTGGCGACCATCGCCAAGGGATCGAGCTCGCGCGACAAGGAGCTGCAGGGAAGGTTGGTCGAGTTCGCGCCACCGGCCGGAGCCCCGGATTCGACCGGCTCGCCCGCGGTGTCGACGGCGGGCGTCGTGTTCGAGTCGGTACGGTTCGTCCGGCTCAACGCGATCGCCGGGGCCGCCCTGGATTTCGCAAAGACCGCCGCCGATATCGCGCTGGGTCTCATCGGCGTCCTCTCGCTCTTCCTCGGTCTGCTCAAGATCGGCGAGCAGGCCGGCATCATCTATGGGCTCGTCAAGCTGGTGCGCCCGATTCTGCGCCCGCTGTTTCCCGAGATCCCGCCCGATCACCCGGCACTCGGACTCATCGCGCTCAACATCACCGCCAACTGGTTCGGCCTGGGCAACGCGGCGACCCCGTTCGGCATCAAGGCCATGGAGGAGCTGCAGAAGCTCAACCGCTCGCCAGATACCGCCAGCAACGCGATGGTGATGCTGCTGGCGATCAATACCGCCGGTGTGCAGCTGGTGCCGCCGGTCCTGCTCCTCGCCCTGCTCGGCCTCCAGATCAACCAGCTCGTGCTGCCCATCATCGGCACGGGCATCTTCGGCCTCGTCGTCGCGATCGTCTCGGTCAAGCTGCTGGGCCGGCTCCCGGTCTACCGCGCCTCCGACCCCAACCGCTGAGGCCACGGTGAACGAGATCCGCGCCGCGATCGACCTGCTGTCGGTCTTCATCGTGCCGATCATCCTGGTGGCGTTCCCGCTGGTGGGCCTCTACAAGCGGGTGCCGGTCTACGAGACCTTCGTCGAGGGGGCGAAGGAGGGCTTCCAGGTGGCGGTCCGCATCATTCCCTACCTGGTCGCGATTCTGTTCGCGATCGCGATGTTCCGCGCGAGCGGCGCGATGGACTTTCTCGCCCGAGCGCTCGCGCCGGTGCTCGGTCTGATCGGGGTTCCACCCGAGGTGCTGCCCATGGCGATCATCCGCCCCCTCACCGGGTCGGGCTCGGCGGGCATCGTCGTGGACATGATCAAGCAGTACGGTGAGGACTCGATCCTGGTGAAGATGGCGGCCGTGATGTTCGGCTCGACGGAGACCACCTTCTACGTGATCGCGGTGTACTTCGGGGCGGTGAACATTCGGAAGACGCGCCACGCCGTGCCAGCCGGCCTGCTGGCCGACGGCGCGGCGATGATCGCGGCCGTCTGGACGGTGCGGCTGCTGTTCGGCTGAAGCGGCGCCTACGTCCCCTTCTCGTAGGTGCCGACCAGCTCCGCGTGGGCCAGGACGTGTCCCTTCATGGCCTGTTCGAGGGCGGCCTTGTCCGGATTCTTGAGGTCGCCGAGCGTCGTGTCGAGCGCGTAGAGCTTGTGGAAGTAGCGGTGCCGGCCGATCGGCGGGCACGGACCCCCGTAGCCTGGCTTCTTCCAGTCGTTGAGCCCTTCGCGTGTGCCCGCCGGAAGACTCTTGTCGGTCGCCGCCTTGGGCAGCGCCGCGGCGGACGCCGGAATGTCGTACAGCACCCAGTGCACCCAGGTCCGCTTCGGTGCCTTCGGGTCAGGCGCATCGGGGTCGTCCTCGATCAGTGCGAAGCTCTTCGTCTTTTCGGGCGCGCCGCTCCATGCGAGGGGCGGGGAGTGGTCCTCGCCCTCGCAGGTGTACTCCTTCGGAATCTGACCGTTGGCGCCGAAGGCCGACGACGTGAGCGCGAATGCCATGACACCCTCCCGCGAACCGGCCGGCCGCGTTTCCGCCCGGCCGACCAGCACCAGACCCAAAGCACACGCGACGGCCGTTCGATCGATGAACATGGAAACTCCTTTCTCACCGCTCACCGCTCACTGTCTCATACCACACGCGCCGAATCTCGCTGGCTCCCCGCGCGTTGGGCTCGATCGGGTTTCGACTCCAGTACCAGCGCTCCTTCTCGGACGCCGTGGTGCCATGTCCGAGAAAGTGCTCGTGGACGTCGGCCAGCAGCGTTCCCTCGCCGTCGTTGGCGAGGTCGCGCACCCGCTCGTTGAAGCGGTCGAGGTATTCGAGCGGCAGCCGGCCCAGCCGATCCATGCCGGGAAGCACACCGGAGCCATCGGTCGGGTCGTAGACCGTCGTGAGCACCAGGGTGGCCGCCGGCAGCTCTTCGCGAACCGTCGCGACCAGGTCCGCGTATCGCCGCTCGATCCGCCGAAGCTCACGCTCGAGCGGCCGGCCCGAGGCCAGGGCGTCGAGCAAGTCGTTGCCGCCGGCGGTGAGCGTGATGAGGATCTCCGGATCATTCGAGTCGCGGCCCAGGCGGGCCAGCTCCTCGGTCGTGACGTCGTCGATCATCGCGCCGTCCTCCGCCAGGCCGCGGAACTCCATGCGTGGCGAGAGTCGCTCGAGGTCGCGGCCGCGGAACTCGGGCCAGCGGCGATCGTCGTTGGAGTGGAGCAGGGTGGCGGCTCCGAGCGGGTCGAGCCGCGCCGGCGGGGCATCGAGGCCCCGGACGTCGCAGGTGGGGTAGTGGTCGGTGCTCATGGAGTCGCCGAGCGACACGTACAGCGTGAACGCCATACGGAGTAGGGTAGGAAGGCGGCCGAAAATGGACAAGACGGGCGGCGAACAGGGCTCCGTAGAGGCCGTTTCCACCTGATCACATCCTGACTGCGTACCTCGCGCCGAGCCGCTCGAACACGCGCTTTGCCTCTTCTCTCGCCGCGGCGGTCCCGGCACCGGCCAGGGCCAAGGCCCGCTCGTAGGGGCACCCGAGCCGTGCCCATTCCTCCGCCGCGCCGACGGCGTTGCCCGACAGCTCGAGCGCGCAGGAAGGAGGGATCTTCGGGGGCGCCGAGGCCAGGGCACCGGCGCTGTGCATCCAGACCGCGAGCGCGCCCCTGAGCCACTCATTGTCCTTGATCAGCGACAGCTCATAGGCCGCACGCGCCGCTGCTGCGGTGGCCCCGGCGTCGCCGTCCAGCCAGGCGGCCTCCGCGGCGGCGAGGGCGACCGGGGCGAGGCGCTGCAGCTCTTCGGTTCGCTCGGCGAGGGTACGTGCCTCGTCCAGCAGTTCGGCCACGCCCGGCTCGCCACGCCGCGCGCGAATTCGCGCGAGCACCGCGAGCACATTGATCCGCGAGACCGGCGTAACGCCCATCTGGCCGAGGAGCTCCTCGGACTCCCGCTCGGCCTCGCTCCACCGCCCCTGGTCGAGGCGGAGCTGTATCCGCCACGAACGCAGGTAGTTCGCCCAGAAGTCGAGGTCGCGCGCTTCGGTGTAGGCCAGGCCCTCTCGCAGCCAGCGCTCGGCCCGCTCGTGCTTCCACGCGGTCACGTCCGACGGCATCAGGCAGGCGTAGCATCGGGCGATGTGCTCCTGGTAGCCGGCCTCGTGCGCGAGCGCCAGCGCCTGCTCGAGCCTGCCGCCGGCGGGCTCGGTTGAGAGCAGGCCGAGGTCGGAGGTCCCGACGTTGGTGAGCGCGTGGATGAGGATCTCGCGATTGCCGAGCTGCTCCGCGAGCGCGATGGCCCGCGTGCCCCAGGTTTCGGCGCCCGCGCGCTCGAACGCGAGCATGTGCAGCTGCGCGAGATTGCTGTAGGCGATGGCGAGCTCTGGACCAGGACCGAGGGGCTCCAGCACGGCGACGGCCTCGGCCCCGTACCGCTCGGCTTCGCGCCGCGCGCCGTTGGCCCAGTGCAGCCGCGACAACCAGCGAAGGGCCGCGCCCTCGCGGCGGCGGTCGCCCAGACGACGCCAGATGCCCACTGCCTCTTCCCGCGCTGCGATGGCACGGGGCACGCGCTCGATGAGGTACTCCTCGTACGAACGACCCTCGAGCAGCTCGGCGCGGCGCTCGGGCGCCAGGTCGTGCGCCAGGCGGAGCGCCGCCTCGTAGTGCGCGGCCGCCTCGCGGTGCGCGCCGAGGGCCGACGCCTGCGCCGCGGCGAGCGGGACGAGCCGGAGCACCGAGGCCGAATCGCCCGCGCCTTCGGCGTGGTGGACCAGCCGGGCCGGCGCGACCGGGACCGGCGCCGCCTCGAGCGCGGCGAGCACCCGCGCATGGAGCGCGCGCCGGCGGGATGGCCCCAGGCTCTCCTCGACAGCCCGCCGGGCCAGCTCGTGGCGGAAGCTCACGCCGAGCGGATCGCTGGTGAGCATCCGCGCGGCAAGGCACTCCTCCACGCCGGGCGCGTCCCGGCCCAGCAGCGCGTCGAGCAGCCAGGGCTCGGTCTTCCCGGGGACGACCGACACGACCTCGCACGCCTCACGTGCCGCGGCGGACGCGCGTGCCGCGCGGCTCAGCACAGCGTCGCGGACGGTGGCCGGAATGCCGGGCTGACTGGCGGCGAGCACCTCGGACACGTAGAAGGGGTTGCCGCCAGTGGCCGCGTGCAGGCCGGAGCCGCTACGCCCGGCGCGCTGCGCCAGCGCCGCCACGGCGACCTCTGACAGCGGCTGCAGCTCGAGGCGACGCACGACCCCGCGTGGCAGGTCGGCGAGGATCGCGCGCAGCGGATGGCGGCCGCCGATCTCATCGTCGCGCGAGGTGACCAGCACCAGGAGAGGCAGCCGGGGAGCGCGTCGGCCGAGGAACTTGAGGAGGTCCAGCGTGGCCTCGTCGGCCCAGTGGACGTCCTCGAGGACGAGCACCGTCGGCCGCCTGCCGGGCCCGAGCTCGTCGAGCAGCGTGGCGAAGATGGTCTCCCGGCTCGACGCGTTCCGCAGCACTTCCTCGAGCGGGCCGCCGAGCTGCGCCGCGATGTCGTATAACGGGCCCAGCGCCCGCGGGGTGAACAGCGCCTCGCACCAGCCCCAGAGCAAGCGCACGCCGCGCTGCGAACGGGCGAATGCTTCCACCAGCGATGTCTTGCCGATGCCCGCCTCGCCCGTGACCACGACCGTCGTCCCGTTCCCCGCGACGGCCGCGACGACCAGCCGCTCGAGCGTGTCGAGGAACTCGTCGCGCTCGACCAGCGCACTCGGGCGCTCGGGCGGCGCGGCCGCGGAGACCACGGGCACGGTCGGAAGGCCCGTGGCCGTCGAGGGCTCGATGAGCGCCTCGGCGAAGGCCGTGGCGGTGTGGAACCGCTCGGCGACCTCCCGGGCGAGCGCGCTCCGCAGCGAGCGCTCGAGCCAGGGGGGCACGTCGGGCCGCAAGGCGCGCACCTCGGGCGCCGACTCGACGAGCCGACGAGCCATCAGGGCCATCGCGGACGACCCCGTGAACGGCGGCCGGCCGGTGAGCATCTCGAACAGCACGCAGCCGAGCGCGTAGACGTCGGTCCGACCATCGGTGGGCTCACCGGCCGCCTGCTCGGGGCTCATGTAGGCCGGGCTCCCGACCGTCGTGCCCTCGCCGGTGATCGCGCCGTGGCGCGGACCGAGCACCCGGGCCACGCCGAAGTCGGCGACGAGCGCGTGGCCGGCAGAAAGGAGGATGTTTTCCGGCTTGACGTCGCGGTGCACCACGCCGAGCGCATGGGCGTAGGCGAGCGCGTCGGCGACTTCGCGGGCGAGTCTGACCGCTTCGGCGATCGGAAGCATGCCGTCCCGCTCGAGCCGGCGGCGCAGGGTTTCCCCGGCCACGTACGGCATCGTGTACCAGGGCCGGCCAGCGGTGCGGCCGGAGTCGAACACGGGCAGGATGTTGGGGTGCTGCAGGCCGGCGGTGACCCGGATCTCGCGGTCGAACCGATCGGCGCCATCACCCGAGGCCACCGGGAGGATGACCTTGAGGGCCACCGGCCGCTCGTGGCGGAGATCACGGGCCAGATACACCAGCGCCATGCCGCCGCGGCCCAGCTCGCGCTCGATCAGGTAGCGATCCCGGAGCGCCTCGGCGAGTGCGGCGAGCTCGGGGGCCACGGATGGGGTGGAGGACACGCCGCAATTTCGCCGTCCCCAGGCGCAGCCACCAGCGGCAGCCTGCCGCCGGGGCTGCACCCGCCGCCGGCCCGGCTACCTTTCAGCCATCACCCACCCACAGCCGAACCGTACTCCGAGGATGCCGTGCCGCTCTGCCGAGGTGACCGATGACACGACCGACCCGCCTCCTGGCCATCGTTGGAGGGGTCATCGCCGTTCTACTCGTGCTGCTCCTGGTCCTGCCGTTCCTGTTCCGCGGCACGATCGAGTCGCGGGTCAAGACGGCGGTCAACCAGAACGTCAACGCCAAGGTCGACTGGCGCGATGTGGGGCTCAGTTTCTTCCGCGACTTTCCCAACCTGACGCTGACGCTCGACGATCTCACCACCGTCGGCGTCGGCAAGTTCCAGACGGACACCCTGGCCGCCATGCGGCATTTCCGGGTGTCGCTCAGCCTCCCCAGCGTGATCTCGAACGCCATGGGCGGCAGCGGACCGATCGTGGTGCGGACGGTGGAGCTCGACCAGCCGCGGCTCAGGCTCATCGCCCTCGAAGACGGCACCGCCAATTGGGACATCACCAAGCCCGCCCCGGCGGCGCAGCCCGAGGCGAAGGCCTCGAAGCCGATGGCGGTGAGCCTTCGGCGGCTCCAGATCTCCGGTGCGGCAGTTGCCTTCGACAACCGGAAGGCGAGACTCGTGGCCAACGTCGTCGGCTACGACCAGACCCTGAGCGGCGATTTCAGCCAGACCCAGGTGGGAGTGCAGACCAAGGCGGGCGCCGATACCGTGAGCGTGACCTTCGCCGGCATCCCGTATCTCAACCGCGTGCGCCTCGCGCTCGATGCCGACATCCAGGCCGATCTGGCGAAGAAGGCCTATACGATCAAGCGGACGCAGCTCGGGCTCAACGATCTCCAGCTCGGCGTGACGGGCTCGGCCAGCACGGGCGGCAAGAACATGGCGCTCGACCTCGCGTTCAACGCCCCGAGCACCAACTTCCGGAGCATCCTGTCGCTGGTGCCCGCGGTCTACGCGCACGACTTCAACAAGGTGAAGACCTCGGGGACCATTGCCGTGAGCGGCCGGGTGAAGGGCGAATACGGCCCGCAGGCCTTCCCTTCCTTCGCGATCAATACCAAGGTCGACAACGCGGCCTTCCAGTATCCGGACCTGCCGCTGCCCGCCCGGGACATCAACGTCGATCTGGCCCTCACCAATCCCGGCGGCAGCGCGGACAGCACCGTCGTCACCCTCGACCGCTTCCACCTGCGGCTGGGCACCAACCCGGTGGATGCGCACCTCGTGCTCCGGACCCCGATCAGCGATCCGGACGTGGACGCGCGCCTCAAGGGCAAGGTGGACCTGGCCGACGTACGGCGGACGGTGAAGCTCCAGGGCGTCAACGAGCTCGCCGGCACCATCGCGGCCGACGCGACCGTCCACACCCGGATGTCGTACGTGGACAAGAAGCAGTACGACAAGGTGAACGCGAGCGGCAGCGTGGACGTGGCCGACCTGACCGTGAAGGGACAGGCGCTGCCGCGCCCGCTCGCCATCCGGCAGGCCTCGCTCTCGCTTGCGCCGCAGCGGGCCCAGCTCAAGTCGTTCGCCGGCACGATTGGCAGCAGCGACATGGAGGCGTCGGGCACGCTGGAGAACCTGCTGCCCTACGCGTTCCGCAACGACACGTTGCGCGGCACCGCGGCGGTGCACAGCAACCAGTTCAATCTGAGCGAGTGGCAGTCGGGCGGTGGGCAGCTCCAGATCATCCCCGTGCCGCCCAGAATCGACTTCGGGCTCGACGCGACCGTCGCCAAGCTGACCTACGGCAACCTCATCATGAGCAACGCCCGCGGCAAGCTCAGAGTGAAGGACCGACGCGTCACGCTCGAGAACTTCACGATGAACACGCTCGGCGGCGAGATTGCGGTCTCGGGGTACTACGAGACCGTCGATACGACGAAGCCCGCGTTCGACGTCGGTCTCAAAATGACCAAGGTGGACATCCCGTCGGCGTTCAAGGCGTTCGCGACCGTGCAGGCGCTGGCCCCGGTGGCCAAGTACGCCCTCGGCACCGTGACCACCGATCTTCACCTGAGCGGCGCGCTCGGCAAGAACATGATGCCGCTGTTTCCCGGGCTGGCCGGCGGCGGGGCGCTGCAGACCTCTCAGCTCGAGCTCCACGATTTCCCCGCGATGAACAAGATCGTGGATGTGACCAAGCTCCAGTTCCTGAACAATCCGACGCTGCAGGCGCTCCGAGCCGCGTTCCAGATCAAGGGCGGCCGGCTCAACGTGCAGCCCTTCGACGTGAAGGTGGGCGGGACGACGTTGAACGTGGCCGGCTCCAATGGGCTCGACCAGTCGCTCGCGTACAACCTGGGGCTCAAGGTCCCGCGCTCGATGCTCGGCGGCGCCGCGAATCAGGCGATCTCGGGGATCGTCGCGAAGGCCGGTGGGGCAGGCGTCAACCTGGGGGCCGCACCGGAGATCCCGCTGGGTATTCAGATCGGCGGAACGGTGACGAACCCGACCGTCAAGGCCGATGTCGGGAACCTGGCTTCGTCGGTGACGTCGAACGCGACGCAGGCGGTGAAGGCCGCGGCCACGCAGAAGGTCGACTCGGCGGCGCTCCGGGCCGTGGCCGAGGCCGAAAAGCAGGCCGCGGACATCCGGCAACACGCCGAGTCGCTCGCGGCCGACGTGAAGCGGACAGGATATGCGCAGGCCGATTCGCTGCAAGCCCGCGCGACGAACCCGTTGCTCAAGGCCGCTGCCGGGCCCGCGGCCGACAAGATCCGGAAGGAGACCGACGCCAAGGCTGCCGGAATCGTGAGCGAGGCGAACACGCGGGCCGACGCTCTGGTGGCGGAGGCGAAGAAGAAGGCAGGTCAGTGAGAGAAGCGGAACGCCCTGCGCGGTGAGCGAGCCGGGCACACGGGACCGATCCGGTGGTCGGCCCGGTCATCGCTCCCCGCAGCACCCGTCGCCCACCGCAGTCTGCTTGCGTCACCCCGTCCCGGAGGCACGCATGCACACGCCCGTCCCGACATCACCTCGTACCCGCGCGCTGAGCATCGCCGCCGCCGTCGTATTCGTCGTGGTGACCGCCACGGCGGGCTATCGCGGCATCGGCATTCCGCCGGTGGTCATCGTCGGCGGCTCCGGCGTGGCCGGCCTCGTCATGTGGAGCCGGACGTATCTCCGGCGTCCGCTTCATCCTGACGTCATCCTGGCGCCCTTTCTCCTCACGGTGGCGGCCCTCGAAGTTCACATGACCGAGGAATACCTGACCAAGTTCGGCCCGGCGATGAGCCGGCTGTTCGATATCAGCTGGACCGAGCGGTCGTTTCTCATGGTCTTCGCCTTCATCGGTCCGGCGCTCTACGCGCTGACGGCGCTGGGCCTGTACTACCGGGTACCGCTGGCGGGGTTCCTCGCGTGGTTCATCTTCATCGGGCCGGGCGTCGCCGAGTTCACCCACTTCATCTTCCCGCTGCTGCGCCCGGCGATCCAGCCCGACTTGCCGGGCACGCTCAGTCAGGTAGTCTCCAATGGACGATACGTCGCGGACATGCGCAACTACTGGGTGAAGACGACGGGGGTGTACTACTTCCCGGGGATGTATACGGCGGTGCTGCCGATGATTCCGGGCATCTGGGCGATCCGGAGAGTGGTGCGGGCGGCGCGCGCGGGGTGAATGCAGGCGAGCAGGCGAGCAGGCGAACAGGCGCGCAAGCGAGCAGGCGAGCAGGCCAGTAGGAGGTCAGTAAGCACACTGGCAGCCTGACGTGGTGGTTTGACCTTGCTCGCCTGCTGGCCTGCTCGCCTGCCTTCCTGCTCGCCCGTCACCTCACCTCTTCTCCCCCAGCCATCGCTCCAGCGCCTGTCTCCGCGAGCGGCTCACCCGGAGTCGCACGCCGTTCTTGAGCTGGACGCGAGGCTCCCCGCGGCGGCTCTTCACCAACGCCTCCACCAGATCCAGGCGCACGATGATCGAGCGATGGACCCGCATGAACATCCGTGGATCGAGCCGGGTCTCGAGGTCGTGCATGGTGCTGCGGATGACCCAGCGGTGGTCGCCGACCTGAAGGCGCGCGTATGGTCCGCTGGCCACGATGTACTCCACATCGGACATCTGAAGCGATTGGACCCGGCCATGCGACTCGACCGCCATGCGGTCGAGGTATCGTCCCGGTGCGGGAGCCGCGAGGATGGAGACCGGTGGCGTCCTCGTACCCGCCGGCGCCACCGAAGTTCCCTCGAGCACCGCGACGAGCTGCTCACGCAGCTTGGCCATCCCCTCGAGCCGGAGCAGGCGGCAGGCCCGCTGGAAGGCCTGCTCGAAACGCTCGTCGTCGAACGGCTTGACGAGGTAATCCACGGCGGCCACGTCGAACGCCTGAATGGCGTACTGGTCGTAGGCTGTGACGAAGATCGTGGCCGGCATGGCGTCGGGACCGATCTCGCGCACGACGTCGAGTCCCGTCTTGCCGGGCATCTGCACGTCGAGGAACACGAGGTCGGGGCGAAGGGTGCGGATCGCCTCCACGGCAGCCGCGCCGTCGGCGGCACTGCCCACGAGCTCGGCCGAGGCCTCATGCCGCACCAAGTCCTCGACGCGGAGACGTCCCAGCGGCTCGTCGTCCACCACCAGCACGCGAACGCGACGCTCAGCCGACACGAGCCCGCCGAAATGGAAGGCGGATCTCGGCGGTCGCGCCCTCGCCGGCCGCCGAGGGAAGCAGGCTGAACTGCCCACGCGCGCCGTAGAGCTGCGCGAGCCTCGCCACTGTGTTGCGAAGTCCAACCCCGCCGGGAAGCCCGTCCGCGCGGTCGCCACTCGCCTCGAGTGGGTTCGCCCGAGGCCCGGGCCCGTTGTCGCTCACCCGAATCACGAGCTCTCCGTCCTCCGCTGCGGCCTCGATCGCGATGCGGCCGCCTGCCTCGAGCTTTTCGACGCCGTGGCGGATCGCGTTCTCCACCAGCGGCTGCAGCATCATGCTAGGAACCAGGGCATCCAGCGTGTCCTCCTCCACCGCCTGCCGCACGTCCAGCCTGCCCTGGAAGCGGACCTGCATGATGTCGAGGTAGCGGCCGAGCAGCTCGAGCTCCTTCCGGAGCGGGATCTCCGGCCCATCCTGCGCCTCGAGGTGGTAGCGCAACAGCTCGCTCAGACGCGCGATCATCCGCCGCACGCCGCGCGGGTCCCGCTCGACCAGCGACGACACCGCGTTGAGCGTGTTGAACAGGAAGTGCGGGTCGAGCTGACGGCGGAGCGCGTCGAGCTGGGCCTCGACGAGCCGCGCCTGGAGCTCGGCGGCTTGCTGCTGGCGGGCCTGATAGCGGAGCGAATACGCCCGCGCCAGGCCCGCCGCGAGCACGCCCAGATAGATGACGAACGCATTGAGAAACCCGAACCAGATCGGCGGGCCAAACCGCTGCCCGGTGGCGGCACGCTCCGCCACGAGCCCGGGCGGTGGGGTGAACAGCGCCATGCGGAGCTCGCGCCCGCCGAAGCCGAGCAGCGCGGCGATCGCCATGCCGAGGACGACGAACCGGGCCACCGACGTGCGCCGCCGCTCGGGCGTGCCGCCATATCCAGCGGCGAGACGAAACACGACCGGCGTGAGCAACGCCCACGCCACCGACTCCACTAAGGCGACGATGACAGGTCCCGAGGTCCACGTGACCCGCGGGGCGCCGGTGTCGAACACCCGGCTCGCGATGGTGAGCAGGGCGTAGAGCAGCCAGAACGCGGCGATGAGAAGTCGTTCTCGGGGAGACAGGGTGAACGCCTCGTCCACGGGGAGCGGGCGAGGCGCCGTGTGCGTAAGGTCGGCGGGGCGAGCCATGGCCTCAGCATACCGGTCCGCCGCGCTTCGTTCCAGAGGAAGCGGCACGAGCGGTCCAGGGCCGGCACGGACGGCGTCAGGAAGGCACGGACGGAGCGGCGGCAGACGGGAAGGTTCGCCGCCGACGAGTTGGGAACGCAGAAGACGGGTAAGCCCGAGCCGGAGGAACACGGAAGGTGAGCAGCCCCGCGAAGTGGAGCGTTGCCTCGGGGGACGAACCGAAGCCCGCTCCGGTCGTCGTGTGCAGTCGGCATCCGTGACGGCGCGCCACATCTCGTGACAATCCACCTGTCGGCCCGAGCACCAGCGTGCGACCCTGTGCGCGGGCACCACGGAAGCGCCCCGACGACAGGAGAGCATCATGCGCCACAGGCCCATCGCCCAGGATTCCCCACCCACCCAGTTCGGGATGTTCTATCCGGTCGGCTATCTCGCCGTCGCCTTCCGGCACGAGGACGACGCCGGGCGGGCCCGCGACGCCCTCGTCGCCGGGGGGTACGACTCCGGCGACGTGCAGCTCGTCTCCGCGAGGGAGGTGATCGCCGGCGCCACCCGCTCGCTCGAGACCGCGAGCCCGCTGGTCCGGGTGCTTGGCTGGGAGCGCGACGCGCTCGCGGCTCACGCCGAGCTGGCGGCGCGGGGCTTCACCTTCATCCTGGCGTACGCGCCCTCGAACCTGGATACGGAACGGGTCATGGCCGTGGTGCGCCGATTCGAGTACGGACTGGCACACAAATTCGACCGCTTTGCGGTCCACGTGCTGTGAGCGGTGCCGGAACGTCGTCGCGACGCCGTTCGTGCCGCCCGGCCGCCGTTCGTGACGGCCCGGCGCCGCCCGCGACAGGGCCGGCACCGACGCTCGGCGGCATCTGTACAGTAGACAGGCAGCGGCACGAGCCGCTCACACGAGAGAGGAATCGATGAAGCGCACGAAGTGGATGGCGGCCACCGCGGTGATCGGGGCCCTCGGCATCGGGATTTACGCCTACGACCGCGCCACGGCGGAGAGCACACCGGCGTATCGCCTGGGCCGGGTCGAGCGCACCTCGCTCACGTCCACGGTCAGCTCCACTGGCACCCTGAGCGCCGTGCAGACCGTCCAGGTCGGGACGCAGGTGTCCGGCCAGATCGCCGCGATCAACGTGGACTTCAACACCAAGGTGAAGAAGGGCGAGCTGCTCGCGCGAATCGACCCCACCCTGCAGCAGCAGGCCGTGGGGAACGCGCAGGCGGGGGTGGTGAAGGCGCAGGCGCAGCTCGAGCAGGCCCAGTCGGCGTACACCCAGTCGAAGACCCTGCATGACGAGAAGATCATCACCGATACCGAGTACGACACCGCCAAGTCGGACTATGCGGTGTCGCAGGCGAACCTCACCTCCGCGCGGATCGCCCTCGACCAGGCCAAACAGAACCTGGCCTACACCAACATCCACGCGCCGATCGATGGCGTGGTCGTGGATCGCAACGTGAACGTGGGCCAGACTGTGGCCGCGAGCCTCCAGGCGCCGCAGCTCTTCCTCATCGCGAACGACCTCTCGCGGATGCAGATCCTGGCCTCGGTGGACGAGAGTGACATCGGCCGGATCAAGCCCGGTCAGCCGGTGACGTTCACGGTCCAGTCCTATCCGAACGACTCGTTCCCCGGCGTGGTGAGCCAGGTGCGCCTCAAGGATTCGACGCTCAACAACGTGGTGAGCTACACGGCGGTCGTGAACGTGAGCAATCCGGACGGCAGGCTGCTGCCCGGCATGACGGCCACGACTACGTTCGTGACGGACTCGGTCGAGGGCGCGCTTACGGTGCCGAATGCGGCGCTCCGCTTCACCCCGCCGAATGCGCCGACGGGCTCTGCCGGGGAGCGCGGCGCCGCGGCGCGGGGGCCGGCGGTGTGGGTGCTCGGGACGAACAAGCAGCCGGCGCGGATGCCCGTTCGCACGGGCCTCACCGACGGCCAGCGCACCCAGGTGACGGGTAACGGCATCACCGATGGGCTTCGGGTGATCATCGGCTCGGGCAGCGCCCAGGCGGCGACGCCGGCCCGCAGCGCGGCGAACGGCAATCCCTTCCAGCCGGCGACCCAGAGCGGCGGCCGCGGGCCGCGGGGGCCCTTCTAATGAGTGAGACCACGGCGCCGCCCGTCATCCAGATCTCGGGGGTCACCAAGGTCTATCGGGCCGGGAGCCAACCCGTCCATGCGCTTCGCGGCGTCGACCTCACGGTCGAGCCGGGTGAGATGCTGGCAGTCATGGGCCCCTCGGGCTCCGGCAAGTCGACCCTGATGAACATCCTCGGCTGTCTCGACGTGCCGACCGCGGGCACGTACGTGCTCGATGGCGTGCGGGTGGACGGTCTCGATCGTGACGCGCTGGCCGACGTCCGCAACCAGAAGCTCGGTTTCGTCTTTCAGGGCTTCAACCTGCTGCCGCGCACCAGCGCAGTCGAGAACGTCGAGCTGCCGCTGCTGTACGACCGCGCGGGACGTTGGCACGACACGCGAACGCTCGCGGCCGAGGCCCTCGCGCGGGTCGGCCTCGAGGGTCGGCTCGAGCACCAGCCGAGCGAGCTCTCGGGGGGGCAGCAGCAGCGCGTGGCGATCGCGCGGGCGCTGGTCACGGAGCCGACTCTGCTCCTGGCCGACGAGCCCACGGGCAACCTGGACACGCGCACCTCGATCGAGGTGATGGCGCTGTTCCAGGCGCTCAACGACCAGGGCATCACCATCCTGCTGGTGACCCACGAGCCGGATATCGCCCAGTACGTGAAGCGGGTGGTCGAGGTGCGCGACGGTCACATCCTGCAGGATCACGCGGTGGCCAACCGCCGCAATGCGGCCCGCGATCTCGAGATGCTCGGCGCGGAGCCGGGCGCGGAGGAGGCGGCATGAAGCGCGAACGGCTGCTGGGGATCGCAGCGCGGAGCATCCTCCGCAACAAGCTCCGCACCACGCTCACGATGCTCGGCATCGTCATCGGTGTGGCCGCGGTCATCGTGATGGTGGCGATCGGCCAGGGCGCCCGGGCGCAGATCGAGGCCCAGATCCACACGCTCGGGACCAACATGATCGTGGTCACGCCCGGCTCGACCGCCCAGGGCGGCGCCAGCCAGGGAGCGAACACGTTCAACCGGCTCAGCATCGCCGACGCGGAGAAGATCCGGCGGGAGGGATCGTTGCTCACCGCGGTATCGCCGGTGATCGTGACACGCACGCAGGTGATCGGCACGGGCGGCAACTGGCGCACCGAGGTGGACGGGGTCGCCACCGACTATCTGGCGATCCGGAACTGGGCGCTCGCGACCGGCGACCCCTTCAGCGACGAGGACGTGCAGGCCAAGCGGAAGGTGGTGCTGCTCGGCAACACAGTCGCTACGAACCTGTTTCCCAACGGCGACGCCGTGGGCAAGAGCGTCCAGCTCGGGCACTCGCCCTTCACCGTGATGGGGGTGCTCGCACCCAAGGGACAGACCTCGAACGGCACCGACCAGGACGACGTGGTGCTGGTGCCCTATACCACGGCGCAGGACCGGCTAAGCGGCTTCAGCTTTCTGGGCCAGATCCTGACGAGCACGGCCTCGGAGTCGGACATGGTGGCTGCGCAGAACGACATCCGAGGCATCATGCGCGAGTCGCATCACCTGAGCGCCGGTGCGCCCGACGATTTCACCGTGCGCGACCAGACCGCCATCGCCGAGGCCGCCACCAGCAGCACATCCGTGATGACGGCCCTGCTCGCGGCGATCGCCTCGATCTCGCTGGTCGTGGGCGGTATCGGGATCATGAACATCATGCTGGTGTCGGTCACCGAGCGGACCCGCGAGATCGGAATCCGGATGGCCATCGGCGCACGCGGGAGCGACGTGCTCACGCAATTCCTGGTGGAGAGCGTGGTCATGAGCCTGTTGGGCGGGCTGGTGGGGCTGGCCGTGGGCGTCGCCGGCGCCGAGCTCGTGAGCCGGCTCGCGGGGTGGGCGACGTCGGTGCCACCGTCCGCGGCGCTCCTCGCGGTCGGCTTTTCGGCGATCGTCGGGATCTTCTTCGGCTTCTACCCGGCCCGCAAGGCGGCGGCGCTCGATCCGATCCAGGCGCTCCGATACGAGTAACCGCATGCGCGCCGCGTGAGCGGCGCGGCCGACGCAAAGCGACACCACGAAAGGACAGGTCACAATGCGAGGCGTAGTGAGCAGTACCACACGGCAAGGGGGGAGGCTGGCGACGGGCGTGCTCCTCGCGCTCGCCCTCGGGGGTCTGGCGCCGGGGCGTCTCGACGCGCAGGCGCTCGCCTCGGCCAGTGCGCCGGCTGCAGCCAGCCCGGCCGGCGCCAATTCGGCGCCTCGGGTGGCGCCCCGCTCGCCACCCCTGGCCTCGGACACGTCAACGGGCCAGGGCGGGGCGGCAATCACGTTCGACGACGCGCTGCGGTTGGCCCTGCGCCAGAACAGCGCGGTGCTGCAGGCGGAAAACGCGGCCGACCTCAGCAGTGCCTCGGTCCGGGCGCAGAAGCTCCAGTTCCTGCCCAGCCTGCAGATCAGCAGCACAGGGGCGCAGAACCTGGGGCGCAACTTCAGCGAGTCGCAGGGAGCGATCATCAATCAGAACAGCCAGTCGCTGAACGCCGGAATCTCCTCCAGCGTGACTCTGTTCGACGGGTTGTCCAATGTGGCGTCGCTCCATCAGGCGAACCTGGCGAGCGATGCCAGCGGGCAGGACCTGAGCCGCGCGCGCCAGACCGCGGCGTTCACTGTGGCTTCGAACTACCTCACGCTGGTCACCGACCAGGAGCAGCTCAAGGTTCAGCAGGAGAACCTGGCGGCCCAGGAGGCGCTCGAGGCGCAGATCGAGAAGATGGTGCAGGCCGGCTCGCGCGCGATCTCGGACCAGTACCAGCAGCAGGCGGTCGTAGCGGCCGCCCGGTCGTCGGTGACGGCGGCCCAGCGCGATCTCGAGGTGGCGAAGGTGGGCATCATCCAGACGCTGCAGCTGGATCCGAGCCGGAGCTACGATTTCGTGGCGCCCACGGTGGGAAGCCCCGACGCACTACCGTCGGGGTTCGACCTCGACTCGCTGCTCGCGCGTGCTTATGCCAACCGCGCCGACCTGGCGTCGGCCGCCACGCGGGTCAGCGCGGCTAGCCAGGGCGTGAAGGCCGCGGCCGGCGCGCACTGGCCGACCGTGTCCCTGAGCGCGGGCTACAGCACGTCGTTCAACTCGGCGGCGGCTCTGAGCCTCGCGGACCAGCTGGATGAGCGCCGCGGCGGCAGCGTCGCGCTGAGCGTCTCGATCCCGATCTTCGACCAGGGCCGAACCGGCTTGGCGACCCAGCAGGCGCAAATCGACGAGGACAACGCTCGACTGGCGCTCGAGAGCGCGCGACAGACGGTGGGCCTCGATGTGCGGAAGGCGAAGCTGGACTACGACGCCGACCGCCAGCAGCTCGCCGCGGCGGTGGCGCAGCGCCAAGCCGGCGACCTGGCGGTGAGTACCGCGCAGAAGCGCTATGAGGCGGGGGCGGGGACCCTGGTGGAGGTGACCCAGGCCCGCGCGACCCAGGTGCAAGCGGCCAGCGCAGAGATCACGGCCCGGTATGCCGTGGTGTTCCAGGCCGCGCTCATGTCCTACTACACGGGTGAGCTGGATCCCAACCACCTGACGATGTGACGATGGCGGCGTCGGAGGGGAGCCGGTGCCGGCACCCGGTGCCTGTCACTCCCCCTTCGCCACCGCCCGCCGCACGATCACGGTGATGTTGTCGCTGCCGCCGCCCTCCAGCGCCTCGCCGACCAGGTCCTCGCATGCCTGCTTCGACGAGGTCATGGTGCGCAGAATGTCGCGGATCCGCTCGTCGCTCACGTGACGGGTCAGCCCGTCGCTGCACATCAGCACCACATTGCCCCAAGCGAGGTCCATGCGGGTGACCGCGGGCGCGGTCTGCCGGCCACCGATCGAGCTGGACAACGTATGCGCCAGCTTCGCGGCGCCGGGATCGGCCCGGGTGAGGACGCCCAGGTCGATCAGCTCCTGCGCCATGGTCTGGTCGCGGGTGATCTGGGTCAACTCGCTTCCACGGAGCAGGTAGCATCGGCTATCGCCGACCTGCAGCAGATACGCCCGCGGCCACACACCGAGGTAGAGCGTGAGCGTCGTGGCCATCCCGCGATACTCGGCGTTCTCCTCCCCGCGCTGGAGCAGCTCCGCGTGGCATTGAGCCGCCGCCTCCTCGAGCGCCTCGGAGAGCTCCCGATCGTGGGCCGCCTGCGCGGCATAGTAGCACTGCATGCTGCTCGCGACGTACTGGCTCACGCCCTCGAGTGCCAGGCGGCTCGCCTCGGCCCCCTTGGCCCCGCCGCCGACGCCATCGGCCACCATCATCAGCAGCGCGAGCCGCTGGCTGTCCGCGATGAGGTGGTCGGTCATGGAAATGCTGGTCTGCTGCACGACCATCTGTTTGCGGAGCGCGCAGATGAGGAAATGGTCCTGATTGTCGGCGCGCACCTTGCCGGGATGCGTGAGCCCGTAGACGTCCATCTCGTCGTCACGAGGCTTCCGGTCGGGGGCGGCGGGGTTGGCCGACGTCTCGGTGACGGGGTCGAGGGCGGGAGCGGTCATGGCAGACCTCCGATTCCCTGGGCTGGCGGGGTCCCTTCAATGTGTGGTACGAGTCCGCGATCGGCCAGTCCTCGCGGGGCTGAGCCCCGGCCGTCGCGTCCTGAAGGGTGCGCGCAGCGCCAGTTGCTCAGCGAGGCGGGCCGGAAGCGGCCTGGATCTGGCTGGAGTCCTGCAGCTCGATCTCTACGCGTCCCCGGTAGCTGACGATCCGGCCGTGGACCGCCACGCGTGTACCGGCGAGGCTATCCAGCCCGCGGGTCCAGCCGGGCGCAGGCGCCAACGCGACCGCGGTGAAGGTTTGCCGAGGATAATCGGCCCCGAAGTTCAGATAGACATTGCCGCCCTTCGATCGGAACACCGAGGCCACGGGGCCCACCACCGAGGCGGTCTCGCCGACATGCGCGACGGCCTCGCGGTCGGCATACTCGCCCGGGCCGACCGCGGCGGCGCGCTGTCCAGGCGGGGGCGGCCGATAGTTGGCCAGGGTCTCGTTCAACACACGCGCGAGTCGGACACCGGCCGCGATGAGCGCATGATCGATGGCGGTCCCCGCGGCGTCAACGTACGCCTGATCGAGCCGCCCATCGCGCGGGATCAGCCCGTAAGCGACGCTGACGGCCGTGCGGTGGCCTTCCATGGCCCAGTCCGCCACCGTGCCGCGCTCGAGCGCGGCCAAATCCATCGTGTCCATCTGCCGCCGCAGCAGAGTCAGGCGGCTTTGCTCGGTGGCACCCTGGCGCTCCAGCAGGGCGCCGTCCCACACGGCGTGAAGATTCGTCGAATCGCCCAGCAGGTACACTGTCCGGCGGTTGCCGCCCCGATCACCGTCGTCGGCCACGTGCAGCGGCTGATGCAGGTCGCCCATGAAGTGCACGAGAAATCGGAGCGCCTCGGCCCGATCGGTGCCAGCGGCGACCGGGTTGGCGAGCACCGCTCGGTCGGCCGCGATCGCGGCGATCACACAGCGGCCATCCGGGCAGTCGCGCGCGGGATCGTACGCGGTATCGGCCAGCGGAATGTTGACGTAGTGCAGGGCGTCGGCGTCGTGCCGATACTGCCGAATGTTGTCGGCCCAGACCGAGGCGTCGGCCAGGCTCTGGCCGCCGAGGATGTCACGCACCGCGTCTCTGGCATGCGGCGTCAGCCGCTGCTCGGCGAGGCGAGCGACGATCCGGTGGCCGAGGTCCCACCAGCGCGTATCGCGATCGAGCGGCCGCAAGGCGAGCGGGAGCAGAAAGGCGAGCGCGGCTGAGCGCAGCGAGCGCAGGGGGTGGCGCATAATCGGCGTGTCGGGCATGACGCCGAAGCTTAGCGGGGTTCGGCCGTGGCGGATCCTGTCGACGCTCCCCCCGGAATCTCCAGGGCGCGCCGGGTGCTCGCGGGGGCGTCGAGCGCCGAGCGAACCGCGCGTGCGAGCTCCTGCGGCGTGAAGGGCTTCTGCAGGAAGGGGCGTCCCTGCTCCAGCATGCCCCGCCGAATCACGTCCTCGTCGGTGAATGCCGAAATGAAGAGCACGGGCAATCCGGGCCGGAGGCTGGCCAGGCGTTCGCTCAGCTCCCGCCCACTCATGCCGGGCATGACCACGTCGGCGATCACCAGATCCACCGCCACGTCGCGCTGTTCGAGCAGCCGGAGCGCGCGGGTCGCGTCCGGCGCCTCGCGACAGGTATATCCGTACGTCTCGAGCGCGCGAACAGCGAGGGCGCGGACCAGCTCCTCGTCCTCCACGATGAGCAGCGATTCGTCGCCACCGGTGAGAGGGCGACGCTCGACCGGCTCGGTGGCTGGGGCGGGCGCATCGCGGATCTCCGGCCAGTACACCTGCACCGTGGTTCCCATGCCGGGCTCCGAGTCTGCCCAGACGAATCCGCCGCTCTGCTTGGCGGCCCCATAGACCGAGGAAAGCCCGAGGCCCGTGCCCCGGCCCGGCGGCTTGGTGGTGAAGAATGGCTCCCAGATTCGCTGCAGGGTGGCGGCGTCCATGCCGTGGCCGGTATCGGTCACGGCGAGCATGGTGAACCGGCCCGACAGCCCGCGGTCGGCGTCCGTGCGTGGCCTGTCGCCGCCAAGGCCCAGCTCCAGCGTGCTGGTCTCGATCGTGACACGGCCGCCCTGCGGCATCGCGTCCCGCGCGTTGAGCACCAGGTTCATGACGATCTGCTCGATCTGACGGGCATCGGCGTACACGACGCCGAGATCGGCGCCGAGCCGAAGCTCAAGCGCCACGTTCTCACCCAGGACCGGTGGCAGCATGGCCTGCACGTGCTGAATGACCGCATTGAGATCGAGTGGTCTCGGTTGAATCAGCTCCCGGCGCGCGAAGGCGAGCAGCTGGCGCGTAAGGCTGGCCGACCGGGTGGCGGCGCGGGAGATCTGCTCGACGTCCGCGGCACGGGGATCGCCAGGGTCGAAGCTCCGGGCGAGCAGGTCGCCGAATCCCATGATGGCGGCGAGCATGTTGTTGAGATCGTGGGCGATGCCACCGGCAAGCCGCCCGACCGCCTCCAGTCGCAGTCCTTCCTGCAGCTGTTCCTCGGTCCGACGGCGCTCCGTAAGGTCGAGGACCACCCCGGTGAACGATCGCGCGGCGCCGGTCGCCTGGTCGGTGAGGCAGCGGCCGACGGTCATGACCCAGTGGACCGTGCCGTCTGGCCAGACGACACGATATTCGGCAGTGTAGGGGGTGCGATCGCGAAGTGCCTGTCCCCAGCTCTCGAGCACGCGCTCCCGATCGTCCGGGTGAATCGTCGTAAGCCAGGCCTCACGGGTGACAGGCGCGTCAGGGGCGAGGCCGAAGTGCGCCCGCCCCCGGGCGTCCATCCAGACCTCGTCCGTGGTGAAATCGTGCTCCCACGTGCCCAGCCCCGCGGCCTCGAGCGCCAATTCGAGCGCTTCCTGCTTCCGCTGGAGTCGATCCTCGACCTCCTTGTGTTCGGAGAGGTCGCGCAGCCGGCGTGCGAAGCCGAGCAGCCTCCCCTCCCGGTCGTGTACGCCGGTCGTGGAGATTGAGCCCCAGAAGCGTGTTCCATCCTTCCGGACCAGCCATCGGTCGGCCGTGAAGCGGCCACGAGATGCGGCCTCGGCGAGGTCGGCCGTCGGCGTTCCACGTGCCTGTGCGTCGGCCGGGTACAGGTCGGCGGCATTGGTATGGAGGAACTCGGCCTTCTCGTAGCCGAGGACGCGGCGGACCCCGGGATTCCAGCTCGTGGGGCGACCCGACGGGTCGAGGAGGACGATCGCGTAGTTCTCCACCTGGTCCAGTGGCGTGCGAAAGCGCTCCTCGGCGCGGGGCCAGTCGGCCCCGTCCGCCAACAGCACCGCGTCCGGCACGCGCGTCGGCGCTTGAGGCTCGTGCGTCGTCGGCGCGAGTGGGGTCGACCGGCGTCGGGCGGCCCATGCGAGCAGTCCCGCCGCGGCGATCAACACCAGGATCACGAGGGCGGTCGTCGGGATGCCGATGGCCGCAGGCGGAAGGGCGAGGGGGGAGGCGAACAGCACGCTACGATGACCGGAGTAGTGCCTGCAATGAGTGGGGCGGGGGCGGACCTCGCCTCATATATAGGAATGGCCATCGGTCCCGACAAGCAGGCTGCCATCCCGCATGACGCCCGCCCGCCGCGCGGCCGTCCACGGTCAGCGCGGGACACCGGGGTCCGAGCGGTCGATGTGCACCGTGATGTGGCGCCACTTCCCCTGGCGGAAACGGAGGAAGCTGAGGGTGAAGCGGGTCACGTGTCCGGCCAGGATGGCAAGCCAGATATGCGTCGGTGTGAGCGTCCCGGCCTGCCGCGCGACGAAGCAGATGCCGAGTGGCAGTACCACCTGGGACACTATCGAGATGTAGAGCGGGCCCTTGGTGTCACCGGTGCCCTGGAGCCCGCCGGTGTAGGTGAGGGCCGCGGAGATGAAGAGACCCGATACGCTGAGGATTCGGAGCAGCTCCGTGCCGATCGACAGGACGGCCGGATCGGCGATCCCGAAGGCGCCGAGCAGCACCCGCGGCACGAAGAGGTACAGCAGGCCCATGCCGACCGCCACCGTGACGCCGATCCGCGCCGCAATGCCCACCGCGGCGGCCGTGCGATCGGGCCGGCCGGCACCCAGATTCTGGCCCGCCACGGCCGCGGCGGCGCCCATCAGGCCGATCGAGGTCCAGGTGACGAACGAGAAGAGCTGGTTGTAGCTCACGGCATAGGCGGCCTGCGCAGCCGCGCTCTGCGCCAGTGATCCCACGAACGCCAGCAGGAACACCCCGCCGATGTTCATCACGATGCCCTGAAAGCCGGTAGGCAGGCCAAAGCGGAACAGCTCGCGGATGATGCTCCAATCCGGCCCATATCCCTGGCCACGCGGGAACCGCACGACCCAGCCGCCACGCCAGAGCCGGACGATGGCGTACGCGGCCACCAGCCAGCTCGCGACAGCGGTTCCCATGGCGGCGCCGGGGGTGCGGAACGACGGGATGGGCCCGAGCCCCCGGATGAGCACCACGTTACAGGCGATGTTGAGGCTGGTGAGCACGAAGCCGAGCACCATCGGGGTTCGCGCGTCGCCCGCGGAGCGGAGCGCGCCACCCAGCATGAAAAACACCAGCATGCCGCTGCTGGTGAGGAACATGATTCGGAGAAACGGCAGCGCCTCCGCCTGAACCGCGGGCGCGGCGTTCACGAAATTCAGAAGGGATGGGGCCAGCACGTAGCCGAGTGGGGCGAGGACGAACAGCGAGAGACCCACGGCCGTGACGAACGCCTGGTACACCGTCCGGTTCACCTTGTCGGTCTCGCCGGCGCCCGCGAAGCGCGAGACCAGCACGCTCATCCCTGTGAAGAGGGACGAGACGAAGATGAGGACGGCGATGAAGACCTGGTTCGAGACCCCGATCGCCGCGTTGCCGGTGAAGCCGACGATGTGCCCGACCAGAATCTGATCGACCAGGCTCTGCAGCCCGCCGATGATGTTGACCAGCATGGTCGGCCACGCGAGCCGCCACACGGCGCGACCGAGCGGGCCCTCGACAATCGAGCGGTCGTAACGAGCCCTGGGCCGCTCGCCGGCCGGTACCGGAGTGACCGGGGTGGTATCGGTCATGACGGGCGCAATCTACCACCGCCGGGTCTCCGATCGAGACACGCTGGTGTAGATTCCAGCGCGCGGCATCGTGCCGCGCTTCCTGTGGTCGCCGAACCACCTTCGACGCGGACCCGTCATCATGTCGCCAGCCTTCCGTTCCGCCGCCCTCGCCGCCCTCGCTCTCACCGCATCCGGATCCCTGGCCACCGCGCAGAGCGCCGGCGGATCGGCGCTGGCGGATGCGTTCCGCAAGAACGAGCAACGCGCCGAGCGCAATCTGGTCGCCGCCGCGGAGGCGATGCCCGCCGGCAAGTACGGATTCAAGCCCACGCCCGCCCAGATGACCTTCGGGGACGTGATTCACCATCTCTCGGCAGGGAACGACTTCTTTTGCTCGAAGATCGGCGGGGTCGAGGCGCCGAAGCGATCCGACCTGGGCAAGACGGCCAAGAAGGACGCCCTCGTGGCCCGGTTGAAGGAGACCTTCGAGTTCTGCGGCACGGCGTTGGGCAAGCTGGACGACTCGAAGCTCGGGGAGAAGGTCCCGTTTTTCGGCGGACGCGAAGTCACTCGGGCCGACGCGATCGTCGGGGCGGCGGAGGACTGGGGCGACCACTACAGTCAGCTGGCCATCTACCTCCGGCTCAACGGCCAGCTCCCACCGACTGCCAAGCAGAAGGTGGAGTAGAATCGGCGGCGCGCGCTCCTCACGCCGCGCCGCCGGAACCTCGGGGACCGGAGCGGGACGAGGCGTCCCGCTCCTTGCACGCTACGCTTTACTTCTGCTCAGCGACGTGGCGGCTCTCGGCCACGACGGCGCTGTCGACCCCCACCTCCTTGCCGACCGAGCGGGCCGCTAGCAGGTGGTCCTGCACGATCGGCAGCTCATACGCGGCCATCTTCCGCACCGCCTCCGAGCGGGCCGAGTCGACCTCCGCCTTGAGCTTGGCGACGTCATCGGCATGGCCTCGGATCATCGCCGTCATGTAGTCCCGATCGAACGCCGACTTATCCATCTTCTGAAGGCGATCGAACTTCTGCTGCTGCATGGGCCCGAGGGCGGCCGTCATCTTGAGCCCATGCTTCTGAGCCAGATCGGTCCATTGTTTCTGCAGCTTGGAATGGTCATTCACCATCCGCTGGCCGAACTTCTGCACCTGCTGGTTGGTGGCCCGGTGCTGGGCCACCTCACCGAGCCGCACCTCCAGGAGGTTGTCGGCGACGGCGTGGCGGACGAATCCGGCATCCGCTGTGAGGCTGTCGTGCGGGGCGGCGGTCTGGGCCCGCACACGGGCGAACGGCATGACGGCGATCAGGCCGACAACCGCTGCGGTGGGGAGGAGACGTGCTGACATTGGGAGGCATCCTTCCTTGAGGCGCTTCTATCGAGTGCGACTGGCCGGGCCGGGCGCGGTGACCACTCGCTTGGGCGCGCTGCCGTGGCCCGGGAGCTCACGGGAACCGTGGTAGCGATATCGTTGAGCGTTGCGGGCGCGTCTGCGAGGTGCATCACGCCCGGCACGAGGGGTCCGCTATCATTCGGGTGCGTGCCCTGGTTGTGTTCCCCAGCGAACCCTCAGAGACCACGATGGCCACCGATCTGGACGCCGCCTATCCCACGCTCTCCGACCAGGATCTGGCCGCATTGGCCGCCCGTGGCCGCCCGCGCTCCGTGCCCGCCGGGGCCGTCCTGTATGCGGCTGGCCAGACCGGATTCTCGTTTTACGTCGTTCGCGATGGAGAGCTCGAAGCCACTGATGGGCAGGGGCAGGACGCCCGGTCGGTCAGCCGGGTGCACCCGGGGCAGTTCACCGGCGAGGTGAACATGCTGGCCGGGCGTGCCTCGCTCGTCACGGTCCGGGCGGTTCGCGACTCGTCGCTCGTCGAGCTCGACCCCGACGAGCTGCGGCGCGCGGTGGACGATATTCCCGAACTGGGCGACATGATCATCCAGGCCTTCCTGCGCCGCCGCGACCTGCTGGTACAAGGAGGCTACGGCACCGTCAAGATCGTGGGATCGCGCTTCTCGCCCGCGGCGCACCGGCTGCGCGACTTCGCGACGCGGAATCTCGTTCCATATACGTGGGTGGACCTGGAGTCCGATCCCGCCGCCGACCTGCTGCTCCGCCAGCTCCACGTCTCGCCCGACGAGACGCCGGTCGTGCTCGGCCGAAGCGGCAAGCTTGCGAAGAACCCGTCGCTCGCGGAGTTCGCCCGCTGCGCCGGCCTTACGGTCACGATCGAGACGGACCACGTCTACGATCTGGTCGTCGTGGGTGCCGGGCCGGCCGGTCTTGGGGCCTCAGTCTATGCCGCGAGTGAGGGACTCGACGTGCTCACGGCCGATCAGCTCGCCGCGGGCGGGCAGGCCGGCACCAGCTCCCGAATCGAGAACTACCTCGGCTTTCCGGCCGGTATTTCCGGGGCCGAGCTCACCCGGAACGCGCTGGTGCAGGCGCAGCGGTTCGGGGCCAAGATCACCGTCCCCTGCTTGGTGCGATCGTTGGGCCTCTCCGGGGGCGACTGCCTCGTCACGCTCGGGGACGGGACCAAGATCCGGACGCGCTGCGTCCTGGTGGCGAGCGGCGTGTCCTATCGGCGGCTGGAGGTACCCCGGTTCAGCGACGTCGAAGGTGCCGGGATCTACCACGCTGCGACCGAGATGGAGGCGCGCCTCTGCCGGGGTGAGGAGGTGGTGGTCGTCGGCGGCGGCAATTCGGCGGGACAGGCCGTGGTGTATCTGTCGCGGTGGGCACGGCGGGTGCACCTGGTCGTCCGGGCCAAGGACCTCGACGAGAGCATGTCGCGCTATCTGATCGACCGCATCCAGCGAATCGAGAACGTGTCGACCCATCTCGGGGCCGAAGTGGTGGAGCTGGACGGCGACGGCCATCTCGGCGAGGTGCGCATCCGCGAGGCCTCGCGACCGGACACGCGGGTGACGTGCAGCTCTCTTTTCCTCTTTATCGGCGCGGATGCCAACACGAGCTGGCTCCGCGGCTGTGTCGAGCTCGACCGCAACGGGTTCGTCGTCACCGGACTGGCGCTGGCCGCCGAGACCCGGGGACTCGAGCGCTGGCGGCTCGCCGGTCGGAGCCCGTTTCTCCTGGAGACGAGCCTGCCGGGCGTGTTCGCCGCGGGCGACGTCCGCAGTGGCTCCATCAAGCGGGTGGCATCCGCGGTCGGGGAGGGGTCGATGGCTGTGAGCTTCGTGCACCAGCACATTCAGCGGCCGGTCTAGCGTCGAGCAGCCCGGCCTCGAGCTGCAGGTCATCTTCAACAAGCGGTCATGGTCCTGTCTGCCGGAGTGGACAAGGCGACCGGCCTCGCGGCGGCGCTCGCCGAGCTCGGCGTGTCATCCGCTGAAGTCGTCGGCAGCGGCGACGCCGGGAACGATCAGGCATTTCTCGAGCGCTGCGGCCTAGCCGTCGCTGCTGCCAACGCGGTCGAGGCACTCCGGGCTCGCGCCGACCTCGTGACCTCAAAGGCCCACGGAGCGGGCGTGATCGAGCTAATCGACCGCTTGCTCGTCGACGGGCGGGGGCTCGTCGCCGCGAACAGGCGTTCCTGACCATCCGCCCGAACGGCAAGACAGCCGTCGCTTCACCATTCGGCCCCGCCACCGACACCTTAGCGCTCGGGCGTCGCGATGTAAGCGTAGACCACGCCGCTCACACCGTCGCGCACGCGCCCGGTGATCTGGCCGGCATCGTTGATGTCCTGTGCCGAAAGCAGCACATCCGGCGCGATGTCGACCAAGTCGTTGAGGTTCGACAGCACGCCGTTTTGCCAGAGGAAGGCGCGGGGTCCCGCCGCGCCGCCGAACGAGACGCCCACTATCTGACCCTCCGCGTTGACAGCGAACGCTTCGCTGAGCGGATCGTCGTCCAGGGTGCCCAGGTCGCGCGCGGTCGGCGCGCCGTTCACCCAGAGGAACGCGTGGGCGATGAAATCTCCTTCCGGGTCGCCTGGCCCGGGCGGGTTGGAAAATCCCACCACGTCGCCCGCCTCGTTGATGTCCATGGGTGTGTGCCAGGTGACGCCCCCGAGATCGGGGATCCTGGACGGCGTGCCGTTCCTGTCCCATCGCACGGCGTGGCGCGCGCTGAATCGGCCCACGGCCTGGTCGCAGTCTCCGGAGATGCCGACGGCCTCGCCCCGGTCGTTGATCGCGGTTGCCGCCGAGGCGGAATCGCCGGGGTAAGGGAGCAGTTCGCGAGTCTTGATCCGGCCTTTGCTGCCGGACTTCGGCTCCCAAAGCACCGCCTTGAAGCCGAGCACCTGCACGTCCACGCAGGTCGGATCGTGCACGGGCGTCTCGGCCCAGCCGACGACCTGTTCGCGGTTGTTTACGCCTGCCGCGAACCCGTGGTTTCCGCCGAGGGTCGGCAGCTCCCGCATGCCCGCCTCGTCGTACACGAAGCCGCGGCAGATCAGGTCGGTGGTCTCCGGCAGGAACCCGCCGGCATCGCAGCTCCAATCCTCGTGCAAGGGATCTGGCCTGTCGGTGTGAGAGACGCCGACAACCGTGCCGGCGTCGTTGAGACCCGGCCAGGGCACCGTGCTGCTTGGGCCGCCGAGTGTGCTGAGGTCGCTGATGGCGCCGTTTCGCCAGAGCACGGCGTGGCGCGTGCCGTCGGCTCGGTTTGACCAACCGGACACGATACCGGCGGCATTGATGGCCATGCCGCGGCTCTGAGCGCCGCCGAGCGACGCCGTGATCTTCAGGACCTGGTATGCCGGGGCCGCGATCCGCGCGGGTCCAGCCGGTGTCGGGCGCGCCTCGGGCTCGGTGCCGCAGCCGGCCGCAGCCGCGAGCGTGAGCGCGCAAAGGAGGGTTCGCATGGGACGCTCCGATGGGAAGAGGTGCCGCGGAGGCGGGTACCGCGCGTGCTTCGTAACCCTATCGCGTGGCGCGCGGAGTGCACGCCGCATTCGGACGTTGAATCGGCGGCGGCCAGCGCGCCGCAATCGGACGTCGAATCCGCGCCTCCCTATGAGGCCACTGCCGACGCGTCCCGTCCGCGCCTAGCTTCGACCCATGCCGACCGATGCATCGACGGTGTCCGACAACGTGGCCACACGGCCGAAGCTCCTGAGCCCGGCGCTGTGCATGTACTTCGTCGCGGCCTTCGGCTCGATGACGAGCTTCTACCTGCTCCTGTCGGTCGTGCCGCTCTACGCAACGTCCTCGGGGGCGGGCAACGTGGGTGCCGGCTTCACGACCGGAGCGTTCATGCTGGCCACGGTCGCCGCGGAGCTGGCGACGCCCACGCTGCTGGCGCGGTTCGGTTACCGCGTAGTGCTCGCCGCGGGACTCATCCTGCTCGGCGCGCCCGCGCTGGTGCTCGCCTGGTCCGCCAGCCTCGCGACGATCCTGGCTATCTGCTTGGTGCGCGGGGTAGGGCTCGCGATCCTGGTCGTGGCCGGAAGCGCGCTCGTCGCGGTGCTCGTACCCGCCGAGCGGCGGAGCGAAGGGATCGGTGTGTCGGGGGTGGTAGTCGGGGTGCCGTCGGTGGTCGCGCTCCCGCTCGGCTTGTGGCTGGCGGCCCACATCGGCTTTGCGCCCGTGTTCGTTGCCGGGGCGGCGGCGTCGCTGCTGTGCCTCGGGACGATCCCGGCGCTGCCGGCGCGAGCGTCGACCTCAGGGGACCCCGTCGGGGTCCTGGCCGGGCTCCGGATGCCGGGGCAGGTTCGGCCGGCTCTGATCTTTTTCCTTACGGCGATGGCGACGGGCGCCGTGGTCACCTTTCTGCCGCTGGCGACGCGGGGATCGGGACGGCTGGCGGCGGCCGCGCTCTTCGCCAACATGGTGGCGACGACCGTGGCGCGATGGGCGGCCGGGCATCACGGGCATCGGCACCAGCATGGCCAGACCGGTCTCCTCGTGACCGGCGTGGTGCTCGGAGCGGCGGGCATGCTGCTGCTCGCCTTCACCATGAGCGCGTGGCTGGTCGGCGCCGGCGCGCTGGTGCTGGGCATCGGCTTTGGGCTGGCCCAGAACACGAGCCTCACGCTCATGTTCGACCGGGTGTCGGCCGAGGGCTACGGAATGGTCAGTGCGCTATGGAATCTGGCATACGACGCGGGCATGGGCGTCGGCGCGGCGGGTTTCGGAGTGCTGGTGACGCGGAGCGGATATCCGGCCGGGTTCGCGCTCGTCGGTGTGGTGATGCTGGTCGCGTTGGCCCCGGTGTGGCGCGACCGGGGCTGGATGGGGCACGGCGAGCGGAACCTGGGCGGATCCGAGGGCTAGACCATGCTCGTCTTCCACCGGCCGCGTCGAAAGACGACGCCGCTGGTGATCGCGAGCAGCGAAAACGCGGTCATGATCGCCCAGAAGACGCCGCTGGGCCCGAACCCCGCCCCGTGCGCCAGGGTCCAGGCCACCGGGATCTCGAAGACCCAGAAGCAGAACAGATTGAGCCAGGTCGGCGTCCAGGTATCGCCCGCGCCGTTGAACGACTGGGTCAGCACCATGCCGTAGGCGTACAGCGGGTAACCCAGCGCCACGATTCGGAGGCATCGGACCGCGATGTCGCTCACGGCCGGCTCGGTCGTGAAGGCACGAATGATGAGTGGCGCCGCGACGAAGAACAGCAGCCCCACCGCCGTGAGGAAGACGGCGTTGTAGCGCGCGGCGCGCCACACGCTGGCCTCCGCGCGCTCGGGTTTGCGCGCGCCCAGGCTCTGGCCCACCATGGTGGCGGCGGCATTGCTCAGCCCCCAGGATGGTAACAGCACGAAGATGATGAGTCGCACCGCGATGGTGTAGCCCGCCAGCGCGTCGCTCCCGAATCCAGCCAAAATGCGGACCAGCCCGATCCAGCTCGCCATGCCGATGAGATTCTGCAGCGTCGCGGACCCGGAGAGCTGGAGAATCTGGCGCATGACCCCGAGATCGACCCGGAGATGGCGCGGCGCGGCGGGTACACGGCTTGCCTGGCGGAACAGCCGCACCACCGCGTAGATCGCGCCGACCGAGCGTCCGAACGTCGTGGCGATGGCGGCGCCGGTCACGCCCAGACGCGGGAACGGCCCCACGCCGAAGATCAAGAGCGGCCCGAGCACGATGTTGATGATGTTGGCCAGCCAGAGCACGCGCATGGCGATCGCCGCGTCGCCGGCACCCCGGAACACCGCGTTCACCACGAACAGCACGATGATGGCGGCCTCGCCACCGAGCATGATCGTGGCGTAGCCCCGGCCCGCCGCGATCACGGAGGCCTCGGCGCCCATGAGACGCAGCAGGTGCGGCGCGAGGAGGGCGCCCGCCACGCCGAGCACGACCGAGACGATGACCGCGAGCACGAGCGCCTGCGCGGCGGCCCGCGCGGCTCCCTCGCGGTCCTTCTCGCCGATGCGCCGGGCCACGACGGCCGTCGCGCCGATGCCGAGCCCCATGGCCAGCGCATACACGACCGTGAGCAGCGATTCGGTGAGCCCGACCGCGGCCACGCTGTCGGGCCCGAGATGCGACACCCAGAAGATGTCGGCCACGGCGAAGATGCTCTCGAGCACGACCTCGAGAACCATGGGGACGGCAAGTAGCAGAATCGCCCGGCCGATCGGACCTTGGGTGAAGTCGTGATGCACTTCGCCGCGCACCGCTTCCCGCACGATCGTCCAGAAGCTGACCGAGTCGGCGCCGGTCAGGGGCGGGAGGGCAGGGGCGGGCAGCTGTTCGGCCGGCTGAGTCACACCACGATCCGGGATGGGAAGCGGGGAAAGGTAGGCGAAAAGCGGAGAGCGGGAAGCGGCGGGTGGCCAACGCTGCGTGTTGCCCCCTACTCGCCCAGGATCGTCCTCACTTTCGCCACCAGCTCCTCGGGCGCGAACGGCTTCTGGATGAACACGGCTTCGTCAGGCAGCAGGCTCCTGGCGAGGACGTCTTCCCCCGTATAGCCCGACATGAACAGGACCGGCAGCCCGGGCTGGGACGTCGCCAACCGCTCGCTCAGCTCCCGGCCATTGAGCCCCGGCATGATCACATCCGTGAGCACCAGCTTGGGCGGTTCGCGACGTCCCGAGACCACCTCGAGCGCTTGATGCCCGTTCTCGGCTTCGACCACCGTAAGTCCCACAGCCTCGAGCGAGCGCCGCACGAGCTGCCGGACCGCGGCTTCGTCCTCCACCACGAGCACGAGCCCGGGCTCCAGCGGTTTGCGTGCCGCGGGCGCTTCGGCGCCGGTCCCGACGGCGGCACGCACCGCCGCCTCGGAGGCGGCGGGCAGGTAGACCTTGATCGCGGTGCCGTGGCCCGGCTCGCTGTAGGCCCAGATGAAGCCGTCGTGCTGCTTCACGATGCCGTACACCGTCGACAGGCCAAGGCCGGTGCCCGAGCCCACCGGCTTGGTGGTGAAGAACGGCTCGAAAATCTTGGCCAGGGTTCCCCGATCCATGCCGCAACCGGTGTCGGAGACCGTCAGCCTCACGTAGGCGCCGGGCACCACGTGCTTGAGCCCGTGCGCGCGGGCGTAGGGCTCGTTGAGGACGACCTGGTCGACCGCGATGGTGAGGCGCCCCCCGGTTCCCATGGCGTCGCGCGCGTTGGCGGCGAGGTTGATCAGCACCTGATCGACCTGGGTGGGGTCGGCCAGGACCTTGCTATGCGAGCGGTCGGGGCGAATGTCGAGCACCTTGTCCGCGCCGAGCACGCGCTCCAGGACCGGCGCCAGCGCCGCCACCGCATCATGCATGGCGAGCGGCTTGACCTGGTTCACCTGGCGGCGGCTGAAGGTGAGGAGCTGCTGCGCCACCTGCGCCGCCCGCATGGCGGCGCGAATCATTTCCTCGACGTCCTTGGTTTGCGGGTGGGATGGGCCCAGCTCCTTCACCACGAACTCGCCGAAGCCGAGCACCGCCATGAGCTGGTTGTTCACCTCGTGCGCCACCCCGCCCGCCAGCGTGCCGACGGCCTGAAGCTTCTGGGCCTGCGCGAGCTGCTCCTCCGCACGGACCCGGTCGGTCACGTCGGTGTGGGCGCCGACCCACTCGCGGATCTCGCCCTGGGCGTCGACGATCGGCACGGCCCGCAGCTCCATGTTCCGATACTGCCCGTCGCGGCGCCGCAGGCGGTGCTCGGCCGCGAGGACCTTGCGCTCGCGCAGGGCCTCGTTCCACGCCCGTGTCGCCTCGGGCTGATCTTCGGGCAGGATGGCTCGGATCCATCCCGCGTGGCCGGCTTCATAGGCGGTCTGGCCAGTGAAGGCCTCCCATTGACGCAGGTCGCCGGCTTCGCGCCCGTCCGCCGACATGGTCCACACGATCTGGGCCGTCGCCGCGACGACGGCCCGGTACCGCGCCTCGCTCGCGCGCACCGCGCTCTCGGCGCGTCGCTGCTCGGTCACGTCGTCGTCCACCTCGATCACCGCGTCGGGCTGGCCGAGCGGGTCGCGGTGCAGGATCCAGTGGGTCGCGATGCGGAGCGCCGCGCCGTCCCTGGTGCGCCGGGTGACCTCGCCAAGCCACTCGCCGGTCTCGAGCAGCGCCTCCTCCGCCTCGCGCATCGGGACCGGCATCTCGGTGGCGAGCAGATCGCGTGCTCCGGCCTGCGTCATTTCCTGGGAGGTCCAGCCGTAGAGCCGTTCCGCCCCGATGCTCCAGAACCGGATGCGTCGGTCCAGCCCGCGCGCGGCCACCGGGGTGTGGCTCAGGATGTCGAGCAGCTCGCGGGTGTGCTCCTCGCTCTCCTGCAGCGCGGCCTGCGCGGTCGCCTGCGCCTCGAGGAGGCGGTTTCGCAGCGAAAGCTCCGCCTGCGCGCGCTCCGCCGCCCGGCGCTCGGCCTCCATGCGTCGCGCCGCGTCGGCGGAGCGGAACGCGGCCCAGAGGGAGACTCCGATGAACAGCGTAACATAGGCGACCAGGCCGATGTGGACCTGGTAGAAGCTGAGGCGGAGGGCCTGAGCGCCGCCGACGGTGAACAGAATGGGCAGAATCAGCGCGAGCGGCAGCAGGCGGCGCAACAGTGCGGTCCCCGCGTCCTGACTCACGAGCAGGTCGGTCACCTCGCGCTCGTGCGTGACCGCGGCGACACCCGCCGACAGGAGCAGGAGCGCCAGCGCCGCATAGAGCGCGACGCCGCTTCCCGGCACGAGGCCGTAGAGCTCGGGCACGTCGCCCAAGTGCCCGGCCACGGCGAGCGTGGGGATGGTGACCGAGACCAGCAACAGGGCGCCGTACCAGCGGCGCCGGCGGCCGCCGACGATGGGCCGGACCACCAGCAGGGTGGCGAGCAGCAGGAACGCGGCACAGCTGAGCGGCGCCGGGCGGCCGGGGAAAATCCGAGCCAGCTGCGCCACCTGGTCGGGAAACAGCAGGTCGTCGAGCCCCAGGTTGATCCGCAGCAAGTATTCCAGAATGAGCGCGGTGGCGAGCGCCCCGACCAGCCCGGCGCAGACGCGGCGGAGCCGGTCGGCCTTGATGCAGAACGCGATCAGGCCGGCGCCGGTCAGCGCGAACAGCACCCCGTCGAGCGGCTGCGCCGGCGGCAGAAACACGGCCATCGGCATCAGGGGCACGGCCCCGGCGACGTAGGCCTGCAGCAGGCCCACGCCGAGCGCCATCGCGACGGCCCCGGCTACCAGTGGGATTCGGCGGATTCGTGAGACGACCGCGAGTCGTTCGGCCATGGGCGCTGTGACGTCGCAGGTGCGAGCGTCAGGGTTGTAGTGGGGGACGGCTGCAAGATAACCGGTGGGACGGGCACAAGGATGTGCGGCCGGCGCCTTGGCCGGGAAGGGCCGGTTCCGGCCCGGACCGCTCGTCTAGCCGGACAGCGCTCGGAGCCGCGTCGCCGCCTCGGGGCCCGTCGGCTGGTCCTCGTCGTGCTTGAGGAACGCAAAGGCCTCGGACCAGGGCTGGGCCCGGATGCGCTCGAGCCAGCCCTGCAGCATGTCATCGCTGTAGTCGGCGCGGCGCAGCCGCAGGTAACCCCACGTGGCCGTCGGCACCAACGGCGAGCCCGTCCCATCGCTCTCGTCCTCATCGACCGCCACGAGTGCGATGTGGTGCTCCCGCAGCGCGTCCGACACCTCGTCGGTGAACCAGGACGGGTGCCGGAACTCCAGCGCCGCGCGCCAGGTCCGCGGCACCAGCGCCAGAAAGTCGCGCAGCCGTGCCATGTCCTTCTTGAGCGACGGCGGACATTGGAACAGGGTCGGGCCCAGTCGCTCGCCGAGCACGTTGACGGTCCGCATGAAGTACTCGAGCGAGCCGTCTTCGTTGGCGAGCCGATTGATGTGGGTGATGCGGCGCGAGGCCTTGAGCACGAAGCGGAACCCGGGCGGGACCTGGTCGGCCCACTCGAGCAGCACCTTTTCCTTGGGAATACGATAGAACGAGTTGTTGATCTCGACGGTGGAGAGGCGGGTCGCGTAGAAGCGAAGCATGTCGTCCGCCGCGAGGTCGGCGGGGTAGAAGCTCCCTTTCCACTCCTTGTACGACCACCCGCTGGTGCCGACGTGAAGCTCCATCCTCAGACGGCCCCGCTGGCCTTCCTTCTCGGCTTCACCGGGTCTTTGGTCTTCGCCGCCACCGGCTTGGTCGCCAGCTTCTCCGCCGTGGACGGCGCGCGTTTGGCGAGACTCGCTTTGAGCGCGTCCATCAGGTCGATGATCTTGGTCTCCGGCGCCGCCGCGGGCTCGCTGGTGATGTCCTGGCCCTCGACCTTCTGCTGAATCGCGTCGAGCACCCGCTCGCGCACGGTGTCGCGGTAGTTCTCCGGCCGGAACTCATCCACCGCCGATTGCTCGATGAGCTGCCGAGCCAGCGCGAGCTCCCCGTCCTTCACGGACGGCTCCGGGCGCGGCACGTCGGCGGCGCTCCGGAGCTCGGCATGATAGTGGAGTTGCTCCATCACCAGGATGTCGCCCATCGGGCGCACCAGCACGAGATATTGTTTGCCCCGCGCCGAGTATTGGCCCAGAGCCGCCCGGCCGGTCGCCTCGAGCGCCTTGGTGAGCAGCCCGTAGGCGCGCTCCCCGCCCTTGTCCGGGCCAAGGTAGTAGACCTTCTCCAGATAGATGCGATCCACCGCGGTCAGCGGCACGAACTCGGCGATATCGATGGCGTTGGTCGCCTTCTCGTCGAGCGCCTTGATCTCCTCCGCGGAGAAGCGCACGTACTGGCCCTTGGCGAACTCGTACCCTTTGCCGACTTCGTCCTTCTCGACCACCGTGCCTTCCTTCGAGCAGATGTACTGTTGCTTGAGCCGGGAGCCGCACGTGGTGTGCAGCATGTTGAAGCTCACGCTGGCGGAGGATTCGCTGGAGGAGAACAGGCTGACCGGCACGGAGACCAGCCCGAACGAAATTGTCGCGGACGCAATAGATCTGGCGGCCATATTCCTGTGGGGTTGGGTTTGGGGGCTTGATATACCGGCAGAATCGGGCCACCGCAAGGCAACGTGGCGACGCGAAGCGTCGCGAGTGGGTTGCGGAGGACTATCCTCAAGCCGCAACAGGCGTTACCACGGCTCGAGAAGGGGAGTGCCGACCGGTACGAAGCGACCGATCCTGCCGCTGCCTCCGACCGTCCGCCTCGCTTCGCTCGGGTAGATGCAAGAAGCAGCACGCAACGCCCTCACGAAGGTGCCTCGCGTCGCCGTAGATTTCTCCCGCCGATGCCCCGACCTCCCGCCCACGATCCCCTCGCCGCCTACCGCGCCAAGCGCACGCTCGACCGGACTCCGGAGCCGGCCGGCGCGCTCGGGGCGTCCGCCGGCCGGCTCTTCGTCGTGCACATGCACGCAGCGACTCGCCTGCACTGGGACCTGCGCCTCGAGATGGAAGGCGTGCTGCGTTCCTGGGCCGTGCCCAAGGGCCCGTCCTTCGATACCGCCGACAAGCGTCTCGCCGTCCACGTGGAGGACCACCCGATCGAGTACGGCGACTTCGAAGGCATGATTCCCGAGGGCAACTACGGCGCGGGGGCGGTCATCGTATGGGATCGCGGCCAGTGGATCCCGGTCGGCGATCCACTGGAGGGGCTCGAGCACGGCAAGCTGCTGTTCGAGCTCAAAGGCTACAAGCTGCGCGGCCTCTGGACCTTGGTGAAGATCAAGACGGCGCAGAAGGAATGGCTCCTCATCAAGGAGCGCGACGGTTGGGCATCAGCCGACCGGACCTTGTCCGACGAGTCCGTGCTTTCCGGGCTCACCGTCGCAAGCATGGAGCAGGGCGGCGATCGCGGCGAGACCTTCCGAGCGGAGCTCGCGCGACTCGGCGCCCCCCCTCGGGCGGTGGACGCGAAGGCCGCGTTGCCCATGCTGGCCGAGACTGCCGACCGCGCGTTCTCGCGTCCGGGCTGGCTGTTCGAGCCCAAGCTGGATGGCTATCGCGTGCTGGCCGCGCGCCGGAGCGGAGAAGCACGGCTCTACACTCGGAACGGCAATGAGTGCGCCGCCGCGTTCCCCGAGGTCGCGCGCGCGGTCGTGGCGCTGCCGTTCGATCGGCTCCTGCTGGACGGTGAGATCGTCGCGCTCGACGACCGCGGTGTTCCGAGCTTCCAGCGGCTGCAGGGCCGCGCGCGCCTGAGCCGCCCGATCGACATCCGTCACGCGACGGTCGAGGCGCCGGTCACCTACTACGCCTTCGATCTGCTCGGGTTCGACGAGTTCGACCTCCGACCGCTCCCGCTGACACAGCGAAAGGCGCTGCTTCAGCGCATCCTGCCGCCACTGGGCGCGCTCCGGTACCTCGAGCACGTGGAGGACGATGGCGAGGCGCTGTACCGGGAGGCGGAGCGACTCGGGCTGGAAGGTGTCGTCGGCAAGAAAGCCACGGCACCGTACAAAGCAGGGCGCTCGCCCATGTGGCTCAAGGTCCGGGCGCGGCTGACCGGCGACTTCGTGGTCGCGGG
Organism: Gemmatimonadales bacterium; assembly: GCA_051955835.1. GTDB lineage: Bacteria > Gemmatimonadota > Gemmatimonadetes > Gemmatimonadales > GWC2-71-9 > CAVVWJ01. The sequence continues at coordinate 44,735 of JBQCGH010000095.1, forward strand.
GTGCAGCGCGCCCAAGGGATCACGCGGCGGGTTTGGCGCGCTGTATCTCGCCGAGTTCGTCGATGGCGAGCTCACCTACACCGGCCGCGTCGGCACCGGGTTCAGCGAGCGCCAGCTCGCCGAGGTCCGCCGCTCGCTCGAGGCGCACCGTCGGGCCGACGCGCCCTGCACGGGCCCGATTCCCATTGAGGCGGGGGCGATGTGGGTCGATCCCACCCTGGTCTGCGAGGTGGAATACACGGAATGGACGGAGGAAGGCCTGCTGCGCCAGCCCGTGTTCGTCCGCTTCCGTGACGACAAGCGGGTCGAGGAGTGCGTGCGCTCCGCCCGGGCGGATATGGGCGGTCCGGGCACACGTGCGGGCAACGCAGAAGGCCCCGACGGCCCGACAACGCAGGCCGATGCAGGGCCGACTGTGCCGGCAGCTCGAGGCAGAACGGACGCGCGGGCCCCAAAGCCTCGGCCCGGCCCCGGCGGCGCCGGTGAACCCGCCGAGCTGCCGTTCGAGCTCACGAATCTGAAGAAGGTGTTCTGGCCGGACGACGGGCACACCAAGGGGGACCTGGTCGCCTACTATCGGGCCATCTCGCCCTGGCTGCTGCCCTACCTCCGCAATCGTCCTCTGGTGATGACCCGGTACCCCGACGGCATTACCGGAAAATCGTTCTTCCAGAAGGACGCGCCCGGCTTCACGCCAGAGTGGGTCCGAACCGAGCGCATGTGGAGCGAAGACACCCAGCGCGAGATCGACTACTTCGTCTGCGACGATCTCGCGTCGCTGCTCTACGTAATCAACCTGGGCTCCATCCCGCTGCATCTCTGGGCCAGCCGTGCGCCGACGCTCGAGCGGCCGGACTGGTGTGTGCTCGATCTCGACCCCAAAGGCGCCCCATTCAGCGAGGTCGTCGAGGTGGCGCTCGCCGCGCGCGAGCTGTGCGAGCAGATCGAGCTGCCGCTCTACGTCAAGACCAGCGGCTCATCGGGGCTTCACCTGCTCGTGCCGCTGGGCCGGCAGTGCACCCATGAGCAGTCGCGCTCGCTCGGCGAGCTGCTCGCGCGATGTCTGGTGGGTCACTTGCCGGAGATCGCCACGATCGCCCGTCAGGTCTCCCGACGCGACGGGCGGGTCTACATCGACTACCTGCAGAATGGCTCGGGCAAGCTCCTAGTCTCGCCATTCTGCGTTCGGCCGCTCCCCGGCGCCCCCGTCTCGACGCCGCTCGCCTGGCGGGAAGTCAACCGGAAGCTCGACCTCAAGCGGCACACCCTCAAGACGGTGCCCGAGCGCATGAAGAAGCTCAAGGTGGATCCGCTCGCCGAGGTGCTCGAGCTGGTTCCCGACCTGGGCGGGGCGCTGGGCCGGCTCAGGGACCAGCTGGGCCGCGAGTGATGAGGGCGCCATGAACGTCGAGATCGTCGTCGGCGACCGGGTCGGCCGCGTCTCGGGGTTGCTTCTTCGCCCATCGGACGCGACCCTGCTCTATGTGCTGGCGCATGGGGCGGGCGCGGGCATGCGGCACCGATTCATGGAGGCCGTCGCCGAGGCGCTGGCCGCGCGCCGTATCGCGACGCTGCGCTATCAGTTCCCCTATACCGAGGCCGGCGGCCGTCGCCCCGATCCGCCGGCTGTGCTCGAAGCGACGGTGCGCGCCGCCGTCGCGACCGCCGCCCAATGCGCGCACGGTCTGCCGCTGATCGCCGGGGGCAAGTCCATGGGGGGGCGCATGACGTCGGGCGCGCAGGCCCGCGACCCGCTCCCGGGCGTGCTCGGCCTCGCATTTCTCGGATTCCCGCTGCACCCGCCCAAGCGGCCGGCGGTCACCCGCGCGGAGCACCTGGACGCGGTGACCTTGCCCATGCTCTTTCTGCAGGGTACCCGTGACGACCTCGCGGACCTCGGCCTCATCACGGGCGTGTGTGAGCGGCTGGGGCCGCGGGCCACGCTGCACGTGGTCGATGCCGCGGACCATTCCTTCGCGGTGCTCAAACGGTCCGGTAGGAGCGCTGACGAGGTGCTGGCCGAGCTGGCGGACACCGTCGTCGCGTGGTGCCGGGCTCTGACGACCGGCTCAGGCGCGTAGCGGGCGGGCCACCAGGATCCCCGTTGCGCGGCGGATGGCGGCGACATACTCGGGCAAAGTTGTGCGGGTGACCTCCACGACACCTCCCGAGAGCGGCGCGTGCAGCACGCGAAGAATGCCATCCGGGCCACGATGGGCCAGGGCGGAGTGGGTGACGTCGAGGCCGGGAATTCCTGTCGCGAACGCCAACACGTCGCCAGTCTCGATTCGGTCCACGACTTCCGGAATCCGCTTGGTGGGGACCACCCGCCGCGGCCGGCCGTCGAGTCGTCGCTCCATCGCTGCAATCGCCCCGAACACCCCATCATCGCGGAGTGCGGGATAGCTCGCGCGGTGTTCCGTCATGAAGCGCAAGGGTCGGGTATCCTCGGCGCCGCCCAGCTCGCCACCGAGGTCCCGCACCAGACCGCGGCCAGCGCCGTCGGAGATCCACTCGCTGAAGTAGTGGAGGCGCGAGGCGTAGCCCATCCGCCGTCCCCCGCGATAGCGCATGCGCTCGATTGCCCGCCCGAACCGGTCCCACGTCGGTGGCCCCGACTGAGCCGCGGTGCGCGCAACCCCGAGGCACGACTCCACCAGGGTGACACAATCGAACCGGGTCAATGAGACGGTGAGCGGCTCGACGGCCGGAGGCATGCCCGCGCGGAGGTACGCGTCGAGCGTGCCCGCCTGGTAAACGGTTCCCGCGGCGAGCTCACCGGTTCGCGCCACGGCCCGGCCGAGCGGGACCGCGTGCCTGTCGAGACCGGCGGCACGAAGTGCCGAGATCCAATGATCGAGCCGCGCTTCGTCGGGCTTCGGTTGGGGGCCGGCGATGGCCCCGACCGGAGCGAAGAGTCCCGCGAGCAGGGCCGCGGCGGCACGAAGGACATCCCGCCGGTGCCATGACCACGCGTCGGGCGAAAACCGTCCGATATCAGGCACTTCGCGTCCGGGCATCTGCCGCCTAATGGTGAGCGTGAGCACGAAAGATATCGGGATACGCGCGATGGACGGGCCAGACGACGACTCGAGTGCCAAACCGGCCCGCCTCCGCGCTATGTTCCCTGCGTGCTCCTGTCGGAGTGGTCCCCGCCGCCCGGCGGCGGATTATCGGCGCCGCGACCGACCTGGAGTCCCCTACCGGAAGAGGAGCCGTTATGCCCCAGCGTTGCCCCCACCTCACCGAGGTCCGCGCCGTCCAGCCCAAGACGCCCCAAGGATGCGAGGAATGCTTGGCGACCGGCGGACACTGGGTCCACCTTCGGCTGTGCCAGGAGTGCGGCCACGTCGGGTGCTGCGACAACTCGCCCGGTCGACACGCCACCAAGCACTTCCACGCATCGCACCACGCAATTATGCGGAGTTTCGAGCCGGGCGAGGACTGGAGCTGGTGTTACGTGGATGAGCTTTTCTTCGAGCCGGCGGTGCAGCCTCGATGAGGCGGGTTCCAGCGTCACCGTAATCTAGAACACGTCGGAGGGCGCGGACTTGAGGTAAACTGCCGGGGTACGCACGGAGAAGACTGTCATGACGTGCCATCGGCTGAGGGCCCCCGGCAGGCTTTCCCTGGTGACTCTGGGCCTCGCGGCCCTGTTGGGCCAGGGGTGCGGTGGGGAAGACCTGCAGGCGCCCACGACGGGTGTGATCGCGGTGACCGTGGCGACCTCCGGCGATCAGCCCGACTCCGATGGCTACATCTTGAGCCTGGACAACCTGAGCGGCACGCCCATCGGCTCGGCGGACACGCGGGACCTGACGGTCAACTCCGGCAGCCACACGCTCGTCCTGAGCGGACTCGCCGCCAACTGCGCGATCCAGGGTGACGGGGGCCTTCAGCGCACCGTGTCCCTCACGGGTGGCGACACGGTGTCGGTGCAATTCGATGTGGTGTGCGGAGCGACTACGGGTGCGCTTGCGGTCACCACCTCGACCACCGGCGGCGCGCCCGATCCCGATGGATACACCGTGATGGTCGACCAGGGGGCCCCCCAAGCCATCGGCAGCAACGCCACCCTGACCGTGACCGGTGTCGCGCCGGGCAACCACACCGTCGCGCTCAGCGGCCTCGCGGCTAACTGCACCGCCGCCGGAGACAATCCGCAGACGGTCCCCGTCTCGGCCGGCGCCACGGCGAGCGTCACGTTCACCGTCGCCTGTCCGGGAGCCATTGCCCGGTGGACCCTGGTCGATGCGGGCACCCGTGCCGATTTGACCGATGTCTGGGGCACGTCATCGAATGACGTGTTCATCGCGGGCGAGATGGGCACGCACGTGTCCTCGATCATCCGGCACTTCGATGGCAACACCTGGACCCAGCAGATCCACGAAACCGACCTGCGCCTGCGCGGTCTCTGGGGCAGCTCGGCGACCGACGTGTACGCGGTCGGTTTCGACATGTTCGCGCCGGTCGCGCGGATGCTCCACTACGACGGGTCGTCATGGACCGAGGTGCCAGGCTTCGCGGCGGACGCGGAGGATCTCAGCTTCGAATCCGTGTGGGGCACGTCGAGCCACGACATCTGGGCCGTCGGCGAGGCATTCGACGGCGCCTTCGATCGCGCCCTCATCTACCACTATGACGGCACGTTTTGGCAGCGCATGCTGGTGCAGGGCAACTCGAATCCGGGGATCGTCGACGTGTGGGGTTCCAGCCCCACCGACGTATGGGCCGTCGGGCGCGATGAGACGACGGATCCCAACATCGGCGTAATACTGCATTACGACGGGACGGCCTGGACCCCGGTGGTGCAGCAGACCGGCCTCGTGCCGAACGCCATCTGGGGCAGCTCGGCGACGGACATCTTCCTGGCCGGATTCCAGGTGCAGGAGGACTCGAGTGGCGACTTCACTGTGACCAGCGCCATCTGGCACTACAACGGGACCACCTGGTCCCCGATGTCGGTTCCGAGCGGCGATCTGGTGCTCGACGACATCTGGGGCACGTCATCGACGAACGTATTCGCGGTCGGCGAGGACGGCCTGATCCTGCACTTCGACGGCTCCGCCTGGACCGGCAGTTCGCAGGCTGACCGGGAGCTGCTCGCTGTGTGGGGCCCCGCGCCCGACAATGCGTACGCGGTGGGGCTGGGGGGACGCGTGCTCCACGGCACACCCTGAGCCCCACCGCGCGCGCCTAGTGCGCCGTCGCGCCTCGCTCGGCCAGCAGACGCTCCGCGAACTCCAATCCCTCCTCGACCCGGCTCAGCCGGAGCTCCAGCTGCTCGATGTACTCCTGCTGCGCCTCGGAGGTCCGCGCCGCCCCGCGGGTGTACGCGTGCTCCCGAGGCACCTCACGGTCCCACCGGCGGCGGCGTCCGCAGCGAGTGGAAAGCAGCAGGATGAGCGGCACGAGCCAGAACCAAAACGGAAACAGCATGGTATCACCTATAGCGTGGAGGTCTGCCAGGCCTGCTCGATGTCATCCGCCGCTTTCCGGAGAATCTCCGCGACCCGTTTCACCGCCGGATCGTCCCCGTTTCGCCGCCACGCGTGGCGGAACGTGCCACGCGCGAGCCGTGCGAACTCGCCCTGCAGCTCGCCGATGGCCCCACCGGTGAAGTCGCGAACGGTCTCACGCAGCCGGTCGACGATGTCGTCCAGCAGGTCCCGGTGCTCCTCGAGGTATTGCTCGCCCTCGGGGGTGATCTCGTAGACCTTCTTCCCGCCCGCCTCGACCGCGCGCACGTAGCCTTGGTCTTCCAGCATCTGCAGCGTCGGGTAGACGGTGCCGGGGGAAGGGGTGTAGCAGCCGTGCATGCGCTCTTCCAGCGCCTTGATGACCTCGTATCCATGCCTGGGCTTCTCTTTCAGCAGCCGGAGGATGACGAACCGAATCTCCCCGGCCTCGAACATCTGCCGACGGCCGCGTCCACGCCCGCCCCGAGGCCCCCAGTCGCCCCACCAGCCGCGCCCCGAGAACGGGAAGCCGGCGCCGAAGTCGAAGCTCCCGCGAAAGTCACTCATGATGTCCTCCTCAAGATGGCGCCGATATGTCGGCGATATAACTTCCGATATATCGTAGTGCCAATGTGGAACGTCGTCAAGGGAGGCGGGGAGCACGAAAAACGGGGCCGTCTGCGACGGCCCCGTTTGGGCTCCTCTGCTAAAGGGCTACGATGCCGCGAGCTTCCTGGCTTTCACGCGAATGAACGCGTACGACGCGAGCGGCAGCACATTCGCGTCCGCCGCGGAGGCGGCGAGCTCCTTCGCCTTGGCCGAGTCGCCCTTCCCGTGCTGGGCGAGCGCGGTCAGATACACCACCTGCGGGTCCTGCTGATTCGCCTGCGCGAGGTGCGTCAGCGCCCCATCGTAATCCTTCGCCGCGAGCGCAATCTCACCCTCGAGCTGATGCGCCTGCCTGCCACGGAAGCTGTTCTGGCGGGCCGCCGCACCGTCGGCGTAGGCCGTGGCCTCGGTCTTCGCCGTGGCGAGATCGCCCTTCGCGAGCGCGACACGTCCGCGGTTGTAGTGATCGGCCAGCCGGGTGTCGGCCTTTACGTCGTCCGAGAGACTCGACTTGTCCACCAGATCGAGCGCCTGCTGAAACCGCTTGGCCGCGGGCTCGGTGCGCCCGGCGTTGAGCAGAATGTTTCCGATCAGCAGGGCGTCCCCGCTCATGTTCGCCGAATCGGCCAGCTTGGCGTCCAAGGCATATTCGCGCTCAATCTCTTTCACCGCGGCGTCGGTCCGGCCTGCGTCGGTGAGAATGACGCCCTTCACGAAGAGTGCGGTCCGGCGGTCGCCATCGTCCCGCGCACGGCTGTACAACTCGTCCATCTTCGCGGCGGCATCATCCGGCCGGCCCTTGAGCATCAGATTGTTCGCGATGCCGACGCGGGATGGCGAGAAGTGCTCGTCCACCGAAAGCGCCTTCTGATACTGGGCGATCGACTGATCGAACCGTCCCATCTTCATCAACAGCTCGGCATAGGAGTCGTACGGATTGGGGTCGCCTGGAATCAGCTCGATGTACTTCTTGAACGCGGTCTCGGCGTCGTCGTACTTCTGGATTTGTCGGTAGGCGTAGCCGAGCAGATTGTACGCGGGCGAGAAACTCGGGTTGATCGCGGTGGCGCGGCGGTACTGGTCGATGGCCTGATCGAACTGCTGTTGGCCGAAGTAGCCGCCGCCGAGCAGGAAGTGGGCCCGCTCGTCGTTGGGATACTTGGCGACCAGCTGGCGCTGGTAGTCGAGCGCCTTGGCGGGCTGGGCATTCCCGCCAGCCTCCTGGGCCAGGATCATGAGCCGCTCGCCCTCGGAGACGTTGGCGGAGAGCTGGACGGCCTCCTTCATGTGCTCGAAGAAGTCTTTGGCGGTGGCCGCGTTGGCGGCGAGCTGGTAGTGCGCCATGGCGAACGAGGGGTCCTTCGCCACGGCCTGCTCCAAGCGCTCCCGCCCCTCGTGCGCGCGAAGCTGCTCGCTGAGCACGCGGCCTTCGAGATACAGCTTTCGCGCCTCCTCGGAGGCGCTGGTCAGGGGAACCGCTCCCGAATTGACGGCGGCCCCGCCCATGCTGTCCGACGTGCTGGCGCCCGCGGACGCGGTCTCGACGGCTGGCTTGCGTGTGTTGCAGGATGTGAGCACGACGGCGAGCGTCGTGAGCCCTAGGAGAGCGGGAGTCAGTGCGCGTGGCATCTGCGAATCCTCCAGCGGCGTTTCGATTGTAGACGACGAGACGACGGTGAGCGGGAGTCCTTTAGGATCTACGCCGCGCCGATCCCGCGGTTTCAGCGCCGAGGTGGGGACGCCCACGCGCGGTTGTCGTCGCAGGGCGCCGCGGGTAGCTTGCTCTCGGCTCCCCCGCCGCCTTTCTCAGCCCACCATCGGCTCACCGCACGGAGGATCTCGTGGCCCTCCCGATGCCGCTGCTTTTCCTCGCGCTTGGCGTACTGATCGGCGTGCTCGCCGGCTGGCTCGCCGGGCGAGCGCGGCTCCCCGTGCTGCGGGAAGAGCGTGCCCGCCTTGCGGCGCAGCTCGACCATGAGCGGCGGACCGCCTCCGAGGCCGCGATCCTGCTCGATCGCGCGGAGGACAGGCTTCGCGACGCCTTTGCCTCGGTCTCCGCCGAGGCACTCCGGCAGAACAACCGGAGCTTTCTGGATCTGGCCCAGGCCAAATTCGGAGAGCTCCAGCAGGGCGCGTCGGGAGACTTGGAGCGCCGCCGGCAAGCCGTCGACGAGCTGGTGCGCCCGCTTCGTGAGGCGCTCGATCGGGTCGATGGCAAGCTCGAGGACGTCGAGAAGGACAGGACCGCCGCGTATGCGGGCCTGCTGGAGCAGGTGCGGGCGATGGCGCGGACGCAGCAAGCGCTGCAGGTCGAGACCGGAAACCTCGCGAAGGCCCTGCGCGCTCCTCACGTGCGGGGGCGCTGGGGTGAGATTCAGCTCCGGCGGGTGGTCGAGCTGGCAGGCATGCTCGACTACTGCGACTTCGAGGAGCAGGCGACTGTCGAGGCCGAGCGGGGGCGGCTTCGGCCGGATCTCATCGTGCGCTTGCCGGGCGGCAAGACCGTGGTGGTGGACGCCAAGGCTCCGATGTCGGCCTACCTCGAGGCCATGGATGGGGCCCCGGACGACGTCGCGCGCGAGACGCTTCTTCGGGAGCATGCACGGCAGGTCCGCGATCACATGGCCGCCCTCGGCGCCAAGGCCTATTGGCAGCAGTTCCAGCCGGCGCCCGACTTCGTCGTGATGTTCCTGCCGGGGGAGACCTTCTTCAGCGCGGCCTGTCAGCAGGACGGCTCGTTGATCGAATTCGGCGTGGCCCAGCAGGTGATTCCCGCCAGCCCGACGACGCTCATCGCCCTGCTTCGGGCGATCGCTTACGGGTGGCGGCAGGAGCAGATCGCCCGGAACGCGCGCGAGATCAGCGAGCTCGGGCGGCAGCTCCACGAGCGGCTGGCCTCCCTGGCCGGCCACTTCGACGAGCTTCGCCGCGGCCTGGACAAGGCGGTCGAGAGCTACAACCGCGCGGCCGGCTCGCTCGAGAGCCGGGTACTGGTGGCCGCGCGTCGATTCCGCGAGTTGGGGGCCGTCTCCGAGGTCGAGGAGCTGCCCGAGCTGCAGGCCGTGGAGCTTGCGGCTCGGGAGCCGCAGTCGCCGGAAATGCTCAGCGCCTGAAGGTCGGCCCTGCAATCGCCTGCATGCCCCAGCAGGCACCCAATACCCGCCAGTGCAAGATGATGCAGGCTTCTGCTGTGGCATCGCCACAGCGAGCGCAAGCTTTTTCGCCTCCCCAACAGTGTCGTAATACAATCCCATGAAACGACTTCTGCGGAAACCGCCGAGCTAGCGCGGGACCTGCCTTTCGTGTGGCCCAGCACCACCAGCCATGACTGCCAGTGCAACATGTGTTGGCACCAGGCCACGAACGGGAGGGAAGGATGCGCGTTCTCGGCGAGATGACCACCGCGGTTCTGGTTGCCCTGCTGATGACCCCTGGCGTCGAGACGGAGGCATCGGTCGCCGCGGAAACCGTGGTCGATTCAGCGGCGGACTCGACGACCGCCGCACCCGCCGCGGTGACGATGACGGCGCTCGATAGCGTTCACGCCGAGGCGTCCCTCCCCGCGGCCGCGGTGCGCCGCCAGCTCGAGACGTACCTCGGCCGGTACAACGACGACCGGGTGCTGGTGCGGCGCATCAGCCGCGCGGTGGTGCGCGAGGCCGACCGTCAGCAGGTCTCCCCGTCGCTCATTACCGCGGTGCTGCTGACGGAGAACACCACGTTGCGGCCCGAGGCCGCCAGCTCGGTGGGCGCCCAAGGGCTGATGCAGGTGATGCCGTTCCATGCCGGCGCGCGGCTGTGCAACTCCGACGATCTGGTCGACGTCGACAGTAACATCTGCCACGGGACGCTCATCCTGGCCCGCAACCTCCGCGCGACGCGCTCCTCGGCTGCCGCGCTCCTCCGCTACAACGGCTGCGTGCGCGGCACCAACACGCCGGATTGCTGGCGCTACCCGAACATGGTGCTGGCGCGGGCGAGCCAGGTGCGTCACGAGATCCTGGCCAGCGCCACCGAGCTGCCGCCGATCCAGATCGCCCAGCGCTGAGGTAGCCTTCGAACCCAACCCGTTCCGGTTTTGCCTGGAACGTCTCAGGCAGCCGCCGACGCGCCGGCGTACAGTAGCCCCGAGCGCGACAGCGCGAACCGAAACATCCTCCCGATCTCCTCGTAAACCACACCGGCTTCCGGCCTACTTGACGACCGTGTAGGATACGCTCGCCCTGTCGCCGTACCCGTCCCTTCACCAGGATTTGTTCGCGTGCGCCTCCCTCGAGCTCTGCGCCCTCTCGCGATCGCCTTGCTGTGTGTCGCGCCGCGCCCGGCGACCGCGCAGGAGCACGTCTATACCCATGCCGACACGCTGCGGGGCAGCGTCACGCCGGAGCGCGCGTGGTGGGACGTGACCTTCTACGATCTTCACGTGCGGCTCGATCCTTCCGACAGCACGGTTCGAGGCTGGAACGGCATTACCTACCGGGTGACCGGCCCCGCGCGCGCGATGCAGATCGATCTGCAGACGCCGCTGGTCATGGACAGTGTGGTGCAGGACGGAAAGCGGCTGGCCTTCCGGCGGGATGGGAACGCCTTCTTCGTGACGCTCGGGGGCAAGCAGCCCAAGGGGGCCACGCGGACGATTACGGCGTATTATCACGGCCGGCCGACGGTGGCCACCAGGCCGCCATGGGATGGCGGCCTCATCTGGGCGCGTGACTCCTCCGGCACAGTCTGGATTTCGACGGCGTGCCAAGGACTCGGCGCGAGCGTGTGGTGGCCGAACAAGGACAATCAGGCCGACGAGCCCGACAGCCAGCGCGTGGCGATCACCGCGCCGGACTCGCTCGAGGTCATCGCCAACGGACGCCTGCGAGCCGTGGCCCATGGCGGGGACGGCTGGACCACGTGGGAATGGTTCGTGGCCGACCCGATCAACAACTACGACGTGACCCCGTACATCGGTCACTACGCGGAGTTCACGGACACCTACGCCGGTGAAGGCGGATTGCTCACGCTCGATTTCCGGCCACTGGCCGAGCACCTCGAAGTCGCGGAGGATCAGTGGCGGCAGGTCCGGCCCATGCTCAAGTGCTTCGAGCACTGGTTCGGCCCGTACCCATGGTATCGGGACGGCTACCGTCTCATCGAGGCCCCCCATCTCGGCATGGAGCATCAGAGCGCGGTGGCTTACGGCAACGGCTACCGGAACGGGTACAAGGGCACCGATCTCTCGGGTACCGGCTGGGGTCTCACCTGGGACTTCATCGTCATCCATGAGAGCGCCCATGAGTGGTGGGGCAACAGCGTCACCGCCCAGGACATCGCGGACAACTGGCTGCATGAGAGCTTCGCGAACTACTCGGAGTCGCTCTATACCGAATGCCGGTACGGGACCGCGGCGGGTGCCGCCTACGTGATCGGCACCCGCAAGCTGATCAAGAACGATCAGCCCATCGTCGGGCCCTTCGGCGTGAACGCCGACGGACCGCTCGACATGTACTACAAGGGCGGGAACATGCTGCACACGATCCGGCAGGTCGTGGGCAACGACAGCACCTGGCGCGCGATTCTGCGCGGTGTTCAGGCCCGCTTCGCTCATCAGATCGTCACTGGTCGGCAGGTGCAGGACTACATGAGCGACCATGCCGGCGTCGATCTGCACCGGATCTTCCAGCAGTACCTCACGACGACCAAGGTGCCGACGCTCGAGTACCGGCTGGACGGCTCAAACCTCACCTACCGGTGGGCCGACGTCGTGCCCGGCTTCGCCATGCCGATTCGGGTGCTGCTCGGCGCCGACCGCTCGATGAAGCTCGCGCCGACCGAGCAGTGGCAGACGACCCCGCTCGCGCTCGAGCGACCCGACGCGTTCCGGGTGGACGATAACTACTACGTGCGGACCCGCTGGGTGGATCGGCCGGGTGCTCCCGCCGCCACCGGTGCCCCCTGATCTCCGTGGCGGTGCCGGCGTGCCCGGGCCCGGCGCTAGCCAACGGGGTTTCGAGCCAGTATCGGCGATGGAGTACGGACGATGATATCTCTTCGTGACCTCAACCGCCTGCAGCCGCTGATCGCCGCGGCGGGCATCGATGGCTGGCTGGTTTTCGACTTTCGCGGGCGCAATCCGATCGCGGGCGCGGTGCTCGGCACGGAGATCGTCGGCAGCCGGCGCGTGTACGTGCTCATCCCGCCGCACGGGACCCCGATCGCGCTGGTCCATGCCGTGGATGCCGAACTCTGGCGCGCCTGGCCTCCCGAGTGGCCCAAGCGCGTGTGGGTGCACCGCGACGAGCTTACCGCCGAGCTCGACGCGCTGGTGCGCGGCAAACGACTCGCGGTGGACTGGTCTCCGAGCGCCGCTGTTCCATATCTCGATGGCATCCCGCTCGGCGTCGGTGAGCTGCTCCGCGAGCTGGGCGCCGAGCTGGTGCCGTCGACGGACCTGGTGACCCGCTATTGCTCGGTGTGGACCGCAGCGGAGCGCGCCGCGCACCGCCGTGCGGCCTCGGCGATTGCGACCATCGCCCGCGGGGCGCTGCAGCTGGCCGGCCAGCGCGCGCTCGCGGGCCAGCCGCTCCGCGAGCACGAGCTCGCGATCTGGGTACGCGAGCGAATCGATCGCGCCGGGTTCGTCACCGAGAGCGGGCCAAGTGTGAGCTGGGGGCCCAACGCAGCGCGCGCGCACTACGAGCCGACCGCCGCGGCCAGCGAGCCCATCGTGCCAGGCGCTCTCCTGCTGCTCGACCTTTGGGCGACGGAGCCCGACGGCATCTATGCCGACCAGACCTGGATGGCGTCGATCGGCGGGCCCTCAACGCGCGCGGAGCAGCTCTGGAGTGTGGTGCGGAAGGCGCGTGACGCGGCGCTCGATCTGATCGGCACGCGGGTTCGGGCAGGACGGCCGGTGCGCGGCGCCGAGGCCGATGCGGCGGCCCGGCAAGTGATCACGGCCGCCGGGTACGCCGACCGCACGGTCGCGCGCACCGGCCACTCGATCGATCGTTACGGTCTCCACGGATTCGGTCCACCGATCGACGATACCGAGACCTACGACGACCGGCTGCTCATTCCCGGCGTTGGTTTCTCGGTTGAGCCGGGCGTCTACTTTCCCGGTGAGGCGGGGGTACGCAGCGAGGTGAACGTGGTGGTGGGAACCGAGGACATCGAGATCACTCCCGGCGACTACCAGCGGGAGCTGATGGTGGTCTGAGGCGATTGGCACATAGTGAGCGGGCCGGCGCACGGGCCCCAGCTGGTGTGCGGCCCGGTGCCGCGCAGCGCTTACCAACATGTCACCGCTTACCTCGTACTCCGCGCGCTACCTAGGCCACAGCCACCCGAACGTGCCTGCCGTGAGCAGGCCGTAAATCAGTCCATCGAGCACTTCCTTCCAGGCGATGGACCATGGCTTTCCCATCCAGATCGCCGCGGGGAGCTGGCCGGCCGCGTAGGCCAGGAAGCCGACGGCGCCGACCAACTGGAACACGCGCAGGTACTCGGTGCCTGCCCCGAGCGCGTGGCGGGCCACGTAGGCGATGAAGAACGACACAACCAGCGTGAACACGAACCACTGGATCAGGTTCATGCCCATGCCCGGCGGCCCCGGCCGCCGCAGAGTGAGCACGCCGACCGGCCCCTCCGCGAATTTCTTCTGCAACTCGGGCGACTGCATCGCCTTCGGGTCAGTCGCGTAGGGGAAGATGTACTGGCGCGGGGCTGGGTTCACGCCCCGTATCGCCTGGCGGACGGCGTCCTCGTTCGGCAGCGGCGTGTAATCGCTGCTGTGATAGCGGAGCACCATGTGGATGATGCTGCTGGCGACGAACACCAGCACGGCCGACAGAAGCACGGGCAGCCAGAGCGCGCCAAGCGACACCATGGGAACCTCCGTGATCCCTGAGTTGTGCGGGGGGCTGCGCCGCAAGCTACCTCGCCGCCACCGTCGCCGCGAGCGGCTCACGCTCGAGACCCGCCGCCACCCCGGCCACCCGCGCGAGCGCGGCCCAGTCCAGGTCGGCCCAGCCCCAGGCCATCGCCGCGAGGAGGCGGTCGCGCAGCAGGCTCGCCACCGGGAGCGGCACCGCCGCCTCCTCGCCCGCGGCGAGGGCCAGTCGCACGTCCTTGAGGCCGTGTCGCAGGTGGAACCCAGGCGGCTCGAACCGCTCCTCGGCGATGAGTCGGCCGTAGTTCTCGTACACGGGCGAGCGCAGCACGCGGCCGTTCACGATCTCGAGGAACCGGGCGGGCTGGATCCGGTGCTTGCGCACCAGGGCGAACGCTTCGCCCATCGCCTCGATGGCCGAGGCCAGCAGGAAGTTTCCGGCGAGCTTGACGATGACGGCCTGTGCTGGATCGTCCCCGACCACTTCGACGCCCTGGCCCATGGCGTCGAACAGGGGGCGGCATCGGTCGATCGCGGCCGATTGCCCGGCTGCCACGATCCAGAGCTTCGCCGCCCGCGCCGCGTCTGGACGGCCGAACACCGGCGCCGATACATACTGCTGGCTGTGGCCCGCATGCGCTTCGGCCAGCCGCGACGCCATCGCGTGCCCCACGGTGCTCATTCCGGCGTGAACGGCGCCCGGGGCGAGCCCTTCGATGGCGCCGCCCGGGTCCAGGACCACGTGCTCCACCGCTGCATCGTCGGCCAGCATCGTGACGAGCACTTCGACGCCTTCGGCCGCCTCGCGAGGCGAGTCCGCCACGTGAACGCCGGAAAGCGCCCGGGCGCGGTCACGTGTGCGGTTGAACACTCGAAGGTCGTGGCCCGCGCGCCGCAGGTTGTCGGCCATCGGGAGACCCATGCTGCCGAGGCCGATGAACCCGACCTGCACGGTCAGCTGACCTTGAACTGGGTGACCATGCCGTGTTCGACGTGCATCTTGCCGTCCTTGGCGTCGGGAAGGAAGCACATGAAGGCATACTCCCCGGGGGACAGCTCGGTGGTGAACGTGGCGCTCCCGTTCTGATCGAGGGTGCCGACGCCCCCCATGGGCATCGCGGGCGGTGGGCCTTTCATGCCGCCCGTCGTTGCCCAGACCGCGAAGTCCTTGGCGGACTTGCCCGGCGCGAGCTTGAGCAGGACCAGCTCGTGCCCCTGTTTACCACCGTTCTCGACCAGAATCGTTCGCTTGCCAGCCGCAATGGGGTGCGAGGTCTTGAACGCGTACTCCACCAGCCGCACGGTGTCTTCCGCGACCGGCAACGCTGCCGAGTTGCCCGAGGCCGTCGTGACCTCGAATGGCTGAACCATGCCCTTGGCGATGTGGGGCTTGCCGTCCGCTCCCGGAATGACACAGAAGGCCACGTAGTTGCCGGGTGTCAGGACCGATGTCTCCACGGTGGTCGCGCCCGGTACGATTCCGTTGGGGCCGCCGAGGAATCTCATCCAGGACGGCGGCGGCCCTTCCGTGCTCATGGCCTTGCCCAGGTCCGCCATCGTCTTTCCGTCCTCCAATCGTGCGATCATCGCCTGGTGCATTTCCTTCCCCTCGTTCATCAGATGGAAGGTGACGGCGCCGGCAGGAATCTGATTGGGGAGCTGGAGCTTGTAGTCCGTCGCCACGACATGCACGAAGCGAGGGCTGGCGGTGGAACTCGTGTCCGCCGCCGCGGCTGGCGCGGCGGCCACGGGCTCGTTGGCGCCCTGGGCATCGGCCTTGGGGCGGTCTGAGTGACAGGCCGTGAATGTGGTTGCAGCAAAGAACAGCGCGCAGCCGCGTAGTGCCTTGGCCGACATTGGTGCATCTCCTTGAGGAATTGGGATACGAGTGGCCATAGGATGGCGGGTAGGACGGTCTCGCGCCAGAGGCGCTCATGCGCCGGACTGTCGCCGCCAGATTTCCCGCAGGGTGCCGATCGTGTCGGCGTCCGTGGCCAGTTTGTCCGGTCGATAGCCCTTGACGCGCGCGAAACGCAGCGCGAGTCCGCCCGGGTACTGCGGGCTCGCCTGCAGATCGTTGAACGCCACCTCGACCACCAGCTCGGGCCGCACGTACACGATGTGACCCTCACGCCGGGTCTCGAGTTGCTGCAGCCGCTCGGTTTGCCAGGCCAGCATCTCGTCGGTCATCCCTTTGAACGTCTTGCCCAACATGACGAATACACCGGTGTCCGGGTCTCGGGCGCCCAGGTGAAGATTGCTGAGCCAGCCGCGCCGACGGCCGTGACCCCACTCGGCGGCGAGCACGACGAGATCCAGGGTCCGCACCGGCTTCACCTTGAGCCAGCGGCGGCCTCGGCGTCCCGCCTCGTACGGGGCGTCCAGCGCTTTGACCATGACGCCCTCGTGGCCGCGCGCCAGGGCGACCTCGAGGAACTCGCGCGCTGCGTCGACGGCACCGGTCACCAGCCGCGGGGTCACGAGCTCTCGCGGCACAGCTGCGGCCAGCGCTTCGGCCCGGCGCACGAGCGGCTCGTCCAGCAGCACCCTCCCATCGACCAGCAGCAGATCGAACAGGAAGAGGGTGAGCGGCACGGTCGCACGAGCTTCCTCGACCATCAGGCGACGGCCGAAGCGGCTCATCGTGGTTTGAAATGGGTAAGGCGAGCCGTCAGACCGCAGCGCGATCGCCTCCCCTTCGAGGATCAGCTCGCGCCGGTCGAGTTCGCGGACGAGAGCCACGACCTCGGGTACTGCGGCGGTCACGTCGTTCAACAGTCGGGAGTAAACGCGGACGTCCTTGCCCGTATTGTGCACCTGCACTCTCGCGCCGTCGAGCTTCCATTCGAACTGCGCTTCCCCGAGCTCTGCGATGGCCTCTTCCACGCTGTCCGCGGCACCGGCCAGCATCGGGCCGATGGGGCGAAAGAGCTGGAGTGAGAACGCTGCGAGGCCCGACGCGCCTTCGACGAGCACGGCGCCGGCTACCCGTGGCAAATCGCCCGCCAGCATCACCGCCCGGCGGACGTCCGGCGCGGGCAGCTCGGCCGCGCGCGCCACGGCCTCCACCACCAGGCCTTCCAGAGCGCCCTGTCGCAGCTCGCCCGTGACGAGGCCAAAGAGGAAACGCCGCTCCTCCTCGTCGAGGCGGGCCAACAGTCCGCGCAGGATCCGTTGTCTGGTCTCAGCCGAACCCTTGCCGCCGGCGGCAGCGATTCGCTCGAAGGCGGCATCCACTTCGCGTAACTCGACCGCCGGAGGAGAGAGATCGCCCCGCTCCGTCGGCACCGGAGTGGCGGCCGCGGCCGCCTGCAGGCCGGCCCACCCGACACCGAGCTTCACTTGAGGAACGATGCCACAGAGATACGCTGTCGCGAGCGCCGCTTCGTTCGGCGGCGCCGACGCGAGGAGGGTCGCGAGCCGCGCGACCTTGTCGCGGCGGCTCCGCGTGGCAGCGACGGCCCGGGAAGTCTCCACCAGCGCGCCGAGGGTCAGCTAGAGCTCCGATAGGATGCGCGCTTTCACCTGCTCGAACTCCGAGTCGGTCAGGAGTCCCTGCTGGAGCATCTCCTTGGCCCGCTGGAGCCGACCCGCGAGCGCCTGGGCGCCGTCATCGGCAGGTGCGCCGCCGGCGAGCCCGGCGCCGAGATTGATGCCGCCAGACTTGGCCCGGAGCTCCTCGAGCTCCCGTACCCGGCGCTTCTCGCGCCATGCCTGCTCCTGCGCCTGGCACGCACGGTAGACCTCCTGGGCCTGCTCCTTTCGCAAACCGTCCACCCGGAGCAGCCGGCGCGGCCCCTCGGCGGTGGCAAGGTCGGCCGATCCGAAGACGTTCACCGTCAGCGTCGCGGCGAAGATCCCGACGCGAAGCTGGGCATCCTGGAGATCCTGCCAGCGGAGGTCCTGCGGTGAGTAGCCGCCGAACAGACCACGCTCGACGAAGATCAAGCGGCCCGACGTGGCGCCGACGATCACTCGCCGGTGAGTCAGCGCGAAGAGACGGCGCTGGACGGCGTGCGTCAACAGCTCTTCGCCAGGAATGAGAAGTGAGCGCAGTGCCGCGAGCGCGCGGGAGATCCCAGGCTCGTCGGGGGTGGGAGGAGCGGAAGTCATCGCGACTCCTGAAGGTCGGATCGAGGCGGTAGCGGACAGCAGGTAATCTGAGACCGGGCAGCGGCGAACACCAGCGAGTGCCCGGCGCTGCCATTCCTTCGGGTGTACGGAGCACTGATGACCGCTGCCCCCACTAAGCCTCAGCCGTCCCGGTGATAAGCTCAACCAGCCTTCGGTTAGGCGTGATCAACGTACACCAGAGGTTCTTGCTGCACGGAGGTTCTTGCGGCTCTCCAGAGCACCGTGCACCGCTCGCTGCAGGTTTTTGCACCACTCCCAAAAATGAGGCCGAAACGGCTGACATTCGGAAATCATTAGCAAGCTCAACTCAAACCATGATAACAGGTTGGCAAACTCTATGCGATTTGGAACGTGAAGTGGCAGACCCCTTGCCGCGCGGGGCCTCGCCTGGCCAGCTCGTCTCCGCGAGCCGCCCCCATCAGTCACCTTGTGAGGGAGAGACCCATGAAGAGCTCGATCCGTGGTGCCGTCCTTGGCATGGCCGTACTGTTCAGCGCGCAGATGGCGCATGCGCAGGCCATGAGCTTCGGCCTCGGCGGCGGTATCGTCGTTCCGACCGGCACCCTGTCGGACGGCACTTCCACCGGCTACAGCGGCACGGCGTTGCTGCGCCTTCAGCCGCCGACGAGCCCGGTGGGTTTCCAGGTCGACGCGTCCTACACCCGGTTTGGCCTCGATGGCGTGGATGGTCACAGCCGGATGTTGGTCGGCACGGCCAACGCCGTCTACGCGTTCCCGGGCGCCAGCGCGGCGAAGCCGTACCTGATCGGCGGCCTCGGCCTGTACAACGGCAAGACCACGGTGGACGGGGTCGGCTCGTCGGACTCGCAGACCAAATTCGGCCTGAACGCCGGCGCCGGGTTCGACTTCGGCTTCGGGAAGGCGAAGCTCTACGCCGAGGGTCGGTTCCATGCCATCATGAAGGGCGTGGGCGACGCGTCCACCGGCGACGAGAAGACTGCGTACATGATTCCGCTGACCGTCGGCGTGCGGTTCTAAGCAGCATCCGCACACCCGACCGCGAAGGCCGTCTCGCCTAGGGCGAGGCGGCCTTCGTCTTTGGGGCACCTACCCTGTTTGCCGTTCCGGCCACCAGCCTGCGGCAGTGACCGATCTCACCGCCCCCGCCCCTATGTCTCGGCGATGATGACGACACACAGGAGGGACGTATGAGACGGAAACAGCGGCGGACTTACGAGCCCACGGCGGTTTACGCGCTCGCCTCGCAGGTAAAGGAGCGGGGCATCCACCTCTCCGACGCGATCGGCCCTTGGCGAGCCGGTGAGCGTCGGGCTTCGCGACCAGGCCGCACCTGCGTGCACGAGCTGCCGGTCGTGACGAACGAGCACACGGCGGTCGTCGTCGATACCCCTGAGCGCGCCGAAGACATCGCGGGCCTGCTCAACTGGTGCGGCGTCAAGGAGCTCGAGCCAGTGCCCGAGCTCGTCCCCGACGCGTCACCCGGGGCCACAGGCGTCGTCACGCCAGACCACCAGTCATCCGTTCCACCAGCTGGAGAGCAGACATGAAGGTGCAGGACCCCGTGTGTGGCCAGAGCCTCGATTCCGGATCGGCCGCCGCGCACCTGCGCAACGGCCGCCGAGACGTGTTCTTCTGCTCGGCTCGGTGCTGCGGCGCGTTCGAGGCGGAGCCAGGTCGCTTTGTGAATATGGATCCGGACGAGCCGCCGTTCACGGCAACCGAGCATACCGCGGCACCGAAGTTCGGATCTGCGGGTAGCGGCGGGCTCGAGTACGAGCCGGGGCCAAAGCGAAAGCATTGAATCTGTCGCTATCCTCCGCACAGCTGCGGCTCCGCGATCACCGCGGCAGCCGCAGCAGCTCGCGTAGCCGACTCGCGTTGCGCGGCGCGTGACCCTCCCTATCGTTGTTGAAGTAGACCCACACGTCCTTTCCCGCGCGCGCCAATCCTCGGATCCGTCCGGCCCACGACGCGAGCTCGTCTTCCGCGAAGTCTCCCCCGCCGCCGTAACCGCTGTGCATCCGGATGTAGCTGAAGTCAGCGGTCGTGACGAGATCGGGTTGGAGCCGGCCACCCACGGGCACGGCTAGACTGACCCGGTGCGTTGCCAAGGCTTCGTAGACGGCAGCGGTCTGCCAGCTCGGGTGGCGGAACTCGACCACCCAGCGAAACGCCCTCGGTAGGGCGGCCAGAAATGTCTCGAGATGGGGCAGGTCGATCAGGAAGTTCGGCGGCAGCTGCACCAGGAGCGGACCGAGCTTGGGTCCGAGATGCTCGGCCACAGCAAGGAACGCCGCGAGCGGCTCGCTGGCGTCCCGCAGCCGCCGGGCGTGGCTGATCACGCGATTCACTTTCACGGCGAAGACGAAGTCGGGCGGAGTCTCGTCCCGCCACCGAACGAACGTGGCTGCCGTGGGTACCCGGTAGAACGGGTTGTTCAACTCGAGCGTCCGGAACCGGCTCGCGTACCAGGCCAGCTCGTCCGCCGCCCGCAGGCCCGCCGGGTAGAAGGCGCCCCCGCGCCAGTGGCGGTAGACGTATCCCGAAGTTCCGATTCGGACGTCCGCCATGCCCCACCCCCATACCCGGGGCCATCGGCACGCCGCTTGCCCCTCAGAGGGTCAGCCACACCATCAGGCACCGTCGCCGCGCTGCAATCATCCGCGCGCCGGCGGCCTGCTCCCCGCCGGCGCGGGCCAGCCCCCGCCGGAGAATCTCAACGTACAACGGCACGTGCTCGAGTCGCACGGTGCACCCGTCCGCACGGGCCGCACTGAGCCCCCGGCCCGTCCGACAGCGCCGAGCAGCGCGGAGGCGGCCATGCCTATCAGCCGGAAGGCGCGGGAGAGCGCACAAAGTTGCGTCGTGCCTCTGGCCGGGTTGCGTTTTTGGCGCTACACTGTGGCCAGGAACTCGCGACACCGGCTTGGCTCCCCGCACACACTGACTCGCATGGCCTCACCTTTCCGGAACGCGCTTGGCGCCGCGCTCACCGTGGCCTTGGCGGGTTGCGCCATCCCCACTCAGACGACCCAGGTCGCCACCGGGCCGGAGCCGGTCACGGTGCATGCGGACCCCGCCGTGCCGTCGCCCGGCCAGTCCACCATGCTCACCATTACGAGCCCAGGCGCCGACAGCATCGCTTTCGAGTCGGTCAATGGTCTCGATCGCTACTGGACCACGCACGACACGTTGCGCCTTCAATTGGACCCCGACTTCGGCGATTCGGTGGCGGTCGAACGGTATGCCACCCGGTACCAGGGCACGCTCCTCTCACGATTCATGAAGCCTGCGCGCATCACGGTGTGTCGAAAGGGGAGCTGTGAGACCATCTACCACGACATTCCGGTGGCCCTCGCTGAGGCGAACCACCGGACCGTGGCGCTGACGGCGGGCTACAACACGGTGTTCGCCAGGCGCTCGCTGGTCGGCTCGCACAGCACGGTGCTGTTCCGCGAGGCGTTGAGCAGCGGCATCTGGTCCACCCGGGCAGAGCTGAGCGACTGGAACTGGAGCGGGCGGCTGGAAGGCTACGCGGGACAAGGTGAGCGCGGGATGGCCTTCGACCTTTCGCGGGTGGTGAAGCATGCCGGCGATCTGAGCTACGGGGTCGCCCTCCACCTGGATGCGGACCGGAGCGCTTGGCTGGCCGATGCCGGCAACCCCGTCGTGACCGACCGGACCGGGTGGCGCGCCAGTGTCGGCCCGAGCATGATGCTCCGCGGGGTCACGGCGACGTCGCAGATCGGCATCTATAATGACGGCGTGCAGACGCTGCAGATCGTGAGCACGCGGGTGAGCCTCAACGGCAATCTGACCGAGGTCCGGCTGCCGGTGAGCCTCAGCGCCGAAAAGACATTCGCCTTCGGCGGCGGCGCGATCATCTCGCGCCGGCGAGACGCGCTCGAGCGGCTGGTGGCGAGCGTGCAGCTGGTGAATGACCTGGCGATCAACGTCGGCCTCTCGTCGCACCAGAGCGCGTGGCCGAATCATGAGCCGGTCGACGACCTGCGTGCGAGCGAGACCCTCTTCACGCTTGGAGGCCAGTACACGCTCACCTGGTGACGGGGGAAACCCTTGACGGCACGGCCCGTAGAGAAGGGCGACCCTCCCCTCGTGTGAGTCGCCATGTCGAGCCTCTGCCGCTGTCTTGTTCCGTCTCTCGGTCTCGTCGTGCTCGGCGCGGCGCCCCTGGTTCACGTGGGCGCCGCGTTTGCGCAGGCACCCTCGCTGGTCCTGCCCAAGGAGAGTCCGCGCGCCATCGTGGGTCAGACGATCGGCCTCACCAGCATCGCGATTACGTACGATCGGCCTGCGGTGCGAGGGCGGCGCATCTGGGGTGCGCTGGTGCCGTATGACAGCGTGTGGCGGGCGGGCGCCAACGAGAACACCGTCGTGAGCTTCACCTCGCCGGTGCGGGTCGGGGGCAAGCCGCTTCCGGCCGGGCGCTATGGGCTGCACATGATTCCGACGCCCCACGACTGGACGATCGCCTTCAGCCGCGAGGCGAACGCCTGGGGCAGCTTCAGCTACGACTCCACCGAGGACGCGCTGCGGGTGCAGGTGCCGACCTTCCCCGGCGAGATGCATGAACGGCTCACCTACACGCTCGACGACCCCACCGACAGCACCGTCGTGGCCACCCTGCGCTGGGAGAAGCTCACCGTGCCGTTCACGATCGCGGTGGACAGCAAGGCCGTCGTGGTCGACAGCCTACGTCAGCAGCTCCGTGGGCTCGGCCGGTTCTTCTGGCAGTCCTGGAGCCAGGCCGCGGCATGGTGCGCGGCGAATGGGGTGAACTTGGAGGAGGCCACTGCCTGGGCGGATCGATCGATCGCGCTGAACGAGAACTTCACCAACCTGCGGGTGAAGGCCGCGCTGCTCGGTCTCCGGGGCGATCCGGCGGGCGCCGATGCGACGGCGCAGCGCTCCCTCGCGGTGGCGGGCGAAGCGGAGATGAACACATACGGGTATCTCTTGCTGGGGCAGGGCAAGATCGATTCGGCGATCGCCATCTTCCGCAAGAACACGAAGGACCACCCCAAGTCCTGGAACACGTATGACAGCCTGGGTGAGGCCTACGCCAGGAAGGGCGATCGGAAGCAGGCCGCCGACAGCTACGCGAAGGCGTTGTCGATGGTGAGGGACACGACGCAGCGACAGCGCATCCAGCAGGTACTCGCGAGCCTGCGTTAGACCGCAAGTCGCGCTGTTCGAAGGAACATCCCGGCCCTCGCGTCATGCCGACGCGAGGGCCGGGCTCGTCAGATCTTGTGGCTCAGCGAATAGACATAGGCCGCCACCGCCTTGACCTGATCGTCGGTCAGATTGGCGCCGCCTTTGGGCGGCATCGGCGCGGGGTGCTCCTTCGGCTTGGGCACGCCCGTCGTGACGGTGTGGACGATGAACTGGTAGCTGCCGTCGCCGTTGAGCCATTGGCTGTCGGTCAGGTTGGGGGCGACAGCTGTGCCCTTGGCGTCCTGGCCGTGGCACGCGGTGCAGGTTCCCCCGGCGACCTGGCCGTGGAAGATGCTGTCCCCCAGGGCGACCTGTTGAGGCGTCGGCCCGCCGCCCGCAGACGGCTGGGCGGCCGCGGTCTTCTTCGAGGTGTCCTGCTTGGCAGTGTCCTGGGTCGCGGCATGCGGCTTGGCCGTGTCCTGGACAACCGCCCTGGTCGCGGCGACCGACTTGGACTTCGTGGCGGACTTGGTCGCCGACTTGGTGGCGGCCTTGGCGGTGTCGGCGCGCGACGTGACTGCCGAGGAATCGGCGGCAGGCGCGGCGGAGGCGGCCGGCGCCGCCGTGTCGGCCGTGCTGCCGATCATCGCGGTGTCGGCGGGGCTGGCGCCCGACATCGCCGCCGTGTCCGCCCGATTGGCGCTCCGGCCTCCGCCGCAGGCCGCCAGCAACAGCAGTATGCCCATCCGTGACGTCGCTGCCATCGTTCCTCCACGTGGGGAATCAGACGAAACGATATGGCGACCAGGCCCGGCGCGGTCGGTGACGGGCCGCACACGTCTCGCCAGGGCGATCTTTCAGCCGGCCCGGTGGCGGGGCTTCCGGCCCTCCGTGATCTCGTCCATCGTGCGGCCGGTGACGGCTGAGGTCTGGTATTCCTCGACCACGTCGGACCCCGGCTCGGCCGCGGCATCGCGATGCTTGATCAGGAGCCACTGCGCCCGACGGGGGTCGCCCCGGCGCGTTCTGACCAGCACCCAAGCGCCCTTGAGCCGCTTGCCCTCGAGCAGGATTTTGAAATCGCCCTTGGCGTAGCCGCGTCGAAGCGCGTCAACCGGGTCACCGTCGTCCTCGCCGCCGTAGGTGTAGGTCCCGCGGTCCCACACCATGACGGTGCCGCCCCCGTACTCTCCCTTCGGAATGGTGCCCTCGAAGGTGTTGTATTCGATGGGGTGGTCTTCCACCTGCATTGCCAGCCGCTTCACCGACGGGTCGAGGCTAGGACCCTTGGGCACGGCCCAGCTTTTCATCACGCCGTCGAGCTCGAGCCGGAGGTCGAAGTGCAGGTGGCTCGCCGCATGCTTCTGAATGACGTACGCCAATCGGCGCGCTCTCCGGCGCGGGCCGCCGCGCGGCTCGGCGGTGCGGGAGAAGTCTCGCTTGCGCCGGTACTCGGCCAGCCGCGAAGCGGGACGGGCGGGCGCCTTCTTCGCGGCCGGTTTCTTCGCGATTCTGGTGCGTTTGCGCTCAGTCATCGGATCTGCTCCATCGTACATTGCCGTGCCGCCTTGTCGGGCCGCCACCGCACGAACGCGGTGCCGTGGCGAAACCGATCGTTCGACACGTGGTCGTAGGCCACCTCCACCACGAGACTCGGCGCAAGCGGTTCCCATGCGGCCGAGCGCTCGGTGCTCCATCGGCTCGGGCCGCCCGGGGCGCGGCCGGTAAAGCCGGGCGCCCGCCGCAACGCCTCCAGCCTTTGCCTGAGGCCGGGGCGCTCCGACGCGGGAATGCTCGAGCAGAAGCCGACATGGTCGAGTCTGCCCTCATCGTCGTACAGGCCCAGCAGCAACGAACCCACGCCGCCCCCTTTCGACGCGTAGCGGAAGCCGCCCACCACGCAGTCCGCCGTCCGCCGCCGCTTGATCTTGACCATGCCGTCACGCTCACCGGACCGGTACGGCAGGTCTACCCGTTTGGCCACGACACCGTCGAGATCGCCATTGCCGCCCGCGAGCCACTCCGCGGCGGACCTCCGGCGCCGGGTGGCGGGCGACAGCACGATGGCGTGGCCCTTGGGGAAGTAACGTGCCGCGAACGCCTCGAGTCGCCGCCGGCGTTCCGCGAGCGGGAGCCGCACCAGCGACCGGCCCCGCTCGTCCACCAGCAGGTCGAACACGACGAGTCGGGCCCGGTGCGCTTCCACCAGTGTGCGCACCCGGCTTGCGGCCGGGTGCACGCGGAGGAGCAGCTCGTCGAACGAGAGCCGCCCATCGACCGGGATCACGATCTCTCCGTCCAGGACGAAGCGGCGGGGCGACATGGCGCCGACGGTCTCGACGACATCGGGGAAGTAGCGGCCGAGCGGTTTGCCGGCCTTGCTCTGGATGCGGACCGCCTCGCCGTCGCGGAAGGCGAGGCAGCGGAAGCCGTCCCACTTGGGCTCATACTGCCACTCGCGTCCGGACGGCAGCTCCGGAACGCTCTCGGCTTCCATGGGCGGGTAGGGGAACCGGAGCGGCAGACTCACAGTGCGTTCTCCAGCCGGTAGCGCCCGCGCTGGGCGAGCAGCGGCGCCCACAAGTCGCCGGTTCGCCGCAGTCGCGCGGGCACCGTGTCCATGCGGAAGGCCTCCGGCTCGACCCCACCCTCCACCTCGGCCCACGACACCGGTGTCGATACGGTCGCCCGCTCGGTGGGTCGCACCGAATAGACCGAGGCGAGCGTGCGTCCCCAGGCGTTCTGGTTGTAGTCCACGAGCACCCGACCGTGAGGTCGATCGGCGATGCGGTACTCAGCCGTGATCAGGTGCGGGTGGCGCCGCTCGAGCGCCTTGGCGAGGCGCTTGGCAAAGCCCCAGACGGTCTTCTGCGCCGGCCCCCGGACGATCGGCACGTAGAGGTGCATGCCGGTCGAGCCGCTGGTCTTGGCGAGCACCTCCATGCCCTGCGCCTCGAGCGCCTCCCGCACCACGAGGGCGGTCTCGCGCACGCGGGAGAAGGGCGCGCCAGGCCCCGGGTCGAGATCGAAGTGGAGATAGTCGGGCCGATCGGTGTCGTCGCAGCGCGCGTACCAGGGGTTGAGGTCGATGCAGCCGAGATTCACCAGCCAGAGCAGGGACGCGAGGTCCTGTACCATGGGAAAGGCGATGAGGCTCGCCGACTTGTGCATGATGGCGCAGGTCCGCAGCCATGCCGGGTGGCCTGCGGGCGTACGCTTCATGAAAAAGAACTTCCCGTGAATGCCGTTGGGATAGCGCTTCATAACCATCGCGCGGTCTTTGAGATGGGGCAGGAGCACGGACGATACGTCGGCGTAGTACTGGAGCAGCGCGCGTTTGGTGACGCGGGCCTCCGGCCAGAAGAGCTTATCCAGGTTGGTGAGCGCGACCGTTCGGCTGCCGGCGCGCACCTCGACGTCGTCACCGCGCGCCGGAATTCGCAGGGCGGCGCGGGCGCGTGGGCGGTGGATCGCAGTCGCCATGGCTTGGCCTCAGAGGAGGGGGACGTGGGCCGCGCCGGACCGCGTCGGCGACCGGACGGTACTCCAGCTCGCGGCCTTCACGGGCCGCCCGGAGCAGCAGCGCGCCCCGGCTCATGTCGCCGCGGCCCACGAAGTCACTGGGGAAAAGGAGTCGCTCGCCCAGCGTCTCGAGCAGCGCGTCGACATACTTGCCCGTCGCGATGCTGCCCAGGAGCACGATCGCCGACGCCGGTTCCGCGGCGGCATCCAACGCCGACAGGGTCTGGCGGAGCGGATCGCGGTAGCGCGGCTCGTCGGCTCGGATGTCGGTGTCCGCGAAGCGACGCAGCTCGTCAGCGGTCACCGTCGTCTCGGCTGGGACGAGGCCGCGGTTGCTGGTAATCACGTAAATGCCGGGGACGCCCGCCGGGGCTGCGGCATACCGGTTCGCGTAGGTCAGCTTGCCACGAAAGTACAGTCCACTCAGAAAGCTGAACGCCTCCCCCAGGGCCACCCGCTCTCCCGAGCGCAGCCGCTCCGCGAGCGCGAACCGTCCGCGGCCGCTGAGCAGCAGCTCGGCGCGCTTTCCGGCCACGTGGGCGGGGGACAGGAGGAACAGCCGGAAGTCCGCGGGCGAGGGCGGGGCCATGCCGAAGGATCGGTGGTCGGACCCTTGCCCGCCGTGGCCGTGGTCACTGCCGCCGCCGCAGGCCGCTGCGACAGCGCCCTTGCTAGAAGGTGGCGCCGATCGAGAAGTGCAGGTGGAATCGACGCGACGAAGACGTCGGGGCCGCATCGATGGGTGTTCCGGCGACGAGCGCGTTCAACACGTCCTGCGGCGACCGCAGATCCAGCGGTGATGGATTCAGCTTGTACCCGACCGCCACCTGAATCGCGCCGACCACGGTCTGATAGCCGATGCCGACGCCAACCGCCTGATAGAACTTGTCCTCGTCGATGACGCCGGAGTTCAACGCGAACCGGCTGTCGGGGTTCCACACTCGGCCCGCGTCGTAAAAGATGTAGGGCTGGAACGCGTCGCTCATCAGCGGCATCGGGAAGTGCAGCTCGACGCTGCCCAGGAGACGAGCGAGGCCCCCGACCGGCGTGTAGCGATCGGCGATCGCCACGCTGCTGTCGCCGCTCTGCTCGAGGTGGACCTGGGGAATCTTGGGCCCGACGAGGAGCGAGCCCCAGCCTCGGACGTCACGAGTGCCCCCGGCGGTGAACGTCACGTCGCGGAGCCGGAGGAGAGAGACGAAGGGCGACTCCCCCCCGACGGCCTCGAGACTGTTGCCGCGCGGATAGATGCGCCCTGCCCCGCCGCGGAACGTGAAGCCGACGCTACGGGTGAGTGGCAGATACACCGTGCCGCCGAGATCGAGCAGGACGTACTCGCTCGTGTTGAAGCCCGGGAGGGTCGTCTCGATCCGCGGCCGAATGACGTAACCCTTGCGCGGGTTCGCGATCCGGTCCAGCCGTCCGTAGCTGCCCTCGAGCGAGATCGTGCTGTGGTTCTGGCTCCGCTCCAGCGTGCCGGCGGCTGCGGGAGTCGCCAGGTTGAGCAGGGGCAGGTACTGATCGGGCGGCAGGTCGGCGCCGAGCCCGTAGTCGTACACTCGCCGGTGGGAAATCGAGTAGCCGAGCGAGATCGAACGGAGCGGAGCGGGGGCCCACACCAGCGAGCCCTCAAACCCCACGGCCCAGCTCCGGTCACGCAGGTCGTTCCGGTATTCGATGAACGGGCCGCCCGCCGCCGAAACCCGGCGGCTGCCGACGTAGGGTTGGAACGCGGTGAGGTTGAGCCGGAACAGGGTCTGCGCCGGGTTCTCCAGCGCCGCAACGCCGCTCTGGGCGGTGGCGGCGACGGTGAAGGTGCGGAGTCCCCGCAGCCAGCTTCGGTCGGTCCAGGTGGCCTGTGAGGTGAGCCCGCCAGACGACAGGTAGCCGGCTTCTCCCTTCACGATGTGCTCGGGGTTCTGCGTCATGTCCAGCATGAGCACGACACCCGAGTCGGTGGCGGAGTCGCGCGGCACGTTCACATTCGCGAGGCGAACGATGTCCATCTCGGTGAGCTGCTCGCGCGCCTCCTCGATGGCGTGTGCATCGTACCAGTCGCCCGGGCGCACCGGCAGCTGGCGCAGGATCTCGCGCTGCGGCACGGTCGTGTTGCCGGTGATCTCGATGCGCCGGATTCGCGACCGGTTGCCCGGCGACACCTGCACGGTGAGATCCGCGCGGTTCGCGGCACTGTCCACCCGGGCGGCGGCACTGTCCACCCGGGCGATGGTCTCCGCTCCGGCGAACGGATAGCCGTGCGCGCGGAACCAGCGTACCGTGCTGTCGGCGAAGGCCCGGCGCTCGTCCTCGCCGGCCCGGTCGGCGTGGCCCTGTTCGGTCCGGACGAAGCGGCGCCAGCTCCGGCCGAGCGTGTCGGGAATCGTCAGCGGACCGTCTGGGCTCGCGAACGCCAGCGTGCCCACCTTGAGGGGCGGCCCTTCGGCAATGCGGTAGGTGACTTCCACCACGTCGGGCTTGGCCTGGTACTTGGCCTGGTAGTCGACGTCGGCCTTGGGAAAGCCCGAGCGCTGGTAGTAATGCCGCAGCCGCACGACATCGCGGCCCATCTCGACCGGGTCGAAGGGATGGGACCCCACGGGGGGCACGAAGGGAATCCAGCCGAACACCCTCCGCAACCCGACCAGGCTGCCCTGCCCGCTGAGCGCGATCTTCTGCCGGAGCTGATCGGGATCGAGCGAGCTCTTGTCCTCGAACTGAAATTCGACCGAACGGACCTGCGTCTTGGGGCCGACCCGGTTGAGCGCGTCCTGGGCGCGGAGCGGACCGGCCGCGAGCGGGAGCGCGACGAGCGCTGCGAACAGCGCACGGCCCCTGGGGAGATCAGTACGCACGGCGCGCTCGGAAGAGGAAGCCGGGCGAGAGGCTCCCGCCCCGGAGGCTGGTCCGGAGCCACCGCTCGAGCGTGTACTCGAGCTCGAAGCCCGGCCCCAGCGTGGCGCCCGGTGTCTGCTGCTGGCTCTGGCTGCCAAGCTGCAGCGGGAGCTGCAAGTCGAGGAAGAGGCGCGATCCGACGTAGCGGCCGGCCGTCAGCGTCAACCCCCGGGTCGGCTCCTGCCGGATCTGGAACACGTCGAATCCGAGGCCCTGGCCCGCGGCGTTGCTGATCGCGCCGGTCAGCGTGCCCAGGGCCATCTGCTCGCCGGTGTTCCCACCGCCGGTGCCCGAGCCTTCGAACAGCGGGTTGTCGGATGCGGGCCGGCCGGTCACGATGTAGGACAGGATATCGTCCTGACTCATCGTCGGATCGGCCGTGAAGTCGAGCGCGAGGCTGTCGAGCCGGCCTTTCGCGTGCACGTTGATCAGCACGCCCTCGTCGTCCCCTCCGCCCTGAGTCGGTACCTGGTAGGAGGCGTTGACGTCGAGCTTTGTGGAGTCCACCGGGCCGGCGAGGTTGATGTCGCCATCGGAGATCCTGAACTGCTTGCCGTTCAGCTCGATGGTGCCGCGGTCGGGTACCGGCTCGACATGCCCGAAGAACTGCATCGGCTGCCCAGGCTGCTGGGTCAGCCGGAGCCTGCCCATCAGCTCGATGTCGGTCTTCGGGCTGCTGGTCCGTCGGATCCACACCTGGCGGGGCATCGAGATGGCGAGATCGAGTCGAGCTCGGTCCATCAGGCCGGGCGTCTCCGTTCCCTGCTTGAGCACCGCCGGACCGAAGTCCCGGGCGAGCTGCCGAAGCTCGGCGGGCGTGAGGTCCACCTGCTCCACGCGGGCCTGGGACCCTGCCGTGCCGACGAAGAAGTCGGTGCGGTCGAGCTGCACCTTTCCCGTGACCACGGGTTGCATCAACGTCCCGGCCACCTGCACGTCGCCCGATGCCGCGGTCTTGAGCTGATCGGAGTTGACCAGGCGGAAGTGCGTGAGCGTGCCGCGCAGATCGAAGCCGGGATCGCTCAGCGGTTTGAGCGTGATAGCGCCGCTCGCCAGCAGCTCCTCGTGCTTGTCGGTGAGCAGCCGCAGCTTCTCCACCTGGAGCGCGTCGCCGGCGAGCCGGCCGCTCAACTCGCCGCGCTGGTAGGTCACGCCGATCGTCGGCAGCGTGAGGGTGGCGCGAGTCAGGTTGACCGTGCCCGACGCGGTCGCCGCCTTGATCGTTCCGCCGATGTGGGCGTCGGCGCCGAGCCGGCCCCCGAGTCCGGTGGCCGCGCTGGGCGGAAGGAGCGGCTGGAAGAGCGAAAGCGCGAAGCTGTCGGCGCGGACGTTGAGGCTCACGTTGTCTTTCGGGAGCGCCTCGCTGGCCACCGATGCCGCGGTGTCGTGCGGCGCCAGGGTAAACCGATACGGAAGCGAGCCGTCCACCGTGAGCGCACCGCCCTTGGCCGGGGTCGCAGCCGCCGCGACCCGAAGGCCGGCGCCGGTCCAGTCCAGTCTGGTGTGTACGGTGCCGAGGGGGCGGCTGTGCTGACTCTGCCGAATGGCGAGCGTCAGGTCGCCTTTGAGCTGGGGAGCGTCCGCGGGTCCGGTGAGGCGCAACAGGCCGTCGAGCCGACCGCCGATGGGCACCAGTCCGGAGGCGCGGAGCGTCTCGAGGTCCAGCGCCGTCACGCCGACCGCCAGGTCGCTGGTCCCGCGGCGGTCGACCACGCCGTTCACGGTGATGCTTCGTTCGCCGGCTCGGAGCGCCACGCTGTCGATGCGCACCGTGGGACCGAGCGCGATCGTGGCGGGGCGCGCGAGCGTCCAGGCCCGTCCTCCTTCGTCGAGCGTGAGCCGCTGGAGGTCCGCGCGGATGGTGTCGCGTGCGGCGGAGACCTGGCCCCGGATGCGGGTCCCGACCTTGACGCTGTCGCCGATGTTGAGCTTGAGGTCGAGCGCGAGGGTCGAGTCGAACCCGCCCGCCATGCTCAGCTCTCGGAGGCTGAGCCGGCCGAAGGCGGCGTCCTTCATCTGGAGGTCGCCCGTGAACGCGTGAATCCGGGTGCTGTCGAGCGTGACGTTTCCGGTCAGCTTGAGCTGATTGGCGAGGCTGCCGGCGTAGGCCAGCCCGTAGGCCTCGGCGTTGCCGTCGAGGCGCCAGTGCCACGCCGGACCTCCCACGGCCAGGCGCAGGTGGGCGGAGTCGGCGCCGACTGTGTCCATACCCATGAGCGCTGCGACGGGGCCGAGGTCGCCCATGGTGGCCGCGAGCCGGAGCGTGCCGGGGGCCGCGCCGGGGCGCAGCTGCAGCCGGCCGCCGCCATCGAGGGCGGCGACGTTCGAGCGGAGCAGCAGCGTGTCCACCTGGAGCTGGCCGTCCACCGGGCTGAGCGCGACCCTCAGCACAGGCACCCGCACGTTACCGACGCCGCCCATCGCGTCCAGCGTGCCGCGCGCGGTGCGGACTCCCGAGCTGTCGCGCTCCAGCGCGAGGTCGAACCGCGATTCCACCCGCCCATCGGCATCCCGCCGCCCAGTCCATCTCGCCAGATGCTCGACCCTGAGGGTGCCTTGCGCGCTGGCGGCGGTGCCGTCGCCGGCCGGTGCCGAGGCAAGCGTGGCGTCGAGCGTCGCGTCCGGGCCATCGGCGCGCACCTTGGCGGTGACCCTGGGCCCGTTCACCTGCGCGTCGAGCGCGCCGCCCGTCAGCGAGGCGTCGTTGACGCGGGAGGGCAGGAGGGCCACGGACACCGTACCACCGAGCGCACCCGCAGTGCCCGTGTCCGATGCACCGCCGGGCGCGCCTCGCTGCGCCTCCGGCGCGGAGCGCGCCAGGCTTGCGTTGAAGGTCGCGTTGAGGTCGGTGTGAAGATCCGGGCGTTGGAGGAGGGTCCCCAGGTCGAGGCCCTGCACCCGCCCCTCACGTACGTGATAGGCCGGGACGGCCGCGCCAGGCGTGGCGTCACCCGCAGCCGACACGGCGCCGCCGTTGGTCTGGAGCGTCGCGTCGTAGCGCACCTCCTCACCGGCGACCCGAACCTCGGCGCGACCATCGGTAATTTGAACCTTGCCGAGACGCGAGGGCTGCATCGTCAGCGTTGCGTATCCCGACCGGGCCGCACCCCGCATCTGTCCTTCGCCGGTGAGCGAGAGCGAGACCGGCCCCGCGAGGTCGGGCCGGCCCAGGAACGTGCCGAGGTCGACGCCCTGGAGCGCCGCCCGACGGAGCACATAGGAAGCGGTGCTGTCGAAGGGCCGGCCCAGCGCCTCGAGCACGAGGCGGCCGCCTTGCAGCGCGCCTTGACCCGTGAGGGTGAGGCGACCGTGGTCGAGCCGGGCGAGCGCATCGACCCGCTCGACCCGCCGTGCGCCCGCGCGAATCTCGTCGAAATGAATCCGGGTCGTGACCCGTGCCGCCGCGGGTGCCGTGCCGCGGCCGACCAGCGAGAACGTGCCCGAGAGCGGCGCGGCCGTCGTGTCGCCGGACAGCGCGCCGAGATCGACGTTCTGGATGCGGCCGTCCCGCAGCTCGTAGCCGAGCGTATCGCCGAGGCGCACGTGGCCGGTGGCGGTGATCGTGCCGCCGCCGGCGTAGACGGCCGGCCGAAGTGTGAGCCGCCCCTCCGCGAGCCGCACTGTGGCCCGCGCGACGGTGCGACGCACGCCGGTGTCGCGCACGGCGGCGAGCTGCACCTGTCCGCTCACCTGCGCCGAGTCGGGTGACGTGCCGGCGCCGGTCAGGCGGAAGTGGATGGCCAGCGCGGGGTCGCCGGCGGCGCCCGTGAGCGCCCGCGCCACGACGCTGGTGCCCCGGAGACTTGCAGCGTCTCCCGCGATGCGGTACGACGGAATGGTGCCGAACAGTCGCGCCCGGCCGGTCGCCACCACCCAGCCGCTGTCGAGCGCTCCGCGAAGCGTCAGGTCGGCGACACCCTCGGTCAGGACCGCGCCAAGGTCGAGCCGGCGGACCACCAGCGAACCGAGCCTGGACGCGTCGAGCGCGAGGTGGGCGCGTCCGTCCGCGCTGTCCAGCGGCCCGCTTACGTCGGCATCCACCCGCGCGTTCACCTTGCCGGCCGGCGCCGCGGTGCTGATCCGCGAGGGATCGAGCGCGGTCACCGCACCGTGCATCCGGTAGGCAGTCGGCTTGCCGTCCTTGAGGCGTGTATCGCCGTCGAGCACGACCCGAGCCTGATCGAGCGAGGCGGAGAGTCGGCCGGTCACCCGATCGCCTTGGCCACGGGCGCTGGCATCGAACACGAGGCGCCCAGAGGACGCAACCGATGGAGCGAGGGTGGCGACATCTTCCAGCGCGAGCGGCCGGGCGATGAGCCGCACGTCCAGGCGCTCCACCTGCCGGGCCGTCCGGAACCCGCGCGGCAGCACGAGGTGCCCCGTGAGGTCACTCGCCTCGGTGTGGACCCGAAGCGGATCGAATCGGATCTCCTGGCTCGTCACACCGCCGCGGGTGCTGACCGCGAGCCAGCGATCGCTCGCCGGCGGCTGCACGGCGACCTGCACGGTGTCGAGCTGGACCGTGGTGGTATCGGCCAGCGAGAGTCCGCGCGCGGCCAGGGCCTGGACCTGCACGTGGGCGACCGAATCCGGTGCCAGCTGGGCGGCGACGCTGACGCCATGCACGCCAAGCCGCTCAATGGCGAGGCCGCCCCCGCGTGCGGTGGTGTCCGCGGACCTGCGTAGAACCTCGAGCAGGTCCCACCCTTGGCCCTGGCGACGCGCGGCCACCGTTCCGCCCTGCACCGACAGCTCGTCCAGTCGGGTCGCGGGCGGACGGAGGCGAGGAAGGCGGTAGGCGACGCGTACCCGCTGGAGACGGGCGAGCGTCCGCCCGTCCTGATGCAGGGTCACGTTGTCGAGCGTCAGGCCGCGAAGGAAGTTTCCCGAGACCCGCCCGACCTCGAGTCGGTTACCGGGATTGAGCGGCGCGAGCGTCAGCAGCTTCCGAACGACGATCGTCGCCACCGGCGGCAGTTGCAGAAGCGCCACCAGCGCGACCACAATCACGAGCAGACCCGTCAGCCCGGTGCCGACCCGGCGGGGCCATCGGCGGGCTGGCCGCAGGCGAGACTCCGGGAAGTCCGGCTCGGGGGCGGTCATCAATCCAACCTTCGCGGCCCCTGCGCGGGCGACTATGAGCCACGTCACCACGAAGTGTCCGGGCCTGGCCTGTTTCGCCGTCTCGGCGCCCGGCCTGGAGCCCCTGGTGCGCCGTGAGCTGGCCCTCCTGGAGGGGCCATTCCGGCTCCAAGTCGAGGCTCCGGAGCCCGGGGGCGTGCCCTTTCGCGCCGATCTATCCGGTATGTACGCCGCGAACTTGCATCTTCGTATCGCGTCGCGGGTGCTCGTCCGGGTAGGGTCGTTCCACGCCCGCGCGTTTCACGAACTGGAGCGGCGGGCGAGGCGGCTTCCGTGGAGCGATTTCCGTCCCGCGGGCGCGGGTGTCGCGTTCCGAGTGACCTCGCGAAAGTCGAAATTGTACCACCAGGATGCCGTGACCCAGCGGCTGGAGGCGATCGCGGGGAAGGGGCCCGCGAACGAGGCCGCCGAGCCACAGGAGTTCGTGGTCCGCTTGTTCCGCGATGAGTGCACCGTGAGCGCGGATGCGAGCGGTGCGCTGCTCCACCGGCGCGGGTACCGGCTCGCGACGGCGAAGGCGCCGCTCCGGGAGACCCTGGCGGCGGCGATGCTCGCCGGCGCCGGATGGAACGGCGCGGTCCCGCTGCTCGACCCGCTCTGCGGCTCGGGCACGATTCTCATCGAGGCCGCGCTCCTGGCTCGGCGGATCCCGCCCGGGCTCGGCCGCCGCTTCGCGTTCGAGCGCTGGCCCGGATTCGACCCTGATCGGTGGGACAGGGTGGTGGCGGCCGCTCGCGAGCATATCGCGCCAGCCACGCCGGCACCAATCCTGGGCTCGGACCGCGATGCCGGAGCAATCGCCGCCGCCTCGGCAAACGCAAGACGCGCAGGCCTCGACCGGGACATCGATCTGCGACGGGCCGCCATCTCGGGGATCGAGCCGCCGACCGGCCCTGGCCTCATACTCACCAACCCGCCGTACGGCGTACGAGTCGGGGAACGAGCGCGGCTCCGGGACCTGTATGCGCAACTCGGCAACGTGGTCCGGAGGAAGTGCGCCGGGTGGACGGTCGGGTTGCTGACGGCTGCGCCGGAACTCGAGCGGCAGGTCGGGATTCCGCTCACACCGCGGTTCACCAGCGAGAACGGTGGACTGCGCGTCCGGCTCGTGCTGGGCACGGTCCCCTGACGAGCGGCGCGGCTTGTCAGGAGTGCCTTCCTCGTATACTTGGGGGCCCACCGTCGCCTCATCCACGGCGCGTCAACCAGCCAGAGCCAGGGTGGGGCGGCGCACGACGCCGCTCTCGTGCGGGCCGACCTCCGCCGTTCAGTCCACAAGACCCCTCAAGGAACCTCGTCGCATGCGTCTGCCCGTTGCCAGTTCGAGTCTCCTAGCGGCTAGCCTGCTCGTCAGCAGATTCGCTCTCGCCCAAACCGCCCCGCCGGTTGACACCTCGCGTGCCACGCTGTTCGTGCCCGATGCCGTGTGGGACGGGGTGGCTGATGCGCCGCAGCAGGGTTGGGTGGTGCTCGTGCGGGGCGATCGAATCGCGGCGGTGGGTCCCCAGTCGCGGGTGGCCCCTCAGGTGGGCGCGGTGCGGGTAGCGCTCCCCGGCACCACGCTCATCCCGGGGCTGATCGAGGGGCACTCCCATCTCTTCCTGCACCCCTACAGCGAGACGCTGTGGGACGATCAGGTGCTGAAGGAGCCGCTCGGTCTGCGCGTGGTGCGCGCGGTGGCGCACGCGGCGGCCACGCTTCGCGCCGGCATCACCACCGAGCGCGATCTTGGAACCGAGGGCGCGCTCGACAACGACGTGCAGCTTCGGCGAGCCATCGACCAAGGCATCGTCCCCGGCCCCAGGCTGTTCGTGGTGACGAGGGCCATCGTCGCAACCGGCGCCTACGGCCCCTCTCGCAGCCGATATGCCTTCGACCCACCGCAAGGCGCGGAGGAGGCGAGCGGGGACGAGGAGATCACCCGCGTCGTCCGCAGCCAGGTGGGACACGGCGCCGACTGGATCAAGGTGTACGCGGACTACGGCTGGGGGCCGGGCGGCGAGCTGCGGCAAACGTTCTCGCAGCATGAATTGAACGCGTTGGTGGCGGCCGCGCGGGATGCGGGCCGGCCGGTGGCGGCGCACGCGATGACGCCCGAAGGCATGCGACGCGCGGTGCTGGCCGGCGTCGAGACCGTCGAGCACGGGGACCGTGGCACGCCGGACGTGTTCCGGCTGATGCGCGAGCACGGCGTCACCTATTGTCCGACGCTCGCCGCGGGGGAAGCCTACGCCACGTACTTCGACGGCTGGGTCAAGGGCCGCGACAGGCCGACGCCCGATCTGGTCGCGAAGCGGGCGAGCTTTCGCGCCGCGCTGGCGGCGGGCGTCAAGATGTGCTTCGGCGGCGACGTCGGCGTGTTCGCCCATGGCGACAACGTGCGTGAGCTCGAGGCCATGGTGGAGTACGGCATGACGCCGCTCGCGGCCCTCCGCGCCGCCACCAGCGGCAACGCGGCCATGCTGCACCAGGAACAGCGTATCGGCCGGATAGCGCCGGGGCTCCTTGCCGACCTGGTCGCGGTCGAGGGCGATCCGACCCGCGATATCTCCGTGCTGCGGCGCGTGCGGCTGGTCATGAAGGGTGGGCAGGTGGTGAAGTGACGGTCGCCCGGGCCGCCAGCGCCCGGACCAGCCGTCCGGTGAACTCGAGCCCCTGGTAGAAGGACGCGACCCGGATCCGCTCATCCTGCCCGTGTGCCCGCATGTCGTCACTGTCGAGCTGGACGCCGGAGACACCATAGACCGGCATGCCCGCGTTACGCAGGAACAGGCCGTCAGACGCGCCCGTGTCCATGCTGGGAATGACCGCGGCGCCGGGCCACATCGCGGCGGTGATGCTGTCGATCGGCTCTAGCACCTCCGGTGCGAGTGGAGAGGCCGGCGACGGTACGGGTGGGGAGGTGACGCTCACTCGCACGTTGGTGTCGTCGACCACCCGTGTGATCGTTGCCACCACGCTGTCAGGTGATTCGTCGGGCAGCATGCGGCAATTGATGTTCGCGCCGGCGGTCTGGGGGAGAGCGTTGTTGGCGTGGCCGCCGTCGAGCCGGGTAGCCACACACGTCGTGCGGAGGACCGAGTTGAGCCACGCCGAGCCCTCCGACAGCCGGCGCATTGCGGTCGTGTCGCCCGACTCTCCGACCATCCGCATGCGCGCCGCGATCGTGTCGGGCTCGGCGGCCGCTGCGCGGGTGAAGTACGCGCGCGTCACCTCGTTGAGCCTCGGTGGAAACTCGTGCGCCGAAAAGCGCGTGAGCGCCGCCGCGAGTCGGTAAATCGCGTTCTCCTTCACCGGAACCGAGCTGTGCCCGCCCGGGTTGCGCACCTCCAGCCGCACGTCCATGTACACCTTTTCGCTGGCCTCGACGTTCCGCTCGGTGACCTTGCCATCTCGGCCTATGGGATCACCCGCATCGGCGTTGATGCAGAACGCGGTGTCGATCAGATCGTGTCGGTGGGCCAGCAGCCACTGCACCCCGTTGTCCTCGCCGCCTTCCTCATCGGCAGTGAGCGCGAGGATCACATCCCGATCCAGCCGAACCCGCTCGCGCTTGAGCCGGATCATTGTCTGCGTGAAGATGGCGGCCATGTCCTTGATGTCACTCGTACCGCGACCGTAGAAGTAGCCGTCCTTTTCGGTCAGCACGAATGGATCGAGCGACCAGTCCTCGCGCCGGGCTTCGACTACGTCGAGATGGGCCAATAGCAGGATGGGTTTCGCCGACCCCTTCCCCCGAAGCCGGGCCACCAGGTTCTGCCGCTCGGGATTCGGCCCCACGATGACCACGTCCTTTGCCGGGAATCCGGCCGCCAGCAGCCGACGGGCGACCGCCTGCACCGCGCGGGTGGTGCTCCCGTGATCGTGCGTGGTGTTGATGCCGATGAGTTCCGCGAAGATGGCCCGTGCCTCACGGTCACCGGGCGAAGTCTGCGCGCCGGCCCGTCCCGCAAGCATGGCGATGGCGAGGATGGCCGGGAGCGCTCGGCCGAGGACACGCAGAGGCACAGGAAACCGATCCGGGTGAGAAGTGGTTCAATATACCCGGCCCAGTGATCCAGGTCCCCGCGGATCGCGCGCGCGCTGGGCATCGTGACCGTCCCTCGCGACGGGCCACACCGGGCCGTCCAGCGGCTTACCACCAGGAGACTGCATCATGGCAGATAGTTCCCGTTCCGCCTCGCACAGCGGCACGTTCTCCATCGGCGGCGACCTTCCGGTCCATCGGCTCGGGTTCGGCGCGATGCGCATTACCGGCAAGGGCGTCTGGGGTCCGCCCGAGGACCCCGACGAGGCGATCCGGGTGTTGCGCCGGTGTCTCGATCTCGGCATCAATCTGATCGATACGGCGGATTCCTACGGCCCGGAAGTCAGTGAGCGCCTCATCGCCGAGGCCTTGCATCCGTATCCGGACGGGCTGGTGATCGCCACCAAGGCCGGATTCCGGCGCCCGGGCCCCAACCAGTGGAAGGAAGTCGGTCGGCCGGAGTATCTGCGGGGGCAGGTGCTGGGCAGCCTCGAGCGGCTTCGGCTCGAGCGGATCGATCTGCTCCAGCTCCATCGCATCGACCCCAAGGTTCCGGTGGCCGATCAGATCGGCGCGCTCACGCGGCTCCAGGAAGAGGGAAAAGTCCGCCACATCGGCCTGTCCGAGGTGAGCGTCGCCCAGATCAAGGAGGTTCAGGCCCTGGCGGAGATCGTGAGCGTCCAGAACCTCTATAACCTGGCCAATCGCAAGAGCGAGGATGTGCTCGATTTCTGCGAAGCGGAAAACATCGCGTTCCTTCCCTGGTTCCCGCTGGCCACCGGCGATCTGGCGGCCGAGGGTGGGCCACTCGCCCGCGCGGGGGAGCGGCTGGGCGCCAAGCCGTCACAGGTGGCGCTCGCGTGGCTGCTCTATCGTTCGCCCGTCATGCTGCCGATCCCCGGTACGTCCAAGGTGTCCCACCTCGAGGAGAATACCGCGGCGGCGCTGCTGCAGCTCGATTCGGAGACGGTGCAGGCGCTCGACTTGCAGCACGCCTGAGCCGGCGCGAGCGCGCCCACCACCCTGGCGCCGCGCCGGGGGCACCAAACATCGACGAGGCCCGGACATTCTGTCCGGGCCTCGTCGATTCGCTCCCTGGCTTCGCTTCGAGTGCCGTGGATCTAGTGATTGCGCGACCTGGATGGGCTGCTGGCTTCGCTCATCTTGTCGACGTCCACATCGTCTCGATGGCCAGTGACGCGATGCCACGCGTCTCGGACGGCGTCCTTCACGTTCTCCCACGTGGAACCGCCCGCGGGCCGGTGCTCGAACTTGTCCCACCCGGTTCGAAGGTCGGATTCCACGTCTTTCCACGTCCGGCCCATGTTGTGGCGCCCCGACTCGAACCCGTACCGGTAGGCTGGACGGAACTCGTCGTAGGTGTATCCGGTCGCGTAGGGACGAGAGCTGAAATTCTCCCGCCACCAGAGGTCTTCTTGATCCCAGGTTCTATTGTCTGCCATGCTACCTCCTCGTGATGCTGATGCCGCGTTGCGAGAGGCATTGTAGGCCGTGGGACCGCTGTCCGACGTGAGGAAGGTCAC
Source organism: Gemmatimonadales bacterium (assembly GCA_051955835.1). Taxonomy (GTDB): domain Bacteria; phylum Gemmatimonadota; class Gemmatimonadetes; order Gemmatimonadales; family GWC2-71-9; genus CAVVWJ01. The sequence continues at coordinate 85,103 of JBQCGH010000095.1, forward strand.
GGACATCGCGCCATCCCGCGACCTGCCGGGGTTGCCGCAGGTCGCGACGCACGGCTCGGTGGCGGCCTCCATGGCCCCGGGCCGGGGAGCTGGGATCATGGGCCCATATCCATTCTGCTCAGGCGGTTGCGCCGAAATGGATCGTGGCGGCCCGCTGAAATGCCGCGCGACGGCTTCTAGGCACATCCGTTGCACTCGGTACGCACGTCGCCCACGTGTCAAAATCTTCTTCACCGCGCGCCAACCGTCCCGACGCGTAGCACCCGCGCTCTTCACTGGAGTCAGCCATGGTCACGTTTCTGAAAGGCCGCCGCCGCAACGACGATTCCGTGGTCGCCGTGGACGAAAGCGGGGCGAACATCACCAAGGCGCTCGAAGCGCTGGTCCGCCGCGCCGAAGCCGCGAGCGAGCAGCTTCGCCAGCTGGCTCCGGTGATGGAGCGGTCGGCGGAGCTCGACGCGCTGCGTGAGCGGTGCGAGGCGGCAGAGCAGCGGGTCCAGGAGATGGAAGCGATGGCCGACCGGATCGCCGAGGCTCAGCGCCAAGCCGAGCGGCTCACCAGCGCGGGGAGCGATCTCGACCGGATTCAGGACCGCATGGGCGATCTCGGTCGCCAGGTCGAGGGCGCGCTTGCGGTGCGCGACGACGTCGAGCGCGTCCTGAGCATGGAAGGGCCGGTCGCGGCGCTCCGGGGTGAGACCGACACGCTGCGGGGACAGATCGCGGAGATGGCCGAGGGCGTCGGCCGCATCCGCACTCAGCACGACGACGCGCTGACGGCGCACCGGCAGACGACGACGCGGCTCGAGGCCATCGATCAGGAGCACCAGGCGGCGCTGGGCCGGCTGGACGAGACCACCCGCCGCCTTCAGGGCGTCGAGCGCTCGCTCGACCCGCTGAATCAGGCCACCGAGGCCATCCCCGGCGTGCAGCACCAGCTCGCCGTCCTCAAGGCGCTGGCCGATAACCTGGCTCAGAAGACCACTTCGCTGGAGCAGCAGCGCGAGGCAGTGGACCGCGCGCCGGGCCAGATCAGCACGCTCACCGTCATGGACCGCGAGCTCGACACCTGGCTCCGCCGGCAGGAGGAGCAGATCCGTCGCTTCGGGGCGATCGAGCAGAAGATCGCCGACGTGCAGGCGCTCCACGCCAAGGTCATGGCGCGGAACGACGAGCTGCAGAACGCGCAGCAGGAGGCGGAGGCGGCGCAACAGGGCGCGCGCCAGGCCCTGGCCGACCTGCGCGAGCAGATGCGGAAGAGCAGCGAGAGCTTCGAGCTCGAGAACCGCGGGCTCCACGCGGTCAGCGAGCGGGTGAGCGATCTTCGCTCGGCGGTGAAGGAGTGCGAGGCGCGGTTCGCCGTGCTGGACGCCGCGAGCCAGGGGACCGCGGCCGTTCAGGCGCAGGTCCGGAGCCTCACCGACCAGGCGAACGCGCTGTCCCGGGAGCTGGTGCAGCTGGCCGAAGAGAACCGCCGCCTCTCCGTCATGCGCGAGAACGCCGAGCATCTGGAGACACTCGCCGGCGACACGGCCGAGCGGATGCAGCGGATCGAGGCGCTCAAGCCCCAGCTCGACGAGGCGGTGCGGCAGCTCGCCATGCTCAAGGGCACGCACGAGATGCTGGCGGATGGCCTGGAGCAGATGCGGCTGGCGCAGGGCGAGATGATCCGCGTGCGCGAGAGCCACACGGAGACGCAGAGCTGGCTCACGACCACGGACGGCTGGACCCGGAAGGTGGAGGCGCAGATCGAGCAGCTCCGGAGCATGGAGCCGGCGGTCGAGCGGATTCGCGGCGAGGTCGAGCAGGTCCAGGGCGCCATGGCCGATATCGACGAGCGCCGCGTCACGGTGGAGGAGATCCACCGCCGCCTCGGCGATCTCGGCGGGTTGTGCGCGGAGCTCAAGGAACGGACGGAGGGCCTTCGGGGCCGGATGGACGGGGCCGAGCAGCGCTTCGGCCAGCTCGCGGCGCAGGCCGAAGACGCCGATCAGGTGGCGCAGACGATGTCATCGGTCACGGCCTCGGTCGGCGCGGCGGAGCGACGGCTCGAGGCGGTGGACGGGTCGGTGCGCGCGCTCGAGGGCCGCACCAACCAGCTCGACGAGCTCGAGGAGCGCATCCGCGTGCTGGGTCAGGAGCTCGAGCAGCGGCAGGGCGCGCTGGACAAGGCGACCGAGCATCTCACCCGCGCGTCCGCGCTCCGTCAGGAGTCGGCCGACACCGCGCAGCGCCTCGAGGAGCTGACCCGTTCGATCGGAACCACGTTGCAGAAGGCCGACACGCAGGCGCAGGGGCTCGACCGCCTCACCGGCGAGCTAGCCAAGCGCGCGGAGGCGCTCAAGCCCGTCGAGCGGCAGCTCGGGCAGTTCGAGGGTCTGCTGGGCCAGTGGGAATCGGCCCAGGCCGAGGCGGCCAAGGGCCTGGAACAGACGCTGGCCCGTCAAGGCGCGGTGGATGCACTCGAGGCCCAGGTGCGGCACGTGTTCGACCTTGCCGACCGGGCGGTGGAGCACGCGCAGACGATCGGCGGCTCGCGCCGCGAGATCGAAGAGACCCATCAGCTCCTGCAGGAGACCAACGAGCAGCTCAAGACCGCCGAGGAGTCGCTCCACGGCTTCGAGGCCAGGCGTCGGCAGCTCGAGCGGACCGAGCAGCGCCTGGCCCGCGCGGAGGCCTTGGCACTCGAGGTCCGATCCACGGTAGACGCCCTCCAGGCGCAGCGCGCGGTCGTGGAGCACATGATCGAGCGCTCCGGCGCCCTCACGTTCCTGATCAAGCAGGCGGAGGCTGTGGTGGAGACCTTGCGGCGTGAGCGCACCCTGGCCTGCGACGTGAGCGCCGCGGTCGCCTCGATGCGGGACCCGGAAGAGGATTCCGATCGGGCGTAGAGGCACGGGTGGGGCAAGATGTGACATCGGGGGCGGCCACGGGCCGCCCCCGATGTCTTCATACCCGTGCCGCCCGTTGCAGGTCTGCGAAGAAATCTTCGCGCGCCTGTTCGCGCGCCTCGGGAGGTGCCCGCAAGACGGCCGACGGGTGCACGGTCGCCACGACCGCGTCGGCCCACTCGGATCGCACCGGCTTGCCACGCTGTTCGGTGACTTTGAACTTGGGACCGAGGAGCGCCTGCGCCGCGGTCGCGCCAAGCGCCACGATCACCCGTGGCCGCACGAGCCTGATCTCCTCCTCCAGCCAGGGGTGGCACGCCCGGATCTCACCGGCGGACGGTTTCTTGTGCAGCCGGCGGCGGGTGAGCTCGACGCGGACGAACTTGAAATGCTTGACCGCGTTGGTGATGTACACGCGCCGGCGGTCGATCCCCGCCGCGGCCAGCGCCTCGTCGAGCAGGCGGCCCGACGGCCCCACGAACGGGTGACCTTGCCGATCCTCCTGGTCGCCGGGTTGCTCACCCACCAGCATGAACTCGGCGCTGCGCGGCCCTTCGCCGAACACCGTCTGGGTGGCGTCCTCCCAGAGGTGGCAGCCGCGACACCCCGCCGCCGCCGCAAGCAGGCGCGGCAAGGTTGGCTTCGGCGGGATGAAATCCGCCGCGGAACCCGTGACGACCGCTCGCGTCCCGCTAGTCGCCATGGCCGAAGACCCCCACGCGGTCGAGCAGCGCGACCGCCGCACCGACGGCCGCGAGACCGAGTAGAGCTCGCTGGCGATTGAGTCGTAGACCGGTGTACGCGCTCGATTCCATCACGTGCCCCCCGTAGTGGCCACGCACGCGCGCATCGCCGGACCTCGGCCCGAAGAGTGTGTCCGGAAGTCGCACCGGGCGATCGGTGCGCTGCCCCTGGATGGCGGTGGCCTCCTTCACTTTGTCCCCGAGCCGCGGCGTGTAGCGTTCGACCGCCGTGAAGAGCTTGGCCCCGCCGCCGACGAGCACGGTACGCCTGGGCCGCTGTGCGCTGTCCAGGATCGCCCGCGCGACCACCTCCGGCGCATAGACCGGCGGCATGTGCGTAGGCTCGACGCCCAGATAGCTCTTGGCGTGCTCGGGGTAGGGCGTGTCGATGGCCGCGGGTTGTATCAGCGTGACCGAAATCGGGGCGCCGGACGCTTCGAGCTCGAGGCGCAGCGAATCGGTGAACCCCTTCACCGCGTGCTTGCTCGCCGTGTAGTGGCCCTGCAGCGGGTATCCGGTATCCGAGAGCACGCTGCCGACGTTGATGAGGGCACCGCCGCGCGCCTTGAGATGGGGGAGCGCGGCGAGGGTGCCGTGTACGACGCCCCAGTAGTTCGTCTCGAACAGCCGACGCGCGTCCATGAGGCCGACCGCCTCGATCCGGCCATAGATCGAGACGCCCGCATTGTTGACCCACGTATCGATCGTGCCGAATTCGCGGATGGCGGCGGTGGCGACTCGCTTCATCGCCTCCGCGTCCGCCACGTCCGCAGCCACCGAGATTGCCTGCCCGCCAGCGCCGCCAATGCGCTCGACCGCCGACTGCAGGTCCACCTCGTCGCGCGACACGAGTACCACGCGGGCGCCGAGTGCGGCGGCCATCTGTGCCGTCGCGAGCCCGATGCCGCTCGAGGCGCCGGTGATCAACATGACCTGATCGTGAATGGGCTTGAGCTCGACCCGCATCTCACCTCCGGTGACCCTGGCGCCATGGTAAGCGGCGCGGGCGCGCACGGAGGTGGTGTAGGTCACGGTCGCCACCGCTTGACCATGAGAGCGGCTGCTCCTGCCAGGAGTGCGGGATAGGCGAGTGTGGCGGCCAGAAATCCCCAACGGGGGAGAGCGAGCAGGGCGGCCATCTGCGTTGCCAGGGCGAGCGCTGGACCATGCACCACACCCCAGGCGACGAGCGCGGCCCACCCGAGCGCCGCGCCGATGCCGGTCGTCCTCACGGGATGACGAGCGGACGGAAAGGCCCGTACCCACACAGCGGCAGCCACCGGCACCGCCCACCAGCCCGCGTAGACCGTCGCGGCCGCCGACAGCGCGGCAAACAGGATCAGACGCAGCAGGGTGCTCACGGAGTGCGCGGACGGAGCAGCAGTTCCGCCGTCGGCACCAGGTCCGCCGGCCGCCTCGGAAATCTCAGCGGGGCCAACTCGCCGCGGGTCCATTGACCCAGGCGGTCGGCATATGCGGAACTCGCGGGATTGCCGCTCTGGCCACCGGGATATGTCCCCCACCCGTGCACCTCGGTTCCCAGCTCGACCACCATGCGCCAACTTGCGCCTTCGCCCCCGCCGCTCACACTCGATGGGCTGAGCGTCGACGGGCCGCCCGGCACCGCCAGGCCGAGCCGTGAGAGGCCGGCGAGGTGGAGGAGGTGCCACACGTCGACGCGGTGCGCGGCCGACCAGCGCCAGCCGCCCTGCTCAGGCGGGCCGTAGTCACTCACCGCCTGGTCGTAGCCCTGCCGCAGCGCGTCTGCTAGGATGTCGTCGCGCCGTTCGACGCGGCCGACGGTGCGACGGTCATCCCACCACAGGTTCGTGGGATCCTCCAGGAGGGCCAGCAGCACCCCGGTGCCTGGCCGTACGTCGGATGGCAGTTCCTCCCACAATCGCTCGCCCAGGCTGCGTAACGCATCCTCGAACAACACCGCACCTTCATTCTCCAGCGTGTATCGACGGTCCCAGGCGGCGAGCAGCTTGCGTGCGTGCGCGAGCGCGGTGTCGGCCGAATGGGTCTCGGCGGCGCTCAGGAAGTACGGCACCAGGAAGTCCGCTCGCGGGCTTCCCGGGTCGGTCTGCCAACGGCGCATTTCGTCGGGTGTTGCCGCGCTTTCACTGCGAAGGAGCTGATTGATCCGGAGCGCACGCCAGGGGACCGGCCAGTCGCTACCGAGGTACCGCCGCTGATCGTGCGGATCCTGCGGCTCCTGATTGGCGGAAGCGAGAAATCCCTGTGCCGGCGAGATCGCCTGCGGCTCCTCGGCGACCGGCCAGTCACCCTTCCAGTCCGTGGCCCGCGTGGAGCCGTCCAGCAGGTGGTCGCCCCGACCGTCACTCCCGCGGATCGGGAACCGGCCGGTGCTCCGAATCGCTATCGTCCCGGACCGGTCGGCCACCAGCATGTTTTGCGGCGGCGTGCGGTACGACGCCATCGCCGAAAGCCACTCGCCGGCCGTGCGCGCCCGCGCGGCGCGCTGCAACGCTCCGATCTGTACCTCGTCCTCTAGCGCCGTCCAACGCAGCGAGATCCAGCGCCCGGCGACACGCTGCATCGGGCCGCGATGGGTAAATCGGAGCGTATCGATCGCCAGGGTGTCACCGCGGGGGCCGAGATAGATCTCATGCCGCAGCTCCAGCGGCACCCACCGGCCGTCAAGGCGATAGCGTCGTGGGTGAATGGAATCGTCGACGGTTTCGAGCCAACGATCCATCAGATCCGCTTCGACGTTCGTGAAGCTCCACGCGACGTTCCTGGTGAACCCGATCAGAATTCCAGGCAACCCCGCGATCGTCACGCCGTAGACATCGAGCGTGTCCGGAACCGCGAGATGCGCCTCGTACCAGATCGACGGAAGCGTCAGATCGAGGTGAGGATCGCCGGCCAGCAACGCGGCCCGCGCGCGCGTCCGCGCCGGAGCCACCGCCCAGTTGTTGCTACCCAGGTCCTGTCGCGGCGCTGCGCTGAAGGCGCGCGACAGAGCCCGCGCGGACGAGTCGGGGGCACCGGGCGGCGGGATCGCGAACGGAAGCCGTCGGGGGTCGCCCGCGGCAGGTTGGATCGGCTCCTGGATCGGCGAGTGCGCTGGAAATAGCGCGGACGCCGCCGCATCGCCGACCGCCCCGGCTGCCGCGAGTCGCTCCAGCTCGGTGGAGTTTCGGGTGAGGACATAGTCCATCCGCAGCAGCACCTGGATCGTTCGCGCCGGGCTCCAGCGAGCCGGTCGCCGGCCGAGCAGCCGGTACTCGAGAGGCAAGGCCCGCTCGGGCATGGCATCGAGATAGGCGTTGACGCCATCGGCGTAGGCGCTAAGCCCAGCCCGCTCGTTGCCGGTGTCGGGAAGTGCCTCGGTCAGGCGCTCTGCCGCCCGGGCCATGCCGAGGCCACGAGCCTCGCGGTCGAGGTCGAGCGCACGCGCCCCGAGCAGCTCGGTGAGGGTGCCGCCGCCAGCCCGTGCCTGCAGGTCGAGCTGAAACAGCCGGTCACGTGCCGTGATGTAGCCGAGCGCGCGGAGCGCATCAGGCTGATCGGCTGCAAAGATGTGCGGGACGGAGCGGTCGTCGAACAGCACGTGGACCGATGCTCGAAGCCCAAGGATCGTATCGACCGCCGAACGTGGCCCTGGCGCCGCCAAGGCCCAGGCGCCACGCCATGGGTCGAGCAGCGGTGCCAATGGCGGGAGCAGGCCGGCGCCGCGTGCGCCGACCCAAAGCAACGCCGTCAGGATGAGCCCGGCGGCGAGCGGTCGCGCAATCGAGACACGCCGGCGGGCGCGCGGAACGATCAGCATGACCGACCAATCTGCAGGTCACGACGCCCGACGGCGAGCACCCGCACACGGGCAGCCGCCCGCCGGCGAGCGGCCCGTGCCGTAACAGGGTGTTGTGGTGCTCGAGCTACTAGGGCAAACGCCGGCCCCCGGCCTATTCGGCCTCTACCGCGGGTACGTCCACCAGATGCTCGGAGAGGAACCAGACCTGGAGCTCATTGGTCCGAATGACGTCGCTCACCAGGAGGTCATTGGTGCCGTCGTCCCCGGCATCGTCGGCCTCGGAGGCGGCATCGCGGGCGTAGGTCAGGATGAGCTCATGAGCCTCGAGCAGGCGGGAGATCTGGACGGGCACCTCTTCGCGTCCCCGTGGCGGGCGCGGAATCCGGGTCTCTTCAGCCACATCGGCGCCCATGGCCAGGCTGATCCCACCCAGCAGCTGGATCCGCTCGGCCACCATGTCAACCAGTTCGGCCTGCTCATCGAAGTGCTTGTCGTACAGGAGGTGAAGCTGATAGAACGTATGACCAGTGACCTGCCAGTGCGACTTCTTGTACAGATCACGGAGCGTGATGGTGTCGGCCAGGATCTGGTTGAGGTCCTCCACGCTCTTCTGGCAGACGGATTCGTCGAGTCCGATCGGCAGGCGCGCAATGGTGCCGTAGGCTTGGAGCTCGGGCGCGCGCTGGCCGGTGCGGGGCCGCGGACTCGGCCGGCCGGCGGTCTCCTGCCGAGGCCGGGGCGCAACCGCGGAGCGGCCGCCGCCGTTGGATCGCTGTACCACAACTACCTCCTAGAGAAGGGATGCGCAGGAGGCAATCCTACGCGGGCCGCCACGAGACCCCAGTGAGCGGGGTCACGCACAGGCGAGAAAGCTCGAGTGATGAATTCAGGGGTACAGCGGACTGCCGGCTGGACGACGTCGCCCAGCCGGCCAGTGGTTACTTCGCGCTGTCGTGCTTGACGTGGTTCGTCTTCTTGGTGGTATCCACGTCGATACTGGTGTCCTTCTTCACGACGGTCGTGTCCTTGACGGTCCCGGACCTGATGCTGGTGTCGACGCCCGCATGGTCGTTAACCGCGCCGGTGTCACCATTCTTCGGCTTGCACCCGCCGATCAAGGCCATGATCGCCAACGCTGCCGCGAGCTTCCGCATATCGCCTCCTCCATCGCCAAGTTGCCGTCAAGTTTTACTGTGCCAGAGACGAAGCCAAACTGACATCCTCGCAAGCCGGTCGCGGTGACTCCTCTCACAACCGAGACGGGCGTGATGCCGCTCACGTAAGCGCAAACGGCCTCCAGAAGGAGGCCGCGGGAACCGGGTGCTAAGCACTACCCCGTCTCAATCCAAGCGACGGCGCCGCATCCAGCAGAACGTTCGCCCGATCGCCCTGAGCAGGCGACGCTTCGGCACCAGCGCGGGCTCGTTCCAGATCTCGGGGTGCTGATCGAACCACTCGCGCTCCTCTTCCGGCGCGTCATTCCATCCGTTGTAGTCACACGTCAACACGGTACACGCCGCCTTCCCGCACGGTGCCTCCGACGATCGGTGGCGAGAGGGTACCCTGAGCATGCGTCGTGCCACGTATGGCCGGAACGCCGCGCCGGAAGAACGGGTTCCCTCGACGTCATGGGCCAGGTAGTGGATCCCCTCCCGATCGACCCCGTTCTCCCCCGTCGTCGACGGCGGGCGCGCGAGGGTGCCGCGGTTTTCGCCTCGGACCGGGATGACACGTCTCGAGACCGTGCGTGTCTCGCTCGCCTCCGCCGAGCAACGCCGCGGACGCGCCGGGCGCCAGGGTCCGGGCATCTGTTACCGACTCTGGTCACCTGCCGAGGAGACCACGTTTCTTCCGGCCCCCGCCCTCGAGATTCTCGAAGCCGATCTCACACCGTTCGTGCTTGCGCTGGCGAGCGCCGGCGTGGTCGAGCCCGTGGACCTCGCCTGGCTCGACCCGCCGCCGCGCGGCGCCGTAGCCGAGCCCCGGGCGCTGCTGGTCGAGCTCGGACCTCAGCCGCGACCACCGCATCACGCCACACGGCCGAAGACTGTCGCGCTTCGCGCTTCATCCACGGCTGGCCCACATGGTGGTTCGGGGTCGGCAACTGTTAGGTCCCCGACTTGGCAGTGCGCGACGCCTGAACGACTTGGCGCGTGTGGACTTGGGCGGAGCCATCCTGGATCTGCTCACCTGGGAGCAAAGAGCCGCCCTGGACGAATGGGCGCCAACCCATGTGCAAGTTCCCCGCGGCTCGCGCATCAAGGTTGACTACAGCGATCCGACCACACCCGTGTTGGCGGTGAAGCTGTAGGAGATGTTCGGGCAAACGGAGACACCGCTCGTGGGCCTGGGCCGGGTACCCCTCACCCGGCACCTGCTTTCGCCGGCCGGGAGGCCGGTTCAGGTGACGCGTGACCTCGCGGGGTTCTGGCGAACCACTTACTTCGAAGTGAGGAAGGATCTGAAGGGCCGCTATCCCAGGCATCCTGGCCCGATGATCCGCTCCAGGCCAAGCCGACCCGGCAGGCCAAGCGGCGAGTGCCGGAAGGAACCTGAGCCGTCGTTTGCGTGTTGACTGAACCCGTGCAACGGTGGCGGCACGCCGCACATCCTGCAGGGTGAGCGCCGCCACGCTCGAGCGATGTACGAACCTAAGGTGTTGATCTTGAATAAGATAGGAGCGTTTTGAGTGCCTGCTGCCAAGAAGCGGTCTCGCCGGACGGGTCGCACCCGCGCGACCCAGCTCCCACGGGCCGCCGACGAAGGGCGCGAGAGCCTGGATTTCTACCTCCAGGAAATCAGCCGCATCCCCTTGCTCACGGTCGAGGAGGAGACGGCCTTGGCGCGTCGCGCCTACCGTGGCGACTTGGATGCCCAGGAGCGGCTGGCGCGTCACAACGTGCGCTTCGTGGTGTCGGTGGCCAAGAAGTTTCAGAATCGGGGCGTTCCCTTGATGGACCTCATTGGGGAGGGGAATCTCGGTCTGATGACTGCGGCCCGGAAGTTCGATCCCGATCGCGGGGTGAAGTTTATCTCCTATGCGGTCTGGTGGATCCGTCAGGCTATCCAGGCGGCAATCGCGCGGCATGGACGCCCGGTTCGCGTGCCACTCAATCGGACGGCCGACCTCAACCGGCTCGGCCGCGCCACCACGCTGTTGACCGAGAGGCTTGGGCGGGCGCCCACGACCGATGAGCTCGTCAAGGCGACGGGTCTCACGCGCGACGCGGTGCGCGCGCTGAGCGCGCTCCACATCGAGGCCATGCGGCTCGATCATCCCGTGCGTGAGGCAGACGATCGCGGCCGTATGGAGCGGTTCGTCCCGCTGACCCAGGAAGGCACCGACGCGACGACTATGGCGAACAGCCGCACGACCGATCTCGACGCGGCGCTTGCGGCCCTCCCGGCAAGGGATGCCAAGGTGCTCCGCCTCTACTTCGGGCTGGACGATGGCAAGACTCGGACGCTCGAGGAGATCGGGCAGATGATGGGCGTCACGCGCGAGCGCATTCGCCAGCTGCGCGACCGGGCACTGCGTCAGCTGCGTGAGCAGCACGGTGACAAGCTTCGCGACCTCGCGGCTTAAGCGCGATTTGAGTTCCGCACGGCATGGCCCCGACAGGTGCTGCACCTGCCGGGGTCGTCTTTTTTGACGGTGTCGAGAATCTGCCACTGGACGAGGTGAGCGCTTCCTCCGAGATTGGGGAGTGCTCCCCCGCACCAGATCCAATCGAGGTTCTCGTGGTACCGTGGAAGAAGCTGCGGCACACCGTTCGGGCCAGGATCGCCGAGCACTTCGAGCTGCTCCTCACCACGGTCGGCGTCCTGCTGGCCGTGATGTTGACATTCGCCCAGATCGACCGTGGGACCCAAGGCCTCGCCCTGACGTTTCTGGTCTGGCTGCAGGGGTTTCTAATCTGGGCCGTGCGCCGGCATTCCCAGCTCGCTCGGCTTCGTCTGATCCGGAAGCTGCGGGTCATGCTGCAGGACAGGGTGAACAATCAGCTGACGGTACTCGTGGGGGTGGCGGAGCTCCAAACCCATCCTGAGACCGCCAGCAGTCCCGAGGACGTCGAAACTGCCCTCGCCGCGGCCAGGGCGGTTTCTCGAGAGCTCGAGGGGTTGTCGCTGGAGTCGCTCCGACTCTGGGAGCGGCGGTACTCGCGATTCCTCCCGACCTTTCTACGCTGATCACGTCCTCTGCCAGTCCCCGCGCGTTTTGCGCGCTCGGGGGCGGCCCCCGAGCGGCCCTGATGACGACCGGCGGAGGCCGGGAGCGCTAGCCATAAGTTGGGACTGGATATTGCTGGCGGAGTCGCTCCCATGACGGTTCCCAGCCAGATGTCCCTCCGTCGATTCCCGGACGCCATGCACTTGCGGGTCCGCGTCGCCTACGCCGCGAGCTGGGAGGCGCTGATCGACACCTATACCCGCCAGGCTGTCCAGTTCGTGACCGAGTTTGCCTGCCGGATCTCGGCCCTCAAGGCTCTCGAGCTCTTCTTCCAGGTCACCGCAGTTCCGGAAGCGATGCACGAGATCGTGCGGTCGCGGACCCTCACGGCCCTTGACCTCGACTCGATGCCCGAGCCTGCGGGGGTGCCGACGCTTGCCGGGTGGCACCGTTTGCGACTCGATCTCCAGCTCGAGCACCGCCGGTATCGGCGACGATACCTGGAGCGGACGGTCGAGCTCGCTCAGATGGCAGGTTCCCGGGCCGCCGAGGCTGTCGTCGAGACGCACGTCGAAAACGCCCTGGAACTCGCGTGGCTGCTCAAGAACGTGATGCCGGTGAATGCGGTGGCCGATCACTACATCAGGGAATTCGGCCTGTCCGCAGCGACGGCCCAGATGTGTCTTCAGCGCGTCCACGCCCGGGTGGCGGGCGACGAGCTCACCGCGCCGTTCGATGAGCCGCCACCGCCAGTGCCCGAGACGCTCTCGATCGAGGAAGCAGCCGCCGTGTTCCCTGAGCCGGCGGCGGACGGGGTACGCTAAGCACACACATCACCTGCATCCCGCGTCGCTTTCCCATCTCTCCTACTCTCGTTCCAGAAAGTTCGAATCCCATTGCCCGGTTCGTGGCGCCAAGCCGTCTCGTTGGCAGCGTACCCGGCGACTGGAGTGGACGGCCGGGCGTCTGGCGAAATGCCAGAGCTACAGTCGTTTGGTTTATCCCCTCTACCTTTAACAAAAAAAAATGAACGCTTGGGGACAAAATTCAAACCCGCCAGGTGGGCATATAGTACTTTGTGGAGGGGTCGTTTGCCGACAAACAACCACCATC
>JBQCGH010000096.1:0-11922 GCA_051955835.1 Gemmatimonadales bacterium
GAGTGTCTTGCGAGGGCGCAACCGGCGTCATATAGCTGATGGAGCTGGGACCGCACCGCTCCCGTCGTGCCGGATGTCGAGTATGCACCTCACCCTGCTTGAATCCGATCGAAGCTGGTTTCACTCCGCCGAATGGGCCTGCGTGAGCATCGTCGCACACCTGGGCATCATCTGGTATGCGGTTGCCGCGACCTCTGGTGGCCGGCAGCTCCCGGTGGACGAGCGCGAAGCCAGGGTGTTCTTCCTTCTCCCCCTCGACCGCGTCGAGGCCCAGGAGCGGCAGCTGGACGTGGTCGATTGGAAGCGGCTTGGTCGTGACCTCGCCAACGGCCCTCCGGCCATGGGCCCTGCTCAAGGAGTGGCCATACGCCCAAGAACGACCGGGTCCAGCCGTGGCAAGAAGAATGGCAAGGCCGGTGAGCTGCCCTTCGGTCCCACGCCGTTCGTGCCCGACTCCGTCTACAGCGTGCTTCAGGTGGACCAGATGGTGGAGCGCTACGAAGGCAGCGCGGCGCCGATCTACCCTGACGATCTCCGGGCCAAAGGGGTCGAGGGCATGGTGCAGGCCACCTACGTGGTGGATACCACGGGCCGAGTCGACACGACGACGATCCAGGTATCCCAGAGCAATGACCCCCGGTTCACCCGGTCCGTCGTGACCGCCTTGGGCGAGATGCGATTCCGCCCCGCCCGGCGCTCTGGCAAGACCGTCCGGCAGCTCGTCGAGCAGCGCTTCAAGTTCAAGATCATGCCCCCTCCCAAGACGGTCCAGCGCGCGAGCTGACCCGAGCGCGGCCCCAACCGCGGCCAATTCCACGTCCGTGGCGCTCGCGTCTCCGGGCGGTCGGACGCATCTTCCTCGCATGACCACCGCCATCGCCGATCCGCTCGACACCCTCGTCCGGCTTTCTCATCTGGTAGGCAGTGACCCGCGCCTGGTTCAGCCGGGTGGCGGCAACACGTCGATCAAAGTCGGAGAGACCCTGCTCGTGAAGGGAAGCGGCACCGACCTGCGCACGATCGGCCGGGATGGCTTCACGGCCCTTTCGCTGCCGCGCCTCGGCGCGCTCGCGAGCGTGGACACCATGAGCGATGCCGACATGATGCGGTTCATGGCGGGCTGCATGCTTGCCGACGGCCCCGCGCCGAGCGTCGAGACGCCGCTCCACTCGCTCCTGCCGCACCGGGTCATCGCGCACACGCACGACGTGGCCACAATGAGTCTGACGAACACCGCGGATGCGGCAGCGGAACACCTGGTCACGGAGCTGTTCGAGGGAGACATCGTCTACGTGCCCTACAGCCGACCCGGATTTCCGCTTGCCCACGCGGTGAGCGGCATGGTCGACCGGATCCCGTCGGGCGCAATGGGCCTGACGTTGGCGCACCACGGGCTGGTCGTCTGGGGCGACGACGCGGAGGAGACGCACCGACGGCTGCTCCGGATTGTCGGGAAGATCGACCAGTACATCGCGACGTGCCGCCGTGGCCGGCTGCACGGACGTCCGGCATTCCCGTCGCCCGGTCCAGTGCCGGAGGCGTCGCCCGAAGCGCCGGCCGTCCACGCCACCAGCGTCCCCGAGCGGGGTACCGGACGCTCTGGACACCGGCGACTCGCCGAGGTCGTTCTACCGGCCGTGCGCGGAGCTCTGGGGTCGCCGGATCGGGTAATCCTGCACTACGACGACAGTGAGGACATCCTCGCCGCGCTGGCCGACGAGCGAGCCCGAGACCTTACCGCTCGCGGCGTGGCCACGCCCGAGCACATCCTCCGTGCGGGCCGGCGACCGGTATGGCTCGACCTCGACCTGACCGCGTCGGCCGACGCTCTCACGGCGCAGGTGCGTGACCGCATCGGCGCCGCGCGCGCCGAGTACGAGGCGTATCATGCGCGCCATGACCCTGGCCAACCGCCGATCGCCGACTGGGCCAAGGTCCTGCTCGCCCCTGGGCTCGGCATGATCACGGCGTTCGCCGATCGACGGAGCGCGGCCACCGCGAACCTCTGCTACCGCGCGACGCTCGCGGCAATCGCCGGTGCCGACACCATCTCCGGCTTCGAGTCGCTGCCCGACGCGGACGTCTTCGAGTTCGAGCACTGGCCGCTCGAGCGGCGCAAAGTGGATGAGGCAATGGCCCGTGAGCGTGCCATCAAGGAGCTGCCGCGACACGTCGTCGTCGTGATCGGAGGTGGCAGCGGCATCGGGAAGGCGGCGGCACACCGGTTCGTGGAGGAAGGCGCGCACGTGGTGGTGGCGGACCTCGACGGTGCAGCCGCGGCGCGCGTGGCAGACGAGCTGAGCGAACGGAGCTCCGGCCGCGCGGTGGGGATGGCCGCCGACGTCCGGGACGACGCCAGTCTGGATGCGCTCTTCCGCCGCGCCGTGCTCGAGTATGGCGGGCTCGACTGCCTGTTCTACACGGCAGGGCTGTCGCCGCGCTTTGCCGCAATCACTGACATCCGCCGGGAGGACCTCCAACGTCAGCTCGAGGTGCACTATCTGGGCGCGGTCGCCGCGATGAGTCGCGCGGCGACGATCATGCGTCGCCAGCGAACGGGCGGTTCGATCGTGGCATCGGTGTCGAAGGCGGCGATCGTCCCGGGCCGCGAGGCGGTGGCCTACGGCGGCAGCAAGGCCGCGTTGCTGCAGGCCCTGCGTGTCGCGGCAATCGAGCTCGGCGCGGACGGCATCCGGGTCAACGCCATCAACGCGGACCAGGTGGACACGCCGCTCTTCCGCCAGTTCGTGCGCGAGCGCGCGGCGCGCCGGGGCGTCACCGAAGAGGATCAGCTCGAGACCTACCGCAAGCGGAATCTGATGGGGGTCGGGCTGATCCCGGCGGAGGCCGTGGCGGAGCTCGCGGTCGCCCTGGCCGGCGACCGGTTCCGGTTCACGACCGGCGACATCCTGACCGTGGACGGCGGGCTGGCGGAGGCGTTTCCTCGCTAGATCCGTTGGCAAGCTCGTGGCCTGCCTACGATGACACCGGCCCGCTTGACCTGCCGAGCGCATTACGGCCCGGGGACGACTCGCAGCGTCTGGCTGCCGACGCCGTCCGACACCACCATATCCAGCGCCGCCAAGTTCGTCGCGATGGCGGCCGCGCCTCCTCGCGCGAATGACACGACCTCGCCGGTCTCCGGGTCGCGCACCATGACCATCGGATGCGCCGACGGATCCCAGCGCAGCGACACGCCGCCGGCAACCCGGTGCGTCTCCAGGACGGGGGCCACGAGGTTGGCGCCGGGCATCGTCGTTGCGCGCGAAGCTGCGGCCCGGCCCGCAGGGCCCGCAAGGGCCAGCGTGGTCAGCTCGCTGCCGGACGCGCTGCGAAGCGGCACCGCGAACGCAAACTGCCGCGAGCCGCCGCGGCCGTCCTCGACGTCACTGGCATCGAACGACAGGCTGAACACGCGCGATCCGTCGCCCCGCACTCCCTCTACCGTGTACGGTCCCGGTCGCGTTGGCAGGCTGGGCCGCGTGACGATCTCGAACCCGGGCTCGAGCACCGGCCGACCGTCGACGATGCGTCCCCAGACGAGCAGACACCGCTCCGGGGCAGAGGCTATGGACTGCCTCAATCCCGCCGAGCTGCCGGACCGGAACGCGAGAATCGCGGAGTAGGTGTAGTCGCTGACCCAGGGATCAGGACAGTACCCCATGATGTCCGGGGCCAGCGGGCTCTTCAGCACGTTCGCCTGCAGGTCGTACCCGTACACACCCGTGAGCCCGCCCGGGTAGGGGTAGGCGGGATCGGGCCCCGAAGGCTGGCCGCAGGGCGAGTGCAGCCGGCCGAAGTTGTGCCCGATCTCGTGCGCCATGACTCGGCTGCGATCGGTGGGGTCGTCATAGCCGATCGCGGTCGGCGCGCCGATGTACCCGAGGCCCGCAACGCCGCTCGCATACCCGAGCCGCACCACGCCGTAGTAGTTCCTCGTCGATCCCTCGGCGACCTGCAGCGCATTCACCTCGGCGAGGATCGTCTCCCACGCGCGGTTGGCGTCGTCCGGCTGAAGGGCGTCGGCCGTCGTGGTGGTGTAGACCGCGTGAACGTCGCCGTCGGTAGTTGACACGGGATACATGCGGCGCGGCAGGTCGAGGAATTGCGCCGTGTTGGCCGTCGAGACGTCACCGGTCAGGCCGCTCACCTGCTGCCGCACCGGCACGAACCGGACGGCCAGCGTCGGCGCGTTGCTCACGGGCTCCACTGCCGGGATGCCGGACGCGGGGTACGCGTTGTCGTTCTCGTTCTTCTCCGCCACCGCGTTGTCCGGGTCGACGTCGGCCAGCACGGCGAGCCCGGGGGCGAAGAGGTCGCGGGAAAGCTCGACGTTCCACGAGCTGGCCAGCGTTGTCTCGTCTTTGGTGAGCGGCACCGACGCGCGCGGCGCGGGAATGAGCAGGGTGCGCACCACCGCGCCGTTCCGGTAGACCTGCACGCGGACGCTGGGCTTCGCGGTGTTGGCATGATCGGCCACGACGAAGACCCGAAGCAGGCCGCCGCGGTTGGCCACGAGCGGCACGTCACCGGCCGCGGACTGTACGCTTTGCGTGAGCTGCCAGCTGTCGATTCGCAGGTTGAGCGACGGTCCAGCGGCGGGGCCGTAGGTGACGGTCGCCGTCGCCGTGGCACCGGCCGCGACCGCCTGCGTGCTGCTGGCGGGCGTTCCGTTGTAGGTCGTTCCGCCGCTCGGCACCGGAGCGGCGACCACCGTGTACGTGCCGGGCACGAGGTCGGTCAGCGTCGTACTGGCGGCCACCGGGGTGCTGAGGTTGTTCGGGCCGGTGACGGTGACGCCCGCGTTCGTGCCGGCCGGAAGTCCGCCGATGGTGACCGCGAGCGAGCCGGTGGTTGGAGTGCAGATGACCGTGTAACCCGAGGTCACCGTGCCGGCGGGCGGCACGGTGACCGTCCGGGGATTGTCGCCCTCAACCTTGCAGTTCGCGGCCAGGCCACCGAGCAGCACGCTGTGCGGTCCGGGCGCCAGCCCCTGAATCGTAGCGCTCGCGCTCACGCCGAGCGCGCTCGCGGTGCCGTTGTCGATGCTCAGGGTGTACCCGTCCGGGTCAAGCGGCGAGCCGCTCGTTGTCGTGGTAACCGTCAGTGCGCCGGTCGCCGCCACGCACGTGACGGCGAACGTCACCCGCGCCGTGGCGCCTGCGCCGATGCTGGCGGCGAGTGGATTCTGGCCGTTGATGGTGCAGTTGGGCGCCGTGCCCTGGAGCACGATGGAATGGCTTCCGGGCACGAGGCCGGCCACGCTCACCGTGGCGGTCACGCCGATGGGCTGTGCCGTGCCTCCGTCGATCGTGAAGGCATAGCCGTCGGTGTCCTGGTTCGGCCCGGACGTGGCGGTCGCGATCTCGAGCGTACCGGTCGAGGGCGGAAGCGCGGTGCAGACGATGGTGAAGGCGACCGGCGCCACCGTTCCGGCCGCCACCATGACCGAACGCGGGTTGTCGCCGTCGGCACGGCAGTTCTCGGCGAGCCCGGTGAGCCCAACCGTATGCGCGCCGGCGGCGACATTCGGCAGCGAGAGCGTGGCGGACAGCCCGATGGCGATCGCTGCGCCGCCGTCGAGCGAGACGCTGTAGCCATCGGCCCCCTGATCAGGGCCACTGGTCACGGTTGTAACGCTGATGCCCCCGGGCGCCGGTGGCGGCGTGGGTGCGCCGCACGTGACCGACAGCGCGACATGCGACGAGGTACCGGCGGCGACGGAGACGGCCAGCGGGTTGTTCCCCTCGACCGAACAGTTCGCCGCAAGCCCGGTGAGGCCCACGGTATGGTCGCCGGCCGCCACACCGGGCAACGTGAGCGTCGCGCCGACGCCGATCGGCTGTGCGTCGACCCCGTCCAGCTGCACCTCGTACCCGTCCGGGTCCGGCGGGCTGCCGGCGGAGGTCGTCGCCACCTCGATCGTGCCCGTGGTCGGCGCGCAGGCCACGTCGAAGCGCACATTGGCCGTGCCGCCAGCGTCGATCGAGACTGTCGCGCTGGTGCCGCCGGCAGATGTGGTTGCGCAGTTGGCGGCGAGCCCACCCAGGTCAACCCTGTGGGAGCCGACGCCCAGGCCCTCGGCGTGCCGCGTCGCGTTCGCGGCGATGGCTTCCGGGGCCGCGCCGTCGATGCTCAGGGTGTAGCCGTCCGCGTCGGGCTCGGGGCCCGTGGTCGCGATCGTCACATCCAGGCTGCCTGTCGCCGGCCCGCTGATGTCCGAGCCGCCCCCACACCCTACCCACGACGCGGCGAAGGCCAACGCCAGGGTGGCGAGGCCGCGAGCGGCACTGCGAGATCGCATGGCGAGCCCTTGCGTGTGCGGAACGGCTGATCGGGGCGATGTAGTGAAGGGTGGGGGGTCCGAGAATCTGCCCGGATCCCCCCGCCCTCGCAAGGCGATCGCCGCGGCACGCGTAGCGTCGCCGGCCGGTTTCTAGAGGGTCTTGAGGTAGGCGACGAGATCCTGCTGCTGTCGGGTTGAGAGTGAAAGCCCGAAGAGCCGGACGTAGTGCGCCACGACGTCGCTGAGCGTGGCCGCGTTGCCGTCGTGGAAGTAGGGGCCGCGAAGCTCGGGAGGATGCCACAGCCCACGCAGGGGCGTGGTACGGTACAGCCCCGTCGCGCTCCGCGCCGCATACGCCGGATCCTGCCCGACCTCCTCGGCCGTGTGGAGGCGGCCCCGGGTCACATCGGTGTAGATGGAGCCGGCATGGCAGCGCGCGCAGCCGGCGGCCCCATGAAACAGGGCTCGCCCGCGCCGGACCGCTTCGGGGTCGGGGCTTTCCGATGACGACGGCGTCTCGAGGCTGAACTGGTAGATCTTGAGGGGTAGCAGCTTCGATGTGACCAGGTCCGGCGGGTTATTGACGTCGACGTTGATCCGCGGGTCCGCGAAGTGGCCGTGACCGTGCATCTGTGTGATGGCCACGTAGGCGTTCCAGTAGGAGACCGTGTCGTCACCGGTGTAGATCTCGCGCTTCACGTGGCGAAGTCCGAACGCCGGCGGAATGACGACGGGGATGTTCTTCCCATCCTGGTTGAACCTCGGGTCGTACATGCCGGGGCCCCAGGAGGTGTAGACAGCCTTCTGCTGCGGTGTGAGGGCCGGTGAGAGCGCGATGATCGCGCCGACGTTGAGGTCGCGATTCGGCCAGCCATCGAGCCGCTGCCCGATGCCCGGCGCGAATGAGTTATTCACCGTCGAATGGCACAGCGCGCAGGTGACCCCGATGCGGGTGAGCTGGTTGCGCGCATCCACCTGGCCCACCAGGCCAACTACGGCGTTCAGCTTGAGCAGTGCGACGGTGGTCGCGGGGTTGTTCAGGTCGATTGTTCTGTTTGAGATTCCGGCCTTGATTTGTGGCGGAAGGGCATCGGCGTCGACCTTGAGGCCGACCGACAGAGCGGTGTTGGGACTGACGGCGCTCTCGATGACTTGGTGGAGCCCAAGGGTGTCGGTCCAGAAGGTTTGGTCGCCGTAGGTTTCAAATCGGAAAATTTGCTTGCCCTGGGCAACCAGGGCTGGATTCAGGGCGGCCTGGGTTGAGTCCGGTGCGAGCGGGGCGAGTGCCCCGGGCCCGGTGGGCCGCGACTCGTCCCCACACGCGAGGACGGCCAGCGCCAGGGCGAGGGCGCCCAGTTGCTTCAGTTGCATGTACCTAGGCCTCCGAACGGGTGTATATGTCACGGTGGCGGCTAATTTTGGTGGAGAACTCCAAAGCAAGATTATGCAGAAAAATCTGTAGAATCTCAAGTCTCGCTGTGCCGCCGGTCACCAACCTGCCACCGAGGACCCAATGCGCGTACCGTATTGGAACCGATTGCTCGCCAGCCCCGCCGGTCAGGTCATGGGACTCCTCCGGCGAGGGGCAATGACGGTGGATGACCTGGCGGGGGCACTCGGACTGACCGGCAACGCCGTCCGGGCTCAGGTTGCCATTCTGGAACGCGACGGGATGGTGGCCCAGGGCGAGTCCCGGCGCGGCGTGAGCAAACCAGCGCGGACCTACCGGCTCACGGCCGAAGCCGAGCTGATGTTCTCACGGGCCTACGTGCCGATGCTCACCGAGCTCTTGCACGTGCTGGATGAGCGGCTCGATCCGGCCGAATTCGACGGGATGATGCACGATGTGGGTCGACGCCTGATGGCCGATCGGCCGAGACCGACCGGGAACCTGCGGCAACGGGCGGAGGCGGCGAGCGCCCTGCTCAACGAGCTGGGCGGCGTCGCTCAGGTCGAAGAGCATGCGGGGGGGTATTTGATCCGGGGCTTCGGTTGCCCGCTGTCGGCGGCCACGCAGCGGCACCCCGAGGCCTGCAACGCGGTGGAGAGTCTGCTCGCGGAGTTCGCCGGGATTCCAGTGGCCAAGTGCTGCGACGCCGAGGCCCGGCTGCGCTGCTGCTTCGAGATTGGTCGGAAGCCGGCGAAGGAAGATTAGGAGGAGATAGCTGCAGGTCGTTTGTCGTCGACCTCACTCACTGCCCGGCCTGATCGGCTCCTCCGCTCGGGGCCGGAGGTGCTCGTCGCGGGCGAGGATCCGCGCGCAGGTATTCCACCGCAAGATCGCTTCGTCGTTGCCCGCGGGCCGCTGCTCTTCCGCCTGCTCGTACCAGTCCATTGCCTCGCGGAACCAGTGATAGGCCAGCTCGCCCGAGCCCATCGTCCCCCGCCGAACGTAGGCCTTCGCGCATCGTTCGGCGACGATGCCCGAGTAGTACGCCCGCTTGTACTCATCATCGAGGCGGGGCAGCAGCTCCTTGGCGCGCCGGACGCCTTCCGCCGGCGCGCTTGGGAACTGGTCGGTGATGGCGAGCAGGAGCGTGATCAGGGCCTCCTGGCTCCGGGGGTCGACCTCCAGCACGTCCAGACAGATGCTCTCGGCCGATGTGGGATCGTTGATGATCCGATAGCGCTCGGCCTTCTGCAGCGCCGCTGGGATCCCCTCCCGGGAGATGCGCTTGAGCTCGGACCGGTCCGTCACGATTGCTCCCTCCTGCTGAACACCTTGACTAGCTTGCCGAGCGGATCGAAACATGCGTCGACGACCCGCTCCTTGAGCGGAATGATCGCGTTATCGGTGATCGTAATGTGCTCGGGGCACACCTTGGTGCAGCACTTGGTGATGTTGCAGTAGCCGATCCCGTGCGTTCGGCGAAGCGCCTCGACCCGATCGCCGGTGTCGAGCGGATGCATCTCGAGCGCCGCGACGTACACCAGAAAGCGCGGCCCGATGAATGCCTCATGCAGTTGATGCTCTCGCAGGACGTGACAGACGTCCTGGCATAGAAAGCACTCGATGCACTTGCGGAACTCCTGGACCCGGTCCACGTCCGACTGCGCGATCCGCCACGTGCCGTCGGGAGCATCCGGCGGACGGGGGGAAAAGGGCGCGATCGTGGTCTTCACCCGGAAATTCCACGACACGTCGGTCACCAGGTCCTTGACCGGCGGAAACGAGCGCATCGGCTCGATGGTGACCGGCTGCTCGAGCGGGAGCTCGCTGAGCCGGGTCATGCACATGAGCTTGGGCTGGCCGTTCACTTCCGCCGAGCACGAGCCGCACTTGCCCGCCTTGCAGTTCCAGCGGACCGCGAGATCGTTTGCCTGCTCCGCCTGGATCTGGTGGAGGGCATCGAGCACGACCATGCCAGGCGAGACCGGGGTCCGGTAGTCGACGAGCCGGCCCCCGGTGCGATCGCCCCGCCACACCCGGAACGTCGCCGTGCCGCTGGGCTCGGCGTGACGCTTGGGTGGTTGCGCCTCCTCGACTGCGCCCGTGTCCGACAGGTCCGGCTTCAAGGTCTCCGTCACTCGCTTCCTCCTTCGAACCGGCGGTCACGTTCCGCATGCCCTCGCAAGGAATTCCAGCGCGCGCCGCCGTCGACGCCGCCGTGCGTGCGCCCAGCTACTTCTGTTCCTCGATCACGCGCTGGAGCTCCGCCGGCATCCCCTGGATCGGTTCCCGGACCAGCTGCATCCGCCCGTCGGCGCCCTTCCGCACCACGATGTTGAACCTCGCGGAGGCGGGGTCCTTCTCGGGGCAGTCCTCGCGGAAGTGACCCCCGCGGCTTTCGCGCCGGTCCAGGGCCGCGCGGGTGATCGCCTCGGAGACGGTGAGCAGATTGCCGAGGTCGAGCGCGGTGTGCCAGCCCGGGTTGTACTCTCGGTTGCCGGGAACGCCCACGCCCACCGCCCGTTCCTTGAGACGCCCCAGACGATCGAGGGCCTCCTCCATCTCGGGCCCGGTGCGGACGATGCCCACCAGATCCTGCATCGTCTGCTGCAGGTCGTGCTGGATCTGGTACGGTCCGTCTCCGCCCGTGGCCAGGTCGAACGGAGCCAGGGCCTGCCGCACCGCCTCGTCCACTTGTGCGGGGTCGATGGTTGCGGCGCCGGACTCCCTCGCGAACTGCGCGGCGTGATCGCCCGCGCGCTTGCCGAACACGAGCAGGTCCGAGAGCGAGTTCCCACCCAGCCGGTTGGCGCCGTGCAGGCCGGCCGCGCACTCTCCGGCGGCGAAAAGGCCCGGCACGGTCGACATCTGGCTGTCGCCGTCCACCCGGATGCCGCCCATGATGTAGTGAGTGGTGGGGCCGACTTCCATCGGCGTCGTCGTGATGTCGATGTCCGCGAGCTGTTTGAACTGGTGGTACATGCTCGGTAGCTTGCGGATGATGTGCTCCCGCGCGTTGGGCAGCCGCTGCTTGATCCAGGAGATGTCGAGGAACACGCCGCCGTGCGGGCTGCCGCGACCCTCGGCCACTTCGCGCCGGATACAGCGTGCCACGTGGTCGCGGGTGAGCAGCTCGGGCGGGCGACGCGCATTCTTGTCGCCCTGCGTGTAGCGCCACCCCTCGTCCTCGGTGTCGGCGGTCTGCGCGCGGTAGTTCTCCGGGATGTCGTCGAACATGAATCGCCGGCCCTCGCTGTTGCGCAGCACGCCGCCCTCGCCCCGCACCCCTTCCGTCACGAGGATGCCGCGCACGCTCGGCGGCCAGATCATCCCGGTGGGGTGGAACTGCACGAACTCCATGTCCTGGAGCGCCGCCCCCGCGTGGTACGCGAGGGCGTGGCCATCGCCGGTGTATTCCCAGCTGTTGCTGGTAATGGCGTAGGCCCGGCCCACGCCGCCGGTCGCGAGGATGACGGCGCGCGAGCGATAGAGCCGGAACCGGCCGCGCTCGCGATCGTAGCCCAGCGCCCCGGCGATGCGTCCGTCGTCGGTGAACAGGCGGAGCACGGTGCACTCCATGTGCACGTCGATGCCCTGGTGGATGCTGTGATCCTGGAGCGTCCGGATCATCTCGAGTCCCGTCCGGTCGCCCACGTGCGCCAGGCGGGGATACTTGTGGCCGCCGAAATTGCGCTGGAGGATGCGTCCATCCGGGGTCCGGTCGAACAGCGCGCCCCACGCCTCGAGCTCGCGCACCCGGTCGGGCGCTTCCTTCGCGTGGAGCTCGGCCATGCGCCAGTTGTTGATGTACTGCCCGCCGCGCATCGTATCGGCGAAGTGCACCTGCCAGCCGTCGCGGTTGTCGACGTTGGCGAGCGATGCCGCGATGCCGCCCTCGGCCATCACCGTGTGCGCCTTGCCCAGGAGCGACTTGCACACGAGGCCCACCTTCACGCCGGCGGCCGACGCCGCGACCGCGGCCCGGAGGCCCGCGCCGCCGGCGCCGATGACCAGGACGTCGTGGTCGAAGGTCTGGTAGTCGGGCATGGATAAGACGGCAAAAGGGTGAGATGAAGAGCGAGCGGTGAGCGGTGGGCGGCTCAGCACACCCGAGGCTTCCGGTGTGCCCGCCCCGCTCACCGCGTACCGCTCACCTCTTACCGATCAGATGATTCTCCAGTCCACCCACACTCCCATCGAACACAACCATACGTACAGATCCGCGAAGGCTACCGATAAGAGGCTG
>JBQCGH010000097.1:0-14029 GCA_051955835.1 Gemmatimonadales bacterium
GAGACCGGGATCTCCTTTTCCCCCAGTGTCCTTTCCCGAGTAGGGTTGGCCTGCACCGTCGTACAGCCCTGCCCTGCCCTGACATCCCTCCGATGCAACGGGCCCGCCCCAGCGGGCCCGCCCCATACAGCTCTGATTATCGGCACGTCGGGACAGGCCACGACCCTCCCCGACACGATCACTCGAATCCGCCGGCCGGCACCTGTCCGGCCCGACGCCGTGCGCTCACACCCGCTGCCGCCTCGCCGAACGGACGGCCCACACTTCCGCACTTACCCCTGCCATCCGACCACCTACCCCGGGCGTCCGCCCGTCAACCTGCTCGCCTGCTCGCCCGCTCGCCTGCCCGCCCGCCGTCAGTTCGGCCTGCGCGCCTCCGTCCACCGGTTCGTGGCGTCCAGCACGGCAAAGACCGCCGCCCGCTCCGCGCTCTCCTTGATCTCGCTGGTGCCGGTCATCAGCGTCGTCTCCCGCCCGCCGAGGCCCTGCACCGCCACGAAGGCGAACTGGCGGTCGAAGCCCTCCACGATCTTGGCGCCCTCGAGCGCGATGCTGCTCTCGGTCAGGAGCCGGTCGAGCACCGTCACCGCGGCTTGGGCCGCGCCCTCGACCCGGCTCCGCGGCGTGTCGCTGATCTCCTCTTCCGCCGACTCGGTGTTGCCCCGGTAGGAGAGCGTCACCGAGATCGAGATCCGGTGCGGCCGCCGGCCCGGCGACACCGACAGGTTCTCGAACAGCACCGTCCGCTGCAGGATCCGCTCGCGCACCGAGTCGCGCTCGAGCGCCTCGATGGGCTTCACGTCGGCCGTCTGGGCGATGCTGATCTTCCGATGATCCACCTTCAAACCGAGCTGCGCCAGCAGGGCGCTCTCGATGTTCCGCACGAGCTGCTTGGGCTGGAGACCGGCCTGCGCCAGGATGTGGATCTCGCTCACCTCGCCGAGGGGAGTGGTGACGACCCGCGCGCTCAGGATGCCTTCCAGGCTGGTCAAAAGGTTCTCGGCCCGCCGCACGCCCCACGGATCGGGCGATCCGTCCGGCGCCGTTGCGGCGCGCGCGGGCGCGGGAGCGGGGACCGTCGGGGACGTGGGCTGCCGCGGACTGAATCCGGTCACGTTCGGTTTTCCTTGTTGACCTGCGACGTATGTTCCGACGCCTGCGCCACGACGCGAGAGCGATCGCGATAGTTGGCCGCGGAAGTCGCCCCGGCTTAGGCGACGGCGTTCCGGCCGGCGGCCTTGGCCCGGTACAGCGCCCGGTCGGCGCTCACCAGGAGGTCGGCCTCCGCCGGCTCCCGCGGGTCGAACTCGGCGAGCCCGATGCTCACCGTGATGAGCCCCGGCGGATACCCCAGCCGGCGCCCAACCCCCTCGATCCCCGCCCGCAACGCCTCCGCCACCCGCGCCCCGCCCTGTAGATCCGTCCGGGTCAGGATCACCACGAACTCGTCGCCCCCATATCGCGCCGCCACGTCCGACGCACGCACCGCGTTTCTGATCTCGCCGGCCACCGCCCGCAGCACCTCGTTCCCCGACTCGTGGCCGTACCCGTCGTTCACGTCCTTGAACCGGTCGAGGTCCAGGAACAGCACCGCGAAGCTCTCGTGGCTCCGCTTGCACCGCTCCACCTCGCTGCCCAGCCGGTCGCGCAGCACCCGGTAGGTCGAGAGCCCCGTCAGCTCGTCCGCCGCCGCCGCCCGCTGCGCCTCGGTGGCGCGGCGCTCCTGGAACGGCGTGCACTGCCGGAGACTCGCCCGGCCCAGCGCCGCCGCCTCCGCGAACCGCCGGCAGCTCTCGAATCCGCACGCCCGGCAGTCCCACGGGCGGCCGTTCGGACCCAGGCCGATCTGCTCCAGCAGCGCCCGGACCCCGTCCGGATCGGGCTCCACCGGCCGGGGCTTGAACGCGAAGGTGGCCCCGATGCTCGCCACCACGCCCGCGTCCACCACCGGCTGCCGGCTCCGCGGCGCCTCGACGCTCGCCATGAGCTCGCGGCGCCAGAACAATTCCTCCGTGGGCCCCGAGAGCGGGTGGTCCACCAGCCCCTCGGTCGAGAGGATGTCCACGAAGCCGAGGTCCAGCCGGTCCACCGCCACCGCGCGCGCCACCGCGGGAAGCGAGTCGAGCCCGCGGATCTTCCGGAACCGGCGGCTCGACTGGCGGGCCTCCTCGAGGAGGGCCAGCGGCAGCCCGCCCGCCGCGCTCACATGACGCCGCTTCTCTTCGGGCACCCGCAGGAAGTACGTGGGCTGCGTCAGCACGCTCACCCCGCGGATGCGAAAGAGCTGGTCGAGATCGCCAAAGGTGATGGCCGCGTCGAGGTCCGGATTGTTGACCGGCGGGCTCACGCCCGCGAACGCGATCCGCAACCCGGCGTCATGCTGGGCTCGCAGATATCGGGCCTCGGCGACCGCCGGCATGGCGACCGGCGCCAGGTACGGCAGGAGCTCCGGATACTGCGCCCGCACCGTCTCGACCACCACCGGATCGGTGGAGCGGATGAGGGTGCCCCAGGGCTCCTCTTCCCACAGCTTAAGGTATTCGGCGGCAACCAGTTCATCGCCGATCACCCCGCGGGTGACCGCGCGGAACCCCACCGCGTAGCACGCATTGACGAGCTGCTCCGGCGAGGCCGGATAGAAATGCGCCACCGACTCCGGGCTCAGGATCAAAACGCCGTCACCCTGGGAGGCGATGGCAAGAGCCCGCCCGATCTCGCCGTTTACCTTGACCGCGCCGTGGGGACAGGCCGGCAGGCAGCGACCGCACCGGATACAGGACTCGTCCACGATCTGCAGCAGCACCTGCTCGTCGCCCGCCACCGCGATCGCCTCGGTGGGACACACCCGGACACACGCCAGGCACGCGACGCACTGCTCGACGTCGATGACGAAATTCAAGGAGCCTGACCGGTCAGGGGGGAGGGACCATCCGAAATGTGACGGCCGACTTCAGACCTGTCAATAGGCAGAATGCTGTAAAACAGTCAGACAGTAGAACTTAGCCGTTGTGCAGAATTTTGACACCCCGTTGGTAACTCATTCAAGGTGATAGGCTTTGATTTTCCGGTACAGGGTCCGCTCGCCGATCCCCAACACCTCCGCCGCCCGCCGCCTGTTGCCGCGGTGTTCCTGTAGTGCTGCCTCGATGGCGGCTCGCTCCACCTCGGCCATCGTCATCCCGCTCCGGTACAGCACCGGGTGGTCGCCGTTCGCCTCGCCCACGGTCATGACGTCGGCCACCGAGGCGTGGTCGCCCACCTCGATCACCTGCACCCGCTGGGGCCCCTCGTCGATCCGCCGGCGCAGCTCCTCGACCTGGAGCTTGAGGTCGATCAGGCTCCGGAGGATGAACTCGAGCTCGTGGCCGCCGGGCCCGGCGCCGCCGCCGTCCCGGACCAGCGAGCCCACCCGGACCGGGAGCAGGGTGCCGGGGCCGTCGAGGATATCGGCCGGGATGTCGGCCGCGCGGATCTCGGCGCCGGGGGCCAGCACCACCATGCTCTCGATCAGGTTCCGGAGCTGGCGCACGTTGCCGGGCCAGGGCGCGTTGACCAGCCGCTCCATGGCCTCGGGGGTGATGCCGCGGAAGGTGCGGTCGTGCGCCCGCGCCAGCTCGCGGATGAACCGCCGCACCAGGAGCGGGATGTCCTCCCGCCGGTCGCGGAGCGGCGGGAGGTAGATGTTGAGGACGTTGAGCCGGTAGTAGAGGTCGTCGCGGAACTCGCCCAGGGCGACCGCGTCGCGGAGCGCGCGGTTGGTGGCGGCCACCACCCGCACGTCCACCTTGATCGGCTGAGCGCCGCCCACCCGGAAAAACGTGCGGCTCTCCAGCACCCGCAGCAGCTTCACCTGGGTGGAGGCCGGGATCTCGCCGATCTCGTCGAGGAAGATGGTCCCACCATCGGCCAGCTCGAACCGGCCGAGCCGGCGCTCGGCCGCGCCGGTGAAGGCGCCCTTCTCGTGGCCGAACAGCTCGCTCTCGAGCAGGGTGTCGGGGAGCGCCGCGCAGTTCACCGCGATGAACGGCTTGCCCCGGCGGGGCGAGAGGTCGTGGATGCCCTTGGCCACCAGCTCCTTGCCGGTGCCGCTCTCGCCCTGGATCAGCACGGTGCTCGAGACCGGCGCCATCTGCTCGATCTTGACCAGCACCTCCTGGATGGCGGCGCTCTCGCCGATGATGCCGGTCCGCTCCTGGAGCCCGCGCCGGTCGATGAGCCGGCGCGCGGTGGCGACGGCGTCGTCCGGCGCCACCGGCTTCATCATGGTCTCGGTGACGCCGAGGCGGCCCACCCGCTCCGCGCGCTCGGAGTCGGTGGGTTCGAGCAGGGCGAGGGTGGAGATCTCGGCGTCCCGGGCCAGGGCGGCGAGGTGGGCGGCGTGCGGCTCGTGCACGCCACCGGTCAGGATCACGAGCTCAGGGCTCTCGCGACGGACAGTGCCGCGGGGGTCGTCGAGCGCGCTGAACATGGCCGTGGAGAAGCCGGCCGCCTCGAACGCCGCGTTGAGCGGCACGGCGGTGGACAGGTCGTCCATGGTGAGGAGGATGCGCGCGGGCATGGGGGGCAAAATAAACGGGCGGACAGGCGAGCAGGCGGGCGGGCGAGCAGGTGGGCGGTCGGGCGGGCAGGCAGCGGTGGCGACTCGACTACGTGAGCGCAGGCCAGGGCTTGAGATCGGCTTGACACCCCCGAGTACCTTGGAGTCACCTTCATTCCGGTCGGCATCTCATGCGCGCACTGTCCGCTACCACGATCGCGCTGGCCCTGGCGGCCTGCGCCCCTGATTCCCCGTTTCCCAACGAGCCGCCTTCGGCCGTGCCGCCCACGGCGGCGGCTGCAGCGGCGGGAACGGGCCTCTTGTTCACCCACGTGAGCCCGGCGGGACGGTCCGGCTTTTCCTGCGGCGTGGCGACCACCGCGGTCGCATACTGCTGGGGCCAGGGGCTGTTCGGCGAGCTGGGCGACGGGAGCGATACGGCCGTCGACCGGCTGTCGCCGTTTCCGGTGGCCGGGGGACACCGTTTCCTCGATGTCCGTTCCAATGGCTATAGCTGCGGCGTCACCACCGATTACGCGGCGTGGTGCTGGGGCGCGAACACCCGCGGCAACCTGGGCGACGGCACCACCACGACCAGCTCGGTCCCGGTGCCGGTGTCGGGCACCCGCAAGTTCCGGCAGATCGACGTCGGCGCGGACGGCCATACGTGCGGCGTGACCCTGGGCAATGTGCTGTTCTGCTGGGGGAACAACGCCTTCGGCCAGGTCGGCGACAAGACCAGGACCGAGCGGCACCTGCCGGTGCACGTCGGGGGCACGCTCCGGTTCGTCGAGGTGAGCGCGGGCATGCTGTTCACCTGCGCAGTGAGCACCGACCAGCGGGTCTTCTGCTGGGGGCTCAACCGCGACGGCAACCTGGGCGACGGCACGCTCCGCAGTCATCTGGCGCCGCACCTGGTGGCGGGCACCCAACGATACCTCCAGGTGAGCGCGGACGCCGGCATCCCGGGCGAGCACTACGCGTGCGCGGTCGCCACCACCAACCGCATCTTCTGCTGGGGCTCGAACGACGCCGGCCGATTCGGCGACGGCACCCGGACCTCCAGCCTCGTGCCGCACGCGATGCCCGGCTCGCTGCGCTTCACCCAGGTGAGCGCGGGGGAGTCCTACACCTGCGCCGTCACCACCGACCACCGCGGATACTGCTGGGGTGACGGCAGCAACGGGCAGCTGGGAACCGGCCTGGTGCAGCGGAGCCTCACGCCGGTTCCGGTCGCCGGTGGCCGCTACTTCCAGGAGATCCGGACGGACGAGGACCACACCTGCGGCGTGGCGCTGAGCCAGCGCGGCCTCTGCTGGGGCTCGAACTTCTCGGGGCAGCTCGGCGACGGCACGACGGACACCCATCTGGCGCCGACGGTCGTGGGCGGCTAGGAACGCCGAAGGTTTCGGCGTTAACACGAGGCGTGGCAGGCGCTTGAGACGGGCTTGACGCCGGCCGGGTAAATTTGTCCCACTACTTCACCCGAACAGGATCGCCCCATGCGCACGACTCCGTCATGTCTCCGCTGGGCCCCCGCGGGCATCGCCACCGCCGCCGTTCTCGCCGTCCTGGCCGCGGCGTGCAGTCCCGACAACGATTCGCCCACCGGCGTGGACCGGGCGAGCCCCGCTGCCGATGCCGTCACGGCGGCCGCGACGGGCTACACCATCAAGAACCTCGGCACCCTCGGCGGGGTCAGCTCGGCGGCCTACGGGGTCAACAACGTCGGCGGGGTGGTGGGCTCCAGCGCGAGCGCCACGGGCCACCAGCGCGCCTTCCTGTGGCGGGGCGGCGTCGGCATGAAGGACCTGGGCGGGCTGGCCGGCGGCGAGAGCGAGGCCCGCGCGATCAACGATGACAACGTGGTCGTGGGCTACAGCACGCTCGCCAACGGCGCCATGCGGGCGGTGCGCTGGCAGAACGGCAAGATCACCAACCTCGGGAGCCTCGGCGGCCAGAACAGCATGGCCGCGGCGATCAACGACGTCGGCGTCATCGTGGGCTTCAGCGAGGTCAGGAACGGCGACCGGCACGCCTTCATCTGGCAGAGCGGCGTCGGGATGAAAGGCCTCCCCGGGCTGGGCGGCCACATCACCCAGGCGACCGGCATCAATCACGCGGGGAAGATCGTGGGCTGGAGCGAGACGGCCGCGGGCGTCCGGCACGTGGTGGCGTGGAAGAACGGCGTCATCTCCGACCTGGGGACCCACCGGCACGCCGACGGCGTGGCCACGGCGGTGAACAACCCCGGCCAGATCGCGGGCTCGCTGGGCAACGCGCCTGACGAGTTCTCCAAGGACGAAGGATTCCCCTTCATCTTCCTGAGCGGGACGTGGACGGTCCTGAGCACGCGGCAGATCTTCAGCCTCGCGAACGCGATCAACAATGCCGGCGTGATGGTGGGCTACGACGCGGATTTCGAGGACGCGGACGCGGACGAGGATGCGTGGGTGCGCGCGGCCGACGGCACGCTCGGCTATCTGCCCGAGCTCACGCCGAACGGCCACGAACAGGCCCACGGCATCAACAAGTTCGGCACGATCGTCGGGGTCGCCACGGGCAAGTCCGGGTGGTCCACGGCCGTGCTCTGGCACAAGCTGTGAGCCGGCGGCCCTAGGCGACCTCCCCGGCCTCGGCGGCGAGGGTCTCGCCCACGGCCCGGACCAGCGCGGCGGGCGCGAACGGCTTGTGGATCACGAGGCCGGGCTCGACCGGGGAATTCGCCTCCTCGTCGCGCTCGCCGTAGCCGGTCATGAAGATCACGGGCAGCCCGGGCCGCGCCTCGTGCAGACGGCGTGCGAGCGCATACCCGTCCATGCCGGGCATGCCGATGTCGGTGAGCACGAGGTCGAGCTGGCCGGGCCGGCGCCGGATCAGATCCATGGCGGCGCTCGCGTCCTCGGCCTCGAGTACCTCGTAGCCGGCATCGCTCAGCGCGCGGGTGGCCATGGCGCGGACTCGGGCATCGTCCTCCACCACCAGGATCATGGCGCCCGGCCGGTGGACCTGGGGCTCGGCGTCCGGCGGCGGCTCCGGGTGGAGCGCCGCCACGAGCTGGGGGAAGTACAGCGTGAAGCGCGAGCCGTGGCCGGGCGAGCTCTCGACCCGGATGTGGCCTCCGACCTGACTCACGATGCCCTCCACCACCGAGAGGCCGAGGCCGGTGCCCTCCCCGGTGGGCTTGGTGGTGAAGAACGGCTCGAACATCCGTTGCTGCGTCGTCTGGTCCATGCCCGTGCCGGTATCGCTCACCACCAGGGCCTCGTAGGGCCCGGGCAGCATGCCCGTACGGGCGCCTTCTGCCGGGGACACCTCCAGCTCGAAGGTCTCGATGGTGAGCTGGCCGCCCTGGGGCATCGCGTCGCGGGCGTTGAGCGTGAGGTTGAGCAGCACCTGCTCGAGCTGGCGCGGGTCGGCACGCACCACGCCGTCGAGCAGACCCAGCCGCACGTTGAGGCGGTGGTCCTCGCTGAGCGAGCGGCGCAGCACCGGCCCGATGGATTGGACCACGTCGTTGAGGTTCACCTCGCGGAGCTGGAGCATCTGCCGCCGGCCGAATGCCAGGAGCTGCTGGGTGATGGCCGCGGTGCGCTCGGCCGCCTGGCGGATCTGCTCGATGTCGGTCCGCGCCGCGTCGGCGAGGTCGGTGCGCTTGAGCAGGAAGTGCGCGCCGCCGAGCACCACCGACATCTGGTTGTTGGCCTCGTGCGCGATCCCGCCGGCGAGCTGGCCCACGGCCTGGAGGCGCTGCGCGTTGCGGAGCCGCTCGTCCAGCAGCTTGCGCTCGGTGATGTCGCGCTTGATCGAGGCCGCGCCGGCGATGACGCCGGCGGCGTCCCGGATGGGCGAGACGCTGAGCGAGATCCAGATCCGGCGCCCGTCCTTCGTGACCCGCTCGACCTCGGTCACCTCCACCCGCTCTCCCTTGCGCACCCGGTCGAGCAGGTCGCGCTCGGCCTGATGGTGCTCGGGCGGAACGAGCCGGAACACGGTGTCGCCGACCATCTCGGCCGCGCTGTAGCCGAAGATGCGCTCGGCCGCCGGGTTCCAGCTCGTGATCACCCCCTCGAGGGTCTTGCCGAGGATGGCGTCGCTGGACGAGAGGACGATGGCGGCCAGCCGCTCGGCGGCATCGCGGGCCTGCAGCTCGGCGGTCACGTCGCGCGTGAAGCAGCGGGTGTGCACGAACTCGCCGTCCCGGAAGTAGCCGCTCGAGTCGAGGACCACGTCCCGGATCTCGCCGCTCTTGGCGCGGAGCCGGGCGGGGCACTGGCGGACGACCTCGCCCGCGACCAGGCGCCGCATGACGTCCTCGATCACCGTCTGGTCCACGTAGAACTCGGCGATGTTCCGGCCGATGTACTCCTCACGGTCATAACCGAGCATGTCGAGCTCGGCCTGGTTCGTCCGGATGATCGTGCCGTCCTCGGTGGCCCAGTGGAGCGGCGTCGATGCGGTATCGAAGAAGTCGGCCAGCTGGCCCTGGGTGTCGCGCAGCGCGCTTTCCGCCTCGCGCGCCCGGGCCGATTCCTCCTCGGCCCGGTGGGCGGCCTCTGCGGCTTCGACGCTCGCGGCCTCGGCTTCGGTCGCGGCCTCCTCGGCTTCGGTCGCCGCGTCCTCGGCCGCGGCCCGCAACCGCTGGTTCTCCTGGGCCTCGTGGACGGCCCGCTGCCGCTGGCCGTAGAGCGACCCCCCGAGCTGGACCAGCACGCCCGCGACGACCACCACGAGCACCTGGCGCACGAGGTCGGCGGAGGTCCTCTCCTTGGGCGCCGGCAGCAGCCAGAAGTTGAGGATCAGGACGCCCAGCAGGGTGGCGAACCAGCCGGGCCCCTTCCCGGCGTACATCGCGACGAGGGCGACCGCGAGCAGGAAGGGCGAAATGAGGCCCGGGCCCACCCAGGGCTTGAGCAGATAGGTCACGACCACGGCGGCCACCGTGGCGGCGATCGCGATCAGGTACCCGTAGATGCGGCGGGCTCGAAGGTCGGATGACACGTCGGACAACCTCCCTCGGCGCCGGGGCGCCGGGCCGGCTCGAGCGGCCGGCCCCGCGACTCAGTCCGCGCCGGGCACCGGGCTCGTGCGGTCGAGCAGCGCGCGGACCTTGACGGCCAAGTCCGTCGCGCGGAAGGGCTTCTGAATGAACGGCGCGGAGGGGACGACGAGCCGCCGGAGCAGCACGTCGCTCCCCGCGTAGCCCGAGGTATACAGGATCGGGGCCCCGGGCGCCGCCCGACGGAGCGCACCCTCGAGCTCGGGGCCGCTCAGGCCGGGCATCACAATGTCGCAGAGTATGAGGTCGATTGGGAGCCCCGCGGCGGCGAGCAGGTCGACCGCCGCCTGACCGCTCGGCGCCTCGAGCACCTCGTACCCGTAGGACTCGAACGCCCGCCGGGCGATCTGCCGTACGAGATCCTCGTCCTCCACGACCAGGATGCGCTCGTGCCCGCTCAGGCGCGGGTGCTCGCCCCTGGCCGCGGCAGGCTCGGCGCTGTCGGCCACGGGCAGATAGATCTTCACCGCGGTGCCCTGGCCTGGCTCGCTGTACAGCCAGACGTAGCCCCCCGCCTGCTTCACGATGCCGTAAACCGTGCTGAGGCCGAGCCCGGTGCCCTGTCCCACCGGCTTGGTGGTGTAGAACGGCTCGAACGCGCGGTCCATCGTCTCCCGGTCCATGCCGGTGCCGGTGTCGCTCACCGCCAGCATTACGTAGGCGCCGGGGCGGAACGCCACCTCCTCGTGCCGCCGCTGGAAGCTGGCGTCGAGCTCGAGCGTCTCGACCACGACCGAGACCATCCCGCCGGGCGGCGTGGCGTCGCGCGCATTGAGCACGAGGTTGATGAGGACCTGCTCGAGCTGGGTGCGGTCGGCGTAGACCAGCGGTACCTCGGGCGGCACCGTGAGGTGCAGCTCGTAGTCGGCGCCGAGCGACTGCTGCAGCAGCTTGCCGAGATCGCGCACGACGGTCGAGACCGAGAGCGGCTCGGGCTGGTTGAGCTGCTGCCGGCTGAAGGCGAGGAGCTGCTGGGTGATCCGCGCGGCGCGGCTGCCGGCCTTGATCACCTCCTGGATATCGGCCGCGGCTGCGTGGTCGGCGGGCAGGCGCTGGAGGGCCATGTCGCTGAAGCCGAGCACGGCGGTCATCATGTTGTTGACCTCGTGCGCCACGCCGCCGGCCAGCTTGCCGACCGCCTCGATGCGCTGGCGCCGGCGCACGTGCTCCTCGGCGCGGGCGCGCTCGTCGAGATACCGCTGCACCTGGAACTGGCGCGCCCGCGCGCGGAGCGCGGCGCGGACGGCGCTCAGCAGCGTCACCGGCTGCACGGGGCGCTCAAGCAGGGTCACGTTACCCGCCTCGCGAATCCGGTCCAGATCCACGGCCGGCCCGCGCCCCCCGCGCCGCGCCGACGTGAGCGCGATGAGCGGCAGATCGGACCAGGAAGGCTGGTTCGCGAGACACTGGCAGAGCGCGAGCGAGGTGTCGAGGTCGAGCGCCTCCTCGGCCAGTACCAGCACGCCGATGCGCTCCTCATCGAGCTCCCGCAGCAGCTCGGCGGGTGCCGCCGTCCGGTGGACCAGGTAGCCGTTGGCGCGGATCAGGGTGGCGACGAGCGTGCCGTCGCGGCCGGTCGGGGTGTGCACCACGACCGGCACCGCCGACGCCCAGTCGATCTCAAGCGGGTTGCGGATCACTCTCGCTCGAGGCCCCGAGCAGCGGCCCCTCCCTGCCGAGGTACTGGGGCACGCCGGTCAGCACGCCCTGGAAACTGCGCAGCGGCGTCCCGACCCTGAGCCCGCCGGAGCGGATGCGGAACTCGCGGATGGTCTGCTCGTGCACGCCGCTCCGCTTCTTGAGCACCGAGATGGCCTGGCGCACCTCGCCGAGCGCCTCGAAGTAGCGCAGGAGGATGATGGTGTCGGCCAGGTAGCTCACCTCGGCCACGGTCTCGGAATCGGTAAAGGGCGCGTGCTGGGCGAGGGTGAGCAGCGAGGAGACGCCGGTCTGGCCCAGGTAGCTGAACAGCTCGTGCAGGTGAATGGTGAGGAGCGGCTCGCCGGGCATCGCGTTCAGGTAGCCGGTGAGGCTGTCGATCGCCACGAACTTGACGCCCTGATGTTCGACCGCGTCCATCACCCGGTCGGCGAACTCGCCGGGCGACATCTCGGTGGGGTCGATCTGCTGGACGCCGAAGATCCCGCTCTCGAGATGCCGATCCAGATCCATGTTGAGCCCGCGCGCCCGGTTCATGAACGCGCGGAGCCGCTCGTCGAACAGAAACGCCATGACCTTCTCGCCGCGGCGCGCGGCGGCCAGGCCGAACTCGGTGCTGAGCGTGGTCTTCCCGACGCCGGCCGGCCCCAGGATCAGGGTGCACGAGCCGAGGTCGAGACCGCCGCCGAGCAGCGCGTCGATCTCCTTGTTGCCGCTCGAGATCGCGCCGGAGCTCTCGACCGTGGGTCGCAGGTTGGCGACCAGCCGGGGGAACACGACGAGGCCGCCGGTGTGGATGCTGAAGTCGTGCACCCCGCCCCGATAGCGCTGGCCCCGCATCTTGGTGACCCGGAGCCGCCGCCGCTCCGCGCCGTACTCCGGGGCGAGCTGCTCGAGCTGAATGACGCCGTGCACGATGCTCGCGAAGTGGAGCTCGCTCTCGACGCTCCGCACGTCGTCGAGCAGGATGACCGTGCAGCCGCGGCCGGTGAAGAAGTGCTTGAGCGCGAGCACCTGGCGACGGAGCCGGAGCGGGTCTTGGGCCAGGATGCGCATCTCGGAGAGCGAGTCCACCACCACTCGTGCCGGCCGGAGCCGCTCGACCGCGGCGTAGATGCCGCGCACGCTCTGAGTCATCTCGACGTCGGACGGATGAAAGACCGTATAGGCGGCGTCGGGGTTGAGCACTTCGTCGGGAGGCGCCAGCTCGAACAGCTCGATGCCGCCGAGGTTCCAGCCGTGCGACTGCGCTACCGCGATCAGCTCATTCCGGGTCTCGGCCAGCGTGATGTAGAGCGAGGTCTCACCTCGGGCCACTCCCTCGCGCAGGAACTGCAGCGCGAGCGTGGTCTTGCCGGTGCCCGGGAGGCCCTCGATCAAAAAGACCCGGTTGGTGGGAAGTCCGCCGCCGAGGATCTCGTCGAGACCGGACACACCGGTTGGGGTCATCGGGTTCGTGACCGGGGCGTCGAGATCGCGAGAAGGATTCGAGTTCACCAAGCTCTCGGGGGTTCTGGATTGTTCGCCGGCCGCACCGTCTGTTCCCAGATCGGTCGAGCGGGGCCACCAGTCGGCGGAGGTCCGAAGCGAGGAATCCCGGCCTCCGCCGGATGGACGCCCGGGATAGGCCGGAGAGCCCATATAGGCCGCCCTCGGGAATCGGCGCGGTGATCCGGCTTACACGCAATGGAGGCACGGGGTTAGGGGCAGGCGGTCGGGCGGGCAGGCGAGCGGCGAGCGGGTTGGCGGGCAGAAAGCGGCGGGAGAGGCGGTTGGACCAGCGGACCCGTCCGGGGACAGGGGTGGGGCAGGCGGCCGCCGTGCTAAATTGGGTCGCACCCAACCACGAGTCTGCGTGACCCCTCCGGCCCCCGACCTGCGCGACCAGCTCCAGCGTTCGCTGGGCGACGCCTACCGGCTCGAGCGCGAGCTGGGCGGCGGCGGCATGTCGCGGGTGTTCGTGGCGATCGAGACCGCGTTCGAGCGGCACGTCGTGGTGAAGGTGCTGCTGCCGGAGCTCGCCGCGGGTGTCAGCGTCGACCGGTTCCGCCGCGAGATCCAGCTCGCCGCGCAGCTCCAGCACCCCCACATCGTGCCGCTGCTCTCCGCCGGCGAGTCGGGCGGGCTCCCCTACTTCACGATGCCGTTCGTGGTGGGGGAATCTCTGCGTTCCCGGCTGGTCCGCGACCGCGAGCTTCCGGTGCCCGAGGCCGTCCGGCTGCTGCGCGATGTCGCGTCGGCCCTGGACTACGCCCATGGCCGGGGCGTGGTGCACCGGGACATCAAGCCCGACAACGTGCTCCTCACCCACGGCGTCGCGGTGGTGACCGATTTCGGCGTGGCCAAGGCGCTCACCTCGGCTGCCGGCGGAACGGGTGCGACGACCACCGGTCTCACGTCCATGGGCGTGACGCTGGGAACGCCGGCCTACATGGCGCCCGAGCAGGCCACCGCCGATCCGGCGATGGACCACCGGGTGGACGTGTACGCTTTCGGCATCATGGCCTACGAGATGATGACCGGGCAGACGCCGTTCGCCGGTCGCTCGCCGCACCAGATCCTCGGCGCGCACCTGGCCATGCAGCCCGATCCGGTGACGGCCCGTCGCCCGGGCATGCCGCCGGTGCTCGCCGCCCTCATCATGCGCTGCCTGGAGAAGCACGCGGCCGAGGGGGCGCCCCCCCCCGGGGACCCACAAGCGGGCCCACAAACAAAAAACAAACCCAAACCCCGGGACGGGAACAACCAATTTCCACCCCCCCCAATCCTTTTAT
>JBQCGH010000098.1:0-4640 GCA_051955835.1 Gemmatimonadales bacterium
TTCGGGCATCGTGATGGGCTACGCGGTGAACGCGGCGACGAACGAGCGGGTGGGAACCTTGACCTTCGACCTGACCCAATACGCCTCGACCTCGGCGAACTACTTCGATGGCGTCAGCTGCGCAGTGGACCCTACGGTGCCAAGCCCATGCCTCGATCTGCGGATCCTGGCCAGCTACGCGCCGTTGCCGAGTGGGGGCGTCGGGTCGCCCGATGGGGCGGTGGAGGGCTTTCTGTGGCTCGAAGCGGACCCTAATCTCCTGCCGCCATGAGGCTGACCGTCGGGCAGCACCAGGGGCCGGCAGTCTCCACGTTCACCGCCGCCAGGCAGGGTACCATCCGACTCTCTCTTAAGGAGCAGGAGGAACCGTAGTCGGCCTCACCCGCGGCCCGATCCGGAGCTCCCGTCCCTCCTGCGACAGAAGCACATCGGCGACCGGCCGCACCTCCGCCTTCGGCGGCCGGTGCGTCGCCCACCACTGCTCCGCTCGCTCGGCGGTCCAGGGCTGCGCCAGCCGGACGGCGTTGAGCCGGGTGCTCACCGCCTCCGCGCTGATCGGCCGACGCGCAGGATCCTTCTCCAGGCACTCCATGACGAGCGCCTCGAGCGCCGCGGGAATCTCGAGCCCGGACCGCTCGGAGGGTCTGACCGGCACCGTGTGCACGTGATGGAACATCACCTCGACCGCGCTCCCTCCCTCGAACACGAGCTTGCCCGTCAGGAGCCAGTAGGCGACGCAGCCCAGCGCGTACAGGTCAACCCGATGATCGGTGACGGCATCGCCGAGTACCACCTCGGGCGCCATGAACGCCGGGGTGCCGCTGGTGCTCGACTCGGTGGTGAGCGTGGCGGCGCCGTCACCGTCCTTCTGCGCGGCGTCGAGCTTGACCAGGCCGAAGTCGAGCACCTTGGCGAAATCGAAGGTGGTGCCGGCACGGCTCACGATCACGTTGGCCGGCTTGATGTCGCGGTGGACAAGGCCGTTGACGTGCGCGTCCTGGAGCGACGAGCAGACCTGGCGCAGCAGATGGACGGCCCGCTCGGGAGCCACCGGCCCGAACTGCTTGACCAGGGTGTCGAGATCCAGGCCGTCGAGCAGCTCCATCACGTAGTACAGCCGGCCATCCTCGGTCGCGCCGAAGTCGTAGAGCTGCACGGTATGCGGAGACTTGAGGGCCGCGGTCGCGCGCGCCTCACGCTCGAAGCGGCGGAGGAGCTGTTCGGGATCACCGGACAGGTGCGGGTTGATCAGCTTGATCGCCGCCGGCCGAATCAGCAGGCGGTGGCGCGCCCGCCAGACCTCGCCCATGCCGCCCGCGCCGATCCTCTCCTCGAGCAGGTATTGACCGAGCTCGTTGGCCTCGGCGACCTGTCGTCGCAGTCCGTAGATGATCCGTGAGACGATCGTCGCGAGCGTGGTGCCGAGCACGCTCCAGAGGACCGTGTTCAGCGTCATGTACTGCTTCTGATACCCAGTAGTGAAGCCGGGCAGGAGCGCGTGGGGGTGATGGCGTGCGATGCAGACCAGGATCGTCGGCAGAAACGCCAGCGCCGAAAGCACGGCGGTTCGCCCGGGCCGGGACGGGACGAGAATCGCCCGGATCATGACCGTGACGGTGAGGGCGAGCAGCACCTGCAGGATCTGCCCCTCCGCGTCCACGGTCATGAACGACAGGAAGCCGCAGGCGACGACGATGCTCACCGCATCGAGCGCCACCAGGACCTGCGCCGAGGGTCGGGCGGGCGCGTGTTTGGCGAGGAGCCAGAGCACGGCCATCGCCCCGCTCGCGACGAGGTGGCCCATCGCGACCGGGCCCTCGAACACGGCACGGAACGGCGCACCGCCCACCAGCGTCATGCTGGCGAGCAGGAAGAGATAGAAGGCGAACGAGACGAGGAAGAGCGTCTTGCCGACGAGCGCGAGACGCTCGCGGACGAAGGCCAGGCCGTTGGAGGTGTCGAGGCCGTGGGCGAGGATGCCGCCGGGCGCCGACTCGCCGGGAGTCGGGGCAGCGGGTATCCGAAGCGGCGTGGTGGCGGTCATGAGGAGATAGTGGAGCGATGGGACCCGCGAAGCAAATCCTGGTGGTCTCCGCGCTCCCTTACTTCCCCGCTTGCGCCGCGAGCTGCTGCACCCAGTTCTCCGCCACCACCAGCTCGCCCGGCTGGGCGGCGTCGCCTTCGCGGAGCAGCAGGAACCGCTTGTCGTCGGGCGTGAGCCAGAACGCGGGCACCGCACCGACGCCGGAGAACGTCTGGACCGAGAACAGCGACCGTTGCGTGCCCACTGAGAACGTGGGTCCCTGCGGGATCTCGGCGGAGATCATCTCGTTCTTGCCGCTCACGTAGAACAGCTCGCGGCCGGTGCTCGACCAGGTCGGCTGCGATCCGCCCGCCGTCGATACCTGCCACTTGGCGCCCGATGTTTCGGGAAAAGGCCGCACATAGATCTCGGGCGTTCCGGACTCGTCCGAGCTGTAGGCCAGCCACCGGCCATCGGGCGAAATCGCCGGATAGAGCTCCGTCGCGGGGGTGGCGACCAGCGGCACCGGCACTGAATCGCCAAGGCGAAGCCCGTAGATGTCGGGCGAGGGCCCCGCGGGCGCCGTCCGGACCAGGAGCCAGCGCCCATCCCGCGAGGCGCGGACCTGCCCGATGTCCACGTCCGTGTGAAACACCAGGCGCGGCGTCCCGGTCCCATCGGACCGGCGCACGAAGATCGGGCCGACGCCCGAGCCGGAACGATCGACGATATAGTACACGTCTTTGCCATCGGCCGACCACGCCGGCCGCCCGCTTCCCGTGTCGCTGAACGTGAGCCGCGAGAACGGGCCCGTAGGGAGCCGCTTGACCCACACGTTCGTCCGCCCGTCACGCGCGAGGCTCACGGCGATTGCCTTGGCGTCCGGCGAGAGCGCGGCGGACAGGATGATTCCCTGTGGATCCCAGGTGGAATCGACCGGCGTCGCTACGCCTTCCCGGTTCACCCACACGGGCCGGCGGGTGGCCTGGGTGCCGCCGGTCGTATACGCCACCGTCCCGTTGCCTGCCACGGTGAAGTCGACGTTGAAGCCATTGTTGCGAACACCGAGTCCCTCGAGGAGCGCGATCGGCCCCCCGGTGATCTCGAGCTTCTTCAGGTCGAACGGAAGGCCGATCAACTTGCCGTCGGCCGTCACCACGAGCAGATACCCGCCGGCGTAGGTCGCGAACACGCCGCGGACCAGATGCTTGGCGGGACCGTGCGGCAGGCGAGTCGCCATGATCTCGAAGTCCGCCGGTCCCTGACCGGCGTGACGCAGCCGGAACAGTGCGCCGGTCGCCCCGGGCAGGATGTGCACGTACTCTGTGGCGATCTCCTTCTGCTTGGCATCGATCTTGTAGACCGGCTCGGTCTCACCGCCGGTGGCCCGGATGCGGGCGACCCCCGAGTCCACCTCGAAGTAGATGTACCCGTCCTCGGCCCAGAAACCGGAGGAGGTGTTGGCCTTGTCGGTGAGGGTGATGGTCGGGGCGCCCGCGAGCGACGCGATCAGCACCGACGTGCCGCTCCGGAGGAAGCCGACCCGCTTGCCGTCGGGCGAGAAGAACGGGCCCGAGGCGCCGTCCGTGCCGGCGATCGGCGTCGCATCGAGCTGATCGATGCGCCGGAGCCAGAGGCGGTGGCCGGACTCCGAAGGCCCGATGTATGCCAACGACCGACCGTCGGGCGAGAGGGCGATGCGCGCGCCGCCCGACGGGTCGGGTGGCTGCAGCGCCTGCTTCGGCCCGAGCGCCAAGCTCCACTGGCTCAGGGGCGCTGCGGGCGCCGGTCGGAGGCGCGGCCAGACGACCGCGCCGAGCGCCGCCCCCGCGATCAGCGCGAGCGTCGGCACGAGTAGCGGCAGCCGGCGGACCTTGGCCGAGGTCGCCGGGGAGGTCGCGGCCTCGGCCGCAGGCACGCGCGCGGTGGTGGCGTAGCTCGGATTCTTGAGCGCGGCCGCAAACTCCGCCGCCGTAGCGAAGCGATCGGCGGGCAGCTTCTCGAGCGCGGTGAGCACCGCGGCCTCGACCTGCGGCGGAATCGTGTGGCGCTGCGGCAGGAGCGGGCGCGGGCTCTCGGTCACCACGCGCGCGACGATGGCCTGCGCGGTCGAGCCGGTGAACGGCGGATCGCCGGTCAACATCTCGTACAGCACGGCGCCGAGCGCGTAGACATCGGAGCGCGGGGTGATCTCGCGCTCGCCCATCGCCTGCTCGGGCGACATGTAGTACGGCGTCCCGAGCGACATGCCGGTCTCGGTCATGCGCGCGCCGCTCGCCTTGCTGGCCGCGAGCGCGATCCCGAAGTCGGCCACCAGCGCCTGGCCATCGTGCAGCAGGATGTTCTCGGGCTTGATGTCCCGGTGCACCACGCCGTGGCGGTGGGCATAGTCCAGCGCGCTCGCGACCTCGGTGGCGATCCGGAGCGCGTCGGAGACCGGAAGCTGCTTCTCGCGGTTGATGCGGTCGCGCAGGGTCTCGCCCTCGATGAAGGGCATGACGTAGAACAGGGAGCCGTCGGCCTCGCCCGAATCGAACAGCGGCAGGATGTGCGGGTGCTGGAGGTTGGCCGTGAGCTTGATCTCGGCCAGGAACCGTTCAGCGCCGATGACGGCGGA
>JBQCGH010000099.1:0-3155 GCA_051955835.1 Gemmatimonadales bacterium
CCGCATCGAGCGCGAGCTCGGGCAGGGCGGCATGGCGACGGTCTATCTCGCCTACGACCTTAAACACGACCGCAAGGTCGCCATCAAGGTTCTCCGCCCTGACCTCGCCGCCGTCATCGGCGCCGAGCGGTTCCTGCGCGAGATCAAGACGGTCGCCAACCTGCAGCACCCGCACATCGTCGGCCTCATCGACTCGGGCGAGGTGAACGGCACCGCGTACTACGTCATGCCGTTCGTCGAGGGCGAGTCGCTCCGCGACCGGCTGGTCCGCGAGAAGCAGCTCCCGATCCCCGACGCGCTTCGCATCGCCACCGAGGTGGCCGGCGCGCTCGATTACGCGCACCGCCACGGCGTGATCCACCGCGACATCAAGCCCGAGAACATTCTCCTCCACGACGGCTCCGCGCTGGTGGCCGACTTCGGCATCGCCCTCGCCGCCAGCAAGGCGGGCGGCATCCGCATGACCGAGACCGGCATGTCGCTCGGCACGCCGACCTACATGAGCCCCGAGCAGGCGATGGGCGAGCGCGAGATCACCGCCCGCTCCGACGTCTACGCGCTGGGTTGCGTCACCTACGAGATGCTGGTCGGCGATCCCCCGTTCACCGGGAGCACCGCACAGGCGGTCGTGGCGCGGGTGCTGACCGAGGCCCCGCGGCCGCTCCTGCCGCAGCGGCAC
Source organism: Gemmatimonadales bacterium (assembly GCA_051955835.1). GTDB lineage: Bacteria > Gemmatimonadota > Gemmatimonadetes > Gemmatimonadales > GWC2-71-9 > CAVVWJ01. The sequence goes on from JBQCGH010000099.1 coordinate 680, forward strand.
ACCAGTCCCGCCCAGGTCGAGGCGGCGGTGCTCACCGCGCTCGAGAAGCTGCCGGCCGACCGGTTCGCGACGCCGGCGGAGTTCGCGGCGGCGCTCAACAGCCGAGCTGCGGCCGCCGCCACCACGCGCGTCCTCCCGGCGGCGGCCCCGTCGCGCCGGGTTCCCCGGGCCGGTCTCGTCGCCGGCGCGCTCGGTCTCGTGGCACTCGGGGTTCTCGTCGACCGCTGGGCCGGGGGGCGCGACACGCCCGCGACCCTCACCTTCGTCCAGCGGACCTTCCGCGACGAGGCGATCTACAACGCCCGCTTCGCCCCCGACGGTCAGACCATCGTTTACAGCTCGGCGGCGGAGACCAGCTCGCCCGACATCTTCATCATCCGGCCCGACTACCCAGCACCCACCGCGCTCGGGCTCAGCGGGACGCAGCTCCTCTCGGTGTCATCGAAGGGCGAGCTGGCAGTGCTGGTCCGCGCGGAGTTCGTGCGGCACCGACTGTTCCTTGGGACCTTGGCACGCGTCCCGCTCGGGGGTGGCGCCCCACGGGAAGTGCTCGATAGCGTGCGCGAGGCCGACTGGTCGCCCGACGGCGCCGAGCTGGCCATCATCCACGACGTGGGCGGCCGGGACCGCCTCGAGTTCCCCGTCGGCAAGGTCGTGTATGCGGCGTCGGGGTACCTCAGCGATCCGCGGGTCTCGCCCGACGGGGGATACATCGCCTTTGCCGAGCATCCCTTTCGCTGGGACGACCGCGGCACCGTCAAGATCGTGGATCGAGCCGGGAAGAAGACCGCTGTGACCCGCGACTACCCGGCCGTCGAAGGCATCGCATGGAGGCCAGGGAGCCGCGAGCTCCTGTTTGGTGCGTACGAGAACGGCGCGTCCGTTGTCGGTGCGCTGGGCGTGAACGGACGGGTCCGGGTGGCCGTGACCGGCGCGGGCAATCTTACCCCACAGGACCTTTCGCCGAGTGGTCGGATGCTTCTGACTCGCGACGACAGGCCGGACCGGCTGATGCTGCACGGTCCGGGAGCGGCGCGCGAGCTTGATGTCTCCTGGCTGGATGCCTCGCAACACCCGGTGCTCTCGCGCGACGGCTCGCTCCTGGCTTTCGACGACGCCGGCATTGATGCCGGGCCCAACTACGAGGTCATGTTGCGGAAGACCACCGGCGGCGAGGTCGCCAGGCTCGGCGAGGGCGAGCCTGCCGCGTTCTCGCCCGATGGGAAGTGGCTGCTGGCGTTCGTTCCATCCACACCGCCCAGGATCGTCTTGTATCCCACGAGGGCAGGAACCGAGCGTCAGATTGTCATCGATCGCTTCGAGTCCATCGGGTCGGCCGACTGGTTCCCCGACGGCCGGTCAATATTGTTCTGCGGAAATCGGACCGGTGAGGCTTCCCGCTGCTACGTGCAGGCGCTGTCAGGGGGCCCGGCGCGCGCGGTCACCCCGCCGGGCACGAGCGCGGGATTCGTCTCGCCCGACGGGAAGGAAGTCGCGGCTTTCGGCGCGGTGCTCGGGCACCGCCGGTATCCGGTCGCCGGCGGCAGCGACCACGCGATCCCAGGCCTCTCGTTCCACGACCAGATCGTCCGGTGGAGCACCGACGGAAAGGCGCTGTTCGTCGGAGGGCCGACCTCGCCGACCGTGGACCGCGTGGATCTCGTGACCGGCCGCCGGGAGCCGCTCGTGACGCTCGGGAACCGAACCCCAGGTGGCTCGTGGCGCTTCATCATCTGCGCCATGGCCGACGACCCGCAGGTCTACGCCTATATGGGCAGGGCGCACCTCTCGGAGATCTTCACGGTGGATGGTGTGCGGTAGGGCGTGGGCGCTGGCGCGCCGGCGGGGGCGCTGACGCCCCGGCGGGAGGGGCGGGAGATTGAGGATGGGTTGAGGGGTGGCGGCCATCCTTGGTGGGTTGCCTGCCGGGATCATCATGCCGGGACCGATGCCCTACGAGCGATTCGAGGCCTGGAAGGTCAGTCACGAGCTCGCCCTGGCGATCTACGCCGCGACGCGGCGGTGGCCACGCTCGGAGCTCTACGGCCTGACTTCGCAGCTTCGCCGGGCCGCCCTCTCGGCGCCAACCAACATTGCCGAAGGCTCCGCGAAACGCGGCCCGGCCGAATTCCGCCGCTTCCTCGATTACTCGATCGGCTCCCTCTCCGAGCTCGCCTATCTGCTCCGCTTCGCCCGCGACGCCGAACTGCTCACCGACGAGGCCTGGCAGGCTCTTCAACAGCTGCGCGACAAAGCCGCGATCCTGACCTGGCGCCTGGCCCGCTCCATGGCTGCCGCCAGGTAGCACCCACACCGCACCGGGGCGGGGGGGGGGGGCCCCGCGGGGGGGGGGGGGGGGGGGGGGGGGGGGGGGGGGGGGCCGGACGGGGGGGGGGGCTGGTCCTGGGCCGGGGCGAGGGTCGGGGAGATCGACAGGACCGCGAGGACGGCGGCCGAGAGGATCGTGGGGTGCGCA
>JBQCGH010000100.1:0-18221 GCA_051955835.1 Gemmatimonadales bacterium
CGCCGGGGGCGGGGGCAGCTCTCTCGCGGGGGTGCGCGGGGCGGGGGGAACGTCGGCGCCCGGGGGTGTGGGGGTGGGCCGGAGCCACGGGGGGGCCGGGGGGGGGTTGGCGCGGGCCCGCCCCGCCAGCGTCGACGCTGAGCTGCTGGCCGATCCGTCGGATGGCGCAGAATGGATCGAGCGCCTCAGCCGTCATCGAGTGGACCTCCTCGTTTTGGCCGGCTACCTGAAGCTGGTTCCTCCTGACGTCGTCTCCCACTACCGCAATCGCATCGTCAACGTGCACCCTGCCCTGCTGCCGGCGTTCGGCGGCCCCGGGATGTACGGGCACCGCGTGCACGAGGCCGTGCTGACGAGCGGCGTCCGTGAGGCCGGCGCGACCGTGCACCTGGTGGACGAGGTCTACGATCACGGTGCCGTGCTGGCGCAGGCGCGCGTTCCGGTGTTGCCCGGTGATACGCCCGAGACGCTCGCGGCGCGCGTCCTCGTCGTCGAGCATCGTCTGCTGCCCGCCGTCGTGCTTGCCGCCGCCGCCGCGGGCCGACCCGTGCCGCTTTCCGAAACCGCGGAGTCCACCTCGTGACTCGTCCGTCATGCCGCGCGCGCTGATCTCGGTCAGTGACAAGCGGGGCATCGTCGCCTTCGCGCAGGGACTCACCCAGCTCGGGTGGGAGATCATCTCGACGGGCGGCACGGCCACCGCGCTCCGCACCGCGGGCATCGCGGTCACCACCGTGGACGAGGTAACGGGCTTCCCCGAGCTGCTGGATGGCCGGGTCAAGACCCTGCACCCCGCCGTGCACGGCGCACTGCTCGGCCGGCGCGACATGCCGGCGCACATGACCGCCCTTCAGGAACACGGCATCGTGCCCATCGACCTCGTGGCGGTGAACCTGTACCCATTCCAGATGACCATCTCGCGGTCCGGTGTATCGTTCGAGGACGCGGTCGAGAACATCGACATCGGCGGCCCCTCGATGCTCCGCTCCGCGGCCAAGAACCACGAGTACGTCCTGCCTGTGGTGGATCCGACCGACTACACCAAGGTGCTGGGCCTGCTCCGCACGAACGGGCTCACTCCCGAGGTCCGGCGCGAGTTCGCCGCCAAGGTGTTCGCCCACACCGCCGACTACGATGCCGCCATCGCGGGCTACCTGACGCCGCAGGAGCAGGGCCTGCCGCGTCGGCTCGGCCTGGCCATGGAGCGCACGCAGAGCCTCCGCTACGGGGAAAACCCGGGGCAGCGCGCCGCCCTGTACGTCACCGAGGAACCGCGCGGCATGCGGGACCTCACGCAGCGGCACGGCAAGGAGCTTTCGTTCAACAACCTGCTCGACGTCGACGCCGCGATGTGGGCGGTGTCCCTGTGGACCAACCGGCCGGCCTGCGCCATCATCAAGCACACCACGCCCTGCGGCATCGCGGTCGGAGGAACCGCCGTCGAGGCGTTCCGGAAGGCGCGCGCCACGGACCCCATGTCTGCCTTCGGCTCGATCGTGGCCTACAACACCGTGGTGGACCGCGCGACGGCCCAGGCGATGAGCGACCTGTTCGTCGAGGTCGTCGCGGCCCCGTCCTTCCACGACGAGGCGATGGCGGTTTTCACCACCAAGAAGGCGCTCCGGGTGGTGGAACTGCCGGTGAGCCGCGGTTCCGGCTCACTCGACTTCAAGCGGGTGCGCGGCGGCTTCCTGGTACAGGACCAGTTCACCTTCGAGCCGTCGGACCAGGGCTGGACCGTGGCCACCGACCGGCGGCCGACCGAGCGGGAGTGGAACGATCTCCGGTTCGCCTGGGCCGCGGTTGCGACGGTCAAGTCGAACGCCATCCTGCTCGCGCGCGACGAGGCCGCCGTCGGCATCGGGGCCGGCCAGATGAGCCGGGTGGACAGCGCGTTCCTGGCCGTCCACAAAGCCCGCCAGGCCGGCCACGATCCGGCTGGCACCGTCCTCGCCTCCGACGCCTATTTCCCCTTCGCCGACGGCGTGGAGCACGCCGCGGGCGCGGGCATCACCGCGATCATCCAACCCGGCGGCTCGGTTCGCGACGCCGAGGTCGTCGAAGCCGCCAATCGTCACGGCCTGGCCATGGTGATGACCGGCCGCCGCCAGTTCCGCCACTAGCCCGAGGTTTATGAGCCTCCATCCTGACCCGAGCGAGGGCGCCACGTCCGCACAGCGCCCGCCGTATCTCCTGGCGCTCGCCACCTTCGTGGTCGTGCTGCTGATCTACATCCTCACCCTGGCCCCCACGACGGCGTTCTGGGACACCTCCGAGTACATCGCGGCCGCCAAGGTGCTGGGCATTCCGCATCCGCCGGGAAACCCGCTGTTCGTCATCCTGGCGCATTCGTTCGGGCTGCTGCCGCTGGCGGACTCGTACGCCATGCGGATCAATTTGTTCGCCGCGGTGACCAGCGCGGGCGCGGCCGGGTTCTGGTTCCTCGTAGCCGAGCGATGGCTGCGCGGCATCGTCCAGGTACGCTGGGCGCGGTACGCCGGCGCCTTCGGCGGCGTGCTGGTCGGCGCGACGTGCTGGACGGTGTGGAATCAGAGCACCGTGAACGAGAAGGTGTACACCGTCACCCTGCTCTCGATCGCGCTGGTGAGGTGGCTCGTCGTCCGCTGGGGGGACGACGACCCGGGTTCCCACCGGGACCGATGGCTGATTCTGATCGCCTATGTGCTGGCGCTGACCTCCACCAACCACCTGATGGGCCTGCTGGCGGTGCCGGCGCTCGTGGTCTACGTGCTCTGGACCGACTGGCGCGTGCTCACCCGGCCGACGGTGCTCGTGGGCGTCCTGATCGCGGCGTTGGTCGGCGTCTCGCTCAACTATCTCTGGCTGCCGATGCGGGCGGCCCAGTACCCGCCGATCAACGAGGGCGAGCCGATCTGCCGCGGACTTTTCCAGGCGATCACACTCCAGTGTCATGCCCTGAACGATGTCCTCAACCGGGTCCAGTACGGCAAGCCGCCGCTCACCGACCGCCAGGCCAGCTTCTGGGGACAGCTCAGCAACTTCTGGCAGTATTTCACCTGGCAGTTCGCGCGGGACTGGGGCCGGCTCTCGGGCGTCGCGACGGCGATCTTCACGGTGCTGGGCCTGAGCGGTGTGGCCGCGCTCTGGAAATCCGACCGGCGGGCCGGGCTCGCCGGCATTGCGCTGCTCGGCACGCTGTCGCTGGGGCTCGCGTTCTACATGAACTTCAAGTACGGGTTCTCGCAGTACCCCGACCAGGCGAACCTGCCGCGCGAGGTGCGCGAGCGCGACTACTTCTTCGTCGGCTCGTTCTCGATCTTCGGCGCGTTCATCGCGTGCGGCCTCGGGGCGCTGATGCAAGGGATCGTGGACGGGCTGCGAGACCGCGGGTCGACCCGGGCGCGTTGGCTGGCCGCGACGCCGGTGCTGGCGCTCGCGATCGTGCCGTTGCTCGGGAATTACGCCACGGCCAGCCGGGCGCACGAGACCATGGCCCGCGATTTTGCCTACGACATGCTCAACAGCGTGGAGCCGTACGGCGTCCTGATCACCGCGGGGGACAATGATACCTTCCCGCTGTGGTACGCCCAGGAAGTCGAGGGCATCCGGCCCGATGTGACGCTCGCCAACCTGTCGCTGATGAACACCGACTGGCACCTGCGGCAGCTCGCGCGGCGCCAGACGCCCGCGTTCGACCCCGCGCACGCCGATCCGGTCTGGCGCACCTTCCCCGTGCCGCCCCGCCCGACCACGCCGGCGCTCCGCCTGACCATGGCCGAGGTGGACAGTCTGCCGGAGGCGATGCAGGTGCCGGCCAACGGGGGCGTGGCGATCGACAGCATTCAGGTGCGTTTCGGCCAGGACGTGCTGCTCCGGCAGGATCTCGCCGCGATCTTCCTGGTGCGCGACAACCAAGGCAAGCGGCCGCTCTACTTCAGCTGGAGCGACGGGGGCTATCCCGACCAGACGCTCGGCCTGAGCACGCACTTGGTGTCGCAGGGTTTCGTGCGGAAGCTCCTGCCACGGACCGTGCAGCCGAACGATACGATCGTCCTGAGCCAGGGCCTCGGCTACCTGGACGTGCCGCGTACCGACAAGCTGCTGTGGAACGTGTATCACTGGCGCACCGCGACACGGTCGCGCCCATACGGGTGGGTCGATCCTCCGTCGGGATCGATCCTGCAGCTCTACTCGGTGGTGTACGGTGGCTCCGCGCCCTCGATGGAGGCAGCGGGTCAGAAGGCGCATGCGGCACTGGCCGACTCCGTGGCCCGCGAGGTCAACCAGGAGCTCGGCGGGCGCTCGCTGTTCTGAGCGCCGACCGCGGACCGTGAGCGTCTTTGGCGTGTGGGTTGTCGCGTGGTTCACGCCGAGCGGCGAGTCGCCGATTGGCTTGCCGGGCCATCCGGGCTCGTCATAGCTTTCCGTCGAGGCGTGGTGGCCGAGTGGTTGAAGGCAGCGGTCTTGAAAACCGCCAAGGGCGAAAGTCCTTCGTGAGTTCGAATCTCACCCACGCCGCTACCTTCGATTTGGGGTTTCGCATGGGTACGACGCTCCGCTCCGCATCCTTGGCCGGCCAGACTTCGTCACTCGCCAGCACAACGCACGGCATTCTCCGCATCGGCGCCGGCCTGCTGTACATGCAGCACGGCCTGCAGAAGCTGTTCGGAATGTTCGGCGGCATCGACGGGCACGGTGGGACGGTGCAGCTCGTTTCGCAGTTCGGCCTGGCGGGCGTGTTGGAGACCTTCGGCGGCCTGCTGATCGTCCTGGGCCTGCTGACCCGGCCCGTGGCCATCCTCCTCGCGTTGGAGATGCTGATCGCCTTCTTCCAGGTGCACCTGCCGCAGGGCGGCTTCCCGATCCAGAACAGGGGCGAGGTGCCCCTGCTCTACATGCTGGTCTGGATCTTCCTGGCCGGCAACGGCGCTGGCCCAATGAGCCTCGACGCACGACGGGGATCGTAGCGACTTGCGGAATCGTGGCGCAGCCTCAAACAGCGAAGGGGCAATGCCCGTGCGGCATTGCCCCCTTTTCGATTTCCGGAGCACCGAAACCCGGTTGGTCTCACGGTGTCACCGCCGGATGCCGAACCCCTCCCACTCCCGACGCAACGACTCCGCCATCGCCGCAGGCACTTGGACCTCCCCGTAGAAGTCGTCCGTCGGGCCTCCGGGCGGCATGCCGAGCCGGCGACGGGCCTCCGACACCGGCACGTCCCACAGCTCGTCGATCGGCATGGTGAACAGGTTCGTCATCCTGGTACGGCGCGCGTAGGCATAGGCCCGGTTGAACAAGCCGAGACGGATGCCCCGGTACACCTGCCGAAACGACGCGATCCGCCGCGCGCACTCCACGAACGCGCCCCCGTAAAAGAACACCCAGCCGAGCAGTCGCGGGGTGCCGCGCGACGCGAAGTAGAACCCCTGCTCGACCGCTTCGCCCGCGAGAAGCACGAGCGGCGGCTCGTCGTGCGTGAACACCGTTCCCGTGAGCACGTGGGACGCATCGTGCACCCGGTAAATCTGCTCGGGCGGCCGGCTGCCGTTGATGATCTTCCGAAAGACCTTGAGGAAGGCGGGCTTGGCCGGCACGGGGAGCCCGACGTAGCCATTCACGTCGCGGAAACGCTGCACGGCGGCACCCAGGGTGATGGTCTCGCGCGCGCTCTCCCAGTCGTATGACGACCGCAGCAGCTCCCGGGCAGTCGCGCTGCCCGGCGCCGCCCGGGTCGAAGCCTCGGCGATGCCCTGGGTCATCCGACGCGCTCGAACGCGGGCGATCGCCGGCGCTCCGCGATCTCCGTCTCGAGATCCTGCGTCGACCGACCGCCGATATAGCGGCGGTACCACACTTCAGCGCTCAGTAACAGCCAGATCCGGTTTCCGTGGTCCCGGCGCTTGGCCAGGTGGTCATCGAGCAGACGCCGGACCGTCTCACCCTCGAGGTACCCGTCGCGCACGAGCTCGCTCTCGAGCAGCAGCGAGGGCGCGAGCGAGCGCACCTCGTTCTCCATGATGTACATGAGCGGCGACGCGAACCCCTGCTTCTGACGCTCGAGCACCTCGCGCGGGAGGTAGCGCTCGCCCAGGCGACGCTCGAGGTACCGGAGCCGCTTCGGTCCCTGCACCTTGAGGCGGACGGGCACCCGGGCCATGAACTCGGCGAAGCGGGGATCGAGGAACGGCGCGCGCGACTCCAGGCTGTAGGCCATGGTCGCCCGGTCGAGGATCATGAGCGACTGGCCGGGCAGCCGCGACATCACGTCCACGTACATCATCCGGTCGACCGCGTCCGCGGCCTTGGCGCCGCCGTAGAGATCGACTAGGTAGGCCTCGGGGCGCCGATTCCCGAGTCGGGCGCGGAACTCCGGCGTGTACAGCTCGGTGCGGGCCGCCTCGTTGAACCAGAAGAACTGCATGCTCGCCGCGTAACGCTCGCCGCCGGTCTTCCGCGCCATCTGGTCCACCCACCGGAGCTTGTGGGTGAAGCTCTTGAACGTGAACTGGTCCGGCAGTCGGCCGAGGACCTGAGTGGACACGAGGTCGCGCACCACGGCCGGCACGGCCCGGTAGGCATCGAGCCAGCGGTCGGCGGCGTACCGATCGTACCCGCCGAACAGCTCGTCTCCGCCGTCGCCGCCCAGGACCACTTTGACCTCGCGCGCCGTCATGCGCGCGAGGTGCAGGAGGCAGATCGAGAGCGGATCGGCGGGCTCGTCGAGGGCGGAGACGAGCCGCGGGAGGTCGGTGCCCACCGACGGCATCACCTCTTCAGCGAAGTGACGGGTGCCATATCGCTTCGCCACGGCGGCGGCGGCGGGGAGCTCATTGAGATCGCGGTACGGGATTCCCATCGAGAAGGTGCGCAGCTCGGGGCCGAGCACCTTCGCCGCGTAGGAGACGATCAGGGTCGAGTCGAGTCCGCCGCTCAGGAACGCGCCCACCGGCACGTCGCTGGTGAGATGGATGCGGACCGTCTCGGCCAGCAGCTCATCGATCCGCTCGAGGGTTTCCCCCTCGGAGTACGTCCACTTGGGCCCGTAGCTCAGGTCCCAGTAGCGCTCGACCCGGGTGACGCCCCGCTCCCAGGTGAGGTAGTGGGCCGGCGGCAACGCCCGGATGCCCTCGAAGAACGTGTCCGGCGCCTGCACGAACCGCAGCGTGAGATACTGATCGAGCGCATGGGGGTTGAGCCGGGCGAGTCCGGGATCGTGCGCGAGCAACGCCTTGATCTCGGAGGCCAGCGCCAGTTCCCCGTTGCGCTCGGCGTAGAACAGCGGCTTCTGCCCGAAGTGGTCGCGCGCGACGAACAGCCGCTGACGGCGGCGGTCCCAGATCGCGAAGACGAACATCCCGCGGAGCCGCTGCAGCATCCGCTCGCCTTCCTCCTCGAAGAGATGTACCAGCACCTCGGTGTCGCTTCGAGTTCGGAAGGCATGGCCCCGGCCGACCAGGAAGCGGTGCAACTCCTCGTGGTTGTAGATCTCGCCGTTCAGCATCACCTGCAGGCTGCCGTCCTCGTTCCCGATCGGCTGGTGCCCGCCGGCCACGTCGATGATGCTGAGCCGCCGCATGCCAAGGCCCAGGCCACCCTCGATCAGCGTGCCCCAGTCGTCGGGCCCGCGATGGTGGATCGCATCGCACATGTGGCGGATCTCGGCGTCGGCCACGGGCCGCGCGCCCGCGAGTCCTACGATGCCGCACATGTCAGGCGGCCTTCTTGCCCCAGGCGACCATCATGTACCCTTCCGAGAATGGGATGAGATTGTCCAGCATCGTCCAGGCCTTGAGGGCGGGATACACGGCGGAGTACACCTTGTACGCGGTGCCGACCTTGTTGAGCGCTTCAGCCGACATCGGGGCGGTATCCCCGTGGAAATCCTGCTCGGAGGTGTCCTTTCCCTTCATGGCCTTCCGATGTTACGCGAAGTTGAGCTTATCCTCGAGCGACTCCTTGAAGAAGCGACAATAGGTGGACTGCCCTTGGACGCGAATGCCGTGCCGCTCCATGAGCGCGCGCCCGGCCGCGAGCGGATAGCCGTCGCGGGCGTGCCCGAATCCCTCCTGGTCGGCGGTGAAGCCGAGCGCCCGCTTGAGCGCGAAGCCCGGCCGGCCGTGATCGCCCTTGGGCGCCATGAAGAGAAAATCGCCGCCGGGCTTGAGCACGCGGACCATCTCCGCGAAGAAGGTCTCGTCGTCCTTGATGTGCTCGAGGAAATTGATCGCCGCCACCACGTCGAACGCACCGTTCCGGAACGGGACCGTCCGGTCGTCGATCTGCAGCACCCGATCCTGCACCAGCTGCCTGGCCGAGCGGACGTGGTCGCGCTCGAAGTCGGCGCTAGTCCAGGTCCCGCCCCGCTGCCGTAGGAAATATGAGGTGAGTCCCGTGCCGCATCCGACTTCGAGGCACGAGCGTCCCTGGAGCGACGGTAAATGCGAGAGCATCGCGTCGACGGTCTGACGTTTCTTCAAGGAGCGGCGGAAGAGCTGCAGTTGCCACGGCTCGGTCAAGGCTTCTCCATGGATTGATCACCCTACGGTCCATCGCGTCGCCGGTCGGTGACCGATGACCGGCTGACTACGCCAGCGCGCCGGATTCCCGGTACGCGTCGTACGTCCGCCGAATGCCCTCCTCGAGGCCGACCTTCGGCGCCCACGCCAGCACCCGTTGAGCCCGGCTGGTGTCGAAGGCGGAGTCGCTGGTGAAGAAGTCCATCCGGCGCCGGTAGATCGGCGGATCCAGCTTGAGCGCTTTGCACGCGTCTTCGACGACCGCCGCGGCCGCCAGCATCGGGGCGAGGGGCAGACGCCGTCCGAAGCGCCGGCTGCCGCTCACCCGCCGGACCAGCTCGATCAGCTCCCGCAGCGTGCATGGCGCCGGCCCGGCCACGATCGCGCCTTCACCCACCGCCTCCTCCCGCTCACACGCCGCAAAGAACGCGCTCACCACGTCGTCCACGTACACCATGTGACGCCGTCCGGCGCCGTCACCGAAGAGCGGGAAGCGTCCGGCGCTCACGCCCTTGAAGAGCTTGAGCAGCCGCTGGTCCCTGGGCCCGTAGACATCCGCCGGCCGGAGGATGACATACGGGACTCGGATCGCCGGGGCGCGCTCGCGGACCATCGACTCCGCGGCCACCTTGGTGCGCTCGTAGATGTTGCCGGGCCGGAGCGGCGAGCCTTCGTTCGTGATCCCGGACGCGCGATGCCCGTAGATGCCGATCGTGCTGCAGTACACGAACCGCTCCACCCTCCCTGCGCCGGCGGCCTCGAGCAGCCGCCGCGTCCCCTCCAGATTCACCGTCTCGAAGAACTCGTCGCTCTTTCCGCCCTCGCGCATCGCGACGGCGAGGTGAAACACGTGGGTCACGCCCCGCATCGCCCGGGCGCAGAGCTCCGCGTCGGTAATGCTCCCGGGCAGGATCTCGACACCCTGACGCGCCAGCAGGTCGGCATTGGCGCGCTCCTCGGGCCGATCGGCGAGACCCAGGACCGCAACCTGCGCGCCGCGGCGGCGCCCCTCCTCCGCCAGGTGGGATCCGATGAATCCGGTCCCCCCCGTCACCAGCAGCTTCATGCGGCCGGCCTCAGGCGAAACGGCCGGCCAGGGCCGCCACGATGCGCTCGCTCGCCCGGCCGTCGCCGTATGGGTTCACGGCGTTGGCCATCCGGCTGTAGGCCTCCGGCGAGGTCAGCAGCTCGCTCGCCGCCGAGACGATGCGGTCGCGGTCGGTGCCGAGCACCATGGCCGTCCCCGCCGCGACGCCTTCGGGCCGCTCGGTCACCTCGCGCAGCACGAGCACCGGCTTTCCGAGGGACGGCGCCTCTTCCTGCACCCCGCCGCTGTCGGTGAGCACGAGGTGCGCCCGATTCATCAGGTGGACGAACTCGAGATAGTCCACCGGCGCCACGAGGTGCATACCGGGGACATCGCACAGCAGCGCCTCCACGGTCCGCTTGACCTCGGGGTTTGGGTGCACTGGCAAGACGAACTGCAGCTCGGGGAAGCGCCCGGCAAGATCGCGGATGGCGGCACAAACGGATTGGAGCGGCGCGCCGAAGCTCTCGCGCCGATGGGTCGTCACCAGCACCAGCCGGCGGAGCGGGTCGAGCGCGGCGAGCGCAGGCGTGCGGAACCGGTAGTCCGAGCGAACCGTCTGCAGCAATGCGTCAATGACCGTATTTCCGGTGAGGAAGACGTCCCCGGCGGGCACCTTTTCGGCGAGCAGCGTGTCCCGTGCGGCGGGCGTCGGCGCGAAGTGCATCGCCGCGATCCGCGTGGTCAGGACGCGATTCATCTCCTCCGGGAAGGGCTGCCAGCGGTCGCCCGTTCGGAGACCCGCCTCGACGTGCGCCGTCGGTACTCGCTCGAGAAAGGCGGCGAACGAGGCGCCGAAGGTGGTGGTGGTGTCGCCTTGGACCAGGATGACGTCGGGGCGCACCCGGCGGAGCAGCGGGGGCAGCCGGTCCAGGATACCCGCGGCGATCCCGGCCGGAGTCTGCCCGGGCACCATGAGGTCGAGATCGACGTCCGCCTTGAGCGCGAACACTTCGAGCACCTGGTCGAGCATCGTGCGATGCTGCGCCGTGACGCAGATCAGGCTCTCGAAGCTCTCGGGCGCCGCGCGGAGGGCCCGCACGATCGGCGCCATCTTGATCGCCTCCGGCCGGGTGCCGAAGACGCTGAGAACGCGAATCATCGGGTGACGTGCGCCGCCCGGCGCCGCTCGGCCAGGGTCTGCAGGGTCACGAACCGGAAGCCGTGCTCGACCACGCGTGCGAAGACCTTCCGCAGCACACCTTCTCGCACGCCTTCGTAGCACGGGTGGCCGTAGAGCACCACCTCGTCGTTCGACTCCAGGTGCTCGTCCAGCAGCCGCATGACCTCGGCCTCGGGCGTACCCCGTGCCCCGTGGTATTCGAGGAACGGAATGGTCCGCGGGCCGGACAACGTGACCGGGATGGTCCAGTGCCTGAGCGTCCGGCCATCAGCGGTCGCGAGATGCGGCTCGCCACCAATCGCATCGCCGTTGTAGAGGAATCCCAGTCGGTCGAGCTGGGTCATCACCCGCTCGTCCGAGTAGAAGCCCGGTGAGGAGAAGCCCACCGGCTTGCCGAAATGTCGGACGAAGTGGGCGTACGACTCGTCGATATCCGCCGCCAGGTCCTCGTCGGGCAGGCGGTGAAACCGTCGGCTCCAGACGACGTGGTCCATGCCCCCATGGAGGCCCAGCTCGTGGCCCTCCGAGTGTAGCGCCTGGATCTCGGGGATGAACCGAAGGCCGACCGGGCGCGCCAGCGCGCTCTCGACCAGGAAGCGCGGCCAGCCGGTCTTCTTGATGAGATGGACCGCGTCGCGATCGGCGAGCTTTGCCTTCGAGCGGGTGATCCCCTTCCCCAGCCATTCGCGGAGGTTGGTGGACCGGCCCAGGTTGATGAAGAAGGTGTTGGGGACGCCGAAGTCGCGGCACACGGTCCGGATGCGGGGCAGCCCGTCCGTGACGCACACCCGATGATCGACATCCCAGCGAAACGCGAACAGCCGATCCGTCACCGACTCGTCCTCGCCATCACCTGGGCGTAGATCCGCTCGAACTGTTCCGCCGTGCGGTCCCAGTCGAACAGCCGGAGCGACCGTTCGCGCCCGGCTTGGCCCATCTGGGCGCGCAGGGCCGGGTCGCCGAGCAGGCGTCCCATCGCCTCGGCGAGGGCCGTCGAGTCGCCTCGTGGCACGATGAGGCCGGTCACGCCGTGCTCGACGACCTCCGGAAGTCCCCCGGCGTCGCTCGCCACGACCGGCGTCTCGCAGCCCATCGCTTCCGCGGCGGGAATACCGAAGCCTTCCTCGAGCGACGGAATAACCGAGATCGCGGCAGCGCGATAGTACGGCGGCAGCTCGCTGTTCGGCACCCAGCCCAGGAACGTGACCCGATCCGCGATGCCGAGCGATTCGGCGAGCTTGATCAGCTCCGGACGCTCGAACCCGTCGCCCGCCACCACGACCTTGAGCGCGGGAAAGCGTGGCGTGAGCTGCGCCGCCGCTTCGATCAGGAACCGGATGCCCTTGCGGGGAAACAGCTGCCGACAGGCGAACACCATCTGCGGGCCGAACCGCGGGTCCACCGGCTTGCCGCCGGGCGCGGGACTGAACCGCCGCAGGTCGGTGCCATTGAACACCAGGTGTACCTTCTCATCCGGGGCGCCCGCGCGGAGCGCGTGCTGCCGGCAATCCTCGGTGATCGCCGTGAGCGCGCCGGTATGCCGCAGCGTCCAGCGCAGCGGCGGCCGGACGTACCACCGCGTCGGAAAATCGTAGCCCTGTTCGGGATTCACATAGACGTCGCCGCCGTGCATCGTGATGACGCTCGGCAGGTCGAGCTTGCGCGCGGCCTGGACCGCGGCGGGCCCGGTCGGAATGGCCCAATGCGCGTGGATCACGTCGGCCCCGCGCTCGCGGACGACGTTGATCGTGGCCCGGTACTGCGCCTCGAGGTACTGGGCCATGACGGCCACCCGGGCAAACTTTGCTACCAAATTCACCCGGCTCTGCGCTACCCGCCCGTACGTCAGGTCGACCGGCAGCTCCATGGGGAACCGGATCACCTCGACCCCGTCGAACTTGTCGACCGCGGGTAGCGAGGCCCCACCCGGCGTCACGACCGTCACCGAATGGCCCCGCAGGACCAGATGGCGGTTGATGTCGTGGACGTAGGTCGCCTGGGTATCGGTCGCGTGCTGGGGGTACCAGTACGTCGGGCAGATGATGCGCAACGGTGCCTCGGACCCGCCGCCCGGCGTTGGCCCTACCCGGGAACGCGGGACCTCAAGTCCGGCTGTCGTCATCTCGCTGTGACCTCGTGGACGCATTTGATGAGGGCGAAGCCTACGGGAACGTGCTGGAAAGATCAACATTTATGCCACTTACGAAGCAGCTTGGCCCATCCCAGGGCAGCGTGCCGGGCCCCCTGACAGCGCGTGGTGTGCCGACGGCGTACCACACCCCGTTGCAGTCGCCCGCCGGGAACGCCCGAGCCTGGCGATCGAGGCGATGCCGGCCGTGGAATGCCGCTGGCACCCGCGACTTGCACTTCGATCGCCCCGCCGCAAACGCAAGCGGCTGCAGCTTATGACCTGGGCTCGGGAGACAATTTTACCATGACGGACCGGTTGATGGGAGGTGCGCAAGCGACCGCATACGTCTTTGGTACTCGGAGTCCTACGCGGGCGTTTGGGGGATGCGGAGGGCCGACCGGCTGAGCGCTAGCCGGCCGCCTCAAGCAGCGATCGAACTTTGGCGGCGAGATCTTCCTGCGTGAACGGCTTCGCGAGAAACGGCGCCCCGGGCTCGAGCAGCCCGCCCTGGAACACCTCGGAGGCGAAGCCGGACATGTAGAGAATCGGCTTTCCGGGCCAGCGCCGCTCCACCTGGCGGCCGAGCTCCCGTCCGTTCATCCCGGGCATCTTGATGTCGGTGAGAATGAGGTGCACGGGCCCGTTGTGCTGCTCGATGGCGGCCAGCGCCTCGCGACCATGCCGCGCCTCGATCGCCTGATAGCCGGTCCAGGTGAGCATCCGGACGGCGAGCCGGCGCACGGCCTCCTCGTCGTCTACGACGAGCACGGTGTACCCTCCGGCAGGGCGATCGCCCTGCGGTCCGTGGGCGGTCAAGGCGGGGAGTCCATGGCGGTTCGTCGAGGGAGCATGGTTCGGAGGCAGAAAAGTCGTCCCGATCGGGAGGCTGCGCAAGAGAGGCTGCCCGCCGCCGTAGGCCGTCAAACGCTTGGGGTCTTCGCGATTCTCCCGGCAATCTTCCCGGATGCCTTCTATCAGGCACGCCACCGGTCATGGAGAGGATCCGACATCGCCGCGATGTAGGGTCCTTTACCCCAACGTCCAATCGCGTTCTGTCGCGCGTCAAACACGCACATTGCCGGGAACGTGATCTCACCGGTCCAGGAATCCGAAGACGGTGCCTCCGTCGACGACACGTAGTTCGGTGCTTTGTCCGCCGGGGCGCTGGAGGGCTAACCCAACCTCCTAGGTTCCCTCACTTCTCCAGACGGTGGAGCACTGGTGTCGCTTGCTCTGCCGTCTTCCCGTCGCGGGCGGCTGCTCTCCACTGTCCTGCGTGAGCGGCGAGCAATGTCACGTGCTGGGAATTGTAGGTTTTACGTCTGGATCTACTTGTTCTTTGTGGGTACTGGCTTGCGCTCACAAAGGCGTCGATGACCGGACGTGTCCGCGTTCCATATGTACGATGCAATTTTCCAATCCCCTCCGACCTTGCGCCATGCCGTCATATAGTTGCCATGGCCGTCATAGGGCTTCTCGTCCAAGATCAGATGCACGCGGTACGTCCCTACTTCCACGGCTAAGTCACGGGACGAGGCGATGTTGATCTGGGTGGGCGTGCGCTCAAGCCGGAACGCTGGAAATTCAAACTCCCGTGACCACCGAGCACTGACTGAGTCGCTCCCGGAATAGGGGGCCGCCGCATTGTCGGGCGCGTAAATGCCGTCCTTCGTATAGAAGGTCTTAATCGCCGCCGTGTCCTTGCGGGCGACAACCTGCCGCCAGCGCGCCTCCTGCGCGCGAATGGCCGCCTCATCTTTCGATTGCTGCGCAACGGCGGCGGCATACCACGGGGAGGCCGACATCGCGAGCACAAGGATCAAGCGCTTTCGCATGAGTGTACCTCCTAGAGGGATGCAGTGGCCGTCTGGCCCGCGTGAGCCATCCTGTCGCAAAGTGAGTAGCGGCTCTGCTACCCTTGGGCTACGCGTGCGTGGCTTTCTCGAGCGTGCGGTGGCTACAGATACGGTGCGGCACCGGATGCGTCAATTGCACGGCTAACCCCGATGCGCTGTACGGAGGCGTTATGCCGCCTAGAGGTTTGTACGTTGGCGTACGGGCAGCCAGGCAAGCGGTCCTTGCGAGGTTGTAGCATTGGTTGTACGCGTGGAGTTCCAAATCCCATTCCCGGAGGCGCCATGTCTCGTGCCACGCTGATGCTCGTCATTTCGGCTCTGTCTGCTGTACCCAGTATGACAACAAGCCTAGCGGCGCAAGCGGGCGATCGAGTCGCAATCACAAAACAGATGTTTACCGAAGGATGGATGAAGCACGACGGTGAGGCTGCGTCAAAGGCATTCGGGCCGACCGCGACGTCGTATACTAACGGCAGCCCAGACTCCGTCCGTGGACCGGAAGACGTTAAGCAAACGGTCAAGAGTTTAGCGGTGGATTGGCCCGACTTTACGATTCACGTCTTAGACGTTCGACAGAGCGGCGACCACGTCTACACGCACTGGCGATTCGAGGGCACTCACAAGTCGACGCATAAGAAAGTCGATATCCAGGGCATGAACGACGACCTTTGGCACGGCAACCAGATCGTGGAGGAACGGTCCTACTTCGATTTCGTGCCCGTTCTCAAGTCACAGGGTTATACCATCACTCCGCCTGCTGATTCCGGCATGAAGAGCATGAAGAAATGAGCGCGCTGGGTGCGCCGGGAGCTAACCGGCTTGAACAGCTTCCCGGCGCCCCTCCCCCTGCGTGCAGGGATCACTCTTGATAACCGGCAAAGGTCTACCAGCATGGACAGCGACGCTTTAGAGGCGGGAGATACGGTCCTGATCGACTTTGAGTATGGGGGTGATCGCCTTCGGGGGGAGGCGACGATCATCTACCGCCAGCGTGGCGGCCTCGGTCGCCCCTCACGTATAGAAGTCGAGGTCGGGAGCGAACGCCGCACCCTGAATCACCGGCAATTCACGGTGGCTGTGGCGAGGGCTCGCCGAGCCGGTCGAGAGAAGCCAGGAAGCTAGACGGCCTAGCGACGGCGGCGAGACACCGGCGCACGCAAGTGGTCGAGAGTCGTCCACCCGCGTTCACGCGCGGCTTGAGCCCGTTCGATCACCTCCGCGCTCTCGTGCAGCAGGCGATCAACCCGCTCGCGTAGCGCGGTGCTGTCGCGGAGGAGTTCCAGAGACCGCTCTTTGACGCGGGACAAGTCGCGCGTGGTGCAGGCTCGGGCCAAGGCTCAGCCCCAAATTTCGGGATCGCAGCCCCGGAAGCAATAGGCCGACAGCGGCTACCACCGGAATGACAAACGCCGGGTCCCAGTAGCGAAACTTCAGGCGGTGCTAGTGGGGGGAGGCGGGTTGAGCAGTTGACGGAGCTGGTCTCGCAGCTCGCGGCTTCGTTGCCGCAGACGCTCCCCGTTCGCGCGCAGGTCCGCGAGGCTGCGCCGGATGTTGGCGCTGACGAGCTGGAGACGGAAGGATCGTTCGACGGGATCGTCAGGAGCGTCGGCAGGCATCACGCATGCTCAGGTTTGTGCTGTGCAGAATTTCGGCAGGTCCAGGCTGAGCGGCAAGGGAGAAAGCTACACGGAATGCTGCTCCGGGGGTGCGATCCATGTTGAAGCATGACGGACCTTGGCGGGCTGCAGTGGGAGGCTAAACTGGGCGCGAGCCCGAGGCCGCGAACTCCGCGCTCGGGCCACCGCTGCACGGGAGCAGGCGGAGGCGCTCCGGCTACTGTCCGCGGTCGGGACCGTGTCCCCACGGCCTCACGCAAATTTCCAGGTCCTCTTGCACTATCAAAAAGCGAGCCTTGGGCGCGGCGCGCATCCGCTCACTAACGCCCAGGCGCGCCAGCGCCGCCACGAGCGAGGCCGGATCGTTCTCTTCGAGAACGGGGCGAGCGATCCACAAGGTGGGGGAGCCAGCGGCCACCTCGGCCACCTCGTGTCTCCAGGCATAAACCTCGTCTTCTGGGTAGTAGCGCGTGGAGCCAACCGGTAGGCCCTGCGTTTTCATCCAGTCGCGAATCACCGCGTCCGTTATTGGCGGCGGATTCCATTCTCCCCCTGAGTGCACCCAGACTCCCCTTTGACTCTCTCTCCAAGTTTAATCAGGTGGGCAAAGGCTCCGCACGCTGCGAGTGCCGTATTCGGCGATAAGCAGCAGGACAAAGGCCTTGCGGTGACGAACCATGGCTGACCTCGGGCGGGCGTAGGGGCTCGTTTCGGCTTATATGAGTCCGGTGGTACCCGTGCTCCCCACTCGTCGTCGCAGCATCCTTACATCGGATCTGTGCTGTTCGGCCGATTCGAGCCGCCCAGCATGTTCCGAACTCGTCCGGCCAACTGTTCCGGAACGAAGGGCTTGGTGAGCACCGGATCCCGCAGCTGCCTTTGCTGCTCGTCTTCCGCGTACCCCGTGATATAGAGGACGGGCAGACCGGTACGGCGGTGCCTCAGCACCCTCACCAGGCCAGGTCCATCCAGCCCGGGCAGGCGTACATCGACCACGGCAGCACTGAGGTGCCGACCCGCACGCTCAACAAGATCGAGCGCGGCGCGAGCATCACTCGCGAGCAGCAGCTCGTATCCCTCCTGCGCTAGCCATCGCGCCATCATCTGGAGCAGTGGGCCGTGGTCGTCCACGATCAAGACGAGCGGACGATCCTTGTCCGCGCGGCTGGCCTCCAGCCGCTCATTTTCCGTGGGCGTGTTTCTCGGCCCTTCCGAGCCCGCCCGCCGCAGGTGCGCAGGGCGGTTGGAATTGGTTGTGTGTTGCATGTGACCTCCAGGAGGTCTGCTCAGGAGTCTCGCGCTGGGGGTCCAAGAGCCAGCGGCGCCAGCTCTGGTGCGTAATTGATCGGCGTGGGATCGAAGAGCGACGGAGGCTTGCTGCAGTCCCCGCGAGGTCTCACGGAGAGCGGCGCTCTCTAACTGAAGGCGCAGTACGTGCGCCTGTAGATGGTTCAGGTCGCGCGTATCCATGCGGGAATGCTGACGAGAATCGACTGTCGCGGAAGTGAGCCGGATCACACTCGGGGACGCCAGGAGGCTCCCGTGCTGCCTATGTCACCTCCTAGGTGCATGCGAGGACGCGCGCTTCGTCAGAGCCGCGGCCCCAGCTGCCGCTCCTGCGCAAGCGCCCTACGACCAGCATCCGTCAGGTCGCACGGCCCGGCCAGCATGACACGGCCGGCGCGATCCCGGGCGATGCGGCCGTCCGGCAGCCGGATCCAGCCGTGGCTGCGCAGTGCGAGCAGCACCTCAAACGTCCGTTCGAACGCGGCCTCGATTCCCGGTCCCACGTCCTGGGGGCGGAACACCGACGTACCCTCCTCAATCGCCGCGAGCACATCGTATTCAGCTTGGGTCACGCGCGCCTCTCGACCTTCGACTTGCCGGCTAACTCGACCATCGCGGCAAGC
>JBQCGH010000101.1:0-3071 GCA_051955835.1 Gemmatimonadales bacterium
ATGTAACCCCCCGCGGAGGTGTTCGGGGGGGCTATCCACGTCTATGCCACCCTCCTCACAACCTTCCGCCCCCCTGCCGCTGCGGGGCCGCGGCGCCGCGGGTGGCTCGTGCCGGCGCTCGCGGCACTCGCCGCCATCGCACCCGACGTGGGGGTCGCGATGGCACTGCGCCTCGCTCGGCCTCACCCCGAGCCGGTGGCGCGCTTCACGCTCGACATCCCCGATCTGCGGGTCAACTTCACCGGCTTCTACGGCACCTCGCTGGCCATCAGCCGCGACGGCGCGCGCATGGCCTTCGTCACCCGGGCCGGCAACAACGTCACCCGCCTGGCGGTGCGCGACCGAGCCGACCTCGAGCCCCGGACCCTGGCCGGCACTGACGGCGGCGACGGCCCCTTCTTCTCCCCCGACGGCCAGTGGATCGGCTTCTTTGCCGGCGCCAAGATGTACAAGGTGCCGGTATCGGGAGGCGCGCCGGTGCTCCTGGCCGACCGGGCCCAGCTCGCGCTGCCCAGCGGGCTCTGGCTTCCCGACGGCCGGATCGTCTACACCGGGGCGGACTACAACGTGTCGTTAGTGGGCCAGGACGGCGGCAGCCCGACGGTACTCGTCCCGCCGCCGGTCAGGGGCGGACTGGGCTACCCGGCCGCGCTGCTCGACAACCGCGTGCTGGTGCTCACCCGCTGCGGCAACACCTGCGCAGGCCCCGCCATCGTCGCGATCGACCTCGAGACCCACAAGGAAGACACCCTCCTCGCGAACGCCACCCATGCGACGCTGCTTCCCGACGGGATCCTGATCGCCGTACGCACCGACGGCACGGTGGTGGGCGCCCCGTTCGATCTCCGGCATCGCCGGCTCACCCGTCCCCCCGTGTCGCTGTTGAGCGGCGTCGAGGTGGAGATCGGCGTCATCGGCGAGCTGGCCCTGGCCGACGACGGGACCCTGGTGTACCTGCCCACCAATCCGTTCGCCGGCGTCGCGACCGTAGTCGACGTGGACCGCAGCGGGCGGAGCCGGGTGCTCGATCCCGCTTGGCATGGAGTCTTCATCAGCGCCGACCCGTCGCCCGACGGGCGCAGCATCGCCGTGGCGACACCCGAGGGATCCGGCACGACGCTCTGGGTCAAGCAGCTCGATGCCGGGCCGCTCACCCGGCTCACCTTCACGACCGGCGCCGTCAACTACCGGGCCGCCTGGCTGCCGGACGGCCGCTCGCTGAGCTACAGCTCCGACATGGAGCACGGCACCCACCTGTACCGTCTCCGCGCCGACGGGAGCGACAAGCCGGTGCGTCTGTTCCCCAACGACACGGCACAGATCGACGAGGCGAGCTGGTCGCGCGACGGCCACTGGCTGGGGTATCGGACCGGAACGGTGCCGGGCATCCGCGACGTATACCTGCGGCGGCTCCAGGGCGACAGCACCCCGATCCCGGTCGCCACTGGCCACGCGGACGAGTACATGCCGGCGGTCTCGCCCGACGGCCGCTGGATCGCCTACGTCTCCATCGAGTCGGGGCAGGAAGAAGTGTACGTGCGGCCGGTGCCGGATCCGGGCCGCGCCCGCTGGCAGGTCTCGCCGGCGGGCGGGAGCAACCCGGTGTGGGGGCCCACCGGACGGGAGCTGTTCTACGTGGCGCGCGGTGACACCATGACGGCGGTCGAGGTCGGGGGAACGACCGACTTCCAGATCACCGGGCGGCAGGCGCTGTTCGGCACGGCGCCCTTCGTCTTTACGCCGTGGCACCAGGGTTACGGTGTCCGCCCCGATGGCCGCTCGTTCATCATGCTGCGACGCACCGAGGAGTCCGCCGGCCCCGAAGCGCGCCGCCTTGCCGTGGTGCTCAACTGGATCACCGAAGTACGGGCTCGACTGAAGGGGGCGGAGTAAATGTTGGACCTGAGCGAGGAGGAGACGACATGGCGAAAGCGAGAGGGGCCCGAGCGCAGGAGCCGTCCGACACGATGGCCCTGATGAACCTCACGGCCGGCAAATATGTGAGTCGGGCGATTGCCGTCGCCGCCGAGCTCGGCATCGCCGACCTCTTGAAGGACGGGGCCAAGTCCGTCGCCACCATCGCGCGCGCGGCGAACGCTTCGGAAGACGGCGTCTATCGGCTGCTCCGCGCGTTGGCGAGCGTAGGGATCTTCGCCGAGGTCGGAGAACGGAGATTCCGGCTCACCCCACTCGGCAAGCTGCTCCGCACCGATTCGCCCGAAGCGCTCGGTGGCTATGCTCGATTCGTCGGGCACGACAGCACGTGGCGGCCCTGGGGAGAGCTTGGCCACAGCGTGCACACCGGCGAGCCGGCCTTCGACCATGTCTTCGCCATGCCCATCTTCGAGTACTTCGCGAAGATGCCGGAAGCCGCGGCGATCTTCGACGCGGCGATGACATCGATCAGCACCTTCGAGTCCAAGGCGGTGCTCGCGGCCTACGACTTCTCCGGAATCGGCACGCTGGTGGACGTCGCCGGCGGCCACGGTCTTCTGATCACGAGCATTCTCAAAGCGAACCGGAAGATGCGCGGCATCCTGTTCGACCTCCCGCACGTGACGGCCGGAGCGCTCGAGCTGCTCCACGGGCGCGGCATCGCCGACCGCTGCCAAGTCGTCAGCGGCGACTTCTTCGCGTCCATTCCGGAGGGAGCCGACGCCCACGTCATGAAGCACATCATTCACGATTGGGATGACGAGCGGGCACTACAGATCCTCAAGAACTGTCACCGCGCGCTGCGGCCAGGCGGGAAAGTGCTCATCGTTGACGCGGTGATCCCGCCCGGTAACGGGGCGCACTTCGGCAAGTTGCTCGATCTCGAAATGCTGGTGCTGACTCCCCGTGGCCGGGAGCGCACTCGGGCGGAGTTCCGGGACTTGCTGAACCGGTCAGGGTTCCGGCTGCGGCGCGTCGTCCCGACCGATACGCACCTCTCGGTGGTCGAGGGCGTGAGGACTTGAGTGAGCCACCGGCCGGCGGTTTCCTCTATTACGTCATGCCCTACGTGGAAGGTGAGACGCTGCGCGACCCGCTCGAGCGCGAGCGCCAGCTCCCGCTGCGGCGGTTCACCT
>JBQCGH010000102.1:0-20365 GCA_051955835.1 Gemmatimonadales bacterium
ACCCGGCCAGACGAGCGGGCGGAAGGAGGCGGAGCCCACGGGCGGCCGCGACGCGGCCGGCCGTGGTTCAGAAGGGCAGGTCGTCGTCCTCGGCGTCGAGCGCCTCGGGTAAATCTTCGAACGACTCCTTGCCCTTGGGCGTGGCGGCGGCCGCGGCTGCGCCGACCTTGCTGGCCGGCGTGAAGGAGGATTCGCCGCCATCGCCCCGGCCCGAGAGCAGAATCAGCTCACGCGCCGTGATTTCGGTGGTGTACCGCGTTTGTCCTTCGCGATCCTGCCAGGAGCGGTACTCGATGCTGCCTTCCACGTAGACCTTGTCGCCCTTCTTGCAGTACCGCTCGGCGATGTCGGCGAGGTTGGACCCCTTGTTGTTCCACAGCACGACCCGGTGCCACTCGGTCTTTTCCTGCTTCTCGCCGGCCTGGTTCTTCCATTGCCGGCTGGTGGCGACGGACAGGGTCGCGACACGGGACCCGTTGGAGGTGCTGCGAACCTCCGGATCTGCGCCGAGGTTCCCGATCAGGATCGCTTTGTTCAGACTCCGGCTCACATGCACCTCCTGGGTTCTGTCGCGGGCCACGCCTGTGGACTCGCGGAAAATGTAGGTCGCGCACGGGGACCGTCAACCAAACCAGCGCGCCGTCCGACCGAATCGCGCAGGGCTCAGGCGCGTTGCGCCATCTCGAGGCGCAGCACGAGCGCGTCCTCGCAGGGGTTCCGGTAGTAGGCTGCCCGCTGGCCCACGGCGCGAAACCCGTAGCCGAGATAGAGCGCCTGCGCCGACCGGTTCGACTCGCGGACCTCCAGGAATACCTCGTCCACCCGTCGGCGACGGAAGGCGGCGAGACCGGCATCGAGCAGCGCGCCGCCCACACCCCGCCGGCGGAACTCCGGGGCCACCGCGAGGTTCAACACCTCGCCCGTGCCTGCGACTTCCCGGCCCACCAGATAGCCCGTGACGCCGCGGTGGGTCTCCGCGACTACGCCGAAGGTCCAGGGCGAGGTGAGCGCCTCGCGGAAGCTGGCTTCGCTCCACGGGTCGCTGAACGCACGCCGCTCGATGGCCATGAGCGCGGGTACGTCAGCCGGCGAGGCCGAACGAATCCGGTAGGGGGCGTCCATACGCCATCTCCCAGCGTGCCTGCGCTTCGGCGGGGCGGCCGTACTCCGGTTGCCAGCCCTCGACCGGATCCACTCGCCTCGCGCCGCCGGACTCATCGAGCAGGCCGAGCAGCACTCGTGCGTGTGGGGCGCCATCGTCGCCCCCGATCAGGGTGCGCCCGAAACCATCCTCCAGCACTCGCGCCCCCGCCGCCGGCGCATCGCCTACGAGGCGGTCGGGACGGAGCCCCTGTTCGACCAGCGCCGACGGCCGGTATACCGACGGCGCGAGCAGGGTGCGGATCGCGTCTCCCTGGAAGCGATAGCCGGCGGCGTACACGTCACCCCGGAGCGCATCGGCCACCGCGACGACCGTCTCGCCAGGGCACGCGACGCTCCGCGCGCGCACCAGGAGCGATGGCGCGACCCAGAGCGGAATCCCTCTCGCCTGCACCAGCGCCTTGGCCACGGCTGCGCCCACCCGAAGGCCGGTGAAGCTGCCGGGACCATCGCTCAACACAATGGCGGTCACCGCGACGAGCCCGACGCCGGCCTCCCGCAGCAAATCGTCGATCGCCGGGACGAGTTCCGCGGCCTGCCGCCGTGCTCCCAGGATCGTCCGCTGGCGCGCGTCGTCCGCCGTGTGGCCGATGGCGACCGACGCACGGTCGGTCGCGGTCTCGATCGCGAGCCGCATCAGAGCGCCTCCAGCCCTCGCCGCGATTCGTCCGGCAGATGGTGCAGGCGGAACCGGCAGGCGGGCACGGGCAGCCACGCGCCCGCGCGCTCAGGCCATTCGACCAGTATCGCGTCGCCTTCCGTCAACAGACCCTCCCAGTCCAGGTCGGCCGCCTCGTCGTCCGAGCGGAGCCGATAGCAATCGAGGTGGAACACGGGCCCCCGCCGCCCGCGATAGCGATGCACCAACGCGTACGTCGGACTGGTGGCCGGCGCACCCACGCCGAGCCCCCGCGCGATGGCCTGGATGAAGGTGGTCTTGCCGGCGCCCAGGTCGCCCTCGAACGCGAGCAGCGTGCGAGGCGGCAGCGCGCGCCCCAGCGTTTCGCCCTCCGCCTGCAACTGGTCCTGCGTCAGCTCGCGGATCACGCGCGCCGCCGAACCCGGGCCGCCGGCGCGCGCCGAACATCCGGCGCGGTCATCGCCCTGATGTCGTTGAGCTGGTCTCGAAGCGTTGCCGCCAGCTCGAACTCGAGATTGGCCGCGGCCTCGCGCATCTGCCGCTCCAGCGACTGGATCAGCGCCGCCCGGCGCGCCGGATCGTGCAGGTCCAGCGCGTCCGGGCCGGCGGCGCGCGGGTCGGGCCGCTCGGTGCGGGCGTCGGCCACGTGGGTGGACAGCCGGACCTGCTCCATCGACTTGATGATGGAGGTCGGCGTGATTCCATGCTCCGCGTTGTACTGCTGCTGCCGCTCGCGGCGGCGGGTCATCTCGTCCAGCGCCCGCTGCATCGACCCGGTGATGTGGTCGGCGTACATGATCGCCCGCCCGTTCACGTGACGCGCCGCCCGGCCGATGGTCTGCACCAGCGACCGGTCGCTGCGCAGGAATCCCTCCTGATCCGCGTCGAGGATGGCGACCAGCGACACTTCCGGCAGGTCGAGACCTTCACGCAGCAGGTTGATGCCGACCAGCACATCGAAGTCGCCGAGCCGGAGCCCCCGCAGGATCTCCATCCGCTCGATCGCGTCGATGTCGGAGTGCAGGTACCGCACGCGGACGCCCGCCTGCTGCAGATAATCGGTCAGGTCCTCGGCCATTCGCTTGGTGAGCGTGGTGACCAGCACCCGCTCGTGCCGCGCTTCGCGAGCGCGGATCTCGTGCAGCAGGTCGTCCACCTGGCCGCGCACCGGCCGGATGTCGACCTCCGGGTCGACCAAGCCGGTGGGCCGGATGATCTGCTCCACCACGACGCCCTGCGCGAGCTGGAGCTCGAAGTCGCCGGGAGTGGCCGACACGTTGATCAGCTGCGGGACCAGCGCCATGAACTCGTCGAACTGGAGCGGCCGGTTGTCGAGCGCCGAGGGCAGGCGGAAGCCGTACTCGACCAGGGTCAGCTTGCGCGCCCGGTCGCCGTTGTACATCCCGCCGATCTGCGGCAGCGTCACGTGCGACTCGTCCACCACGACGAGGAAGTCGGGCGGGAAGTAGTCGAACAGACAGGCCGGCCGTTCGCCTGCGCGCCGTCCGCTCAACGGGCGCGAATAGTTCTCGATCCCGGCGCAGGTGCCCACCTCGAGCAGCATCTCGATGTCGAAGTTGGTGCGCGACTCGAGCCGCTGCGCCTCCAACAGCTTCCCCGCCCCCCGCAGCTCCGCGAGGCGCTCGGCCAGCTCGGCGCGGATGGCGGTGACCGCCCGCTCGATCTTGGGCCGCTCGGTGACAAAGTGCTTGGCCGGATAGATGGCGCACTGCTCGAGTTGGGCGATGGTATCGCCGGTGAGCGGGTTGATCTTGCTGATGCGCTCCACCTCGTCGCCCCAGAGCTCGATACGGATCGCCTGCTCCGCGTACGCGGGAAAGATCTCGATGGAGTCGCCCCGCACCCGGAACGTGCCCTGCTCGAACGTCACGTCGTTCCGGCCATACTGGATGCGGACCAGCTCACTCAGGATGTCGTCCCGCCCTCGCTGTTCTCCCCGACGCACCGTGACCATCAGCTTCCGGTACTCGATCGGATCGCCCAAGCCATAGATGGCGCTCACCGTGGCGACGATGACGACATCCTCCCGCTCCATCAAGCTGGACGTAGCCCGGAGCCGCAGACTCTCGATGTCCTGGTTGATCGAGGCGTCCTTCTCGATGTAAACGTCGGTGGCCGGGACGTAGGCCTCGGGCTGGTAGTAGTCGTAATAGGAGACGAAGTATTCGACCGCGTTGCGTGGCAGGAACTGGCGGAGCTCGCCGTAGAGCTGGGCCGCCAGCGTCTTGTTGTGCGAGAGGACCAGCGTAGGCTTGCCGTAGTTCGCGATGGTGTGCGCCAGGGTCATCGTCTTGCCTGACCCGGTCACGCCGAGCAACGTCTGATATTTGTCGCCTCGCCGCAGCGCGGCGGTAAGCTCGGCGATGGCTTTGGGCTGATCACCGGCGGGCGCGAACGGGGCGACGACTTCGAATCGGGGGGACGCCATCGGGGAAATATACACTGCCGGGGTTTGTTCGGGGGTGCCCCTATTCCCTTCATGCCACCAGCGTCGCGCAGAACTCCCCGAATACCTCGATGTAGCGGTCCACCTCCGCCTCCGTGTGCTGGACGGACAGCGTCCATTGCTCTTCGTCGCCTGGCGTCATGAAGATGCCGCGGTTGAGTAGCCACGGGTACGAGGCGGCGAAGAACTCCGGGCGCGTGTCGAGAAAGTCACGGTAGTCCTTCATGGGCGTGGGCCGGTACGACACGCATCCCTTCGCGCCGAGGTCCACCGTGTGTGCGGGCAATCGGTGGCGATCGATGGCGGCCTGGCAGCCCTGCACGAGCCGGCTCCCCAGGCGGGCGAGACGCCGGTACGCCTCACCGGTGAGCACCTCACGCAGGGTCACGAGCCCCACGTGCGACACCAGGGGATTGCCGTTGTAGGTGCCCATCTGCGAGACCCCGCGCTCGATCAGCCGCATGAGGTCCTCCCGACCGCCGAACGCCGCGGCCGCCAATCCCCCGGCGATGGCCTTGGCCACGCAGACGAGATCGGGCTGCACGCCGAAGCGCTCGGTGGCGCCGCCCGCGGCGATCGTACAGCCGGTCTTGATCTCGTCGTAGATGAGCACCACACCGTGCTTGGTGCACAGCTCGCGCACGCGGCGCAGGTAGCCGGCCTGAGGCACCACGATGCCCACGTTCATCATCGCCGGCTCCATGATGAGGCAGGCGATGTCCTGTCCGCGCTCCTCGAATACCCGGGCCAAGTGGTCGGCGTCGTTGAACGGCACGACCTGGATGTAGCGGGCGGCATCCTTGACCATGCCCCTGGAGACCGGGGCGCTGGCCGGCCGGTCACGGCCGCCCATGATATCGGCATTGGGCACGATCGAGAACATCACGCTGTCGTGATGTCCGTGATACGAACCCTCGATCTTGCACACGACATCCCGGCCGGTCGCGGCGCGCGCCACGCGGATGGCATCCATCGTGGCCTCGGTGCCGGAGTTGGTGAACCGGAGCATCTCGAGATTGAAGCGCCGGCATAGCTCCTCGGCATAGGCCACGGCCGTTTCGGTGGTGACGGCGAAGTGGGTGCCGCGGCCGGCGGCCTCCTGGATGGCCTCGACGACCCGCGGGTGGGCGTGCCCCACCATCATCGCCCCGAATCCGCAGTGGAAGTCGATATACTCGGCCCCGTCCTGGTCCCAGACGCGGCAGCCGCGCCCGTGCGTCAGGTAGATCGGATAGGGTTGCATCTTCTGGAACGACGAAACGACGCCGAACGGCAGGGTCCGGGCAGCGCGCTCGAACAGCGCCGCCGACCCCTGCGTGCGATCGCGGAGCCGGGCCAGCTCCGCCTGGCCGATCTCCTGTGCCCGGCCAAGCAGCCGATCGCTCGATGGCCGCTCGCCGGCCGCGAGCGTGGGCATGAGGTCACCTTCTCGGAAGACTGGAGATGCGGTTGCCACGGGGGGTCACGCCTGCCTGCGCGTCGGAGCTTGCCGGGGACGATCGCGGTTGTCAACTCCCCGAGCGCGATGCACATTGCGCCGAATGTCCAACCCCGATGCTTCCGCGACGGCTGACCGCCCGCTCGAGGCGGTCGTCGCGCTCGAGCGCGTGGTCAAGCGCTTCGGCGACACGGTCGCGGTGCGAGACGTGGACCTGGCAGTGAGCCGAGGCGAGTTTTTCTCGCTGCTGGGACCCTGGGGCTGCGGCAAGACCACGACTCTCCGCCTGATCGCGGGCTTCGAGCAGCCCAGTGCCGGCCGCGTGCTGCTCGAGGGCCGGGATGTCTCGCGGGTTCCCCCCTACCGACGCAACGTCAATACGGTTTTCCAGCACTTCGCATTGTTCCCCCACATGACCGTGGCCGACAACGTGGCGTTCGGGCCGCGGAGTCTGCGCATCGGCACCGCCGAAACGACCCGTCGCGTCCGGGAGCTGCTCGACGTCGTGCGGCTCACCCCGTACGCCGACCGGAAACCATCCCAGCTCTCCGGCGGCCAGCAGCAGCGGGTGGCGCTCGCGCGCGCGCTGGCCAACTATCCCGGCGCACTGCTGCTGGATGAGCCGCTCGGCGCGCTCGATCTCACGCTGCGTCGGGCGATGCAGATCGAGCTCAAGCGGATTCAGCGCGACGTGGGCATCACGTTCGTCTACGTGACGCACGACCAGGAAGAAGCCTTGACGATGTCGGACCGGATCGCCGTCATGAACGAAGGGCGCGTGGAGCAGGTCGGCACGCCGCGCGAGATCTACCACGCCCCGACCTCGGGCTTCGTCGCGGAGTTCATCGGGGCGGCCAATCTGATCCCCGGCGTCGTGCAGGATGCCTCCGGCCCGCGTGCACGCGTGCTCGTCGGCGGCGCTCATCTCGTCCTGGTGCCTCGAGGCGAGATGCCGCTCGCACCCGGCACGCGCGCCACGATCATGGTCCGGCCCGAGCGCCTGCGCGTGCTTCGAGGCAGTGAGGCCGGCGGCGACGTCGCCAGCCTGCCCGTGGTCCTCGGCCATGCCGTGTTTCAGGGACCAGTCGTTCGCTGCACGCTGCGGCTGACGGACGGGACCGAGATCGTCGCACACGTGGACCCCGAGCAGCCGCTGCCGCTCGAGCCGGGCCTCGCGCTCAGCGTGGCCTGGGAATACGAGGCGGCGCGTCTCCTCGCTGGCGTGGAGGCTCCGGCGGGCGGCGGCCCAGACCTACGCGCCGGCTCCGAACGCCGGCCCGCTGCCGTGCCCGGCTGACCTGCCCGCATTGACCGTCGGGAGCCGCTCAATGTCCTCACGGCAGTCCGCGCCCAGCGGGGATACAGGAGCACAGGCCGGCCGGACAGTCTCCCGACGGGCCTTTCTTCGCCGCTCGGCGCTCGGTCTTGGCGGCCTCCTGGTGGAGAACGGGGTGCTCGCGGCCTGCGGCGGCAGCAGCGGCACCGCCGGCCCCCGCACGCTCCGGATCTCGAACTGGCCGCTCTATATCGACCGGGCGACAGTGGCGGACTTCGAGCGGGCTACGGGGATCCACACGGAGTACACCGAAGACATCAACGACAACGCCGAGTTTTTCGCCAAGATCGAGGGCCCGCTGGCGCGGCACCGAACCATTGACCGCGACCTCATCGTCATCACCGACTGGATGGCGGGACGGATGATCCGGCGGGGCTACGTCGCGCCGCTCGACGATCGGCGGTTTCCCAACAAGGTGAACCTGGTGGACGACGTGAAGGACGTGAGCTTCGATCCGGGCCGCAGGTACAGCGTGCCGTGGCTCTCCGGCATGACGGGCGTCGGCTACAACCCCGAGAAGACCGACCGGGAGCTCACCAGCATCAACGATCTGTTCGATCCTGGGCTCAAGGGCCGCGTCACCATGCTCACCGAGATGCGGGATACGATCGGCCTGGTCATGCTGGGCATGGGAAGCGACCCCACGCACGCGACGCGGGCAGGGGTCGAGGCGGCGGCGGCCCGCATCAAGCAGGCGCGGGAGAGGGGGCAGATCCGGAAATTCACCGGCAACGACTACGCCGAGGACCTCGCGGCCGGGAACATCGCGGCGGCCATCGCCTGGTCCGGGGACATCCAAGGCCTCGCGGCCGACAATCCGAACCTGCGCTGGATCGCGCCTGCGGAAGGCGCGATGCTCTATTCGGACAACATGATGGTGCCCAGCACGTCGGACCGCGAGGCCCTGGCCATGGCCTGGATGAACTACGTCTACGAACCCGCCCACTCCGCCCAAATCGTCGCTGCGGCTCCCTATCTCTCGCCGGTGAAGGGCGCAGGCGACGAACTGCGGAAGATCGCTCCGGCCCTGGCCAGCAGCGATCTGGTGAACCCACCCGACGCGCTACGTCGCCGTCTTCACGTGTTCCGAGCACTCTCCGACGAGGAGGAGCGCGACTACAACCGCCTCTTCCAGGACGCGATCGGAGCGTAGCGGCGCCATGTCGGGGCACCCGTCCGGCGGAGCGAGGGGAAGCCGCGTTGCCCCCTACCTGCTGATGGCGCCAGGCGTGCTGTGGCTCGTCGTGTTCTTCGTCGTGCCCATGGCGACGCTGGTGCAGACCTCCGTCGCCGGCGGCCCCTGGTACGAGGCATACGTCCGCGGCATCGAGGCCTACGGCAGCCACTTCTTCCGCTC
The DNA here is from genome assembly GCA_051955835.1 of Gemmatimonadales bacterium. Lineage (GTDB taxonomy): Bacteria > Gemmatimonadota > Gemmatimonadetes > Gemmatimonadales > GWC2-71-9 > CAVVWJ01. The sequence goes on from JBQCGH010000102.1 coordinate 8,400, forward strand.
CATGCGCTACGGCCTGGTCGCGACCCTGCTGGCGCTCGCGGCGGGCTACCCGCTCGCCTACCATATCGCCTTTCGGGCCGGCCGGCTGAAGCACCTGCTGCTCGGGCTGGTGGCGCTGCCGTTCTTCACGACCTTCCTGGTCCGGACCTTCGCGTGGAAGACCATCCTGAACGATGATGGGCCCGCCGTCTGGCTGCTGCGGCGTCTGCATCTGCTCGGACACACGGGACGGCTGCTCGACACCGCCGCCGCCGTGACTGGCGGACTGACCTACAACTTCCTGCCCTTCATGATCCTCCCGATCTACGTGAGTCTCGAGAAGATCGACCGGCGCCTGGTCGAAGCCGCGGCGGATCTCTACGCGACGCCCCTGGCGGTATTCCGGAAGGTCGTGCTTCCGCTCTCGCTGCCCGGTGTGTTCGCGGGCAGCCTGCTCACCTTCATCCCCGCGGCGGGCGATTTCATCAACGCCCAGCTCCTGGGCAGTCCGAACCAGCAGATGATCGGCACGGTGATTCAAAACCAGTTCCTCGAGGTGCGCGACTACCCGCTGGCGGCCGCACTGTCCGTGGTGCTGATGGCGGCGATCACGGTCGGTGTCGTGTTGTACGCCCGCGCACTCGGCACCGAGGATCTGGCGTGATGGCGCGGTTCGGACGATGGCTCCTTGGCGGGGTGGCGAGCCTGGTCCTGTTGTACCTGTTCCTCCCGATTTGCGTCATCATCCTTTACAGCTTTAATCGCCCGGCCGGACGCTTCAACTTCGTGTGGAAGTCATTCTCTCTGGACGCCTGGCGCCACCCATTCGCCTACGGAGCGCTGACCCAGTCGATGCTGTTGAGCCTGCGGGTGGCCGCCGTGTCGACGGCGGTCGCCACCGTGCTGGGCACGCTGATCGCGCTGGCGCTCACTCGCTACCGGTTCCGCGGCCGCGGAGCGGTCGGCCTCCTGCTCGTCCTGCCGCTGACGACGCCCGAGGTGGTGCTGGGCTCGTCGCTGCTGAGTCTCTTCCTCGACCTCGACGTGCCGACCGGCGCCGGGACCATCGTCATCGCGCACATCATGTTCTCGGTGAGCTATGTGGCGCTCACGGTCCGAGCGAGAATCCGCGGGTTCGACTGGACGCTCGAGGAAGCCGCCATGGACCTGGGCGCCGCGCCGCTCCGGGTGTTCACCCACGTGACCCTGCCGATCATCGCGCCGGGAATAGTCGCGGCCGCGATGCTCGCCTTCGCCCTCTCGCTCGACGATTTCATCATCACCCTGTTCAACGCGGGCAGCCGCGTCACCTACCCGCTCTACGTATATGGCGCGCGGCGCGCGGCCTTTCCTCCCCAGATCGACGTGCTCGCCACGGTCATCCTGTTGCTGAGCCTGGTGGTGCTGGGCGCGACGGTCGCCTGGCAGCAGCGCGCGCTCCGGCAGCGACGACTCGCGGTCAGCCTTCGCGGCTGATGGCGAGATGACGCAGGTCGAGTGGGCTCCGGCCGCCGTCGCGGGCGACGCCACCGAATGACGCGGGAGCGCAGGTGACGCGCCCGATTTGGCATGGGACGCGCGTGTGGCCGGGACTTGCGAGTGCTGCTGCGAATGGAAATCGGGTTTACAACCGAGGCCAGCGAGTCGCCTTGATCCGAGCGGAGCGAGAAACGAAGAGTGGGGGCCGCTACTCTACCCGGCGAAGCGCCGCGTCCAGCACCTCGAGGGTGAAGTCCACGTCGGCCGCGGTGATGCAAAGTGGTGGCTTGATGCGAAGCGTGTTGCCGAACAGTCCGCCCTTTCCCACCAGCACGCCCAGCTCGCGGAGGGTTTCCCACACCGCGATGGTCTCCGCGCCAGCCGGTTCCTTCGTTTCGCGGTCGCGGACCAGCTCGCAGCCGAGCATGAGACCCATACCCCGGACGTCACCGATCAGGCGGTGCCGGGTCTGCAGCTCCTGGAGCCCGGTCTTGAGCCGCGCACCCACCACTCGCGCATTCTCCTGCAGCGCGTCCTCATCGATGATGTCGAGCACGGCAAGGCCGGCGGCCATGGCCACGGGGTTGCCCCCGAACGTGTTGAAGTGGATGCGGTGGGTCAGCGCCTCCGCGATTTCGCGCCGAGTCGTCACCGCGGCGAGCGGCCAGCCGTTGCCGATCCCCTTGGCCATGGTGACGACGTCGGGGACCACGCCGAAGTTCTCGAAGCCCCAGTAGTGTTCTCCGGTGCGGCCGAAGCCGGTCTGCACCTCGTCGGCGATGCACACGCCGCCGAACTCGCGCGTGATCCCATACGCCTCGGCCAGGTAGTTGGGCGCGCCATGCGTGGCACCGCCGACGCCCTGGATCGGCTCCGCGATGAACGCGGCGAGGCGGCCGGGCGTGGAAAACCGCACCAGGTCGCGGATGTCTTCGGCGCTCTGGTGTGCGACCTCCTCGGGCGTGCCTCCGAACGGGCTTCGGTAGGGGTCAGGGTTGATCGCGTGGTGAACGCCGGGACTGAGCTGCTGCGGAAACTTCCAGGTGTCGAGCGAGGTGGACGCCATGGTGGAAGGCGACCCACCGTGGTACCCGTTGCGCACCGCGATCACATCGTTGGCACCGGTGTACGCCCGCGCCATCAGCAGGGCCAGATCATTGGCCTCGCTCCCACTGTTCACGAAGTAGGTGACATCGAGCCCCGGCGGCAGCTGCTCGGCCACGCGCCGGGCCAGGAGAGGCAAATTGGGATGCAGATAGATGGTCGTCGTGTGCTGCAGCAGGTCGATCTGCGCCTTGACCCGCTCCACGAACTTGGGGTGCGAATGGCCGCACGAAACCGTGACAATGCCGGCGAACATATCGAGATAGCGGCGCCCCGCCTCGTCCCAGAGATACTGCATGAACCCCTCCACTGGCATCAGGGGCTCGCGATAGTACAGGAAGGTGCTCGGGTGGCAGTACTCCCGCCGCATCGCGAGCACCTCCGACTTGGGAGGTCCCGCGTACGGCCGCGGCACGTGCGAGGTCGGCGGCATCGCCGGGCGGGTGGGCGCGCTCAGGGTCACGACGAGGCGCTTCCTACTTGCGGACGGCGAACGTCTTGGCCTGTACCGAGTCGCCGTTGAGGAAGAGCTTGATCATGTAGGTGCCCGGCTTCCAGCCTTTGGCGGGCGACAGGTGGAATTCCTTCCGCGCGGTGTCGCCGGATGCGATCTGCTGCGTGGTCGAGTCCATAATCTTGTTGCCCTGGGCCACCCACTTGGCCGAGAGCGTTCCTTCCTTCGGCGCGCCCTGGATCTCGGCGGAGATGTACACCGTATCCGGCGGATCGAACTGGAACGTCGGCTCCGCGATCCGATTCTCCGCGCCCAGCCGTTTGCCGATCATCACGTTGGCGATCCGCTGCTCGCCGCTCCTCGCCGCGCGCGCCGCCGAGTCTCTCGCCATCGCGGCGGTGTCGACTACGGCAGTTTCGGCCCGCTCATGACCCCCACCGCAGCCAATGAGCGCGACGGCCGCGAGCGCGGCCGGCAGCATCCGAGCGAATCCCATGGGTGTGCTCCTCCACTGAGTCCGTGCGCGCGCGGCCCCATGCCGGCGCGACTGTCACACTACGCTCACGTCGAAACCGCCACGCCGTGACGGCAGTCACCCGCGTTCCGGGCTATCGCGCGCCGGCCATCCGCAGAAGCCGGGTCCACTGGTCGCCCGGCACGGGAATGACGCTGAGACGGGACATCCTGACCAGACCGAGCTCCGCGAATGCCGGGTCGGCCTTGACCTCGGCCAACGTGATCGGACGCGGGAGTCGGTCGCCCGCCTCCAGGTCAATGACCGTGAGCGAGGCATTCTTCGGATCGGGATACGGATCCGAAACGATACGCGCAAGCCCGACCAGGGCCTTCTCGTCACCCGAGTGATAGATGAAGGCCTGGTCGCCCTTGGCCATGCTCCGGATGTGCTTGAGCGCGAGCGCGTTGCTCACGCCATCCCACACCGTTCGCCGCTCCTGGACGAGCTGGTCGAACGTGTAGGTATCCGCGTCCGTCTTGAGAATCCAATGACCGGGCACTATTTGATCTCGAAGTCCTTGGTGCCGGCAGAGGAGCCGTCGACCAGAATCTCCACCTTGTACTTGCCGGCTGGCCAGGCCCCCGCCTTCGAGATGTGGAATTCCGTCGCGGCCGGGCCCGTCGGGGCGATCGTCTGCGACTGCTCCTTCACCGTCTGGCCGCTCTGGAAGGTCCACTTGGCGGAGATGGTCTTGCTCGGCGCCGCCCCGTCAGTGGAGACCGACACGTAGATCGTGTCATGCCGTCCGAAGCTGGCCGACGGGGCCGTCACTTTCTTGTCCGCGCCGATGCTCTTCCCAACGTCGATGCCCTGCACCGAGAACGGCGTCGGTGCGGGTGCGGGGGCCGGCGCCGGAGCCGCCGATGCGGCGGGGGGAGGCGGCGCCTCCTTCTTCTTGCACGACACCATCCCCATCGTGGCCAGGCCGAGGCCGGCGGCCCACACCATCCTGCGAAGCCGGATCATAGTCACGCTCCTTGAACGGTCAGCCTTCGGGGATCTTGAAGGTCTGGCCGGGATAGATGAGGTCGGGGTTCTTGATGACGTCCTTGTTGGCCTCGTAGATGCGCTTCCACTGGCTCGCATTACCGTAAAACTGCTTGGCGATCTTGGAGAGCGAATCGCCCTTGACAACCGTGTAGGTCCGTCCGGCAGGAGGTGCCGTCGAGGAGCCGCCTCCTTCCACGTCGCTGAAATCGGCGTTCTTGTCGTCTGGCATGAGTGCCTCCGAAAACGGGGTGCGCAGTCGGCGGACGCGCGTTGGGACGGGGCATGCCGCGGCGCGGCCGTGCCGTACACTATACATCCGCCCGCACGTTCGCCCTAGGGCGCGGGGCGGAAAAGCTCGGCGGAATACGGACGCAGGAGCCCGGGCGATGGTTCGGGGCCGCAACAAGGAGCGCCGGGCGGGCCGGCGGGTATGACAAGCGGCTTGGACCAGGGGATGAAACGGTAATACAGCGACGTTGAAGGCAGGTTGTACGGCGCGGCCGGCGAGCGCCGGATGATCGTCGGTCAGTTCCCGGGTGAGTCCCGGCGCTCGATCTCCGTCACGCCCTTCACCTTGCGCACGGCCTTCATGACCTTGCCGAGGTGCGGGAGGTTGTCCACCTCGACGAAGATGGTGCCGAAGACGGAGCCGTCCTTCGTATGCAGATCCGCGCCCCGGATATTGGTACCGGTCTGGCTCACCGCCTCCATGATGTCGGCGTAGAGGCCGCGTCGGTCCTCGCCGCTTACCGCCAGGCGGACCGCGAAGGACTCGCCCGCCGTCTCCTGCCAGTCGATGTCGACCCGGCGCTCCTCCGCGGCGAGCGTCAGCAGGTTGGGACAGTCCGACCGGTGAATCGAGATGCCGCGCCCCTGCGTGACGTAACCGACGACCGAGTCGCCCGGCACTGGCTGGCAGCACTGGGCGTAGCGGACCATCAGCCCGTCCACTCCCTGGATCTTGATGCCGCGGCCGAGTCGGATGCGGTCGATGACCCGGCCGAACACGGTGGCCTTGGGCTCCTGGATCTCGTCCGAGCCCAGGTCAGGGTACATCGCCCGGATGACCTGCCCAATGTTGACGTCGCCCCGGCCGACCGCGATCTCGAGCCCCCGCCCGTCGGCCAGCGAGAGCGTCGCGGCCGCCTTGGCCAGCCGAGCGTCGTCAGGCGCCTCGAGCCGCCGGCGGCGCACCTCGCGCGCGAGGATCTCCCGACCGAGGGTGAGACTCACAGTCTCTTCCTCGTGGTTGACCCACTGCTTGATCTTGTGCCGGGCGCGCGCCGTCCGCACATGGCTCAACCAGTCACGGCTCGGCTTCGCACCGCTCCCGGTGAGAATCTCGACCGTATCGCCGCTCTTGAGCTCGCGGTGCAGCGGCGCGATGCGGCCGTTGATCTTCGCGCCCTGGCACTTGAGGCCAACCTCGGTGTGCACGTGGAACGCGAAGTCGATCGGCGTAGAGCCCTTGGGCAGCCGCTTCACGTCGCCTTGAGGCGTGAAGATGAAGATCTCGTCCTGGTACAGATCGATCTTCAGGAACTCGAGGAACTCCTCGGGACTGTGCGTGTCCTGCTGGAGCTCCAGCAGCTGTCGGAACCAGCCGAGGTGCTGGTCGAGCTCGTCGGGCTTGCCATCCCGCTTGTACAGCCAGTGGGCCGCGATGCCGAACTCGGCGGTGCGGTGCATCTCCTGCGTGCGGATCTGGACTTCGAAGAGCTGGCCGCCGGGTCCGAAGATGGTGGTATGCAGCGACTGGTAGGCGTTGGACTTCGGGCTCGCGATGTAGTCCTTGATGCGCTCCTGGATGGGCGTCCAGTTGTGGTGGATGATGCCGAGGACGTGGTAGCACTCGGGCACCGAGCGCACGATGACCCGGATGGCCATCAGGTCGTAGATCTCCTCGAAGCCCTTGTTGCGCTTGCGCATCTTCTGAAAAATGGACCAGAGGTGCTTCGGTCGGCCGGTGACCTCGAAGCCATCGATGCCGGCGCGCCGGAGCTCGTGCTCGAGCGGCGTGCGGAGCTTGAGAATGGTCTGCTCGCGCTGCGCCCGCTTCGACTGCACCTGGTTCACCAGCTCGCGATAGTCCTCGGGCTCGAGGAACTTGAACGCGAGGTCCTCGAGCTCGGCCTTCATGCCGGCCATGCCGAAGCGGTGCGCGAGCGGCGCGTAGATCTCGCGGGTCTCGAGCGCGATGCGGCTCCGCCGCTCGGGCGGCAGATGCTCGAGCGTGCGCATGTTGTGCAGCCGGTCGCCCAGCTTGATGATGATGACGCGCGCGTCCTTGGCGATCGACAGGAGCAGCTTGCGGTAGTTCTCGACCTGCTCTTCGGCGGAGCTGCGGAACGTCAGGCTCGAGATCTTGGTGAGCCCATCGACGATGCCGGCAATCTCGGCGCCGAACTCCCGTGCGATGTCCTCGGTGCGTACGTCCGAGTCCTCGACCACGTCGTGCAGCAGCGCGGCCGCGACCGTGGTGCTGTCCAGCAGCTGTTCGGCGAGAATGAGCGCGACGGCGATGCTGTGGGAGACGAAGTCCTCGCCCGACATCCGCTTCTGGCCCCGGTGCGCCGACGCGCTGAAGCGGAGCGCCCGGTCGATCAGGTCGAGATCGAGCCGATCGGCGTGACGCTCCAGGACCGCCCGAAGGTCGGGCGCCAGGTCAGGCAGCGTTCCGGTCACAGCAGGCCGGCGCAGGCGAAGCTCACGAAACGGTCTCCCGCGATAATGACGTGATCGTACAGGGGCAGATCCAGCAGTCGGCCCGCCGCCGAGAGCTGCTGGGTGACCGCCCGATCCTCGGCGGAAGGCGTCGGGTCTCCGCTCGGGTGGTTATGCACGACGATGATCCCCGCCGCGGCCTCCGCGATCGCGGCACGGAACACCTCTCGGGGATGCACCAGGGAACTGTTGAGAAGCCCGCGCGTGACCAGGACTTCCCGGAGGACCTGACTCTGGCTGTCCAGCGCGAGAAGATGAAATTCCTCGACCTGGAGGTCGCGCAACCTGCCCTGGAACAGTCTGACGACGTCCTCGGGTTCCCGGATCCGCTCAACGGGCGGGCGCGTTTCCTGCGCGAGCCGGCCACCCAGCTCGAAGGCGGCAAGGAGACGCGCCGCCTTGGTGGGCCCGATGCCCGGGATGCGCAGCAACTCGGCTTGCGGCCGGCGGGCAAGCCGCCGGAGCGATCCCTCGCCGACTTGGAGTAGACGGCCGGCCAGTTCCCGGACGTCTACCCCGCCGCCACCCGTTCCTAACAGGATGGCAAGAAGTTCCGCGGTCGTCAACGCGGCGGCGCCAAGCGCCCACAGGCGCTCGCGGGGCAGATCGGCTCGCCCGACAGCGCCATTTCTCGATGACATGAGCCAACATACCCTGCGCCGGCGACTCGCGGCGTGGCATTACTTCGCTGCGGCGAATGAACTTACGCCGTATGCGCGGGGGCGCGTCGCTAGCTACGTTCGAGGGCCGCTGCGAGCTCGAGGGCGGTCGGGTACCGATCTTCCGGCCGCTTGGCCAGGGTCCGAAGCACGACCCGCTCCAGACCGTCCGCGATGTCGGGCCTGACGGTCCGGATGGGGGGAACCGGGCTTCCAAGATGGCGCGCCAGCACGGCCGCGCGGGTGGCACCGCCGAACGGCGGTTCCCCGGCCAACATCTCGTAGAGCACGCAACCCAGGCTGTAGATGTCGCTCCGGCCGTCGATCCGGCTGTCGCCCCTTGCCTGCTCCGGACTCACATACAGCGGCGCCCCAAGCACGACACCTGACGCCGAGAGCCGCTCGCCGCCGGCGGTCTCGAGCACGCCGGCGATGCCGAAGTCGGCGAGGAGGGCGTGCCCTGAGTCGAGTAGAATGTTCTCCGGACGGATGTCTCGGTGAATGAACCCCCGGGCATGCGCGTGAGTCAGCGCCTCCGCCACGTCCCGCGCGACGCCGACGGCCTCGGCCACAGCGAGAGGTGACGTACCCGCGATCCGCTGCCGCAGCGACTCGCCGGGGATGTACGGCATGACGTAGTAGAGACCGGCGGGCCCCCTTCCGCCCGGGAGCACTCCGGAGTCGTAGAGCGGAAGGATGTGGGGATGGTGGAGCTGGGCCAGGATCGCGATTTCCCTGCGGAAGCGCCGCGCGTCGGTGGCGCTCGCGACCTCGGGACGGAGCACTTTGAGGGCCACGATCCGCTTGACCTGGCGGTCGTGAGCCAGGTAGACCGTCGCGGTGCTTCCCCGGCCGAGCTCCCGCTCGATCTCATAGCGTGACGCACCGGCGTCGAGCTCGGAGACCTGCCGTTCGCGCCCAAGTCGCGCGACCATCGCTTCGAGGTCGGCTGCCGGCGCCCCAGGAAGCTCCGTCCTCGCTTGGGCGTCGTACTCGCGGGCCGTGCGGGCCGCTCCGGCCCAGTCGCCCGCCTCGACCAGCGCGCGGATCAGGTCCACCGCCGCCCGCTCGTCCAGCGGATGCGCGGCCACCAGCCGCCTGCGGATGTCGATTTCCGCCGTCTCGCCCTGCCCGGCCTGTCGGGCGAGCGCGCGAAGCGCGCGGGTGTGCTCGTCCGCCAAGCGGTTCCGCTCCCGCTCGGACCAGCGCTCGAATTCCGGCGCGTCATCCAGATAGAACCCATCGAGAAACGGTCCGCGGTAGAGTGCCACCGCCGCCGCCAGGTCCCCCCGCCCCAGGCACGCCGCGAACTCCGCGACGTCGCTCCACACCGTACCCGCATTCAAACGGATCGGATCGGTACCCTCGAGCAGTTCCTGGGGCACCTGTCGCCGGACCGAGTACACCAGCTGCTCCAGGGCGTGGCGCGCGTGTCCGCCGTCGCTCTCCGGCCAGAACAGGGCGACCAGCTTGTCCCGCGAGAGGCCGCGAGGACCCGCCGCCGCGAGCAGGGCGAGCAACGCTAGACGGCGACGCTGCGAAACCACGTGGCGGCCGCCGTCATCAGTTAGGGTCAGGCCTCCGAACGCCTCGAGCCTGAGCATGAGTTCCCGATGAGCTGAATGTGAGGGGGGCGTGAGCCTCCATCCATAGTGTTAGCGCGCGGTTCCCGGAGGGCAAGCAGCGGCGGTGCCGGTGGGGCCAGCCGAGGCTTCCCGCTGACCTACGGAGGATGCGATGCGGCCGCTCTCGTTCATGACCCTGGTCGTGGCTCCGATGGCGATCCTGGCCGGCTGTCAGACGGGCGCGGAATCGCCCGCCGAGCCGGAGGATCCCCCGGCGCCGATGTCGGTGGTACCCAGTTCGATCACGATCGACGGAGGGAACGTGCTGACCCTCTCGGCGAAGGTTCGCAATGCCGACGGGACCTACGCGGCGCCAGACGATGTCGCATGGTGCAGCTCGAATGCGGATGTAGCCTCGGTGGACACCCAGGGGCGGGTCCTGGGGCTCAAGTCGGGAAAGGCTCAGATCGTCGCCACCTGGCACGGGAGCCGTGGGTCCTCCGTCATCACGGTGGTCGATCCCGACGCCACGAAAGTCGCACCGCCTCCCATCGTGTACGAGAAGCGGCACAACGTCGCACCGGCGGCCGGGTGCGCGACGGCAGCCGGCCCGGTCCGCGTGGCGCCGCCACGGTGATCGTCCGTCCGCCTGGAGAAGCGACAAGCCCTCCGCCGGGGCTCCGGCGGAGGGCAAGACTGCGACGGTGACGTGGCGGCTGCCCTATCGGCCGGCGCCGTGACACTTCTTGTACTTCTTCCCTGAGCCGCAGGGACACGGATCGTTGCGTCCGACCTCCGGCACGGTGGCGGCGCCGCGACTGATGGGCCCGAGCGAGCTCGAGATGGTTGCGGCGGGTGCCCGCGGCTCCGTAGCGGCGGCGCGGGGAGCCGGCCCCATGAACAAATCGTCGGCGCCGCTCGTCGGCGCGGCCTCATGCCGTTCCACCGCCGCGGGGGGTGGCGGAGGCGGCGCCGCCCGCGGCGGTTCCGGACGCTCCGCACTCACCTGGATCTTGAGGAACCGCTCGGTGAACGTGGACTGAATGTCGCGCATGAGGTCCTCGAACATCTCGAAGGCCTCGCGCTTGTACTCCACCAGCGGATCCTTCTGCCCCCAGGCGCGGTACTGGATGGCGTTCCGGAGCTGGTCGAGGTCGTACAGGTGGTCCTTCCACCGCTCGTCGAGCACCGTGAGCATCACCGAGGACAGCACCTGCACGTCCACGTCCGGGATCCCGATGGTGCGGCCGAAGTCGAGGAGGTAGGCGATTTTCCGCCGGAAGGTCTCCTCGCCCTCCGCCTTGGCGGCCTCGACCATCCGCTCGACGCTGGGCGTCGCCTCTGCGTCGGTCAGCGCGTCCACGGTCACGAGATACTGCAGCATGAGCTGCTCCCGCAGCCCGCCGCGATCCCATTGCTCCGGCTGCTCGGCCGTGGCCATGAACTGGGTGACGGTGCGCTCCATCGCCGCCTCGATCATGCGCCGCGCCTCGGCCTTGAGCTCCTCGCCCCGCTCCAGCGCGAACAGTCGCAGCGAGTAGATGACCTCGCGCTGCTGGTTCATCACATCGTCGTATTCGAGGAGTCGTTTCCGGCTCTGGAAGTTCTGCAGCTCGACCCGCTTCTGCGCCTGTTCGATGGCCCGTGTCACCAGGCCACCCGTGATGACCTCGCCTTCCTCCGCGCCGCTCTTGTCCATCCATCGGGCGATCCGGTCCGACCCGAACAGCCGCATCAGGTCGTCCTCGAGCGAGAGGAAGAACACGCTCTGCCCCGGGTCGCCCTGGCGGCCGGAGCGGCCGCGAAGCTGGCGGTCGATGCGCCGGGACTCGTGCCGCTCGGTGCCGACGATCTGGAGGCCGGCCTCCTGCTGGGTGAGATCGAGCGCCTTGTCGAGTTTGATGTCGGTGCCGCGGCCGGCCATGTTGGTGGCGATCGTAATCGCCCCCTGCTGGCCGGCGCCCGCGACGATTTCCGCCTCGCGCTGATGGTACTTCGCGTTCAGCACTTCGTGCTTGAGCCCGCGGCGCTTGAGCTGGCGCGACAGCGTCTCCGACACATCCACGTTCACGGTGCCGATCAGGATCGGCAGGCTCAGCGCGTGCAGTCGCTCGACCTCCGCAATGATCGCGTCGTGCTTTTCCTTCCTGGTCTTGTAGATCCGGTCCGCCTGATCCAGCCGACGGATCGGCTTGTTGGTCGGGATGACGCTGACCTCGAGCCCGTAGATCTGGTAGAACTCGGTCTCCTCGGTCTCCGCGGTGCCGGTCATGCCCGCCAGCTTGTCGTACATCCGGAAGTAGTTCTGGATGGTGATAGTGGCGAACGTCTGCGTCTCGCCTTTTACCTGAACGCCTTCCTTCGCTTCCACCGCCTGATGCAGTCCGTCCGACCAACGCCGGCCGTGCATGATCCGGCCGGTGAACTCGTCGACGATCAGCACCTGACCGTCTTGCACGAGGTAGTCCACTTCCTTCTCGTACAGGGCATGGGCT
>JBQCGH010000103.1:0-47649 GCA_051955835.1 Gemmatimonadales bacterium
GTCACGCCGCGGCGTGTGGTAACGTTCGCGTGGGCACGGCCGGGGGCCGGCCCGGTGTTCCTGTAGGTGACCACGGCGTCGCGCGCGGAGGACTCCATGGATCCAGGTGTCGTCGGCGTGTTCATCCCGATCGCGGCCATCCTGGCGTGGGCAGGGGTGCGGATCGCGACGATCCAGGCCGAGTCCCGCAAGGCCGCCGACCCGGACACCACCAACCGGCTGCAGGCGCTGGAGAACGAGCTCGGCGCCCTCCGGCAGGAAATGGGTGAGACGCAGGAGCGGCTCGACTTCGCGGAGCGTCTGCTGGCGCAGCGCCCGCAGGATCGTCTGGAGGGCGGGCGCTAGCGGCGAGCAGCTGAGGGCGGCGAGTCCACCAGAACAGTGAGGGGCATGATCTCGGTCATGCCCTTTCGCTTTGCTCACGTTGACTCGCCCCGGTTAGGTGGACTGCCATGGCGCGGCAGAGAAGGTACCGCGACATCGACCACGAGCAGCGAATGGTCGGACCACCTTCGTCGGCGCACGTCGTGGTCGTAGCGGCACCCGGTCACCCGTTCGGCGAGCGATGGCGAGGCAAAGGCATGGTCGATACGGAACCCGCGCGGCGTGCGGCCGCCGCCGGGCGTGCTATACCAGGTGTGCTCGGTGCGGTCGCCGTGCTGCCGCCGCCACAGATCTATTAGGCCGGTCCGGGTCAGCGCCGCGAAGCCACGGCCGGCCTTGAAGCGGTAGCCCTCGGCGTCGCGATGCGACGCGCCGGCGTTGAAGTCTCCCAGCATGATGAACGGCCGCCGTGCGCGGCGGTCGAGCCAGGCGGCCGCGGCGTCCCAGAACGCCGGCAGCGGCGGCCCCGCGGCGGGCCCGTACACGGCAGCGACGCGGGCGCCCGAGTCCACCAGCTCCACCTCGAGCCATCCTCTCGGCCAGACGCGCGCGTGCGGCGGCGCGGGGCCCCGGACCGGACAGAGCGGCAAACGCGACAGCAGGCAGAGGCCGCGGTCGCCTACGCTGGGCGCTGCGATGTGATGCATGTATCCCGCGCGACCCAGGGTGCCGCACAGCTCCGCAGAGCGGGAAGGCATCGTCTCCTGTAACACGATGATGTCAGCGTCGTAGCGGCGCAGCCGTCGGACGATGGCCCCACAGCGGCGCCCGCCGCCCGCGAGCACGTTCCAGGAGATCAGCCGCACCATGGGATGACCCGGCGAGGGAGCCCGACAAGTAGGGGCTTGATGAGGCTTATTCGTTCGGTCGATTGAAGGATGCCGCCAACCTCCATTCTCCGCCGACCCTGCGCCACACGGTCAACTGCGACCCGCTGAAGCTCACGTGCTCGATGTGCCCCGCGGTGTCCGGCTGGTCGAATTTCATGTCAAACAGCGCGAAGCCGTAGGCCATGTCGCCGGAGCGGGACACCACTACGCGCTGAGGGTGCACCGCCTGCACCACTGCCGAGCGTCGCCGCATGGCGGTGTCCGCATTCGCCATGGACGAGTCGCGCGGGTCAATGGCATTGCGCCCGATCATCGGCTTCGGATATGCGCCGGAGACGAACACGATGTCGTCCATCATCTTCGGCTCGGCGGTCGCGCTCGACTCGATCAGCGCCCACACGGCCCTTTCGTCGGCTGTCTTTGGTTGCTGGGCCAACAAAGGAGGGGCAGCAAAGCTCAGTGCCAGCAGGATGAGGGCTGCGCGATTCATGGCGATCTCCCGGTTTGGCTTGGCATTGCCTGCGGTCGGGCGGAAGACTCCAGGATGGCGGATGGGCTCAGCGACGGCAAGGACGCGAGAGGAGAAGACGGCGCTACCGGTGAGCAGGCTTGCGCGGAACTGTGGCCTGCTGTTCAGTGGTCCGTCGCGCGGGTACGGAGCCCGCTCTCGGCGGCCCCGCGCGGCGGGTCGCCACCCCGGAACTCGAAATGTCGTGGGTCGAACGTCCGCTGATGGACCCCCGCCGCACGCGCGCGCTGGGCACGGGTGACGATCCGCTCGGCCCAGACCGCGGCCGGCAGCCACTCGCCGGCCGGCATGTCGCCGTACATGCCGGCGTAGTCAATGCGCAGGCGGACCTCGCGGGGTCCGCTCAGGTGAGCCGTGGCCATGCCAGGAAGCTAGACGGAGAGGGGCTGCCGGGCCGTAAGGCGGCTCACCAGATGGCCCGCGGCGTCAGCGCGGGCTCACGTGGTATTCCGCGAAACGGGACGTCCCTCCCTTCCCATCGTCAGCATCCAGCGTAACGGTCCACGCCTTCGTGCGCCGGTCCAACACGAACCGGTCGTGAAACGCGCCGTCCGGATACGGGAAATCGATCACCAGCGTATCACCTCGGGCGGCGCCGGTGCCGGGCGGGACCGAGAACGCGGCGCCCGTATTGTCCAGCCAGTGGGCGATGACCCGTCCATCGGATGTGTCCGGTCCGATCAGGACGCGGGCTTCGTAACCGGGCGGCGTGTGCATCGCATCCACCATGTGCAGCTCCACGTAGCGATGCTGAAGGGTCCAGTCGGCGTCGAGCCGGTAGCTCGCCGGCTTGCCGCGGACCGTACCGGTCATGGTCCAACGACCGACCAGCCGTTCGAGCAAGGGCACCCTTGGTGGTGCGGATGTACCCTGGGCGGCCAATTGGCGGGCGGGGAGCCCGAACGCCACAAGCGGCGCGGCGAGCAGGAGCAAGGTTACGAACCGGTGGCGCATCGCGGCTCCTTCTGGGGGAGCGGGTATGTCGAGCCTCGTCTGCCTTGGCGACCGGGCGCTCGGGCTGTACGAAGTCCTTCGGGCGTCCCAAACCTAATCCGGGGCACGTGCGGGCTCCGCCCGCCCCAGGATGGATCCGCCGGGAAGTTCGCTACGTTTAAGAGGTGTCTCGAACCCTACAGGTACCGATGCGCAATTTCTCGATCCGACTGGCCGGCCTGGCCGCGCTGCTGGGCCTCAGCGTCCTGGCGCTGGGCTTCGGGCCGGGTCCCCGCCTCGGGCATGCCGCTCGCGCTGTCCTGCCCACGCCGGCTCCTGGACAGCAGGTGGCGCTGTTCGCCGGCGGATGTTTCTGGTCCATGCAGAAGGCGTTCGACGGTGTGCCGGGGGTGGTGAACGTGACGGCGGGCTACGCGGGCGGCACGGTGCCCGATCCCACCTATGAGAAGGTGGAGACTGGCGAAACGGGGTACGCCGAGTCGGTCCAGGTGATCTACGACCCGGCCCACATCTCGTACGACAGCCTGCTCAGCGTGTACTGGCATCACATCGACCCACTGACGCCGAATCAAGCCTTCTGCGATCGGGGGCCGCAGTATCGCTCGATCATCTTCTACAAGAATCCCGACCAGCAGCGTCTGGCCGAGGGATCCAAGACGGCACTCGACCGGTCGCACCGGTTTCCGACGCCGATCGTCACGGCGATCCAGCCCGCGACCGCGTTCTACGCCGCGGAGGCGTATCACCAGCAGTTCTACAAGAAGAACCCCGCGCGCTACGAAGCGTACCGGATCGGGTGCGGGCGGGACGCCAGAATCAAGGAGCTGTGGGGCGACCAGAAGGTCGCCCGGGAGGCCACACGATGACACACGCACGCACGCTCGCCGCCGCGGCTGTGGCGCTCGCCCTTGCGACGAGCGCCGGGATGGCGGCGGCGCAGTCGGCGGCCCCCGCGGGGGCCGCCACCACGCACATGACCGGATGGGACCCGATGACCTTCAAGAAGCCGAGCGACGCCGAGCTCAAGAAGACGCTCACGTCCGAGCAGTACACCGTGACCCAGCACGAGGGTACCGAGGCGCCGTTCCACAACGCCTACTGGAACAACCACGAGGCCGGGATCTACGTGGACATCGTCTCGGGCGAGCCGCTGTTCAGCTCGCTCGACAAGTACGATTCCGGGACCGGGTGGCCCAGCTTTACGCGCCCGCTCGAGCCGGAGAACATCACCACGCGAGGTGACCACAAGCTGTTCATGGAGCGCACCGAGGTGCGGTCGGCGCACGCCAACTCGCACCTGGGCCATGTGTTCGATGACGGCCCAAAGCCGACTGGACTCCGCTACTGCATGAACTCCGCGGCCATGCGGTTCATTCCGGTGGACAAGCTCGAGGCCGAGGGGTACGGGAAGTACCTGGGTCTGTTCAAGAAGGCGGGGGTGTAGGACAGCGGTAAGCGGTGGTCGGATCCGGCACACCAGCGCAGGACGGGGTGCCGGGCCCGCTGACCGCGGACCAGCTCACCGCCTCTCGACCCGTGTGCTTTCCCTCACCGCGCCGTTCGCCCGCCTGCCTTACCCCTGAACAATGAGTGCCAAATCCGGTCAGTCCGGCGCCGCGTCGCGCTCGCGGCGGCGGCGCATCCTTGGGGCGGTGGTCAGCCTGCTGCTCTTCGGCGCCGCCATCTGGGTGCTCCGGAGCGAGCTGCACAACCATCCGCTCCACGAGATCCTGGCCGAGCTCAAGAGCTTCCGACCGCTCAAACTGTTCCTCTCGCTCGCGGCAACGATCCTCGGCTATCTCGCACTGGCGGGATACGACGCCGTCTCGCTCGCGGCACTCGGCAGGCGGCTGGCGTTTCGCCGCACCGCCTATGCGGCGTTTCTCGGCTACGCCTTCGCCAACACGCTGCCGCTGTCCGTCGTGACCGGCGCCGCGGTGCGGTACCGTCTGTATCAGCAGTGGGGCATCGAAAAGGGTGACGCGGCGCGGGTCATTACGCTCAACACGGTGACCTACGTCGTCGGTCTGCTCGCGTCGGCCGGCCTGGCGTTCGCACTGCAGCCGGTCGAGGTGCCCGGCTTCCTCCGACTCCCACTCCACAGCGCGCGCCCGCTCGGCTTCGTCTGTCTCGCCGTGGTGGCGGCGTATCTCGTGTGGAGCAGCCGGAAGGGCGGCGACCTCCGCATCTGGAAGTGGGAGCTGCCCCGTCCGACGTTCCGGCGCGCTCTGGCTCAGCTCGGGGTCTCGTTCGCCGATTGGGTGTTCTCCGGCCTCGCCCTGTACGTGCTGCTGCCGCACCGAGTGCCGTTCCATGTGTTCTTCGCGATCTACCTTCTGGGCCAGATCGCCGGGCTCGTTGCGCAGGTGCCGGCCGGGCTCGGCGTGTTCGAGGCCGTCATGCTTTGGGGGCTCACGCCCGCGCTCACTACGGCCTCGGTGCTCATCGGCCTCGTGGCGTACCGGCTGGTGTACTTCCTCCTGCCACTCATGATTGCAACGGCAGTGTGGGCAGTGCGAGAAGGCAGACGGTGGCTCCAAAAGCGAGCGGGACAGGTGAGACGGGCATCGGCGTAAGAGACGGTGAACGGTGAGCGGGAGGAGCACACTAAAATGGCCTCGTATGCTCCTCCCGCTCACCGCTCACCGTCTACCAGACCTTTACCCGATCCGCGGGGGGCAGGAACAGCTTCTCGCCAGGCTTCACCTCGAAGGCCCTGTACCACGCGTCGATGTTCCGCACGGTGGATGCACGGTACTCGTAGGGTGCGTGCCCGTCGGTCAGGATTCGGTTTCGAAGGGCGGGGTCCCGGAGCTTGCCGCGCCAGGACTGGGCGTAGCTGATAAAAAATTGCTGGTCGCCGGTGAGGCCGGCGACCTTCGATGCGGGTTTGCCGTGGAGCGAGCGGTGATAGGCGTCGTACGCAGCCGCCAGCCCAGCCAGATCCGCGATGTTCTCGCCCAGCGTCTGCTGCCCGTTCACCGCCAGGTCGGGGAACGGCTTGTAGGCGTTGTACTGCGCGACGAGCTGCTTGGACGACGCCTCGAAGTGCTTGAAGTCGGACGGGGTCCACCAGTTATGGAGCCGCCCCTTGGCGTCGAACAGTGCGCCCGAGTTGTCGAAGCTGTGGCTCACCTCGTGGCCGATGATCGCGCCCATCGCGCCGTAGTCCATCCCCATCGGGCGATGCGGGTCGAAGTATGGCGGCTGGAGAATGGCCGCGGGGAAGTTGAGCGCGTTCATCGCCGGCAGGTTCACCGCGTTTACCGTCTGCGGCGTCATCACCCACTCGGAGCGATTCACCGGCTGGTCCAATTTGGCAACGGCCCGGCGGAGCTGAAACAGCCGGGCCCGCTCCAAGTTGCCGAGCGCGTCGCCGCGCTTCACGTCCAGGCCCGCGTACGACGGCCAGGCGTCGGGATAGCCAACGCCGACCTTGAGCACCGCGAGCTTCGCCTTGGCCTGCGCCTTCGTCGAGGGCGACATCCAGTCGAGTCGGTCGATGCGGGTGCGGAAGGCCGCGATCAGGTTGGCCACCATGGCCTGGGCGCGCGTCTTCTCGGCTGGCGGGAAGTACTGCGCGACGTAGCGGCGTCCGATCGCGAAGCCGAGCGCAGCGTTGGTGGCTTCCACCGCGCGCTTCCAGCGCTCGCGCTGCTTCTTCGCACCGGTCATGACCGGACCGAAGAACGCGAACGTCTCCTGCACCACCGGACTCGGTAGTACGGACGAGCGCGACTGGAGCGCGTGGAAGGTGAGATACGCCTTCCAGGTGTCGAGCGGCTGGCTGCCGACCAGTGCCGCGATTCCGGTGATGGCCTGCGGCTGCCAGGCCACGAAGCGCTCAGTCTTGCCCAGCCCCGCCGCACCGAAGTACGCGTTCCAGTCCATCCCCGACGCCTTGGCAGCGAAGTCGGCGCGGCGCCAGTGGTTGTTGCCCTTGGTGACGTCGCCCGACTCCTCCCGGCTCTCGTGTGCGTCGGCGATCCGGGTCTCCAGGTCGACGATAGCCTTTGCCTTGGCGTCGGCGTCGGCAACCTGGAGCAACTTGAGCATGGCCGCGACATGCTGGCGGTACTTGTCGCGCATCGTCACCATGGTGGCCGACGAGTCGACGTAGTAGCTCCGGTCGGGCATCCCGAGGCCGCCCTGCAGCAGGAACGGGGAGTAGTGCGTCGGATCGTCGAGATCCTGCGCGACCCAGAGACCGAACAGGTTCTCGGTGTAGAAGTTCGTGTTGTTGAGCGCATCCACGTCGGGCCGAAGTGTCGAGCCGAGAAAGCGGGCCAGCGCGGTGCGGTCGTTGATCGCGGCGATGGTGTCGAGCACGGGCTTGAGCGGGGCGAGTCCGGCGGCGTCGATGGCCGAGGAGTCCATGAAGCTGGTGTAGTAGTCGCCGATCTTGCGCTCGTCCGAGCCGGCGGGCCCGGCGGCCTGGGCCGCGTGCTGAATCAGGTCCGCGACGCGGCGGTCGGTCACCTCGGCGAGCATGGTGCCGGCGCTGTAGCTGCTCCGGTCGGCCGGGATCTCCGTCTTTTGGAACCAGGTGCCGTTGGCGTAGCGGAAGAAGCTATCCCCGGGCTTGACCGAGCGGTCCATGCCCGCGGTATCAAGGCCGACAGGTGCCGGGCCCGCCGCGGTCTCCGCGGGCGACGTCTGGGCCGCCGCAGCGGAAGGACGCGACGCGCCGGCGAGCGCAGCGACGAGAAGCAGTTTGAAACAGGGACCGGCACGCATGAACGCCTCAGGGATGGTCGTGTCGAAGGGCAACATAGTGGTGCGCGGCCGAGAGCGGGATGGTGGGCGGATCCACTTGGTTAGCGTCGTGGTGATTCAGTCGCGGTGATTGCTGCGAGCGGCGCATATCGCCGACCATCGCGGAAAACGTAGACGATGTCACGGGTGTGGCGGATGTTCGTGGTGGGGTCGGACCAGAGGACGACGAGATCGGCCGCCTTGCCGCGGGCGATCGTTCCGCGCGTCTTGTCGATGCCGATGGCGCGTGCGCCGTTCAGTGTAGCGGCCGTAATCGCGGCGAGCGGGGTGAGGCGGGCGCGCTCGACCAGCAGCTGCAGCTCGTCGTGGATGTTGGGCAGCGTGCCGGGGTTGTCCACGCCGATGCTGTCGGTGCCGGCGGTGATCGACACGCCCGCGGCCCAGGCGGCGTGAGTCACGGCGGCGCACCAAGCCTGGCGCTGGGGCGGCGCATCGCCCATGACGAAGAGGGTGGCGTCCAGCATCGTGTGGCGCTGGGCCATGAGCCGATAGAGCGCGCGCATGGGCGAGTCCTCGGGTGCGAGCACCGGCTCGGGCGGCACGCGCTCCATGGGCAGCGGCAGGACGGGCACGCCTTCCCAGACGAGAAGCGATGCGTGCGACACGACGTCCACCCCCGCGGCCACGACGTCGCTGGGCCGCGCGGGGAACAGCGCGGCATGGGCCCAGACCTCGAGCCCCTGGCGGTGGGCCTCGGCAACGAGGGGCCGCAGGACCTCCGCCGAAACCGCCGCGTAGACCTTGATCGCGGTCGCGCCGGTTCCCTTTGCCTCGGCGACCACCTGTGGCCAGTGCGTGTCGGCCGTGACCGCCCGCGCCCATGGCGCGGCACCGGGCGGGACACCACGGCTCACGGCGAGGACCCGGGGATCAGTGAAGAATTCAGGACCGGCCATGAGCGCCGCATAGTAGATCGCGGGCGACTCGAGGTCGCCCACCAGCGCGTCCCGTGCGAGCGAGGCGAGCGCGCGGCCGTCGCCGGCCATGTCGCGCACGCTCGTGACGCCCCCATGGAGCGCGTTCCGAAGCCGCTGCTCCACCAGCGCCCGGCGATCGCCGCCGCTCGGATCGGTGGCGAGGTGCACGTGGGTGTCGATGAGGCCGGGGATGACGTAGTCGCCGGTGAGGTCGAGGACCGGCACATTCGGGGGCGCCGCGCTCTCGCCGGAGGCATAGAGCGCCGCGATCTTGCCGTCACGCAACACCAGCGTCTGGTTGGGCCGAGGGGGCGCGCCGGTGCCGTCGATCACGGTGACATGGATGAGCGCGACCGGCGGGGATGGGGCCCGCGCAGCCGGCGCCTGCGCGTTCGCGAGCGGCGTAGCGAGCGCGGCGAGGGCAAGCGCCAGCAGGGCGACCGGCGACTGCGGGCCGGTCACGGCGTGCGGCAGCCTATTCGACGACAGTCAGGATCTCCCGGCGGCCGCCGACGCAGAGCGCCGCGAATGCGGGATACCACGCCCGAAACTCGGCGGAGGCCATGAACGCCTGCGCCGAGCGCTCGAACTCGGCCAAAGACGGGTACGTGCCTTCGAGCACGAGCGTATAGAAATCGGGGCCGGCGACGTCGGTCAGCAGCCGCTGGCTGGATACGGTGGCGCCGGTGCGCTGCGCAATGGACATGCCCTGCTTCCACGCCGCGATCGCCTCTCGCGCCTGGCCGAATTTCACCTGGAATATGTTGCGCACGACGATCATGCCTGCCTCCACGTTTGGCGCTGACAACTTACGGCCCGGACTGCCCGACGGAAGACTCGCGCCCCAGCTCAGGATCCGAGCAGCGCGGTGATCGAGGCCAGATGGTAGTCGTCGTGCTCCGCGTGAAAGTAGAGCAGATCCACGAGCCGGAGATCGCGGCCGAGTCTCGGGTGAAGCGCCGTCCGGGCAAAGACGTCGGGTTCGAGCGCCTCGAGCCGGGTCATGACCCGCGCCCGCGAGGCGGCCAGCTCCGCGAGAACGGCTTCGAGCGTAGCGGCGTTGTGGTTGGCTTCCTCGGTCGCCCGGTTCGTCATGTCTGCGGCGCGGAGCGTCGCCACCTTGAACTCGTACTCGTCGAGCCGGGGGAGAAACAGCCGCTCGTCGAGATCGGCGAGATGACCGGCATGCTCCTGCATCGACCAGGCGGAGCCCGAGCGCCGAACCAGCCGCTCGCGCGGAACGGTGCGGAGCCGCTCGGCCACGCGAACCGGCGTGCCGCGGAGGCGCTCAAGTAGCTCGGGATAGGTCTCGACCGGGAAGTCGAAGGCGAACTGACGGTCGGTCCATTTGATCCGGTGCATGCTCGGGCCCCTGTCAGGCGGTCGGGCGAACGGGCGAGCAGGTAGCGGCTCGGGCTCAACCTTGCGACTGAGGCTCCGGTCGGGCTGGCCGCCTGACCGCCCGACCGCTCGCCAGGTCACCCGCACCTGTTCGCCCGACTGGCTTCCTGGCGCCGCTGAACCAGCAGCACGGCGTACTGGCCGGCACCGGCCAAACCTAAGGCTCGCGTCGGGCCCGCGCGCGAGGGATTGACAGGTGACCAAAAGGTCACATATTGGCCGCCATGGACGCCGTGTTCCGGGCCCTCGCCGATCCCACTCGACGGAGCCTCCTCGACCACCTGTTCCGCGAGGACGGCCAGACGCTGGGCGCGCTCGAACGGCAGCTCACGATGAGCCGCTTCGGCGTGATGAAGCACCTCCGGGTGCTGGAGGAGGCCGGGCTGGTCGTCACGCGCCGGCGAGGACGCGAGAAGCTCCACTTCCTCAACCCGGTGCCCATCCGGCTGATCCACGACCGATGGATCGTCAAGTACACCGGCCCGTGGGCGGCGATGCTCAGCGACCTCAAGACAAGGATGGAGGACGACCGCATGCAGAAAATTTTCGAGATCTATATCAAGACTACACCCGAGCGGCTGTGGCAGGCGATCACTGACCCCGCGCTTCGGAGCCGGTATACCTTCGGCCTGGGGGTGCAGTCGGACTGGACGCCCGGCTCACGATATCAGGGCATCCCGCTTGGCAGACCGGGGCTCGTGGTGCTCGAGGGTGAGAACCTCGAGGTCGAACCTCCTGCGCGGCTGGTGCAGAGCTTCCGCGCGCTGTGGAGCGAAGACGTGAAGCGCGAAGGCACCTCGCGGGTGACCTGGGAGATCAAGCCCATCGGCGACTCCTGCCGCCTCACGGTGACGCACGATCAGCTCCGGGAGGGCGCGAACGGCGAGCTGTACGGCGGATGGATGATGGTGCTGTCCGGTCTCAAGACACTCCTCGAGACGGGTGAGGACCTCACCACGCCCGGCTCGCTGCTCTACGTCGGCGCGGGCTCAGGACAGGAGCCGGCCCCGGGGTGGAGTGGAGAGGCGCGAGCGTCGGGGACCGGATCCTGACGACGCCACATCGTGAGCGAGGCGAGCGATCCTGCCTCGCGGACGATGTCGCCGGCTGCTCGCCTATCGCGTGTAGAGATACGCCGCGACGTCACGCGCTTCGCCATCGCTCAAGCCAAGGGTGGGCATGGCGGTGAGCGGGTCCACCGCGCGCGGGTTCACGATCCAGCGCACCAGGTTGGCGGAGGTATTGCTGAGGACGCCGCCGATGTAAGCGCGACGAACCAGCCCGGCGAGCGGCGGCCCCACTTCGCCCTGAGCGCCGGCAATGCCCGGGATCACGTGACAGGCCCCGCACCCGAAACCGCGTATCAGTTCCGCGCCATGCGCGGGGTTTCCGCCCGTCAGGCGCGCCGCCCGCTCGGGGGGAAGGCCGCCTCCACGACGACAGGCCGCCGCCCCGAGGGCCAGCAGCAGGGCCGTCAGGGCTGCGGACGCGCGCCGATTCGCACCCGCGCGAAGGCCGGCCCACGATGGGGCGGACCGCTCGTCCGGCGCGGGCGCGGATGTCATCGGCAGGTGTGGAGCGTGAGGGACGGTATCCACTGCGCGAGGATGGCGAGCGCGAACATCGCGCTCGTGGCCATGCCCAGGCCAGCCATGAATCGCGTCCGCCCCTCCGGCCCCCCGGCGTCCCCGGGCCAGCGCGCACCGATGGCACGCCACTCGCGCCACGCGACCAGCCCGCCGATCACGGCCAGCAGAAGACACGCCGCGTGCACCAGATGAAGCGCCGGCGATGGCATGCTGGCCTGCTTGCAGCCCGACTCCGCCACGAGGTAGGCGAGCTCGAGGTTGAGCAGGAAGGCGGTCGGCGCGAGGAGGACGCCGCTCCAAAGCGCCCCAATGCGTCCGGCCTCGTGCACGCGGGTCCCGGTGTCGGTCGTCATCCGCCGCTCCTACGACAGGTAGGGCAAGAAGTACACGACCACGGCCAGCAGGACCCACGAGCTCGTCATGAAGCACCAGTAGACCGTGTTGTCCGAGATGCCGGCGATATCACGCTGCTCGAGATTGGGGCTGTAGACGAGCAACGTGAACACGATGGTCTCCGCCGTCTCGAGCAGGAGCAGCGTCGCGTGCGCGACCACCGTGGCCCAGGCGACGGAGCCGTACGCGTTCGTATCCCACCGCACGTTCAGCGCGACGAACTCGAACCCGCGGACGACGCACATGGCGACCGCGAACAGCGAAGCGAGCACCATGTTCGTGCGGACCCCTGCGACGTCGAGTCGCCGCGCAGCCTGATCCGCCTTCACGATCGGAATGATGCTCAGCGCCATCACGAGGATCTGCACGCTGGGGGCGACCAGGGCCGGCCGCGGCGTGCCGGCGGGCGGCCAGGACGATACGCGCTGGTGCAGGTAGAAGTAGCTCGCGGCGCAGATGAAGAGCGTCGAGCCCTCGATCAGGATGAAGCCGAGCGTGCCCCACCACACCAGACTCCGATGACCGAAGGTCACGTTCGGCAAATTGGCCGCGCTCGCGACCACGCGCGGCTCGCTCATGAGGCCACCTGCACGGGGCGCTCCGCTTCGATCCTCCGCTCCTCCCGGTGGTCGCGCCCGTGGGGCCAGGCCCATCCGACGAAGGCGATGAGCAGCAGGGGGAACCCGACCACGAAGCCCCACGGCGTATAGATGAGGGACACGAACGTGATGGTGGTCGCGATCGCGGCGTGCAAGGGCCAGATGTTCGGCGTGGGATGGCGGTGCCGGCTGTCGGGCTCGGCGTCGAGGAGTGTCGTGAGCAGCACCTCACGCACGTCGGTGCGAAGGCCCCCGATGGCCGGCAACCCCTCGGGGTGGCGCCAGAGCGGACCCCGGCCGTCCACCACCGGGATCAGTGGGAAATTGTAGGGGCGGGGGGGCGACGTCGTCGCCCACTCGAGCGTCCCGCCATCCCACGGATTGTCGCCCGCCGGGAGCCCGCGCTGGAGACTCCGGACCACGTTCACCAGCAGCACCAGGACGCTCACGGCGAGCGTGGCGGCGCCGATGCTCGACAGGAGGTTGAGGTCGCCCCAGCCGGTCTCGGGCAGATAGGTGTACACGCGCCTCGGCATTCCCTCGAACCCGAGCTGGTGCATGGGGAAGAAGGTGAGATTCATCCCGATGAAAAACAGCCAGAACTGCCAATAGCCGAGCGCGTCGCTGAGCCGCCGACCGGTCACCTTGGGGAACCAGTAGTGGAACGCGCCGAACAGCGGGAACACCGCGCCGCCGATCAGCACGTAGTGGAAGTGGGCGACGATGAAATACGTGTCGTGCACCTGCTGGTCGAATGGCACCGACGCGATCATGACGCCGCTGAACCCGCCGATGATGAACACCACGACGAAGCCGATGACCCAGAGAAACGGCACCGTGAACCGGGGCCGGCCGTCCCAGATGGTGGCGATCCAGCAGAAGAACTGGATGCCCGTCGGGATGGCGATGACCATGCTCGCGGCGGTGAAGAAGCTCTCGCTGATCTGCGGAATCCCGGTCGCGAACATGTGGTGGACCCACAGACCGAAGCCGAGGACCCCCGTGGCAATGAGCGACAACACCATGACCGGGTAGCCGAACACCTGGCGGCGGGTGAACGTCGTCACGATGGACGAGACCATGCCGAGGGCAGGCACGAAGATGATATAGACCTCGGGATGGCCGAAGAACCAGAAGAGGTGCTGCCACAGCAGCGGGTCGCCGCCCTGCGTCTGGTCGAAGAAGTGGGTCGAGACCAGCCGCTCCCAGGCGAGGAACTGGCTCACCACGGCCACCCAGGGCATCGCGAAGATCACCATGAAGGACTGCACCACCATCGCCCAGACGAAGAGCGGCAGCCGGTTCAGGGTCATCCCCGGTGCACGCATCTTGAAGACCGTGACGATGATCTCGACGGCGGCCGCGAGTGCGGCGATCTCCGTGAAGGTGATCGCTTGCGCCCACACGTCGGCCCGCTTGCCGGGCGTGAACACCGAGTTCGCGAGGGGCACATAGGCGAACCAGCCGACGTCGGGCCCGCTGTTCAGAAACCACCACTCCGCGTAGAGGAACAGGCCGCCGAAGAGATAGGTCCAATAGCCATAGGCGTTGAGCTTGGGAAACGCGACGTTGCGCGACCCGACCATGAGCGGCACCACGTAGAGACCCACCGCCTGCATGACGGGCACCGCGAACAGGAACATCATCGTCGTGCCGTGCACCGTGAAGAACTGGTTGTACATGTCGGCGCTGAGCACGGTGTTCTCCGGCAGCGCGAGCTGGGCCCGCATCCCCAGCGCCTGCAGGCCGGCCAGCAGGAAGAACACAAACGCCGTGATCATGTAGCGCAGGGCGATGGACTTGTGGTCCACGCTCTTCATCCACCCGAGAAGACCGGGCTCGTGATGCCAGGTCGTCTCGAGCTGCGCCACCAGCTCGGGCAGCGGTGCGGGGAGACGCCCCGGACCCGGGTCGGGGACGGGGGGCGCAGCCGCCGTCATTTCAAGCTCTCCAGGTAGGCGAGGATCGCCTGCAGGTCATCCGGACTCAGGGGGTTGGGCGGCATCTTGGCTCCGGGTTTCACGTCCTGCGGGTTCACGATCCACCCGGCGAGCGCGCCGCGGGTGTTCGGCAGCGTGCCGGCCGCGATCGTGCGGCGGCCGCCGAGATGGGTCAGGTCGGGGCCGAGGTGGCCGCCCGCCGAGGTGCCCTGGACCGTGTGACAGAGAGGGCAGCTCCCGCCGAGGAAGACGTCCCGACCCCTGCGGCCGAGGCTGTCCGTCGGCTCAGGGGCGGGCGTGCGCTGACGCGCCAGCCAGGCCGCGAAGCTGTCGGCCGGCTGAGCGATCACGAGGAACGCCATCTTGGCATGCTGGAACCCGCAGAACTCGGCGCATTGCCCGCGAAACACGCCGGCGGAGTCGGCCTCGAGTCGCATCAGGTTCTCGTGGCCCGGAATCAGGTCGATCTTGCCGCGGAGGTTGGGAGACCAGAAGCTGTGGATCACATCGGGCGAAACCAGCTCGAGCTCGGCGGGCCGGCCCACCGGGAGGTGGAGCTCGTTCGCCGTGGTGAACCACTGGTCCTGGCCGCCGTTCCGGTACTGCACTTCCCACCACCACTGGTGGCCGATCACGCGGATGCGGATGGGGTCGGGACCGGGCCAGCCGTTGTTGGCCCGGCTTACGTGGACCGTGGCCACCAGGAAGGCGAACAAGACGACCGTCGTTATCCCCGTGGCAATACCCACGACGATCCCCATACCACGCTCGCGCTGGGTCTCCTCCGCGCCGGCCGAACGTCGCCGGAACGCCGCCCACAGCAGCGCGCCGACCACGAGCACGTACGTGACCAGGGCGGTGGTGTACATCGGGCGCCAGAGAGCATCTCGCACCAGCACGGCGTCCGGGCCCACGGGTCGGAGCACCGAGATCCGTCCGGGAAACTGGAGGGCCTGCTGTAGCAGAAGCATCACGGGCACACGCAGGTCGCGAGGCCCTTGGCCACACTCGGCCAAGGCGGCCGCCACGATCGGCCGGGGATCGACTCTCGGAAGGAACATGGGATCGCCGCGCCGGACGCGACCGCGACGGGCGTCACACGCGGCCAGGCCGTGGGTGAGGCGGGTCACCCGCGTCGCGCCCGGCCCCAGGTAAGCTGCACCATGCTCCGACGGCTGCTCCCGCGGCTCCTACCACTCGTGCTGGTCCCGGGCTCCTTCTGGCTGAGCCGGAGCGGGGCATCACCCGCGTGGACTTTCGTCGCGGCGGGCGCCGCGATCGTGCCCCTGGCCAACTGGATCCGGCGCGGCACCGAGCAGATCTCCGACCTCGCGGGGCCGGCCATCGGCGGGCTGCTCAACGTCACTCTGGGCAATGCGGCGGAACTGATTCTCGCGCTGTTCGTGCTGGCGGCGGGTCACACCTCGGTGGTCAAGGCCACGATCACGGGGTCGATCGTAGGCAACAGCCTGCTGGGGCTGGGCCTCGCGATCGTCGTCGGTGGCGCTGGGCGGGAAAGGCAGACCTTTCAGCGGGAGCGGGCCGGGCTCCTGGCGAGTCTGCTCATCCTGTCCGTGGTCGCCCTGCTGGTGCCGGCGCTGTTCGACTATACGGAGCGACGGCTTCGGCTCGCACCCGACGCCGCCACGCTGGACGAGCGGCTCAGCATGGGCGTGGCGGTCGTGCTCATCCTGGCGTACGGCGCCAACCTCCTCTACACCCTGGTGACCCACCGGGACGTGTTCGCGCGAGGCGATGCCGGCGGCGCCGAGGATGCCGACCGCGGGGTGCGGTGGCCGCTCGGCCGCACCATCGTCGTGCTGGTGGCGGCGACCGCCGCGGTCGCGCTCGAGGCCGAGCTCGTCTCGGACGCGCTCGAGGCGACCGCGCGCTCCCTCGGCCTCACGACATTCTTCCTCGGGCTCATCGTGCTGCCGCTGGCGGGCAACGCCGCGGAGTATGTGGCGGCGGTCTACTTCGCGCGACGGGACCGGATGGACCTGGTGATGACGATCGCGGTGGGTTCGAGCATCCAGGTCGCCCTGCTCACTGCGCCCGTGCTGGTGCTCGTGTCGTGGGCGATGGGCACGCCGATGAACCTGGTGTTCTCGAACCCGCTCGAGCTGGTGGCTGTCGCCGCGGTAGCATTCACGGTGAACGCCATCGCCCAGGACGGGGAGACCAACTGGTTCGAGGGGGTGCTGTTGCTGGCGGTGTATCTCGTGCTGGCGATCGCGTTCTTCTTTGTGAGGTGAGCGGTGAACGGAAAGCGGGACAGGCCCACCACGTTGGCCCGGTGTGCCAGTACCGCTTACCCTTTCCTTAATCGCGGCATAGCGGGTCGAGGCTTGGTCTAATCCCCCGCGCGCCGGCAGTCGGTCATGGGCCGTGATTTGGCCAGCGCGAGGAGCTTGGCCCAGGCCGCCTGGACCTGAGGATCGTCCCAGGTTTCCGCATCGTACTTCCAGTTGAGGAACGCGCAGCTCGCCGGATTGGTCACCGCCGCAGTGCCGAACTTCAGCAGATCGTCAGGTTTGCAGGGGCCCGAGCCGCCTCCGTAGCAGCTCTGCACGCTCACCCCCATCACGACCTTGAGGCCGAGCTTTCGGGCGTCGCGCGCCACGTCGTCGTAGTACTCCTGCTGATCGCCCTTCTTGGTCTGATACTGCGCCCAGGTGTAGTCGAGGAGGGTTGCCAGCTTGGGATCATCCGTGACCCACCTGGGCTCGATGCGCACGCCGAGCGGGAGGCCGGGCAGCTTCGTCCGCGCGTAGGCGGCCCAGTCCTCGATGTCGCTGCGGCTGATCGGCTCCCCGCCCCAGCATTTCCGGCAATTATAGTCGTCGGCCAGGTTCATTCCCAGCAGCGTCTCGCGATACTTGCGGAGCGTGTCGGGCGGCAGCTGTGCGGCGTAGTCGTCGGTCAGCGCCTTGGCCCGATCCACCAGAAACACGCCTTTCACGTGCCCCGTTGTGGTCAGGAACTTCCGCGGCGTGACCAGGATGAGCCGCATGCCGCACCTGGCCGCGAGCTGGATGCGCGGCAGCACGTCGACCGGGTCCAGCGGCTGCATGGTGCCGGTCATGGGACCGGAGCAGTACCGGTCGGCCGGCCAGACGCTGACGCCGGCGGCGATGCCCTGGACGGCTGCCTGAATCGTATCGCGACGGCTGGCCGAATCCGGGGTAGCCGAGTGCGGCTGCCCTGCGCGGCTGTCCAGGGGGCGACCGCCCGATGGAGCCAGTCCGGCGGCGCCCAGGAGCAGGAGGAAGGCGAAGGAGCGTAGCATGGCTCGAGCCCTGTCAGAGAAGGCGACGACGCGCGGGACGCGGCGCCGGAGCGCTCGGTCAACGCACCCGCCGTGCCAGGCCGGAAGCGGGCAGAGGTGCGGTCGGCAACCGGTAGATCGCGGACACATTGGCCGGAGGGCCAGGCTGTCGCGCCGAACGGGCCGAAGGCCCGGTCCAGGCGATCGCCCGGACAGCCCCGCCGTCTACCCGCAGCGCCGCGCCGATCGTCGCGGAAACGGCATCCCGGTCACGACGGG
Source organism: Gemmatimonadales bacterium (assembly GCA_051955835.1). Lineage (GTDB taxonomy): Bacteria > Gemmatimonadota > Gemmatimonadetes > Gemmatimonadales > GWC2-71-9 > CAVVWJ01. The sequence goes on from JBQCGH010000103.1 coordinate 17,860, forward strand.
GGCACGTCGGCGGCGAAGATCTCGCAGCCTCGGCGTCCTTCCCCGTGAGCATGACGAACGCGATCGTATCGCCGTGGGGGCGACGAGGCCGGGTCTTCGTGATCGGCGGTGTCCGTGGTGAGCTGCCGGATGCGCCGACCGTCGAGCGAGCGAACAAAGAGGTGCTCGCGGCCGGCGACCACGCTGATGTACACCAGGGATCGCCCGTCGGGTGAGAACGACGGATCGTAGTTTTCCGAGCGGGTGACCTGTCGAACGCCGCTGAACCCGGTGTCCGGGATTTGGACGGCGACGATCGGGTCACGAGGGCCGAGCGCGAAGAGGACGGCGAGGGCGGCGGCGCGATGGACGGCGTGCGGTGGCGGCACGGAACACTCCGAGGCAGGGGTAGTGGGACCGAAGGACTGCCCGGTCCCTACGAGCCCCTGGCCCCGGCGTATTCAGCGCGCCGGGCGCGATGAGCCCTGCGCCAGCACCGGTCGCGTTAGACCGTCCGTCGCCCGCCGATGAAGTTGATCAGGAACACGATGATCGCGATGACCAGCAGGATGTGGATGAGCGCGCCAGCGACGTGAAAGACGCCCCAGCCCAGAATCCAGGCGATAAAGAGGATTAGCGCAAGCCACAGCATAGAGCCCTCGGTGTTCGGGTCGGCGTGCCGGTACGGTTAGACCAACCCTATAGACCTCGGGGACGGACGGCAGTGACGTGACCCACCCCGCGGCATGGAACCCGCGACACGCCCGCCTCCCGAGCGCCGCGGTGGTGACTCAGCCCACGTCCCCCGGGTCCCTCCCAATAGCCCCGCATGAACTCGGGCAAAGAGCTTGTAGTCGCAGGTGAAGTTCGCCTGGCCGATGCGCTCCTCGAGCCGGGTGATCTCCCGGCGCAGGGCCTCCGGCGCCCCGGCGGCCTTCTCCTCCTGCTGCGCCACGAGCGCAAGGGGCAGCACGAGCAGGGTCAGCAGCAGCGACAGGGGCGTGAGTCTACGCATCGTGGAGAATTCGGGCTGAGGTGAGGGTGGAAGGCTACGCCGGTATGTCGCATTGGCGGCACTCGAGCGCCGTGCCGAGCCGACTCTCACGGCCCGCCGGCGTGGTAACCCAGGCTCGTACCTGCCACGGGGGATTGTGGCGCACGTGCTGCTGATGCCCGCATTCCAGCTTCGCGATCCAGTCACCCTCGGGATCCTGTCGAAAGCCGGTGATCCGACGCAGCATGTCCGCCGTACTCTCCCTGGGTGCCCCTGACAATCTAACGGTCGGCGCAGAGCGGCACGGAAATGCGCGTCCAGGCCAGGACGACTCCCGTGCGGGTGACGCCGATCACGGAGGGGAGCCTCTGCCGGGCGGCTAACTCTGTCAGCGCGGCTTGGACTCGAAGAGCTCGACGGGGTTGCCCGAGGGATCGTCCAGCAGGACCTGGTTTCCGCCGATGCCGACGATGATGTCGCTCCGGAATCGCACGCCCGCCGTTCGCAGCGCGCCCACCAGCGCGCCCAGGTCCTCCACTTCGAGCTGAAAACGGTTCCAGCCGCCGGGCTCGGGCCGACGGCCATCGGGCAGGGTCTGTCCTCCTCCGCCCTGACCACTCGGCGCGCTGAGGAGGAGCCGCAGGTCTCCGCGCGACAGCATCGCGAAGGTGGGCGCGGGATGCATCACGACCGCGAAGCCGAGGCGGGCGGTGTAGAACTCGATCGCGGCGTCGACGTCATGCACGATGTATCGGACGCTGACGGTAGACATGGTACGCGCCTACTCCTCTGAAGTCGGTTCCCTTCCCTGGTCCGGCACGTACGGGTCCTGGCCCGTGCGGGCGGCGGCGAGCAGGATCCACCCCAGAATGAAATTGCCGATGCCGAGCCAGAATCCGGTGTGCGCCTCGCGCGACCAGACAGGCCACCCGGAGGCGGTGCGCCCGCGGAGGTCGAGAAAGATCATGAGCGCTCCGGCAGCGATCAGGACGGGACCGAGAATCCAGGCAAGCCAGCGGAATGGCGTGCGCACCCGGCCGGCGCGGACGGGCATCACGGCTCCTCCTGCTCCGCCCAGCGCTCGAGCACCGTCAGGATCTCGCGCTCCAAGCTGACACCGGGGTAGCGCGCCGAGAACTCGGCGCGCAGCCGCGGGGCATGGTCCGCCTGGTAGCGGTCGAGGTCACGCGGGGTCGCCGCCTCGTATCGCATGCGATAGCGGCCCGGTGCAACGCGCGCAAACGCGGCCGCCACGAAGCACCCGGTGGCGAGGAGGTCGGGAATGTGGCGCTCCCGCATGTAGCGCTCGAACTCCTCGCCCTGAAGCGGGTCCAGCGTGGCGGTGACCTCGTAGCTCAGCATCGTGCGATTCGCGGCGGCCGTGGCCCGTGGCGGCGGGAGGCGGAATCATGGAGCGCTCGTGGGCAGCGGAGGGAAAGGTAGGAGGCGGTCGGTGCGGCAGGTAGGGATGGAGCTCTTCGGCACGATGACTGATCGCCGGGCTGCGCTCGAGGCCGTCTCGGCGTCATGGGGGCAGACGTCGCCCGCGGTACACGGCCACGGCCGAGCCGTCGGCCACGAACGCCGACCGGGGCGGCACCTCGAGCACCCGGCCGAAGCCCAGCCCATAGAGCGGCCCGGCGTCGCACCGGAACTCGGCGCGCGTGGCGGCCCACACGCGCCACGGCGGGTGCGTCACCTCGTATTCGAGTGACCCACCGTCGCGCTGGATGGTGTAGCCCCAGTAGTGCTCGGACACGAACTCCTCCTCCGAGCCGGCCGTTGGGCACATGCCGTAGCCGCCCGTTTCCACCTGTAGCCCCTCCCACTCGCCGTTCCGGCGCCACTCGTAGGTGACCCGCCCTGCTTCACCCTGCTCAGCGCGATCCATGTCGATCATGTGACGCATCGGCAGCGCGATGTAGGGCTCGTTGTACCACAGCCGAGCCACGAGGGCGATGGCCCGGCGTGGAACGATCTCGCGGACGAAGACGACCGCCCGCCGCCAGGCGCCCGCGTCGCGCCGGCGGACGTAGAAGCGGAGGTTCACCTCGTCGAAGTCGCGATGAAGCGGAATCGGCGCGCCAAGGATGCGGGTGTCGAGGAAGCGGAAACCCACGATGCTCACCAGCGTACGTCCGTTCCATCGGTCGAGCTCGGTGCCGCGCGGCACCAGCGGCTGGAGGAGCCCAGGCTCGACTTCGTACTGCAGCATGGCCAGCCGACGCCACTCGGCGGTGAGAAAGCGCCTTGTCCGGACCACAGGTCCGAGGGTCAGCGACGCGGCGCTCACCTGACGGGCTGCACCAGCGTGGTGACGATCGCCCGTGGACCCGCGTGAAACGACACGGCGTGCCCGTCCGCGGCCAGCGACAGCTCGCGGGCCCCGCGCTCATCGGCCCGCGTCAGCATCGCTCGCGAGATCCGGCACCCGAAACGCCACGCGCCTTCGACCGGTGACGCCAGCGCGTTGTAGCACCGGAGCACCAGCCACGCGCCATCCTCCGCCGGTTTGGCCGCGGAGAACACCAGCCCGGCGCCCTCGAGCCGCACGTCCAGAGCGGGTGCGGCGAGCGGCGTCGCCTGCCGGAGCCACACCGCTCGCGGGGGCAGGAAGACGTCCTCCCACAGCTCGGGCAGCACGGCCCCCGCTCGGATCTCGCCGCCGGTCACGGGCACCACCGCGAGCTGGAGGCCATCGGGGCCGATACACTGGGCATCCGGGGTAGGCGTCGGCCAGCCGGCGTGGCCGGGGCGCGTCGGCAGGTCGGCACGCGAGAGCTGCCCCACGGCACGGAGGAGGGTGACGCGCACGTGGCCGTCGGGCGCGAGCTCGTATTCGAAGAATCCTGGGGTCAGGATGGCGAGGCCACGGGCGCGGTCGGCCACGGCTACGTACCGCTGCGCGGGGGCGGTGGCGACCGGTGTCTCACGCGCGTACACCGTCCCGTTGAGACCAAGAGCGGCGCGCTCGACCGGTCCGAATGGTCCGCCAACGACGGCCGCCGTCCCGGGCACGCCGGTCGGTACCCTCAGGCGGAGGCGATGGTTGGTCGCGCGATTATCGAGGTTCAGCGAGCAGCGGAGGGCCGGGCTTCCCGCGTGCAGTGTGAGCCCGAGGCGCAGGTCCACCCATCCCGTAGCGCAGACGAGCCGGCCGCGTAGCTCGAGGGTCGCAACCAGCGGGCCGCGGGCCAGCACGCGGACGGAGACCGGCGGGCGGAGCCGGCGCACCCGATCGTGCGCCCGCGGCGCCCAGGTGTAGGTGTCGCCGGCATCACCCGAGGACTCGAACCCGAGCAGCGAGGGATACAGCAGACCGGTACGCCGGTCCGCGAGGGTCACCGTGCCGTCCCGCCCAATCGTCAGCGCGAGCAGCCCGTTGTCGAGACTGCGCGGCCCGGCGCGGACGTCGGGCTCGAGCGCCGGGCGCTGGCGCTCGCTCGGCTCGAGCACGACGGCGCCGAGACCGGGAAGCGCCGGCGACCGAAAGGCCACACGTACGACGTCCACTTCGTCCTGGTCGGGGTAATGGCGCGGCGCGTCCAGCCGCTCCTGGCCCGCCGCGCGGCCGAGCGGCTGGAGCGGGATGGGGCCGTCGGCGCCGACCAGCGCCACCGGTCGCGCGCCCTCGCCTCGCCGGGGCTCGCGTCTACCCGGCGGACCCACCAGGACGTCGCGGCGAAACCAGGTGAGGTCGGCGACGACGACGGCTCCGGTTCGCGCGCGCGCCGCCGGGTTCCACAGCACCAGCCGTGGCGCGGCGTCGCCCGGGTGGTCGCGCGCGCGGTCGGGGTCGTTGGCAACGAGATCGTCGAGGCTCGCGCGCGCGATCTCGCGCGCGGCCTCGGCCGCGTCGTCAAGCCGCCCGGCGACCCGGCGGGCGACCGCGTCCGACGTGCAGCCGCCAATGGAATCGTGGAACTGTGAGCGGACCAGGGCGCGCCAGGCCTCGTGCAGGAGTGGACGGCGATCGCCGCCCGTGCCGACGAACGCCGCGAGCGCGGCGAGCGGCTCCGCCGTGCGCTCGAGCAGCAGCTCGGCCTCCGCGTGGCGGCGCTTGAGCGGGGCGCGCGTCGCGTGGACCCCTTGCAGCGTCCAGGTGTAGCCGTAGGACCAGCGGAGCTCGCCGTGCAGTGCCTTCACGCCGTTCGCCTGCGACTCGGCGGCCCGGAAATACTCGTCGAGCCGTGAGACCCGCACCTCAGCCTCGGGCTCGAGCGCCGCAAGGAGGTCGCGCACCCGTCCGATCTCGGCGGGGGCCGCATGATGGTCGGCGCCGACCGGCACCGCCAGATGCGAGGTCGTCGCGCGGCCGACTAGGACCTCCCTGAGCGCGGCCCACGCCAGGGGCAAGCGTCCGGGATCGTCGGTGAGGGCCGAGCCGGCCTCGTAGCCGTCGGGCGGCAGATGGTGGAGCAGCACCGCCCGGCCGTCCGGCGCATGCCAGCGAAACAGGTCGCCCTCCTGCCCCGGTTCGCCGCCGAGTCCGCGCCACAGCACGCCGTGCGCGATGCCGAACTCGGCCGCCAGGGCGGGCCACACCGCCGGGTGGCCGAAGGCGTCGGGCGAGTACAACACTTCAGCCCGACCGCCCAGGCGCTCCGCGTCCGCCCGGCCAAGCAGGAGGTTGCGGATCAGCGATTCCGCCGAGGGCACCAGCTCGTCCGCCAGGATGTACCACGGCCCCACCTGCAGCCGCCCAGCGCGGACCAGCGCGGCCACCCGCGGCCATTGCTCGGGCCGAACGCGCAGGTAGTCCTCGAGCAGCACCGTCTGCCCGTCGAGGAAGAAGCTGCGGAACTCAGGCGAGCGTTCGAGTCGATCCAGGAGGTCGTCGAGGGCGGGCACCAGGCGGGCGACGAAGGCGGCGCGCGGGAGGTACCACTCCCGGTCCCAATGCGTGTGCGGAATGAGGTGGATAGTGAGGCCAGGCAAACGCGCCCCTCAGTCGCGCGGCTTGAAAGCCCAGCGTGCGATGCTGAACGCCATCAAGGCGAGCGCCGCATAGCCGACCAGCTGCCAGTCGAGATCGAGCCGCGTCACCCAGTTCTGGAGATCGATGCTGAGCGTGCTGAACGTGGTGCCGGCAACGTTGGCGAGCACGAGCGCGTATTCGACCATGGATGCCTCGGGGTGAGGCGGGACGACGCGGGGCCTGCGCGCGCCTGGCCGGATGGCCTCGCTTCAATCTAACCGGCGCGCCGCGCGCCGGAAACGCGTCTCGTCCAGCCGCGCGGCGATGGACGCGGCCGGCACCTCCATCGTGCCGTCGGGGCTCATCGCTAGCTCGATCACGTCTACCCCGGGACCGAACCACCGAGTGCTCGGCTCGAGGTCGGAGGGATACACGAAGCCGGGCATGGCGGCGGACGCGAGCGCAGCCTGGGAGCCGAGCCCCGACTCAGGCATGGTACCGCCCCACAGGCGCACGCCGTGGTCGCGGGCGAGCCGGATGACGCGGCACACCTCCGTCAGACCGCCCATGCGATGGACCTTCACGTTCCAGACCCGCGGGCCGTCGAGATCCAGCAACTGGCGCCCATCGTGAGCGCCGTGAAGGGACTCGTCGACGCAGACGGGTGTCCGCAGCGTCTGCGCCAGCCGCACGTGGCCGAGCAGGTCGTCGGGCGCGAGCGGCTGCGCGATGTACAGCAGACCGGCGTCGTCGAGCGCGCGGATGGCCGCCTCGTCCGCCGGCCACTCGTAGCCACCGTTGGCGTCAACGGTGAGCGGCACGTCCGCGCCCGCGAGCGCGCGCCGCGCGGCCTGGACCGGCTGCGCGTCCCAGCCCGGCGCGATCTTGATCTTGATCCGTCGGTACCCCTGGGCGAGCGCGTCCTCGATCCAGCGCGCGAGCGTGGCGGGGGCGCGGTCGGGCGGGATGCCGAGCGCAACGCCGCAGGGGATGCGGGGCGCCGGCGACACCCCGAGCCGCTCGGCCAGGAGCGCGGCGACGCCCATCCCCCGGCGAGCTGCCTCGAGATCCCAGGCCGCGGTTTCGAGCGCCGCGCGTGCGAAGGGATTGCCGCGCACGCCCTCGCGGAGCAGCGCGTCCACGGCCTCCGGCCCGTCCACATCGCGCCCGATGAGACGCGGGATCAGGACCTCGCGGAGGAGGAGCCGGGCGGAGCCGAGCGTCTCCTCCGAGTAGAACGGATGCTCGAACGGCGGCGACTCGCCGTAGCCGCGGTGCCCGGCATCGTCGTGGATCACGGTGACGAGCGAACGCCGGACCGTCATAGTCCCGCCGGAGATGGTGAACGGCTCGGCCAGCGGCAGCGCCAGCTCGAACAGGTCCACGCGCGTGACCCGGATAGGCGAACGAGCGGGGGCCGTGTCCTGCCCGTGCGTGCGTCCCGGTGGATGGAGGATGCTCACGACCGCCCCTCACAGAGATCGAGGAAGCGGAGCTCGCCGTTTCGGCGGTGCAGCACCCCGGCCGCCTCGAGGTCGAGCATGCCCGCCACCAGCCCGTGCTCAGGGTGGAACAAGAGCGCGTGCAGCGCACGCTGGGTGCGAGAGCCCTCGACGGCCGGATACTCCGCGAGGGGAAGCTGGAAATAGCTGTGGAGCTCCACGCTCTCGCAGCCCGCGCGGGCGTATTCGAGAGCGGTGCGCCCCGAATCGACGTTCCCGGTGCCGACCAATGGCGGCAGCGGCTGGCGCGCGACCCGCGCGGCCCGGAGCACGCGCAGGTTGCGCTCGCTCAGATCCGTACCCCCATAGGCCACACCCGCGTTCGCATCCCATAGCCGATTGAAGCACACCAGGGCGTCGGCTCCGCTGGCGGCAACGAGCATCTCACGCTGGAAAGTCTCGTCGAAGCGGGCGTTCATCAGCTTCACCGCGAGGCAAAGTGAAGCCGAGCCGGCGCCGCGCCGGATCTCGGCCGGCACGTCGCGGAGCCAGCGCAGAATGCGTTCGCGCTCATCGGCCAGGGCGTCACCGGCGAGCGTGGGCGAAAAGTCCTTCTCCAGCGGTAGCGCACCGGCGCCATGGCCCCACGCCTCGAACAGGCGCCTGGTGGTGTAGCCGTACTCAGAGGCGCGAAACGGCTCATCCAAGCGCGGCAAGTGATACTTCACCGACGGGACCGCGAGCAGGGCGCCCGCGCGGGTGAGATCCGCCGCGGTGCGCACGAGCGCCAGGTAGTCCTCGAACGAGCGGTCCCATCCTCTCCCCTTCCACGTCACCGTCCACCCGACCCGTCCTTCCGTGCCGGTACGACGCTCGACCTTCATCTTGGTCTCGTGAATCGCCCAGGCACCCATCGACTGCTCGCCCGCCTCGTTTTCCGCGATCACGGTCTTAAGCACCACGAACGCGAGGCCGGCGGCCCGGTCGGTCTCGAGCTGATCGGCGTTGAGCGAGAGCTGTCCCGAGCCCTTGCCGATCGGGTGTGGGATCGGCCGGCCGAGATAGCGGGCGGTCAGGTCGATGCGATAGGTCTCGCGCACGTGCGCCGCGGCATCGGGCGGCATGCCCCGGCCGAACCGCTCGAAGTCAGTCGCCAGCCGCGCGCGCATCACGCACGACGCGCTCGACCTCGGCGCGCTCCTCGGGTGGCAGGGGCGGCCCCCAGGGGTCGTCGCATGCGTCGCGCGGGAGGGCGCCGTCCGCCGCAGCCGCCCACAGCATTCGGCGCACGTACCCCTCCATCGGCGGAATGAACGTCGCGAGCGCGAGGCGGTCGCAGCGTTCGGAGCGCGCCTGGAAGGCGGCCCAGTCGCCGTCGGCATAGGCTCGGAGCAATCCGGCCTGCAGATCGGGAAGCGCCGACCCCATCCCGATCAGCGCGCCCCGTGCGCCGGCCATGAGCGAGTAGCCGAAGAAGCGATCCTCTCCGGTGATGAGCAGCTTGTCGGAGTGGGATCGGAACACGCCGGCCAGCCGCTGAAAGGTCATGACCGAGTCGAGCGTCGCCACCTTCATGCCGACGACGCCGGGCAGATCGAGGATGGCATGCAGGGTCGCGTCATCGTAGGCCACACCGCCGGCGGCCTCGTAGAGCCAGAACGCCAGCACCGGCAGCTCCCGGCTCAGTCGCGCGTGGAACTCCACCGGCTTGTCGCGCGTGGGGAACGCGAGCAGAGCGTCGGCCCGGCCGCGCCGCGCCTCGATGGCCATCGTGAGGTCGCGTGCGCCGGCGACCACGACGCGATCCGGCATCGCCTCGCGCCAGCTGTCGAGCACGAGGGCCCGCTGCTCGGGCGACAGGTGCGGTCCGCGGCCCGTGTGGGCCCACACGGCAACGCCCGCGACGGGATGGCGGGCCATCCACGCCGCGTACCCCCGCTGCGCCCTCTCGTCGAGCACCTCGCCACGGAACGGCACCGGCGCGGCAGGCAGCAACCCCCATTCGAGTCGCGCGGTGAGCGGCGCCATCGCCGGGCTCACCGCGGCGCCCCGTGCCCGCGGTGGCGGCAGCGCGGTCGGGTCCATGATCCGGAGTGCTCGCGTTCGGGGCCTCGGCCCGTCATCGTGCCGCGAGGGACCGTGCATTGGTCGCCTCGATCGCCGCAAGGTCCTCGGGCGAGAGCTCGAGCAGATCGAGCTTGGCGCCGGCATTCTCGGGCAGACGCAGGGGCTGGCCGGTGCCGAGCACGAAGCGCGCGGGACCGACCGTTCCAAGCAACGTCTGGAAGTGGTCCTCGGGCGGACCCCAGATCCAGCAGATGTCCCACCAGATGCGCGCCGCCTCGGACGGCGTGGTGCCGAAATGCACTTCCTCGATGAACGGCCGATCGGCGTGGGTGATGAGCAGCCGGACCCGCGGGTCGCTCCGCACCAGAGCGCGCACGGCTGCGGCGGGCAGCTCCGGCGCGCCGTCGTGCGGGTGACGCTGGCGCCCGTCCTCGAACCTCACGGCGAGCATCAGGGGCAGCCTCGCCTCGCCGCAGGCCACGGCGAGTGCCTGCATCGCCGGACCTGCGGGGTCGATCCCATAGAAGGTGGGGTCGGCGCGGATGGCGGGCACACCGCCATCGGCGGCGGATCGTACCGCGTCGCGCCAGTCCGCGAGACCCGGATGCACCGCCGGAACCGGACGCAGTCGAGTCAGCGAGCGGGCCACTCCGAGGAGCCATGGGTTGCCCTCGGTCGGGTCGCGCCAGAAGACGCCGGGCAGGTGCGTCACCCAGGCCTCGTCGATACCGACCCGGTCCATCGCGGCCAGCAGGGCCTCGGGCGACGTGCCTGGGACGCGGCGGAACGGATACGCGCCGAGCAAGGCGTTGACGTCGATGCGCATCAGTCGGAGGGAAACGCCCCGCGCGGGAACATGCCAGCCGCGTTCCGCCAGCGCACTCGCTCGAGGTCGTCGGGGGAAAGCAGCCGCTCGAGGTAGCGAAGTTTGGCCCACCCGGTCTCGATGGTGAGATCGCAGCCCCAGACCAGCCGCTCGACGCCGACCGCGTCGAGACACGCCTCCAGCATCCCGCCGTCCACCCCGCTCCCCGAAAGGTCCACGAACACGTTCGCGAGCGGACGGAGGTCATGCAGCGAGTGCAGCCAGTCGCCCCCGCCGCCGATGTGGGCGAGCAGGAAGCGGACGCGAGGATGCCGCACGGCGAGCACGCCGAGCTCCTGGGCGTCCGAGGCCTCCTGCCCGGGCCAGTCGCGGCGGCGATGCTGCCAGATGTGATGCAGGATCGGAACGCCGCGCTCGGCGGCGAGGCGGCAGATCGGGTCCAGCAGCGGATCGTCGGCGCGGCGGCTCGCAGCCAGCTTGATGCCGATCATCCCGGCGTCGAGGCAGCGGCCGATCTCGGCCAGCGATTCGGCGGTGTAGTTGGGGTTGACGGCGACGTAGCCCCGGATGCGATCGGGATGCCGCTCCTGAAGACCGAGGAGATAGTCGTTCCCGTAGCGCAGGTCGGGTAGCGAGGGGAAGTAGGTCGGCGAGGTGGCGCCCCAGCTGCCAAGGATCGACGCCACGTGGATCGTGATGCCGACGCGCTCCCCCGCGTTGAGCCGGCTGGCGTTCCGTGCCCGCCAGTCGGCCCGCGGCGTACGGTCGTGCAGGAAGTGCGCGTGGACGTCGATCAGCACACGCGCGCTAGCTCCCGGACCCCGACGACTTCTGGTCGGCGTCGGTGCCGCCGAGGTCGACCTCGTCGGCTCTGCGGCGCTGGAGCTTGAGATCGGAATCCTCGCGCTTTTCGTCCTCGAGGATACCGTCCTGATCGTCGACATCGTCGAGGTCGTCGACGGAGCGTTTTCTGGGGGACATGAGTGAGCTCCTTCCGTGGTCGTGTTGCTATCGATGCACGCCCCCCTTCGAGGGGCCGCCGGGCGTCCGGGAAAATCTACACCGGGTGGCCGGAGCAGACGGTCTTTCGGACCTGCGCGCGAACCTCTGGGAGATTTCGTGAGGTCATTTCAGGCGTCGGAACGCCCGTGTTGGGTCGTTCAGACCTCGGTCTCCTCATCCCATGGCCCCCAATGATTCGTCCAGGATCTCGAGCGCGCGATCCACGTCCCCTTCGCCGTGCGCCAGCGACACGAAGTTGTAGGCGTTGCGCTTGAACAGGAGGCCCCGCGTGGCGGCCTCGACCGCGAGGCGCGCCCCGGCGGCATCGTCCCGATAGAGCAGACAGCACATCTCGGGAAGTCCGGCGACGCCACGCAGGTGCCGCGGGTGCCGCTCGACCAGGGCACGGAACCCGTCGAGCAGGCGCGCGCCGACACGGACCAGGTGAGCAGGCACACGACGGCGCTCGAGCTCGGTCAGCGTGGCGCGAGAGGCGGCGAGCGAGACGAACTCGGTAGCCAGCGTGGAGGAGATCCAGGTCCGTGCGACGTGCGTCATGACGTCCGCCCGTCCGCCGACGGCCGCGAGCGGAAATCCGTTCGCGATCGCCTTGCCCATCACCACGAGATCCGGCCGCGCGCCGAAGCGTTCGCAGCCGCCGCCCAGTGCGAGGCGGCCGATCGTCTTGATCTCGTCGGCCACGAGCAGCGCGCCGGTGCGTTGCGTCTCCTCTCGAAGTACCCCGAGCCACTCGGCGTCCGGCGGCGCGAGGACCACCGGCTCGAACACGACCGCGGCGAGCGTGTCGCCCGCGCGCCGAATCTGTTCCCGGGCGGCCTCCGCGTCGTTGAAGGGCAGCTCGGCATAGAGCGCCCGGGTGCCGGCCGGCACGCCCGGGTCCGAGCGCTGGCACCAGTCCAGCCACCCATGGTAGCCGCAGCCCAGGATGGCCTCGCGACCGGTGGCCGTGCGCGCCAGGCGCACGGCGGCCGCCATGGCCTCGGCGCCGGACTTGAGGAAGCGAACGCGCTCGACGCCCGGTACGAGGCGTCGCAGATCGCCGGCCAGCTCGCCTTCGAGCACCGGCGGCAGCGGTCCCACCACGCCGTCGGCGATGGCGCGCGTCGCGGCGTCGTTCACGGCGGAATCGCCATAGCCAAGCGCCACCGCGCCGAGCGCCATGATCAGATCGAGATACTCCCGACCCTCGGCGTCCCACACCCGGCATCCGGCCGACCGGGTCATGGCCTGGGGCAGCCCCGGAACCTCGCCGCCGAAGAGCGCCTCGGGCCGTTTGCTGCCGGTGCTCGTGAACCCGGCGACCGCCTGGCGCGCCGTGTCGCTCATCGTAGCTCCAGTCGGCCGAAGGACTCGACGGCCTGACGGTCGCCCCGGAGGTAGACCCATCCGCCCCCACCGCTCCAGACCAGCTGCCCCGCGCGGCGCAGGCGTTCGGGCTGCATCTCATTGACCAGGAGGTCGAAGCCGACCACGTCGCCGCCGCGCGGGGTCCAGTCGGGCAGCGCCACGCGGAGCGTGACGCTGTAGCCCGTGCCGGTGCCCTGCCAGGCCCCGCTCACCATGTCGCCGCGTCCGGCGGTGTCGGCGGCGCCACTCGCGCGGATGCCCCCGTCCTGGGCGAGCGCCACGAGAAAGCCGTACACCGCGCCGTCCTGGAGCCGCACGTACACTTGGAGACCATCGACGTGGATGTCGTCGGGATCGTTGTCGAGCCGGAGCGGCGGGGCGCCATCCGGCCGCGGAATCACCTCGGCCTTCACGACGTCGACGCCCAGGTAGAGTGCTTCCTCGTTCCATGCGGCGAGCGCAGTGGCCGAGAACTCCTCGGGGCCGGCATAGGGCTCTTCGCTTCGGCGGTACTGGTCGTCATAGTCGAGGGTGATTGGCGCCGACGCGTCGAAGCCATCCAGGGATCCGTCGAGGTCGGGCGGCCTCGAGGCGTATGCCGCCACCGCCGAGACCGGCTCGCGCCGATCGAGGTCGATGAGCGGCCGCGAGGCCGCCGCGGTGCGCCGCAGACCGCCCAGCTTCGCGGGCGCGCGGCCAGCGATCTCCCAGCCCGCGGCCGTCGCGAGGTGGCGCTCGACACCCGCCCCGCTCGTCACCTCGATCAGCTCACCCTCGAAGGACATTCCCTGGAGGTGAACCGACTCGAGCGCGAGCGCCGTCACGATCCGCGCACCTCGGCCCCTCACGCGAACGACGTACATCGTGGCCCGGTCCGGGTCGCCGGGGCGGCCGGGCACGCGCGCTCGGTGCAGCGTGCCGTCGAAGGCAAGGTGCAGGTGAAGGACGGCGCCCGTTTCGGCCTCGCACCGGAGCACCACGCCGGCGGCAGTCGGGCCGCCGAAGCGCTCCGGCTGCTCGAGAAACGCCTCGTCCGATGACTCCGCACTCCAGTCGCCGCCCGTCAGCACGTCCACCCGTCCCGCCGGATGCCACGCCAGCTCGAGCGTCCGGTCCTCCGGCGCGTCCAGCTCGACCACGTCGAGCAGATACTCGCTGCCCGCGACGAGCGTCCGGCTCATCTCTCCGTAGCGCCCCCGCGCCCAGCTCCAGCGTTCCTGCACGTCGAAGGCCTCGCACTGCGCATCGCCGGGTGGCTGCGAGCGGCCGTCCAGCCTGGGCGCGTTGTGCGCGAGCGTCGAGCGATACCACAGGAGATCGCCCGTGACGTATGAGCCGGTGCCCGGGTCGGCGAGCCAGAACACGCCCGCCTCGTGGAGCGTGAGCTGGAGCCGGTCGGGATGGCCATGGCCGCCGCCCAGGCGGCCGCATTCGAGGCCGGCGTATCGATCGCCCCGGCGCAGGATGGCGAGCCCCTGTCGCTCGAGCAGGATGGATTCGGGAACCCATGGCGCCGGGCGCTCCGGGAGCGCGGGCGCCATCTCCAGCAGCGACCACCACGAGAGATCGGCGCGGGTCCGGCGGTCGGGCGCCGGCGCGCCTGCCTCGTGCAGGTAGGAATCGAAGGTCTCCGCCAAGGGCGCAGGGGAGGCATATAGCTCGCCGAGCCAACTCCAGAGATCGGACGTCTCATCGCCGAGGCGCGCGAGGCCGATCTCCCAGAGCTCGAGGTACATCGGCTGCGCGAGCGAGACGCCGAAACGCGAATCCTTCCGCGCGGGAAAGGTGTGATCGGGCAGCGCCGTGAGCGCGGGCGCGCGCAGCGCCGCCGAGAGTCGGCCGGCCAGCCGCTCGTCCTCCAGCAGATCCATCCCGCCCTGGCGTGCCCACCCCATCGCCACGAGCTGTCCCCGCAGCGCGAACAAGTGGTAATTCTCTCCCTCGTACCACATGCCGTCCTCGCCAAAGCCCTCGACGAGGTGCGGCAGCATGCCGGTGGGACCCTGGACCGCCCGCTCGAGCAGCTCGCCGTCCTCGAACCACACGGCGATGGCGGCGAGCGCGGCGTTGTGCCACGTCTGCCGGTTGGAGAACCCTTCGTCGAACTCACCGATCAGGTTCGCCGCGTCCTCCGCCACTACGCCCACGCCTTCGGCGACGTCGGTGTCCAGCGCCTCGGCCTCCCGCAGCAGCGACGCAGCGGCGAGATAGTCGGTGAGCCAGATCGATTCCAGGTAGGTCGAGAAGAACAGCCGGGTCGGGCCCAGCACGTTGTCGCGATTGGGATAGTCGAACCGCGTCGCGTTGTAGCCGGCGAGAATCTCGTTGGCACGGGCGGCCGCGGGCTCGTGTCCGGTGAGGGCCGCCAGCGTCGCGAGCGAGGCGGCGCGGCCCGCCAGCCAGAGATGGCCGAACCGCGCCCATGCACGATCGTGGCGCTCGCCGGTATACGTGCGACCGCAGCGAGGACAACGGTGGCCGGTCGGGCTCCAGGGATCGAACACGAGCGCGACGCCATCGGCCGGACACACGCCGCCGTCGGAGGAGAGCAGGGCCTTGTACGGCGAGACCACCGGGGCGTGCGCGAGTACCGGAGCGACTCGCTCCTCCAGCCGACGCGCGAGCGCCGCGAGGTCCCGCGACTCGTCGAGGACCTCCCGCCGTCTCTGAAGCTCCGCCGCGCTCAGCATCTCCGGACCCCGCTCCCGGCCCACCGTACCGGCAGGATCTGCATGCCCAGCGCGAGGGCGGCCTTCCGGGCCGGCTCGGGATCCTCGGGCCCCAGAAAGAACATCGAGCCGCCCGCGCCCGAGCCCGCCGCCTTGCCGCCGAGCGCACCCGCCCTGCGCATGGCGTCGGTCAGCCGCTGCATGGGCGAGGTGCACATACCGGCGTCGAGCGTCTGCTGGTGGCGCCAGTTCGCGTCGAGCAACGCACCGACCGCCGTCAGATCTCCCCGCCGGAGCGTGTCCGCCATCCGCTCCGCGACCTCACGAAGTCCGTGCAGGGCGCCGGTGACGCCGGCGTTGCCCCGCTCGTACGCCTGCATTACGCGGCTGATCGTGTTGCCCGAGAAGCGCGAGGCACCGGTGTACACCAGCACGATCCGCCGCTCGAGCTCGGCGAGCAGCGCGGCATCGAGCGGGAGCGGCTCGACCGTGACGTCGGGATCGCGAAAGCCGAGCCGGAGGAAGCCGCCGAAGGCCGCCGCATACTGGTCCTGCCGGCCACCGGGAATCGCGGCCTCGACCCCTTCGAGGTGGCAGGCGAGCCGCGCGATCTCCTCCACACTCGGCGCCTCGCCCCGGGCGCAGGCGAGCGCCGCGACCAGCGCCACGTCGAGCGCGCCCGAGCTGCCGAGGCCGGAGCCGGGCGGCGCATCCGATCGCGTGGTGAGCGCGCACGGACCGACCGGCAGGAGACGAAGCCCGGCCTGGAGCAGGGAGAGCGGTCCCGACGGCGACAGGGCAGACTCGTCCGGCAGCTCGAGTGCGTCGTCGAGGTCTTCTGCGACCAGCCGCAGCCCCGTGCCCCCGCACCGGACCTCGGCGTGGGCCGACAATCCGATCGCGCCGGCGACCACGACCCCGCCCTCGCGCGCCGAAAAGGGGGGCACGTCGGTCCAACCGCCGGCGAAGTCGAGCCGCACCGGCGCGGAGGCGCGGGCGATCGGCTTCACGGCGCGATCCACCAATCGTGCACCGTGGCGAGCTCGCCGCGAAGATCCATCCGCACCCCATGCACCCGGCGGTTCATTCCCTGTAGTCCTCGCGCGTGATAGAGCACCACGGCCGGCAGCGAGTCGGCGAACAGGCGCTGCGCCGCCGCGGGGTCCGCGGGCGACGTAAAGCCGGCCACCGCGGCAAGCGGACCGAGATAGGCGAGCCCGATGTCGCCCGGCACACCAAGAACGGCGGCCTGATAGTCGTGAGCCGGTCCATACACCCGGGCCAGAAACGCCGAGAGCTCGAGCTGGCGGATTCGCACGTCGATGCCGACACCCCGCAGCCGCGACTGGACCATCTGCTCGAGGGGCGCCTCGCCGCTCCCCACGGTGAGGAGCTCGAACCCGAACGGCGGACCGGCAGGTGTGGCGCCCTTGGCCGAGTCGGCCACCGGAACATAGCCGGGTACATCCGGGGGCACCGGCGACCGGGCGGGCGTGCCGTATCCATAGAGATAGCCGTCCACGATCTCGCGCCGATCGATCGCGGCGTCGACCCGTCGGCGAGCGGCCAGCGCGTCGAACGGCGGGTGACGACGGTTGAGCGCGATCACGTAGGTGAGGAGCAGCGGATAGCTCAGGACCGCGAGGCTCGGGTCGCGCGCGACGAACTGCGCATGCGCCGGCTGGATGCCGGCGAAGTCGAGCTCACCGGCCGTGAGGGCGGCGAGCTTGGTGGCGGGCTCATCGACCACAACGAGGATGAAGCGCTCGAGCCTCGGGGGACCACCCAGGGCCGGAGGGAAGTCGGGATTTGCGGCGAACACCCAGCGCCGATTCGGCTCGTGCGCGACGAAGCGGAACGGGCCGTTGCCCACGGGGTGCTCGTTCCACGCGGCTTGCCGGAGACGATCTCGCGGGACGCTGTCGAGCAGATGGGCTGGCGCTATCGCGAGGTCGGTGAGCACGTCCGGAAAACCGGCACGGGGCGAGCGGTAAAGCAGCGTGACGGTGCTGTCGTCGGGCGACTCGATCCGGTCGAGGGCCGCCAGCTCCGCGGCGCGCGGATAACCCGTCCGCGGATCACGCGCCGCCTCCAGCGTCCAGCGCACGTCTCGGGCGGTGGTGGGCACGCCGTCATGCCAGCGGAGCCCCTGGGCCAGATGCAGCGTGAGCGCACGACGATCATTCGACCAGGTCCAGTCCCGCGCGAGGTACGGCTGGGGAACGAGCGCGGAATCGTAGCGCGCGAGCGTCGTGAGCAACACGTAGCGCTCGACCTGACGCGCGAGTGGGTGGAGGGTGAGCAGCGGATTGATGCTCTGAAGGTCGGCCCCAGACGCGAACAGAACCGTGTTGCCGCGTCGCGCCGCCATGGGTTGGCAGGCGGCGAGGGTGACGAGCGCTGCCAGGAAGGCGGTCGGGCGAGCGAGCACGGCGAAAGGTAGGAGGAACGGCGGAACGCGAGAAGGCGGACCGGCGGCGTTCCCGCCTGATCGCCCGTCTGCGGATCCCCTAAATTGCACCCCATGCTCCCCCTGCTCCGCCGCGCGTTTGGCGGTTTCGGCGTCGTGCTGGGCGTCGTCACCCTCATGTTCGTGCTCATTCGCCTCGCGCCCGGCGATCCCGCGCTGCTCCTCGTCGGTCCGTCGGCGCCCCCGGCCCAGGTGGCGGCCCAGCGACACGCGCTCGGCCTCGACCGCCCGTTGCCCGAGCAGTACTCGGCGTGGCTCGGCCGGTTCGTCCGCGGGGACTGGGGCACCAGCATCGCGACCGGTAGGCCCGTCCGTGCGATGCTGGCGCAGGCATGGCCCGCGACGGTGCGCCTGGTCGGGATCTCGCTGGTGCTGAGCTACCTGATGGGCATCGCGGTCGGCGTGATTCAGGCCGTGCACGGCGGCCGCCTGGACACGGCGCTCTCGGTGGCGACGGTGACGCTGTTCGCGCTTCCAGGGTATTGGCTCGGCCTGATGCTGGTCATGCTGTTCACCTATCGGCTTCGCTGGCTGCCGGCGTTCGGGGCGGCCGGGTTCGACGCCGACTTCCTTTCACCGGCCGCCGGCGCGGTCGACCGGCTGCGACATCTCGCGCTGCCGCTCGCGACCCTCACGCTCGTCGGCGTGGGCGGGACCGCGCGCTACGTCCGCGGCGCCATGATGGACGTGATCGGCGCGCCCCACGTGACGGTGGCGCGCGCGAAAGGGCTCGGCGAGGCGCGCGTGGTCGCCCGCCACGTCCTCCGCAACGCGCTGATCCCGGTGCTCACCCTGCTCGGCCTCTCCCTTCCTGCGCTGTTCTCGGGCGCGGTCTTCATCGAGGCGATCTTCGCGTGGCCCGGCGTGGGTCGCATTCTCGTCGAGGCCGTGCAGGCGCGCGACTACCCGGTGGTCATGGGAGCGACGGCGGTGAGCGCGGTGCTCGTGGTCCTGGGCAACCTGCTGGCGGAAGTGCTCGCGAGCTGGGCCGACCCTCGGCTGCGGTGAGCCGATGAGACGCGAGGCGATGGCGCAACCGCGGGCGGCACGCGCGAGGCCGGGAGAGTGAGCGGCGAGCCCGGCGGGTTGCTGAGTGACCGGCGCGCGGCGCTCGGCGCTGCCACGCTCGTCCTCGCGGCGGCCGCCGCGATCCTCGCCCCGATGCTTGCCGGCGACCCGATCGCTCAGCATGACGTGGTGGCCACCCGCTTTCTTGCGCCGCTCGCCAGCGACCCGCTGGGCGCGTTCCACCTGCTCGGCACCGATCGGTTCGGACGTGACGTCTGGGCGCGGCTCATCTACGGCGCGCGGGTATCGCTCGGGGTGGGTGTGCTCGCCGTGCTGTTGTCGGTGGTGGTCGGCGTCGCGGTCGGGGCGGTCGCGGGATTCTGGCGCGGCTGGCCTCGGGTGGCGCTCCTGGGTCTCACGGACTTCGCCCTGGCCCTGCCGCGGGTGGTGTTGCTCCTGCTCCTGGCCTCCCTATGGCAGCCGAGCGCGCGCCTCGTGATCGTGGTGTTGGGCCTCACCGGCTGGATGACCATCGCCAGGCTGGTCTACGCCGAGGTGCGCGCGCTGGCCAGCCGGCCGTTCGTCGAGAGCGCCGTGGGGCTGGGCGTTCCGGGTCCGCGTATTCTGCTGCGGCACATCCTGCCCAACGCGCTCACCCCGGTCATCGTCGCCGCCGCGCTGGGGCTGGCGAACGCGATCCTCCTCGAAGCCGGATTGTCGTTCCTCGGCCTCGGCGTGCAGCCGCCGACGCCGTCCTGGGGCAACCTCATCGCCTCGGGGCGGGATACGCTGGTGAACGCGCCGTGGGTAGCGACGGCTCCCGGCGTGGCGCTCGTCATCGTGGTGGTCGCGGCGACGCTGCTCGGAGATGCGATGCGGGACCGGCTGGATCCTGGGCGCGCGGCCTAGACCCTACTTCCGGATCCATCTCCCCACACCGGACACCGTGTCGATCCGGTTCTCGATCGTTGCGAGCGCCGCCGGCGCGTCGGCGCAGCCATGATCGTGCTCGACCCGCTTCGTCCGACCTTTGCTCCGGACCTCGATGACCGCGCCGGGAAGATCGGTCGCGTAGCGTCCGCAGCCGGGGTCACCCATCGCGTAGCGATCCGAGAACCCGAAGAAGCCGAAGGCCTCGATTTCGCGGAAAAGACTGTCCGCCCTCGCGGGTGGAACCGCGCCGACCGAGACGCCGGTATCCGAGACGAAGCGGCGCCCCTCGAATCGAATGGCGCCCGTCCGCTCCAGCACGACCGTATAGACCGGGCAGGCGCCGAAGCACGGGCGTCGCTCCAGCACGATACGATCCCCCGGCTTCGCGTCAGCACCGGTGGCCGTCGGCGGCCGTGCGGACGCCCGGGCGCAGCCGGCCGCCAGGAGAGCCGCCGCGAGAAGAGCCGCCGGCCTCACCGGCCCGGCACCCTGACGCGCACTGCCTGACCCGCGACGCCATTCGAGAGCTGCACATCGAGGGCGCGCCGGTCGGTCCGGAGGTAGACCTCACCCCCGCGCGCGAACGAGAGAATGTGTCCGGAGACCGGGTCGCGTACCATCACCATGGGATGAGCGACGGCATCCCACCGAAGGGCCACGCCGCCCGGCTCGGTGGCGGCGCGAACCTCCACCGGGGCCCCCGCGACGGCCGCCCGCACCGAGACCGTGGCCCGGCCGGGTGCAGTCACGCGCAACAGGTCGAGGCTGGCCGCGCGGTCGGCCTGAAGCGGCACCGCAAAGGCGAAGTGCTGGGCGCCGGCCGGATCGTCGGCGACCTCCTGAGGCTGGAAGCTCACCCGGAACACCTGGCCGCCGCGCCGGTCGCGCCCTTCGACGACGTAGGGTCCGCCCCGCACCGGCAGGCTCGGCCGGGTGATGATCTGGAAGGCCGGCTCGAGCACGGTCTGGCCGCGCTCGATGCGTCCCCAGACGAGCAGACACGGCTGCGTCGCCTGAGCGAACCCCGGTGCGGCCACGTCTGCGGCCGCGTCCGGGTGCGCCTCACGGTAGGCCAGCACGCCGCGGTAAGTGTAGTCGCTGATCCATTCGTTGCTACAGTAGCCCATCAGATCGTTCCAGCTCGGCGGCTTGATCGACCTCGCTGCCACGTCGAATCCGTATACGCCGATGGTGCCGTTGGCATAGGGGTAGCTCGCGTCCGGGTTCGAGGGACCGCCGCACGGCGCATGCTTCCGGCCCCAATTGTGGCCCCACTCATGTGCCGCGACCATGTCCACCCCGCTCCTATCCCATCCGATTGCCGTCAGGCCTCCGATATAGCCGATGCCGGCGACCCCACTGGTGTAGGGTGGACTCACCACCCCGTAATAATGGCGCGAGCTGCCTTCGGCGACGCGTAGCGCTTCGATCTGACTCAGAATGGTAGACCACGCCCCGTTGGCATTGTCGCCCTGGAGCACGGGCGCCATCGTCGTGTATGGACTGCCCACGTCGGCCTCGTATCCGGCGAGCGGGTGGATCCGCATTGCGGCGGTGAGGAACGAATCCTTGTTGGCGTCGCTGACGCTGCCGCGTCGTCCGTTCGCGGCCTGCACCACCGGCACGAAATGCACGCTGAAAGCGGACGTAGTGTGCACGTCCATGACGACCGGCGTGCCCGATGCCGGAAAGGCATTGTTGGTCTCGTCGCCCTCGGGGACGAGATTGTCGGGGTCCACGTCGGCGAGGATCGACAATCCGGGCTGAATGAGTGAACCCGGCACGGGTACGTTCCAGGAGGCGTTCACGCTGCCTTCATCGGGCCAGAGCGGCACCGATGGGCCCGGCGGGGCGATGGTGAGCGTGGTGACGAGCTGACCGTTCTGGTAGAGCCGAACGCGAACCTGGGGCGCCGCCACATTGGATTGGTTGGCCGTGACGAACACGCGAAGGTAGCCGTCGCGATCTTTCACGAGCGGCACGTCATCCGCGTAGGTCTGAACGCTCTGCGTCAGATACATGCCGTCGATCCGGAGATCGAACCCGGCCATCGAGGCCGGAGTGTAGCTGACGTTGGCAGCGCTCTCACCGGCGGCCGGGAGGTTGACCGTCTGGGTGGCCGGACTCGGATTGTAACCCGCTCCCCCGGGTGACACGGTCTCCGCGGTCACCGTATAGACGCCCGCATAGAGATTGACCAGAGTCGTGCTCGCCGTGACCTCCGCGCGATAATTGTCGGGTCCGGTCACGTGAACCGCCGCGGAGACACCGGGGGGTAGACCCGCGACGTTCAGCGTCAGGTTGCCACCTGCCAATGCGTACAGAACGCTGGCGGTGGCCGTCGTGGAGATGGTGACGGTTTGAGTCGCGGGCGCGGGCTGGTACGCCTGTCCAGCGCTGGTCACCGGGTCCGCCGCCACCGTGTACTCGCCCGCCGGCAGCCCGGCCAGCGTTTCGCTGGCGCTCAGGTGGTGCTGGTAGCCTTCCGGGCCGGTCACGGTCACCGCGCCGGCCGCCGATGCCGGCAGGCCCAAGACCGTGACCGCCAAGCTGCCGGTGCTCGGTCCGCTCGGGTCGTTCCCGCCGCAAGCCGCAGCCAACAGGACGACCGACCACGCGATGGGCCGCTGGATCATGAGACATTCCGGAGGGAGACCGGTGAACCCGCGAGTGTTGCCGGCCTGCCATTTGAGGGGAGTCGCCGCGAAGCGCACAGCGGCGGTCAGGTGCCGAGGGCTAGGTCAATCGGGAAGTGCCACGGCACGTGAGAGTTGCGCGAGACCACTGTGCACGCGCGATGTTCACTCGGCAACAGCCGCGCCAGTCCAGGATTCCTGAGATCAAGTCGGGCTTCCGCCACCACCGATCGATCTGGATGATCGAGACAGCGGTTCGGATCACTCCGGATGCATGAAGGACGCCGAGCGTGCAGGGTTTGTCACTCTGAGCATCGCCGGCCGGAATCCGCGGTCAGCCGGCTGGCGGCATCCTGCGTCAGGCGCGCGCCGCGGGCTGCACGCGGAACCGCGCGGCGGCCAGATGGGCGAGCAGATGGCGGCCGTCCGACCGGAAACAGGGCAGGAGGTTCAGATATCCCGCGCAGTTCGAGGCCATGGCAATGAGGAGCAAGTCTCCCGTGAGGGTGCCAAGCCCCGGCTGCCCAAGCCACTGCCACCACGTCCCGAGCAGCAGCAGACCGATCAAGTTGCTCACTCCGCCGGCCGCGGAGATGACGGGCGCGCGCCAGGCATCGGGGCACCACTCGAACCGCCAGCGGCCGGCCACGATGTCCCGGTAGCCGATGGCGGAGGCATCTTCGTCGAGCAGTTGGACGGAGCCAAGGAACGGCAGCGCGGCGAGATGGACGCGGCAGTCGCCGATGCGACCCCGCCAGAGTGTAGGCCCGACGCCGAGACGAATGCCCCAGATCCGCACGCCCAGGGCGAACGCGGCAGCGGCATGGCCGAGCTCATGAAACAGGAGGGCAATCCAGGAAGCGGCGAAAAAGACGGCGGTGGCCTGCGCGAGCACGGGCAACTCGCGGTGGAGAAGGAAGGCGGCGAGCCGCATGGTATGCACGTGCATCGGTGTTTCCCATCCGTTCGAGATCTCCGCCCGACCAACTTCGCGGGCGACCGGCTCTTACCCTAACCCATTTCCCGCAGACCTCGCCGGGTTCCAACTCACACGTTTCACGCGCGTTTCGAAGTCCGCGTGAGCGTCATCACAGGGATTTGACGAGTGACCAACTATCATGTACCCTCCCCTTGGAGACCAATATTCCTATGGACGACCGCGCGACGCAGACGTACTGCCAGCGGGCGCAGCTCGAGCTGGCGGCGTTGATCACGCACCAGCGCAAGCCGCGCGGGCGCCAGCGCCGCGATTCGGCCCTGCTCCGACGGTTCATCTCGGATGTGCTTTCGGGAGGGATCGCGCCCCACCTGCTGCAGAGTGGGCCGTGGAAGATCGGGACTCGCCCCCTCAAGAAGCCCGGTCGCGGCGGGCTTGCCTACATCCCGCTCGTCCAGCGGGGCGACACGACGATCATGGTCTCCACGCCCAGGGAAGCGGAAGAGATGGTCGCCTTCCTCAATTACTGCGGGATGGACGAGTTCACCAGGCGCTGACCTTCGTCAGGTCCCTGCCTCTCCGCGCGCGGTCCGCTTCGACAAGACCGACTCCAGCCGCTCCACCAGCTCCGCCTGTGCCGGATTCAGGCGCTCGCGCGCCGCTGCCGGGTCGAACCAGCCGCATCGGTCTACCTCCGGGTAGGTGATCCACCGCCCCGATCCCGGCGGCCACTCGATCCTCGTGGTGTTGCTCACGATGGCGCCCGCGTCCGCGTCGCCTTCCCAGGCCCACGCGTGCACCACCTTCCCGCCCTTCTGCCGAATGCTGCCGAGCGAGAGAAAGGGAGCGGCGGGCGCGATCCCCGTCTCCTCCGCAAACTCGCGACACGCCGCCTGGAGCAGCTCTTCGCCTTCGTCGACGACGCCTTTCGGAATGGTCCACGCGCCGATATCCCGATCGCGCCAGAACGGACCGCCGGGGTGGGCGAGGAGCACCTCCAGACCTCGACTGCGGCGGCGGTAGAGCAGCAGACCCGCGCTCACGTTCGGCCGGCGCCGACGAGCGGCCGCGTCGGTCAATGGGCGTCCGCCGGAACCGCGGCGCGGCCGCCGTGCTTGCGAAGCAGGAGAATGGCCGGCGAGACCGCGATGAAGCTGATGAGGAGCAGCATCCACGCGTCGTTGTAGCTCAACATCGTGGCCTGACGCATGACCTGCTGGTCCAAGAGGGCGAGCGCAGCACGATGGGCGTTGTCCGGTCCATAGCCATGGGCGATCAGATTGGCGGTCAGGGCTTGCAGCCGCTCGTCCATGAAGCGCTGGCCCGGATAGACGTTGGTCAGCAGGTCCACCCGGTGGTATTGGCTGTGGACGGTGAGATAGGTCGCGAGGATCGCGATGCCGAACGAGCCGCCGAGCTGGCGCGCGAGGTTGATGAGTCCCGAGGCCTGCTGGGCCTCGCTCGGCTTGAGGCTCGCGTAGGCCACGTTGTTGATCGGCGTGAACAAGAAGCCCAGCCCGGCGCCTCGGATGATGAGGGCGAGGCGTACATCCGGCTCGCCTGCCGCCGTGGTGAGATGGCCCAGGTCCCACATCGCGTAGACGAAGATCGCGACCCCGATGGCGATCAGGATCCTGGGGTCCACCAGCGGACGCGGACCGTTGAGCAGCCGGCCGCAGATGAGCGCGGTGATCGCGGTGGCGATGCCACCCGGCATGAGCGCGAGCCCCGTCTCGGTCGGCGTAAACCGGAGCAGATTCTGCGTGAAGAGCGGGAAGATGAACACTCCGCCGTACAGCCCGAAGCCGAGCGCCACGAAGAGGAAGATGGAGGCCGCGAGCTCCGAGTTCTTGAGCACGCGGAAGTTCACCACCGGATGCTTGTTGCGCGGCGTCAGCTCCCACCAGAGCATGCCGATCAGACACACCCCCGCCAGGATCGCAAGGCGGAGGATCGTGCGGTTGTTGAACCAGTCGTCCGCGTTGCCCTCCTCGAGCACGTACTGGAGCGAGCCCAGGCCGACCGTGAGCAGCGAGATGCCCAGCCAGTCCACCTGTCCACGCCGCCGCTGTCCGGGCGGATCCTTGAGGAAGGTCGTCACCAGAAACACCGAGGCGATCGCGATCGGGACGTTGATGAAGAAGCACCAGTTCCAGGTGTAGTTGTCGGTGATCCATCCGCCGAGCGTGGGACCCAGCGTCGGGGCCACGATCACGCCGAGCAGGAAGACCGCCTGCACCATGCCCTGCTGCTCGCGGGGGAAGATCTGACGGATGGTGGCCTGCGCGGTCGACAGCAGGGCCGCCCCGCCGGCGCCCTGCACGATGCGCCAGATGACCAGCTCGATCAGCGAATGCGAGGTGCCGCAGAGAAACGAGGCCACGGCGAAGAGGATGATGCTGGCGGTCAGATAGCGCCGGCGGCCGAATCGCTCGGTGAAGAACGCCGTCATCGGCAGCACGACCACGTTCGACAGGATGTAGCCGGTCGCGACCCAGCTGATCTCCTGCGACGTGGCGCCGAGATTCCCCGACATCTGAGGGAGCGCCACGTTCACGATGGTGGTGTCGAGCACCTCCATGATGGCGGCGGTGATGAGACCGAGCAGGATGAGCCACCGGGTGGCCCCGATGCGCTCCTCGTCGTCGCCGCCCCGGGGGCGCGCGGCGGGCGGCGAGCCAGGCCGCGTGTGCTCGAGGGTTTCGGTCGGTTCAGTCGTCGTCACGGATCATCCGAATCGCGGTGATACGAGCCTGGTAAGCTAGCACCGCGCGAGGGCCGGAACGCGCATCGTGGTCGTCGTGTGGTGCGCGGTGCTAGCGGGGCCAGGCGCCGAGCAGCCGTCGCACGACGATCAGCTCACCGAGGTGATAGGCGGTGTGATCGATGACCAGGAGAAGTTCGCGGAGGTAGGTCTGCTCGGTTCCATGCGGAATGCGGGCCGCCAGATCGACGGAGGCGTCACGCGCGAGCGCCTCGAGCGCTATGCGGTCGTCGGCGGTTCGCCGGAGACTCTCGTCCCACGCCTTCGGCGAGGGGGGCTCCGGGTCTTTGGGCCAGTAATCGTCGGGCCACTTCATCTCTTCGTAGGCCGGGTTCCGGCAGAAGTCCAAAATGTCGTGCTGCGTGATCCGGATGTGCTCGAGCAGTTGCCACGGGGAATAGGGCAGACCCTCAGGGACTTGTCCCCGCAACTTGGCCGGCAGGCCAGCGGCGGCGTCATCGAGGCTCGTGTGGGCCTCCGCCCAACTCAATGCGCGCGCGAGGTGGTCTCGAACAGCTGCGTCCATGACGAAGAGTACTCCGTTCGCGCTCGCCCGTGCACCAGCCGTTCGAGTCCTTGTGGTTCGGTATTTATTCGGGTATACTGGGTCCGCCCTGACCCGGAGGGTCCGTGCTCCACGTGCCCGATCTCGACCAGAAGCTCGATACTCTCATGACCCTCGCGCAGGACGACCGGGACGGTCCGCCGGCTCCGCCGCGGTTACGTCATGCGCGAGCCTCCGGATCGCTGGGTCCGCTCAACATCCGCCGACTTCGGTCGAGCGGCCGGGAAACAAGGCTGCTGCGCATCCTGATGACCAACGCCTGCAGCTACAACTGTCATTACTGTCCCATGCGGCGGGACCGAAACATGCCCCGCACGCTGCTCAAGCCTGAAGAACTGGTGCGGATCTTCCTCGGCGCGGTACGCCGCGGGTGGGTGGACGGTCTGTTCGTGACCACCGGCATCCCAAGCAATCCGGTGCGGGTCATGGATCAGCTCATCGCGGCGCTCGAGCTGCTGCGGGAGCGTCACAGGTTCGCGGGATACATCCACGTCAAGCTCGTCGCTGGCGCCGAGCCGGGGCAAATCGAGCGGCTCACCTCGCTGGCCACACGCATCTCGCTCAATCTGGAGGCGCCCTGTGGCCAGACCCTGACCCAAATCGCACCCGAGAAGAGCCTCCCGGTGGCGCTGGAGAATCTGGAACGGGTGCGCGGGCTCGTTCTCCAGGAGCGAGCCGCCCGTGCGCACGGGCGTCCGGCCGATCCGCTGCATCCCATGGGCGTCGCCGGCATGCCGATGCAGTTCGTGGTCGGGGCTACTCCCGACACGGACCGCACCCTGGTCGAAACGGTCGACCGCCTCAAGGCAAGCGGCGCCGTCCACCACACCCATTTTGCCGCGTTTCGGCCCATCCAGAACACTCCGATGGAATCGGTGCCGGCCGCGCCGCTCCTGCGCGAGCACCGCCTCTATCAAACCGATTATCTGCTGCACGATTACGGGTTCACCGCTGACGAAGTGGTGTACGGGGCCGACGGCAATCTTCCACTCACCGTGGACCCCAAGACGGCTTGGGCGCTCGCCCACCCGGAGCGGTTCCCCGTGGAGGTCGGGCACGCCGAGTACGAGGCCCTGGTGCGCGTGCCCGGCATCGGGCCCGTGGCCGCACGCCGCCTGGTGAACGAGCGTTCCCGGGCGACGCTCCGCAGCCTGGCAGATCTCCGGAACCTCGGGGTAGTGACCACGCGGGCTGCCGGCTTTCTCACCCTCCGAGGGCGGCGCTTGGACACCACGCGCTGGACGGAACAACTCGGCTTCTGGGCGCCCGAGGACCAGGCCGGCCGACACCACGTGACGTACGAGGTGAGCCCCGGGACGTTCCGGTAGGTCGCGCTGCCGCGGCGCAATGTCGCGGCGGGCGCCGTCATCCCGCGCGGAGCGGGCGATCGTGCTGATCGTTGTTCGAGCGAAGCGGGGCAGGTCCCCGCCCGCCGGGATGACCATCGCCGCTCGACGTTGTGGCCCGCTGCTCGACTTGACAGCGGGTTGCAGTTCGATAATCATTGAACTGTGACGACACGTGAAGGCGTGGAGCTCCGCCTGACAACCCGGCAGTTCGAGCTCATCGCAAAGGCCTTGGCCGATCCGAGGCGCATGGCGCTGCTGGAGACGATCGCAGGGGAGCGGCCGTGTCCCTGCGCGCACTTGCGGGATCAGTTCCCGGTCTCAAAGGCGACGATCTCGCACCATATCAAGGAGCTGGTCCGGGCGGGCCTGGTGGATGCCCGCAAGACCGGCCAGTACCTCAACTGCGAGGTGCGACGGGATGTGGTGCGGGCCTACACGGCGGAGCTCATGCGTCGGGTCGGTAAGGCCTCGTAGGGCGGCGGACAGGAAAGGGCCAACGCGAAGCGTGGCCCTGTTTTTCCCGGAATGCGTTAGATGGTTGTAAAACTATTGTAACAGCGGGTCGACCCGTCCGCGGGCCGCTCGCGCCATGGAGGATGGCATGCCGTCCCGGTCGCTCGCACTGTCCCCGCTGCTGGTGTCGCTCGTGGTAACGGCCTGCTCCTCGAAACCGCCCGCGCCGCCGCCCCCGCCAGCCGTAAGCGTGGCGCCGGTGCTCCAGCGTGATGTCGCTGAGACCGACGAGTTCAGCGGCCGGCTGGAAGCGGTGGACCACGTGGAGATCAAGCCGCGGGTGTCCGGCTACATCCGTCGGGTCACCTTCACCGAGGGCCGCGAGGTCAAGAAGGGCGACGTGCTCTTCGAGATCGACCCGCGTCCCTACCAGGCCGACCTCGACCGGGCCCGCGCCCAGCTGCAGCCGGCGCGGACCGCCGCCGACCTCGCCGAAAAGGACGTGGCCCGGGCCGAGAAGCTGGTGAACGTGCAGGCCATCTCGCGGGAGGAGTTCGACAGCCGGGCGAGCGCCCAAGCCAACGGCGCTGCCGCCGTACGCGCCGCCGAGGCGGCGGTCGAGACCGCCCGGCTCAACCTCGACTGGACCAAGGTCCGCTCGCCCATCGCCGGCCGGGTGAGCCGGGCCGAGGTCACCGAGGGCAACTTGGTGCAGGCGGGGCCTCCCGACGCCACGCTGCTCACCACGGTCGTGTCGCTCGACTCCATGTATCTCTACTTCGACAGCGACGAGCAGACTTATCTGCGCTACTCCAGCCGGGCCGCGGCGGCCGGCACGCGCGGCTGGCGCGACGCGCGGCTGCCGGTCTATCTCGGGCTGGCGAACGAGAGCGGATTCCCGCACGAAGGTCGCCTCGATTTCGTCGACAACCGGATCGATCCCACGAGCGGGACCATCCGCACCCGCGCGATCTTCAGCAACCGCGACCGCCGCTTCACACCCGGCCTGTTCGCGCGAGTGCGGCTGGTGAGCGGTGCCCGTGCCCCTGCCCTGCTCGTGCGCGACGCGGCCATCGGCACCGACCAGGACCGCAAGTTCGTGCTCGTCCTCACCAAGGGTGACAGCCTCGCGTACCGGCCGGTCGAAATCGGCCGGCTCTCCGACAACGGCCTTCGGGTCGTTCGCACCGGGGTCGCGGAAGGCGACCAGGTGGTCGTGAACGGCCTCATGCGGGTGCGGCCTGGGATGAAGGTGAGCCCCAAGATGGTCGCGATGGTGTCCGACTCGTCCGACTCTTCCGTCGCGGAGCGCTAGGCCATGCGGTTGTCCCGGTTCTTCATCGATCGGCCCATCTTCGCGGCCGTGCTCTCGATCGTGATCTTCATCGCCGGCCTGATCGCGATGCTGAC
>JBQCGH010000104.1:0-43580 GCA_051955835.1 Gemmatimonadales bacterium
AAGTGGTTCAATGACGCGAAGGGGTTCGGCTTCATCGCGCAAGAAGGTGGGAAGGACGTGTTCGTTCACCACACCGCCATCGTGGCGGAGGGTTTCCGGTCGCTTGCCGAAGGCGACAACGTGGAGTTCGAGGTGGTCGAGGGTCCCAAGGGACTCCAGGCCTCCAACGTCCGCAAGGTCTGATTCCCCGGCGCCTCGCGCCCTTCCCGCTTCGACGCAGCAACATGCCCCCGAGCCCCTGCCGTACCGGCGGGGGCGTTCGGTTCCCCTTTCCGACCACTGACACTCGAATGCTCGCATGTCGCGCGATCGCACTTGCGGGGACCGCGCTTCTCGCCACCAGCGCGCTTGCCTCCGCGCAAAGCGGTGACCCGGGGCCAACCCCGCTCGAATTTTACGGATTCCGCGCCGGCGCACGGCTCGGCGAGATCGACACGCTGGTCACCCGCTGGGCCGGTCGGCTCCGCTGCGATCGTGCCAAGGCGGATCGACGGGTCACAGAGTGCCGTGCCTCCCTGGACCGACCCGACCTCGGCGGCCGCACCGATCTCTGGGTGTCCGCGGTCGACAGCGTCACGAGTGTTCTCACCCTCTCCGGCCCGGCGGACGCGGACCGACTCCAGCAGTGGCGCCGCACACTGGAGCAGCACTACGGCCGTGTCGAGGTGCGCTCGCAAGGTCAGCAGTCGATGATGCAGTGGGTGCGCCGGGGCAGGATGCTTCGGCTCACGTGGCGCGTAGACCGGTCGAGAAGGATGGCCTCGGTGAGTCTCGTGGACGGCCAGGTGCTCGATGCCTGGGGCCGCTCGAAAGCGGCCGCACTACCGGCACAGCGCGGGCAAGAAAGCTCCGGGTCGAACACCAGGTGAGGAAAGGCGGCATCTGCTCTGAGGTCGCGCCGGCCGCGAGCTCACCTTCGTTCAGTCCCACGCAGCCGCACAAGAAAGCTTCCCTCCGATTCCTCGAGAACGTATTCGCGCACGATCGTTCCCTGGTCTCGCAGGCTCCTGAGCAACGTGCGGACCCGGGTCCGCACCGGCGCGCCTCCGCCTGATTTCCCGCGCCCGGTGATCAGCCGAACCACCTCGCCTGGACGCGCACGGGCCTGAGCTCGGAGGAAGCGCTCGGCGTTTGCCGCAGCCTCACTCACGAGCTGGCCGTGCAGATCGAACGTCGCTGCCGGTGCGCGGTCGGTCCAGTCGAGCATGATCGAGTCCGAGGTTAGTACGTAACTTGCACTCCCACCCGCTCCGCCGGGGCGGACCGTGAGTCGGGCCGGCATGTCACCGCCCGTTCTCACCGCCCCGCCTGCCCCTACAACTTGTTTCTGCTCAGATATTTACGGCACGACGACGACCCGAGGAGCCGGGCTTTGGCAATGTCCGATCGTTTGAGGCTATTTGCGCCCCGCGCAGGCGCGCTGCTGACCGTCGCCGCTCTGGTTGCCGGATGCCGGGCGGACTCCGGCGGCGTGGTGCGGATCGGCGTCGCCGGCTCGTTCAGCGATCCCATCGGCCTCCCCATGAAGCAGGCGGCCGAGCTGGCCGCGGAAGAGATCAACGCCTCCGGCGGCGTGGGCGGGAAGCGCCTTGAGCTCGTGCTGCGCGACGATTTCAGCGATCCGGACTCGGCGGTCTTCGTGGCGACGGATTTGTACAAGGCCGACGTGTCCGCCGTGGTCGGCCACCTCTTCTCAGGCATGACGCTGGCCGCGGCGCCAGTCTACAACGGCGGCGACGACCCGGTAGTGGCCCTGAGCCCGTCCTCCTCGTCACCCGAGGTGACGAGCGCCGGTCCCTACACTTTCCGCGTCTGCCCGAGCGACCTCGCGCACGGCACGGAGCTGGCGCACTGGGTGCGCGACCGGCTGCACTTCACGCGCGGGGCGGTGCTCTATCTCAACGACGAGTACGGTCGCGGCGTGCGTCAGACCTTCGTGGCGGAGTTTACCCGCCTGGGTGGTGAGCTCGAGGCGGTCGACCCGTACTTGGGAGACCGGCCCGAGGTTGGCCCCTACCTCGATCGGCTTGCGCGGGGGCAGCCGCCCGAGTTCCTGATCGTGGCCGGCAACCGCAGCGAGGCCGAAGAAATTCTCCGCCAGGCCAAGAAGCGCAATCTCACCATGCCGGTACTCGGCGCGGACGGACTCGAAGGCATTCAGGAAGCGGGTGCGCTCGCCGAAGGGGTCTATCTCTCCTCCCCGTACTTCCCCTCCATCCCGAGCGACGCCAATCGACGTTTCGTGGCGGCCTTCGAGCGGAAGTTTCACTCGGTGCCGAACCAGCCGGCCGCGGGCACCTACGACGCGATCTACCTCCTCCGTGACGTGATTGCCCGGGCGGGCCCCGGACGCGAGGACGTGCGTCGTGAGCTCGCCGGCGTCGGGTCGGTGCGCCCGTCGTTCGAGGGCGTCACCGGCACGGTCGCGTTCGACGCCAATGGCGACGTGCCGAACCAGAACGTGTATATCGGCCTGGTGCAGCACGGCGCCGTGTCGGTGGTGAACGGCGTCGACGAAACCGTCGTGGGGGCGCGATGACCGTCCTTCGCAGCCTTCAGCACCGGGTGATCGCGGGCATGGTGCTCCTCATGGGGCTGGTCCTGGCGATCGCGTGGCTTGGCGTCAACTCCATCCGGGCGCTGGATCTCTCGGTGAACCACGAGCTCTCCCTGCTGCTCGAGAGCACCGATTTGTCCAACGGGCTGGTGTCGTCGGTGTCTGGCGAGATGCGGTCGTCCGAGCAATACCTGCTGCACCGCGAAGGCCGTTTTCGTGCCGCGACCCTCGAGCTCGGCGACTCGGCCTACACCTATCAGCGTCGCTACCGGGCGCTCGCCTCGCTCACCACGTCGGACCGCTACATCGTGAACAAGATCGCCGCCAATCAGGCGCAGATCGAGGTCGCCTACGGCATGGCTCACGCGCTCACCGATCTGGGCCGAACCGAGGACGCGCGCCGGATGGCAGATCGGGCCCGCGCCCCCGCCGACACCATGCTGGGCGACGTGCGCGCGCTCGTCCTCGCCCAGACCACACGGTCGATGGCCCGTGCCGGCGACCTGCGTCGCCAGGCCGACGCGAGGCGCAGCGCCCTGTGGGGCCTCTTTTTCGTGTCGCTGATCATCGGCGCGCTCACGTCCTTCTGGACCGTACGCTCCGTGGACCGCCCCCTCAGCCACCTGATCGGAGCCGCCGAGCGGTTCGGCGGCGGCGATCTTCGCCCGATCGAGCTCGGCGGCGGCATGCCAAGCGAGATTGAGCGGCTGGCGCGTGCCATGGATGACATGGGTGGGCGCCTGCGCGGGGTGGTGGTCTCGGTGGTCGGCGAGGCCAGCCAGATCGGGAACAGCGCGAGCGACTTCAGCGCCATGAGCGAGGAGCTGGCGGCGAGCAGTGGTGAGATCTCGACGGCGATGGTGAAGATCGCGGCCAGCGCGGAGCAGCAGGTCAGCGGCATGGAGCGGGCCGATTCCTTGCTCGTGAGTTTGCGGGAGATCGCCGACGCGAACGCGCGCGCCACCGCTCGCGTCGGCGAGCTGGGCGACCGGATTCAGGAGCTGGCGGCCCGTCATCGGGCGGACGTCGCAGCGGCCGGTCAGACGCTGCTCGACGTCCGCGAAGTCGTGCGCGCGTCCGCGGCGCAGGTGCAGGAGCTGGCCCGCTTCTCCGAGCCGATCACCGCGTTCATCGACCTCATCAAGCAGATCTCGTCACAGACGAACCTGCTCGCGCTCAACGCGGCGATCGAGGCCGCGCGGGCCGGCGAGCACGGACGCGGCTTTGCGGTCGTAGCGGAGGAAGTGCGGCGCCTGGCCGATTCGAGCGCAGCCGCAGCGGAGGACGTGGCCAAGACGGTGCGGCACATCCGCAACCAGGTCCAGCAGGTGGCCGGGACCATGGAGGTCGGCTCGTCCAAGGTGCAGGGCATCGAGGGTGTGGCGACGGCTGCGGCCCGAGCGCTGGAGGAAATCACCCGGGCCGTCGGCGAGGTGCACGACGCGGCGGAGGCCGTCGGGCGTGAGGTCGCGGCAAATCAGGCGATCGTCGAGCAGCTGGGCCAGCGGACCCGCGAGGTGAGTCAAAGCGCGGGGGAGCACGCCTCGGCCAGCGAGGAGGTGACGGCTGCCGCGGAGGAGCAGACCGCCAGCACCGAGGAGATGGCCGCGGCCGCCGGGGCGTTGCTCCAGGGAGCCACCCGACTGACCGCGTTGATGCAGGAGTTCAAGACCTGAGTGCCGACGCCGGCTAGCGCTTCTTGGCCTTGGCCGGCTTCTTCACTTTCTTGACCACCTTGACCGACTTGACCTTGCCCTTGGTCCGGGCCTTGGCGCGTTGAGCCCGTTCGCGGTCGGCCGCGCGGTCGGCGCGACGCTGCTCCGCGGCATGCACTTCGGCCAGCAGCCGATCGCCCTCCTCCTGCCCCAACAGCCCGCGCCGCGTCGCGTAGCGAAGCAGTTCCTCGGCGTCCTGGACGTTGAATTCGGAGAGCCTGGCGCCGGCGCGGATGACGTTCCCGAGCGCGTCCGCGACCGGACTCCGGAGCACGTTGGCGATGCCCGGGAGCGTCTC
Source organism: Gemmatimonadales bacterium (assembly GCA_051955835.1). Lineage (GTDB taxonomy): Bacteria > Gemmatimonadota > Gemmatimonadetes > Gemmatimonadales > GWC2-71-9 > CAVVWJ01. The sequence continues at coordinate 4,571 of JBQCGH010000104.1, forward strand.
GAGCAGGGTGGAAATCTGTGAACCGCCGAGTTCCGACACCACACGTCCTCCTTACGCCTGCAGGTCCGACCGGCCCCCCAACGGAGGCGGGTGATCGTGTCGGAATTCTCGCACGGCCGACCTCAGTTGGCTAGTAGTATATTAATTTACTACCTTCAGATTTGTGATCAACATGACTAGGGCCCGACCTTGTCAGCGTCGGGGCCTTTTCTGTAAACGGTCTTCTGATAACGATCTACGTCATTTGACCGTGAGCGTCCCCTGCATGTCGTAAGCGCGGTGTGGAAGGCAGTAGAACGGATAGCTCCCCGGCGGGACCTGGGGAACCGTCATTCGATACTCAGTGCCACTCGCCGTGAGCAGCGGGCTACTCAGATCGCCCGCCCGGCTCGGCATGGCGCTGTTGAACGCGACCCGCACGGCCGGGCCCAAGTCCTTTCCTTCGAACACCACACTGTGCGGCGCTCCGCTTACGACCTGAAAGACCAGTACATCATTCGCTCGAGCCTGAACGTTGGCCGGCTCGAATCGGTAGGTATCGCTGCTCGGGTTGGCCACGAGGCGCACGACACGGGTCGTCTGCGCCGCGGCAGGGACCGCCGAGCCGATGGCCAAGACCAACGCCGCCAACAACATCTGCACCGTGAATCGCATCGAGCCTCCCTTCCTCGCTCCGTTCCCGCACCTTTGCGCGGCCAGCCTGGTTCGATAGATTGAGAATCGAGGTGGGGTCGCCATATCCGTGCCAACCAAACCCCGCCGGAAGGGCCGACTGTGGGACGTCGGGGCATCAAAGAGTACCGCGCACCGGAAGCGCTGATTCTGATCGCTGCGGATCGGGACCAGAAACCTCTCGTGTGTCCCTCCTGCAATTCCGCTCAGGTCGAACGAGTGCCGTGCCGATCGTCATGCGAGGACGCCCAAGGCGGCCGGGTGACGCTGCATTGCGCGGCGTGCGGACGCACCGCCGCGTACATCGCACGCACCCTCAGCCGCTCATCGATGCCTGAGGCGCCGAGGCACTTTTAGGGGACTGCGGCTGAGCAGACACGGTCCGGGCGGACGGATTCGTCGCCTGTCCGCCAAAGGTTCGTGTTTTCCTGGCCTGTCCAATCCCGCGCTTATTGTGGCTGTGTAAGGATCCGACCCCAGCGAACCGCGGTCAGAAATGGCAGCGACTTCCAGCTGTTCTGATCGTAACTGAAGTAGACGATGAGAGGGCGGCCGCGCACGTTCGTCCGAGGCAGGAACCCCCAGTAGCGGCCGTCGTACGAGCTGTCCCGATTATCACCCATCATGAAGAAAGAGTCGGACGGCACGACGATCGGTCCCCAGTCCTGGAGGTCGGGCTGGTAGGTCGCCGTGTCGCGCTGAACCAGGTGAGGGATCTGCCACTCGCGCATCTTCGCGCGCTGTACCGGGTCCTCGGAGCGGTGCGGATCGCCGTGGAGCGCGTACGGCTCGTCCACCCGCTGTCCGTTTCGGTAGAGCTGGCCGGCTTCCATGGAAAGCGTGTCGCCCGGCATACCGATGAGCCGCTTGACGACCTTGAGACCCTCCTCTTCAACCGAATCGAAGACCAGGATGTCGTTGCGCCGCGGCTCACGGACGGCCGGAAGCCGAGTGTGGATCAGCGGGACCTCCGCCCCGTACAGCGCCTTGTTGACGAAGAGGAAGTCGCCGATGAGGAGCGTGTTCTCCATGCTGCCCGAGGGAATGCGGAACGCCTCCACCAGAAACGTGCGGAGGAGGAACCAGACCAGGAGGGCGACCACGATCGACTTCGTCCACTCCCATGCCCAGATGATGGCCGACCGGGACCGGTCGGCGGGGCCGCCGTCGGACCGGTCTGGGCGGGACGGGGGAGAGCTGGGAGTGCTACGCGCGGTCATGCCCGCATCCATGGAAAGTGGGGATCTTCAAGTATAACGGTATGGACGGTCATCGCTCCGATCGAACCGCGGCCAGCACTTTGTCGGGATGCTCCTCCGCGTTCGTCACCCTGGGCCACCGGCGGCGTACCCGCCCGTCGGGCCCAATCCAGACGGACGATCTGATCACCCCGAGGCGGGTGATGCCGTACATCTTCTTTTCGCCATAGGCGCCATACGTCTTCATCACGGCATGGTCCGGATCCGACAGGAGCGGAAACGGCAGCCGGTACTTGGACGCGAAGCGAGCGTGCGACGCCGCATCGTCGGCCGACACCCCGAGCACGGTGACGCCGAGCGACTGCAGCTCGTCCCAGGCATCGCGGAACCCGCAGGCCTCCTTGGTGCAGCCGGGCGTGTCGTCCTTCGGGTAGAAGTACAGGATCACGTCGCGCCCTGCGAAGTCCGAGAGGGTCACCTTGGCGCCTTTCCCGTCGATCAGAGTGAACGGGGGCGCCTTCTCACCGGTCTCTAGCATCGGAGCACCTAGGTCGGGGGCTCAAAGCGAACAGCGAGGCGGGCACTCGATTGGCGGCGGGGACGCGCGTACTCGCAGACGTGGGCCGTCGGACCATGCGCTCTCGCGACAGGCAATGAACGCCTGAGCAGACGACATCCTCCCGGTGCACACACCGCGGCACGGCAGTCCGCGCCGATCAGCTCTCCTGCATGCGCACCGGCGTGCGGTCGACCACCTTCGGCGCCACGGGCGACCCCTCGCCCAGCCGCTCCTGCCCACCGACCACGACCTGTTCCGCGGCCTGCACGCCGCTCCGCGCTTCGACGAAACCTGGCGTACGCACGCCGATGTCCACCTGCCGGCGCGTGGCCTTACCCTGCGCCACGACCCACACGAAGGTCGAGCCCTGCAGCGCCACGATGGCGTCCTCGGGAATCACCACGGCATTCGGCCGCACCGCGGTCGCGAGCCGGGCCTCGATGAACATCCCTGACTGGAGCTCGCGTTTCTCGTTGGCGGTGACCGCCTTCACCGTGATCGTCCGTCCCGGAAGTTGCACCACCGGGTCCACGAAGTCCACGCGCCCGGTGAACTCCCGCCCTGGGAGCGCTGCCACGCGGAAGGTGACCTCCTGACCCTTCCGCAGCTGGTCGGCATAGCGCTCGGGTACCTGGAACGAAGCCCGCTGAGGCGAGACCGTCTGCAGCGTCGCCAGGCGTGTATCGGTCTTCACGTAGTCGCCCAGGCTCACGAACCGCTGCCCGACGACCCCGCTGAACGGCGCCCGCACCGTGGTGCGCGCGAGACGGAGCTTGAGGAGCTGGAGGGAGGCTTCGTCACTCCTGGCGGTCGCCTCGGCCCGTTCCAGCTCCGACTGAGACGACGCCCGCTGCGCCAGCAGGTCTTTGGTGCGGGCGAGCGACTGCTGGGCCAGGTCCCGGTCGGCCTCCGCCCGGGCGACCTCGGCCTTAAGCTCGGCATCATCCACCTTGAACAATGGCGTACCCTGGGCAACGTACGCTCCCTCGCGGATCAGAATGTCCGCGATGCGGCCTTCCACCTCCGGCCGGAGCTCGATGGACTGCACGGCCTCGATCTGCCCGGTGGCGAGGATGGCGTCGACCACGGTGTCGGTTCGCGCCACAGCTACCTCGACCGGCATCGCCGGTGGCGTGCCGCCCGGGGCTCGGCCCGGCGCGCCGGCCGATTCGGCCTTGTTGCACCCGAGGAAGCCAACGATGAGCCACGCGCCGAGCGCCAGTCCTTGCGCCTCGCGCGCATGATGTATGGATCTCACGGGACATCCCTGTTCGTGAAGAGTCGGCGGCCCAGAATCGCCTCGAGGCCGGCGAGCGCCAGCCGAGCCGCGTAGCGTGACTGCACCAGGTCGGCCTCGGATTGGGTGAGCCGGATTTGCGCGTCGAGCACATCGAGGATGGTGGTCGAGCCTGCCCGGTACCGCGAGTCCTGGACCCGGAAGTTCTCGCGCGCGACGATGACCCCGGTCCGCGAGAGGTCGGTCGTGGCGCGCGCGGTCACGTACGCCTCGAAGGCGGCGGTGACGTCCGGTCGGGCCGCGCGTTCCAAATCCTCGCGGATGGCGCGCGAGACATCGCGGTTCACCCGCGCCTGCGAGATCGCGATCTCCCGGCTCCCGTTGTTCCAGATCGGGAGCGACACGCTGAGCGCGATGGACGACACGTTCCGCGCGCTCGGGAAGAAGCTGTCGTCGAACCGGAGATGCGTCCCGATGAGCGAGACCTGCGGCAGGTACTGCCCGCGTTCGCCGCGCAGGACCGCCGCCGCGGCGCGCTCGCCGGCCCGCGCCGCCCGGTACTGGGGCCCTTGCGTCACCGCCAGCTCGACCGCCTGGTCGACGCTCAAGGGCAGCGCGGGCGCCTGAGCGGTATCCACCGGCTGGGCGTCGACCGGCCCCGGCGCACCGATGCGTCGGCCGAGCTCGAGGCGCGAGACCCGAAGCGCGGCGTCGCGCCGAAGCTGATCGGTGCGTGCCTGAGTCAGCTCGAGCACGAGCTGGAGCGAGTCACTCTGCACCGCGGCGCCGGACACGACCCGTGCCCGGGCCACGCTCAGCCCCTCTTCGGCGCGCCGCGTGCGGTCGGCCGCGACGCGCGAAAGCTCGGCGTTCTGCAGCACGGCGTAGTAGTCGGATTCGACCAGAAGCGCCGTCCGGAACCGCTGCTGCAGCTCCCCGGCCTCCGCGCCCTCGAGCTCGGCCCGGGTGCGGGCGAGATCGGTGAACTTGCGCGCGGCGAACAGATCATACTGGGCCTGGAACGTCGCGTTGACTGCCTCGGCCTGGTTCCGGCCGGTCCCGATGTTGAAGAACTCGGTCGAGTATTTCGTGGCATCGATGGACGCGACCAGCGAGGGCATCACGAAGACGGCGAGCGCCGCCCGACGGCCCCACTCGGCGTTGTCGATCTGGCCCAGCGAGCGCACGTAATCGGGGTCGAGCCGTGCCGCGCGTTCGATGGCCTGATCGAGAGTCACCTGGGTGACCGCACCGGCCGTGTCGGCCCGCGTCGTTGTGGCGACCTGCACTGCCAGGAGCAATCCGACGATCACTCCGCCTCCGCGGCGACGAGGGCACGGGGCCGCGCCGCCCGGCCACGGAGCCGGGCCAGGGCCGCGTCGAAGATTACGTAGACCGTCGGCACCACGTAGAGCGTGAGCATCGTGGAGAACACCAACCCGCCCACGATGGCGTAGCCCAGCGGACGGCGACTCAGCGAGCCAGCGCCGAGGCCGAGTGCGATGGGCAGCGCACCCATCACGGTCGCGACGGAGGTCATGAGGATGGGCCGCAGTCGGATCCGCCCCGCCTCCCGGGCGGCGTCGACGGTGTCCATGCCGCGCTCCCGGAGCTGGTTGATGTATTCGACCAGCAGGATCGAGTTCTTGGTGACGAGCCCGATGAGCAGGATCATGCCGATCTGGCTGTACACGTTGATCGTCGAGCCGGCCACCTTGAGGGTGAACAACGCGCCCGTCACGGCCAGCGGCACCGACAGCAGCACCGTGAACGGATGGACCAGCGACTCGAACTGGCTCGCCAGCACCATGAACACCACGACCAGCGCCAGCCCGAACGCGAAGTAGAGCGAGCTGCCGCTCTCTTCGAGCTCACGCGACTCCCCCGCGAGCGCCGTACTGCTGCCGCGCGGCAGCACTTCGCGCGCGATCCGGTTGAGCGAGTCGAGCGCCTCGCCCAGCGTGAAGCCGGGCGCCAGGCTCGCCGTGAGCGTCGCGGCACGTACGCGGTTGAAGTGGTTGAGCTCGCGCGGGCCCACGCCTTCCTTCACCTGGGCGAGCGCCTCGAGCTTCACCAGCGTCGCGTCCTTGCCGCGGAGATACAGCCCCGTCATGTCGCTGGGCGTCGCCCGGGCGTGCGGATCGAGCTGCACGATGACGTCGTATTGCTTGTTGTTCCGCGTGAACGTGCTGGTCTTGTTGCCGCCCAGGAGCACCTGGAGCGTCGTCGCCACGTCGCCCACCGGCACGCCCAGATCTTCCGCCCGATCGCGGTCGAAGCTCACCTCAAGCTGCGGCTTGTTCACCCGCAGATCGCTGTCGACGTTCACCAGTCCGGCGATCTTGCGCGCCCGCGCGAGCAGGGTGTCGTTCCCGCGGGCCAGCGAGTCGAAGTCCGGGTGCTGGATGACGAAGTTCACCGGGCTCCCGAACCCGAACGCGGGCGGATTGTTGGCGAAGACGAAGACGCCCGGGATGGCGAAGAACTGGCCCTGTACCTCGTTGATGATGTCCTGTACCGAGCGGGTCCGCTTCGACCAGTCGTCGAGGTTGGTGAAGATCATCCCCCGGCTCACTCCGTCGCCGAGATTGACCACGCTGAAGTAGCTCTCCACGCCCTTGGTCTTGGCCAGGATGGCCTCGGCCTGACGCTGATAGCCGTCCGTGTAGGCCAGCGAGGAGCCCTCCGGCGCGATGATGAAGTTGAAGAACCAGCCCTTGTCCTCGGGCGGGACGAACTCGCGCTTGAGTGAGCGGAACACGAGCACCGCGGCGCCGGTCGCGCAGCAGGCCACCAGCACCACCGCCAGCCGGTGCACGAGCGCCAGGCGCAGGGTCCGGGCGTAGCCCGCGGCCAGTCCGTTGAAGCCCCGCTCGAGCGCGCGGTACACCGCGCCGTGCCCGTGGGGAACGCGGAGGATCTTGGCGCAGAGCATGGGGGTCAGCGTGAGCGCCACGAACCCCGAGATGATCACCGCGCCCGCCACGGCCACGCCGAACTCGTTGAACAGGCGGCCGGTCGAGCCGGTCAGGAATGCGAGCGGCGTGAACACCGCCACCAGCGCGATCGTGGTGGCGAGCACGGCGAAGCCGATCTCGCGGGTGCCGTTGGTCGCCGCCTCCTCGGGCGATTCGCCCAGCTCCTCCTGATGGCGGTACGCGTTCTCGAGCACGATGATCGCGTCGTCCACCACGATGCCGATGGCCAGCGTCAGGGCGAGCAGCGTGAAGTTGTTGATCGAGAATCCCATGAAATACATGATCGCGAACGCGGCCACGATGGACGCGGGGATCGCGAGGCCCGGGATGATCGTGGCCCGGAAGTTCCGCAGGAACAGGAAGATGATGATCACGACCAGACCCGCCGCGATCATCAGGGTCTCCTCCGCCTCCTGGATCGATCGCTTGACGAACACGGACTCGTCGAAGGCCGTGCTGATGCGGACGCCCGGCGGCAGCGACTGCTGGATCCGGGGCAGTTCGTTCCGGATCTCGTCGGCGACCTGAATGACGTTCGACTTCGACTGGCGAACCACGCCGATCGCGACCGCCGGGGTGCCGTTGTAGCGGAGCGTGCTTCGCTCGTCCTCCGGTCCGAGCTCGACGCGCCCCACATCCTTGAGCTTGACCAGCGCGCCATTGGCGTTGCTCACGACCAGCTCGGCGAACTCCTGCGGCGTCTTGAGCTCGCCCAGCGAGCGGACGGTGAACTCGCGGCGCTCGGACTCGATGCGTCCGGCCGGCAACTCGACGTTGCGGCTGCGAATGGCCTGCTGCACATCCTGCACGGTGAGTCCGCGGGCGGCGAGATCGGAGGCCGAGAGCCACACCCGCATCGAGAAGCGCCGCTCGCCGAAGATCCGGGCCTGGCCGACACCCGGCAGCGTCTGCAGCCGGCTCTTGACCAGCCGGTCGCCAATGTCGGAGAGCTGGAGCAGGTCGTAGTTCTCGCCCGAGAGGGCCAGCCAGTAGAACGGTTGGGCGTCCGCATCCTGCTTGGCGACCACCGGCTCCTCCACATCCTCCGGCAGACGTTCGCGCACGCGGGCCACCTTGTCGCGCACATCCTGCGCGGCTGCCTCGACGTCCCGGCTCAGGTTGAACTCCAGCACGATGTTGCTGATGCCTTCGCCGCTCGAGCTGGTGAGGGTGCGGAGGCCCTCCACCGTGCTCAGCTCCTCCTCGAGGATGTCGGTCACGGCCGATTCCACGACCTGCGGATTGGCTCCGGGCAGCACGGTCGAGACGGAGACGATGGGCGGGTCCACGTCGGGAAATTCCCGCACCGAAAGCCGGGTGTAGCCCAGGGCGCCGAACAGGACCAGGGCGAGGCTGGCCATGCTGGCGAACACGGGCCGCCGAATGGACAGATCGGAGATCTTCATGGAAGCCGCCTGCGGGAAGTGACCGCGAATGCCTGTATGTCGGGGTGGCCCACCGGGCCCGTCGTCGCCATACGCAACGCCCCGGCAGGAGATTCAGGCTCCGGATTAGATTACCTCTCCCCATTACCCGTTTACCCATGGGCGCAAAGCTTTCGTCCCGGCAGCTGGCCCAGCTGGCTTACCTCGAATCGCTGCCTCCGCGGTTCGGGCGGATCCACGCCGTCATCGAAGAGATGGCCGCGCTCCACGCGGATGACGTCGTGGTGCGCGGCCTGGCCCGCCTGCTCGACCAAATCAAGGCGGAAGCGGGCGCACTGAGCATCAGTGGCATCGCGGAGACCGCAGGGCTCATGAGCACGATGACGCGTCGCGGAGGCGGGCTGCAGATGAAGGTGCGCGGGCTGCGGGAACTGCTCGGGAGCCTCAAGATCAACTACGACGCGGCCATGCGGCAGGCAACGACCCCCGAGACCGGCGAGGCGCCGAAGGGCTGACGTCCGCCGACCCAATCCCCCGCCGGCCGCGGCTCGGAACCAAGCGGGGGGCTCGGGCCGTAGGGTGGTACGCAAACCGGCCAGGGCCGGGATGCCGAAAGGGCCATGCGACGACATGGCCCCTCGTCCCCCGTGAGTCCTGAAACAATCGGGTGCGGCTGTCCCCGAGTGGCGAGCCCGATCAGCGTGCCGTGGCGGCCCGCCCGCGCCGGGCGAGCGCCCGATCGATGAGCGGGCCGCATATGAGAACGATCATGCAGTTGATGAGAACGCCGACCAGGGTGGAAACGAAGGCCAACGCGCTCAGAATGAGGGTGGCGCCGATCGTTGCCAGGAGGATTCCGATCCAGTGCATCGCACGTTCTCCGGTGCCGGGGTCGCAGGGCCGTAGGTTATCCAGGGACGTCCATGTCCGCAACCCGCCTCACTCACATCCCTCGAGCATCACCGTGCGCACACCGTCGGCTGCCGGTATGCTGCTCGCCCCGGCACTCCTGTTCACGCTGCTCGGGCAGCTCCAGGCTCAGGTGGGTGCCCACCCGGCCGGCCACGATCACGCGGAACACGACGAGGCCGTAGCAGGAGGCGGCAAGATCCCGGCCGGCTGGACGGCTCGGCCCGATGGCAGCGCGACCACGGCGAACGTCAAGGTTGCCCCGATGGGCACCGGCATGCACGTCACGCTCGGTCCCGCGATCATTCTCTACCGCGCCTCGCAGGAAGGCAAAGGCCCCTTTCACACCCTCGCGACCTTCACCCAGACCAAGCCGGTCGCGCATCCGGAAGGTTATGGACTGTTCTACGGCGGGACCGGGCTGGATGGCGTGAGCCAGAAGTACACCTACTTCCTCGTACGCCAGGATGGAACCTATCTGGTGAAGCAGCGGGAGGGTGACAAGACCACCGAGATCACGAAGGGCTGGGTGGTCTCGCCCGCAGTGCACAAGCTGGATGCGAAGGGCAGCGCCACCAACAAGCTCGAGATCGATCACAAGCGAGACCCGAGCAAGTTCGTCTTTCTGGTAAACGGCGAGTCCGTATACACGCTCGACGGGAAGGCGAGCAGCGCGGACGGAGCGGTGGGGCTGAGAATCAACCACCACCTCGACCTGCACATCGACGGATTCGACGTGCATCGCTGACCTTGGCTCGCCCCCATCAGGCCGGACCACGGACCCCGAGGAGCCATGCACGGCGCATGGCTCCTTTTCTATTTCATGGCTCGTGGTGGACAGGAATCGAATTGGTGCGCCTGAGCAGGATCAGCCTGCGCGCTGCTGCTCGGCGCAAAGGATGCGGTCGGCGGCGTAGCGCACGACGCCCTCGCCGACTTGCGCGAGACGCTCGAGGGTGATTCGCGCTGGGGGCGCCGCGTTGAGAGCGAGCGCCTGGACCGCGGCCAGCCGTTGGGTGGTGGAGAAGCCCTGTCGGCGGAGCATGTTCCGTCGACTCAGCGCCACGGTGGCGAGCGCCGAGCAGGCCTCCACGGTCCCCAGCCGCCCGAGTGAGTGGATGAGGGCCTGCCAGACATCGCGGTTGCGCTCGCTCTCGAGGGCTCCGGCCAGGAGCAGCGCCAATGCCCCGCCCCGCCAGCTGCCGATGGCCTCGGCGGCGGCCACTCGCGTCCGGGGATCGGTGTGGTGGAGTGCCTGACGGAGCGGCTCGGCGCAGGCGCCGTCATGGATCTCGCCCAAGGCGCGCACCGCGGCGGTGCGAACAGACTCCTCCGGGTGACGCACCAGCGGCACCAGCTCCGCCACCCCGGCCGGTTGGCCGAGGCGCGCCAGCAACGCGGCGCCGTGTCGGATCTCGTGAGCATGCCTGCTCGCGAGGAGCGGCGTCACCAGCGGGTACACGCCGGGCATTCCGCCGAGCACCTCGTAATAGAACCCGCGCACGCCGAGCGCTTCGCCCTGGAGCAATCGCTCGAGCACCACCTCGGCGGCGTCCAGTCCGATCCACCGCAGCACTTCGGTGGCCCGCTCGCGCTGCTCTGGCTCGCGCTCCGCGAGGTCGATCACCGCTTCGACTGCCCGGCGGGGAATTGCCCGGCGCAACTGGATGCCGAAGGTGCGGCGGCCGGCCATGGGAACCCGGGGCACCAAGCGCACGAGCGCGAGGGCCGCCGTGAGGACTCCGTCCCAGCCGAGCCCCTGCACACTCCGCATCAGCAGCTCGTGCAGCCGGCCGATCTCGACCTGCTGCTCCTCGACGAGCGTCAGGCGACGCTCCCCGCTCTGTCTGCGATCGGTACTCTGGCGGCGCTCCATGCCGTAGTGACGGGCCGTGCCGGGGCGGCGCCGATCGGTCCACGTGCGGCGCTCGGTGACCCGGCGCGCCGGAGTACCGGGGTCGGGCCGGTGCGAGCCGCGAGCGGGACCCGGAGGTGTGGATGGCGGCGGCGCCATGACCTCCACCATCTCGACCTCGATACTGGGCGAAGGTTGGACCGGAACGGTGTCGTGCGAGAGCGCCCGGGCCAGCGCGAGAAGCTCGTGAGGTTCCGTGCCCGCCGCGATCCGGATCAGCTCGACCTGCCGGGCCAGGAGCCGGCCCTTGAGCGTGAGGTCGTCGGGGGTGACGCTCCATTCGACGCCAGCCTCGACGACGACCGGCACGGTCTCGACCGCCGCGGCCGCCGCCGTGAGCGCGAGATCCTGAGCCGCGTCGTTGCCCGGATCGACGCGGAGCAACGCGACGAGATCGCCGAAGCGCTGAATGAAGGTGGACTTGGCGTCCACGGAATCCTCGTGGGGGATCGCCTGCAAGGTGTATCTGCCCGCCCTTGCCCGCAAGCGGCTCATCCTGAGGCGGCGGCGCGCCTGGTGCAGGAATCTTCGCCTGCTCCGTTGACGTCCGATCAACCGCGCATGAGACCGCATTCGCTCGCCTCGTATCGGGGGCCTGCGAAACGCGTCGCGGACAAGGCGCCCGGCGAACCCAGCGCAACACCCTGCACCAAGCGGGCAGGCGGTTACCGGGTCCCTGTCAGCGGTCCCAGGTGCCGGCCACCATGCTCACATTGATGGCGCCCTGGGTCCTGCGGTGGCCTCGAGCGCCGCGGCCATCGCATCGAGGCCCTCGTCGATCACGCTGTCGTCGGCCGTGAGCGGCGCGAGGACGCGGACGACGTTTCCGTAGGTGCCGCAGGACAGGAGGATCAGGCCCCGCTCGAGCGCCGCGGCGAGGAGCCGCCCAACGAGCGCCTTGTCGGGCGCTCGGCTCGTCCGATCACGCACGAGCTCCATCCCCACCATCGCGCCGAGACCGCGCACGTCGCCGATGCAGGGAAAGCGCTGTGCCCACTGGAGAAACCTCGCCCTGATCCGCTGGCCCGCGGCGGCCGCGCGCGCAGGAATGTCCTCAGTCTCCATGGCATCGAGCACCGCGAGCGCGGCGGCGCACGCGAGCGGATTGCCTCCGTAGGTGCCGCCGAGGCCCCCGACCTGCGGCGTCTCCATCACCTCGGCGCGCCCAGTGACGGCGGCGAGCGGGAGACCACCGGCGAGCGACTTGGCCGTCGTGATAAGGTCCGGGACCAGGCCGTAATGCTCGCACGCGAACAGCCGGCCGGTGCGGCCGAACCCGGTCTGGATCTCGTCGGCGATGAAGAGGATCCCGTGCTGTCGAGCGAACGCCGCCAGGGCCGCCACGTAGTCGGCCGGCGCGGGCACGAACCCGCCCTCCCCCAGCTCGAGCTCCATGACGATGGCCGCGACCGACGATGGAGCCACGGTTGTGGCCAGGATGTGCTCCAGGCGCTCGGCGCTCGCCATGCAGCAGTGGCCGCCGGATGCACCCTCCGCGCAGCGGTAGCAATAGGGGTAAGGAATGCGGTACACCTCGGGCGCGAATGGTCCGAAGCTCTGCTTGTAGGGCATGACCTTGGAGGTCAGCGCCATGGTGAGGTTCGTGCGCCCGCTGAAGCCGTGCTCGAAGCAGAGGATGGCCGATCGGCCGGTGAAGCAACGCGCCACCTTCACGGCGTTCTCTACGGCCTCCGCGCCGCTGTTCACGAAGAAGGTCCGCTTCGCGTGGGTGCCCGGGGTAATGCGATTGAGCCGCTCGGCCAGCTCGACGTAGGGCTCGTACGTGGAAACCGGGAAGCAAACGTGGGCGAATCGGTCGAGTTGCTCGCGGACAGCGTCGACCACGCGGGGGTGCCGGTGCCCGGTATTCACGACTCCGATCCCCCCGGCGAAGTCGATCAGGCAATTGCCGTCGGCATCCGTGACCACGGCGCCCTCCGCATGGACCACGGCGATCGGAGTTACCGCCGGCACACCCCGGGGCACCGCGGCGGCACGGCGCGCCAGGAGCGCCCGGCTGTTCGGGCCGGGGATCTCCGTGACGAGGCGGATGGCGGGCATGCGAGACAGTAAGTCGCGCCGGAGCCGTGCGCTACCCCAAGTTTCTTGGAACGCTTCGATGTGTCGATGGCGGTGCTTGGCGCGCGCGATCCGGTGCGGACACCGCGACCGTGCCGCGCGCCCCAAGTCCAGGGTGGCGACCATCGCAGGCGGGCATTCCGCGCGTACGGATGACTCACGTTCATAAATATTCGGGCCGGCTGCATGGCATCGCGGAATGTTCTACCCCGATGGAAGTTGCCCTCCGTATGTCCGCCGGGCGCCTTGGTGACGGACGACACATGCCCCGCCGGGGGGCTGGACAACCCTCGGGGGGCGAGCGCTAGAATGGCTCTACGCCACCGCACTCCGGATCGGCGTGTTTGCATTCTCCGACCAAGCGGAGGATCCACTCTCACAGCTGACTTTCTCCTTGAGCTGTGAGCCCCCATCAGCGGCGGGGGCGAGGGCGCAGGACCGACGGCCGTCCGGTTTCTGCAACCAGACCGAGTGCCGCGCCAACAATGAAACGAGGAGTTTGTGAAAGTCCTGATGTTGGGCGCCGGCGCGGTGGGGACCGTGTCCGCCCTCAAATTCGTGCAGGACGCGATGCTCGAGCAGCTCGTCATCGCGGACGCGGTGTCCGCCCGCGCCTCCCTCCTGGCGGACCGTCTGTCCGATCCTCGTGTCTCATGCCGCCGGCTCGATGCCGGCGACCGCTCGACCGTCGCGACTGCCGTTCGTGAGACCGGCGCGACCATCGTGCTGAACGCGGCGCTTCCCGCCACGAACCTGACGGTGATGGGCGCCTGCCTCGACGCGGGCTGCGACTACATCGATCTCGCGAGCGGGGGCACCGACGACGACGGCATCCCGACGCTGGATGACCAGTTCGCGCTCGACCCGGAGTTCCGCGCCGCCGGCCGGATGGCCCTGCTCGGCATGGGCGCCGACCCGGGCACCACCAACGTCTATGCGGCGTACGCCGCCAAGCACCTGCTCGACGAGGTCACCGAGCTGCACGTGCGCGATGGGGACAACGCCGTGTGCCAGGGGCATGAGGGATTCGTGGCCCCCTTCAGCCCGTGGGTTTTCATCGACGAGTGCCTCTGCCGGGCCGTCTCGTACCGCGACGGGCGCTACCATCTGGAGCCGCCGCTCACCGGCTTCGAGCCGTTCGATTTTCCGGAGCTCGGCGTCCTCGACTGCTACTTCGTGGATCATGAGGAATCGCGCACGCTGCCGCGGTTCTTCCCGACCGCGCGCGCCGTCGATTTCAAGCTCTGCCTCGATGGCCCGACGATCGAGACCCTGCGCGTCATGCAGCGGCTCGGCCTCGCAGGAAAGCGCCGCGTCCGGGTGGGCGACGTGTCGGTCGTACCGCGCGACCTGGTCGTCTCCCTGTTGCCCGAGCCCAAGGACCTCGCCGGCCGGATGCGTGGCAAGACCTGCGTCGGCACGCTGGCCCGCGGTCTGGTGGACGGCGACGCGCGTGCGTTCTACATCTACAACGTGGCCGATCACGACGCAGTGTTCGCCGAGCTTGGCGTCCAGGCAACGGCCTACCAGACGGGCATCCCACCGGTGATCGCGGCGGGGCTCATGCACGATGGCCGATGGCATGCTCCCGGCGTGCGGTCGCCGGAGGAGCTCGATCCGGATCCGTTCCTCGAGCGACTCGCGCGCGAGGGCATGCCGTGGCACGTTCGGGACGACACCACACAGGTCGGCCGAACCAAGGTGCGGCTGCGGTCCTCCCGGGAGATCGTCGCGGCTTGAGGGCCGAGGCTTGGATCACGCACCGGCGGAAGGGTGACCGGGACACCACAGCATCGCCGGTCGTGCCGCCGGGATAGATTGGCCCGACGGCTGCCTTTGGCGCGGAGACCAGGATCAGCACCGGAGGATTCATGACGAGTACGGTCGCGGCACGGGGCCAGTCCCGCACATCCGACGTGGCCCCGTACCGGATGTACATCGACGGCAAGTTCGTGGATGCCCGGACCGGCGGAACGTTCGACGTCTTCGACCCATCCACCGAGGGCGTCGTCGCCCGGGTACCGGCCGGCAGCGCCGAGGACGTGGACTGCGCGGTCGAAGCCGCCCGGCGCGCCTTCTACGAGGGCGGCTGGAAAGACGTGTCGGCACAGGATCGAGGACGCATCCTGCTGCGGCTCGCCGAACGGATCCGGGCGCGCCGGGACGAGCTCGCCGAGCTCGAGACGATCAACTCGGGTAAGCCGATCGCCGAGTCGGAGTACGACATGGACGATGCGGCCACCTGCTACGAGTACTACGGTGGCCTCGCGACCAAGATCCACGGCGAGGTCATGCCGGTGCCTGCCAACGCTGTCGCATTCGCGATGCGAGAGCCGATGGGCGTCGCGGGTCAGATCATTCCCTGGAACTACCCCTTGCTCATGGCGGCCTGGAAGATCGCGCCGGCCCTCGCCGCGGGCTGCACGGTCGTCATCAAGCCCGCGGAGCAGACACCCCTCACGCTGCTCAAGCTCGCCGAGGATTTCGAAGCGGTGGGTGTGCCACCCGGCGTGGTCAACATCGTCACGGGCGACGGACCGGGGGCGGGCGCGCCGCTGGTGGCGCATCGCTACGTCCGGAAGATCGCCTTCACCGGTAGTGCCGAGGTCGGACGGCTCATCATGCGCAACGCGGCCGATCAGCTCAAGCGGGTGTCGCTGGAGCTCGGCGGCAAGTCGCCCAACATCTTCTTCAGCGACGCGGACTTCGAGAATGCGGTCGACGGCGCGCTGTTCGGCACCTTCGTGAACCAGGGCGAGGTGTGCTCGGCGGGAAGCCGCGTGCTGGTCCAGCGGGACATTTACAAGACCTTCGTCGACGCGGCGGCGGCGAAGGCGAAGACCATCCGCCTGGGGCCCGGCCTCGACCGGGCCAACAAGATGGGCCCGCTGGTAAGCGCCGAGCAGCGCGACCGCGTCGCGAGTTACCTCACGACCGGCCGGGACGAAGCCAAGGTCGCCGTCGGTGGGGGGACGCCCAAGCAGTTCGACAAGGGCTGGTACGTCGAGCCAACGATCTTCTACGACGTGGACAACTCCGCCAGGATCGCCCAGGAAGAGATCTTCGGCCCGGTGATGAGCGTCATCCCGTTCACCGACGAGGCAGATGCGATCCGAATCGCGAACGCGACCCCCTACGGCCTCGCGGCGGCGGTGTGGACCCGCGACATCTTCAAGGCGTTTCGGGTGGTGAAGGCGCTCGAGGCCGGCATCGTCTGGGTGAACCACATGCAGCCGACGTTCGTCGAGGCGCCATGGGGCGGCTACAAGGCCTCCGGCTTCGGCCGCGAGCTCGGCCATTGGGGTGTCGAGGAGTATCTCGAAACCAAGCAGGTGTACATCAACCTGGACGAGAAGCCGATCGGCTGGTATTAGCCGGCCGGACGGGGCGCCGTTCCATTGCGTCCCGTCCGTTCCGGCCGTTTGTTTTCCGATGTGATCCAGGCACCGCTTCCCGCGGCCACCGACGTCGAGCTGGACGCCGCGCTGCTCCAGGCCGCCATCACCGGCGCGCTCGGCCTGCTGTGCGCTTTCCTCTTCGGACGCTACCGCAAGCCATACTTCGCCTGGTGGGCGGCGGCCTGGGGGCTGTACCTGCTCCGCGTCGGCGCGATCACCACCTTCCTGCTCAGCAGCCACCGGATCTGGCTCTACTGGCACCAGGTGGTCACCGGCTGGACCGCGCTCGCGCTGCTCGGCGCGGCGCTGGTATTCTCGCAGGGGCCCCGGTGGCGGCCATGGTATCTCGCCGTGCTGCTGTTTCCGCCGGTGTGGTCGTACATCGCCATTTATCGTCTCGACCATTTCCTCTGGGCCGCCGGACCCGCGGTCCTTTTTCTCAGCCTCGCGACGCTGTGGACGGGGTGGGTGTTCCTCCGTTACCGCCGCCGGGTGGGCTCGAGCGGCGCCATGGTGCTCGCGGTCGCCTTCGGCCTCTGGGGTCTGCACCACCTCGACTATCCCTTCCTCCGCGCCCGGGGCGCGTGGGCGCCCTGGGGCTACTATCTCGACATCCTGTTCGCGCTGGCCGTGGGCGCGGGCATCCTCCTGCTTGTGCTCGACGATCTGCGGCGCGGGCTCAGCGCGCTCTCCGCGCTGTCGGGCGACCTGCAGCTCGCCGGCCGGGAGCAGGACGTGCTCGCGGCACTGCTCGCCCGCCCGCTCACCCTCCCGGCGGTACGCGGCAGCGCGCTGTACCTGCTCGACGGGAGCCGTCCAACGTTCCTGCGCGGGGCCGGCGTATGCGAAGCGGGGATGACGGAGCTGGGCGAGACCGCGGCCGGCGTGCTCGCCCGCGCGCTGGACAGCGGGCGGCCCCAGGTAACCGGTGACTGGCGCGGTCCAGGCATGGCGGCCTTCCCGTATGCGGCGGTGCTGCCGCTCTTCCGGCACGCGGAGGTGATCGGCGCGCTCGTCCTCGTCGGCGATGCGCGCGACCCGTTCACGGCGCTCGACGATCGATTTCTCGTGGCCCTTGGCCAGCAGGTCGGGGCCGCGCTCGAGCAGGTGGACCTCTATACCCGCCTGCACGACCGTACCGTCGAGCTCGCCCGCTTGTCGGCGCGGATGGTGGCGCAGCACGAGGAGGAGCGCCGCCGCCTCTCCCGCGAGCTGCACGACGAGACCGCGCAGGTATTCTCCGCCGTGAAGATGGAGCTGGGACTCCTGCGGGAGGGCGTGGCGCCGGCCGCCTCATCCCGGCTCGATCATGCGCTCGCCCTCATCGACACCGACATCCGCAGCATCCGCAACGTCACGAACGACCTGCGCCCGTCGCTGCTCGACGATCTCGGACTGCTCCCCGCGCTCCGCTCGCTGGTCGCCGACTTCAGCGAACGCGGCGACATCGCGGTATCCCTGACCGCCCCTGACAGCCTGCCCCCGCTCTCGACCGAGGCCGAGCTGGCCTTGTTCCGCGCGCTCCAGGAAGGACTCTCGAATGTCCGCCGCCACGCCCACGCGCGCGCAGTCGAAGTGACGATCGGGGTCGACCGTGGCACGGTACGTCTCAGCGTGCACGACGATGGCCGTGGTCCTCCCCGCACCAGCGCCGAGCGGCTGGAACGGGAAGGACATATGGGGCTCGCGGGAATGCGCGAGCGGATCGGCGCCCTGGGTGGGAGCGTGCGGTTCGCCGGCGGTACCCGGCCCTCCGGCGGCGGCGCCTGCCTCGAAGTCGTGCTGCCGTCCGCGGGCCCGCCCGGCGTGGCGGCACCATGATGGAATCCACCATCCGCGTGCTCGTTGCCGATGACCACGCCATCGTTCGGACCGGCATCCGCCACGTGCTCGAGACCGAGGCGGGCTTCACGGTAGTCGGCGAGGCGTCGAACGGCACCGAGGCGCTGGCGCTCGCGCTGGAGCTGCGCCCCGACGTCGCCGTGCTCGATATCTCGATGCCCGGCGTCTCCGGCCTGCACGCCGCGTCGGAGCTCCGGCGTCGCTTGCCCGAGACACGGGTCCTGATTCTCAGCATGCACGACAATACCGAGTACGTGCTGGAGAGCTTGCGCGCGGGCGTGCACGGCTACCTGCTCAAGGACACCGCCGCCGCCGAGCTGGGCCAGGCGATCCGCGCGGTATGCCGCGGGGAGTCTTTCTTCAGCCCACCCGTGGCCAAGCACCTGGGCGCCATGGTGCGTGGGGAGATCGGCATCGGCCGCGCCGGGACGCTGGCGCAGCTTACCATGCGCGAGCAGCAGGTCCTCGTCGGGGTGGCGGGGGGCCGCACCAACAAGGAAATCGCCCAGGAGCTCGGCATCAGCCACCGCACAGTCGAAAGCCACCGCGAGAGTCTGATGCGAAAGCTGGACGTGTACACGGTGGCGGGGCTCACCAAGATCGCACTCGAGGAGGGGCTGATCCGCTGACCCGACGGCGTGGCGGAGCGCGCCGGCGATCGCCGGATGGAAGGCATGAGCATCCTGGCGCCTCTGCCCCTTCGAAGGCCCGGCGACGGCCGACCGCGATGTCCGGCGTCGCCCGGCCGCTTCTCTGGCCCGGGCTATATTCCGACGATGCGTAAGATCAAAACGGGCATCGTCATGATGAACCTCGGCGGCCCGGCCGACCTCAGCCAAGTCGAGCCGTTTCTGCTCGAGCTGTTCGCCGACCGCGAGATCATTCAGCTCCCATTCCAGCGCTGGCTCGGACCCTTCATCGCCCGCCGGCGGGCACCCAAAGTTCGGGGACTGTACGAGAAGATCGGCGGCGGCTCTCCCATCCTCCGCTACACCCGCGCGCAGGGCGCCGGCATGGTGGCCCGCCTCGACCGGCTCTCACCCGAGACCGCGCCGCATGGATTTTATGTCGCCTTCCGCTACGTCACGCCGAAGAGTGAGGACGCGCTCCGAGCGATGGCCGACGATGGCGTCGAGCGGGCGGTCGCGTTCACCCAGTATCCGCAGTTCTCCTGCAGCACGACCGGCTCGAGCCTCAACGAGCTCTGGCGCGCCGGCGACCGGGTGGGCCTGCGGGACGCGTTCGAGTGGAGCATCATCGACCGCTGGCCGGTGCATTCCGGCTTCATCGCGTCGATGGCCGAGACGGTCCGCGAGGGCCTCGAGCAATTCGACCCGGCCGACCGCGACCGCGTGCTGCTCCTGTTCAGCGCGCACTCGCTCCCGCTCAGCGTCATCGACCGCGGCGACGCCTACCCGCAGGAGGTGGGCGCAAGTGTCCAGGCCGTAGTGGAAAGGTTGGGCCGGCCGAATCCGTATCTGCTCGCGTACCAGTCCGAGGTCGGACCGGTGCGCTGGCTCGGCCCCAGCACCGAGCGCGTGATCCAGCGGCTGGGCACCCGCGGCCAGAAAGACCTGCTGGTGGTCCCGATCGCTTTTACCAGCGATCACATCGAGACCTTGTCCGAGCTCGATCGAGAGTACGGCGAGCTCGCCCACCGGGTGGGCATCGCGCACTACAAGCGCACGCCGGCCCTCAACGATCGGCCGCAGTTCATCGATGCGCTGGCCGACATCGTGCGCGATCATCTGGCACAAGGCCAGCCGTATGGGCCGCTCTACCCCACGCGGTGTCCCGGCTGCGAGAACCCGCAATGCCGGCAGATCGCCCGACCGGTCGCTGGGCAGCCGGTAAGCGGCACGACGTCGAGTGCGGTGCGCGAACCGGGGGGCCGGCATACAACCGAGCCGTCTCCCCTGGGCCCGGGGTAGATCGTCGCTCCGGCCTGATCAGATCATTGATGCGCTTGTGGGGCGTTGGAGAAAGCGTTCGAAGGTGAGGTTCCGGCAGCGACCGAGAGGTGATTCAGACGGCGCCCTGATCCCGCAGCGAACGACTCACCGGGTAGAGCACCCGCCGCACTAGCCGGTCGGCCATCTCCCTCACGACCCGCCGCTCCGGTTCGCTGAGATCCTCGAGGCGCGCAAGCGCCCACGCGGCCTCCTGCTCCGCAATGAGACTGCCGCGGCGGTGCAACTCGGCGAGATGCGGCGCCACCGCGCGCCCGCGCAGCTGCCGCTCGAGGCGACCGATCTCTTCCTCTAAAACTCGATCCGCGTCGCGCAGAGCCGCTGCGGGCGCGCTTGCCGCCGGACAACACAGCCGCTGCAGGTCGTCCAAGTCGAACAGGCTGACGCGCGGCAGCCGGCGTGCCTCAGGCTCGACGTTTCGCGGCACGGACAAGTCCAGTACGACGAGCGGTTCGGACCCACGCTCGCCCGACGCCACCGCGAGATCGGCCGCGGTGAGAACGGGGCGAGAGGCGCCGGTTGCGACGAAGAGCAGGTCGGCCGCGCGGAGGAGCCCGGGCACACTCTCCCACGCGTGGGCCGATGCCCCCCAGGCCGCAGCGAGCACGCGCGCGCGGTCGGCGCTTCGATTCACCAGCGCAACGTCCGAAGCGCCACGCAGGTGAAGGGCGCGCAACACCCCCTCTGCCGCCTCGCCCGCGCCCAGCACGACGACGCTGCGCCCTCCGAGCCCATCCGGCCACTGTGCGACCGCCAGCTCGACAGCCGACGCACTCACCGAGGCCGGGTGCCGGCCCAGCAGCGTCTCCCGCCTCACCCGCCGACCGCACGCGAGCGCCCCGGAGAAGATGGCATCCATCTCCCGGCTGGTGGCGCCGGCCGCGCGCGCCGCGTCGTAGGCACGACGCACTTGACCGAGGATCTCGGTCTCTCCCAGGACCTGTGAATCGAGGCCAGCCGTGACTTCGAAGACGTGACGAACCGCGGCCGCCCCGTCGAAGCGAACCAGCTCCTGCACCAAGGTCACTCCGCGTGCCGCGGCGAGCTCGCGGAACCACGACTCGCAATCGTGTGGCCCGGACCAGTAGAGCTCAAAACGATTGCACGTAAAGAGTAGTAGTGCCGACCGGCCGGCCGCGTGCTCATGGGCCAGTAGGACGTCGAGCTCCGCAGGCGTCGAGGCAAGCGCCTCGCGAGTGCCGACGCCGGCTGTATGGTGGCTTACGCCAACGACATGGAAGGCAAGATCCTGAAGCACCTCGTACGGTACCCGTTCCCTACGTGGGTGACAATCCGCAGCCCTGCGGAACCGCGCCTCCGTAGTACTACGGAACGAGGAAGACCCGGCCACCGAAAAGTCGAGGGCCCCCGTTGCCGGAGGCCCTCACTCAGTCCTGATCGAACCTGCGTGGGTCAGCCGACCTTGACCGGGATCTCACGAGGCCGCGCGCGCTCGGCCTTCGGAATCGTGACCGTCAGAATCCCGTTCGCGTAGTTGGCGGCGATCTTCTCGGGGTCGACGGTGGTCGGGAGCGAGAATGCGCGCTCGAAGCTGCCGTACGTCCGCTCGTAGCGGTGCACCCGCTCGTTGGTCTCTTCGGCCTTCTGCCGCTTCTCCCCACGAATCGTGAGCAGGTTGTTCTCGAGCGAGATCTTGACGTCGTCCGGCTGCACGCCCGGAAGCTCCGCCACGATCTTTACGGCATCCTTGTCCTCGAAGACGTCCGTCGCCGGAATCCAGGCCGAGGTCAGCGCGCCATTTTCCTGCGACTGAAACGGCCAGCTGCCGAAAGCTTCATCGAGAATCGAGTTGAGGCGCCGAAGGCTGTGCATGGAATCCTGGGGGCGCCGGGTGGTGCTGACGAGCATATGACCTCCACGTCCGCTGGGTTGAGTTTTGAATTCGGCCGGCCGTGTTCTCAGCCGGCCCTGCGGGGTGGAGTAGCAGGCGCCATGCCGTGTGGAGGACGGAAATTCCGTCAGATTGACGGACTGAAGGAATGGCTTTGGCAGAAATCAGTGGCTCAGCCTGCAGGATTGACCGTCCTCACCTCCGAGCGCTCCGCACCAATTTGTCATACGTCTGGACTAGACGTTGAACTCTGTCCGACAGCAATCGCGCGCCCTTTGCGTCAAGATCGTTCGCCAGGCCGCCGGCGCCTCCGCCGAGCTGCTCCGAAATGGAGTCACTCAAGGCGTGGAACGCGCCGGTGTCCGCCAGCCCGGCGCGGGTGAGGTCGGCGCGCATGGCGTCTTCGAGCGCGCCGAGGTTGCCGCGCAGGGAGGTCACGGCCGCTTTGTCCGGCGCCTTGCCCGGCGCGGCGATCTGTTGGAGGGCGGTCAATACGCCGGGAATCTTTGCTGGGGCTTCGTATCCGACGCCTGTGTTGGTCCCCTCGACCCGTTGTCCGACGCTGCCCGAATCGGTGCCGGTGCTGTACGGTGAGGCGGTCCGCGAGCCGGGCCGGCTCGCCAGGTCTTCGCCCCGCCGGTAGCCGGCGGCACAGAGCAGCACACTCAGAAGGGTCACGGCTCGGATCATGGGGGGCCCCGAGAGGGTTCGACAGGTTTGTGAGCTGGCCATTCCGCGGGCACCGGAGGCCTATGCATGGCAATCAAGGCCAGCAGGCAGCCCGGCACCGTGTCCTCGCTCACGCCGGCCGCTATGGGCTCAGCAGGGTAATCGGGCGGGGCCGGCCGAACAGGATCATCGCGTCCGCCGCCGTCCTGAGCGGGAAGCGTGAAGGCCAGAACTCCAGACTGTAGCCCTCCTGCTCGACATCGTAGAGCGGCTCGCGCACCGCATCGGTGGTCGTGTCGAGCGTCACGGCGACGTCTTTCCCGCGAGCCGCAGGCTCGAGGACATCGAACACACGCGTCGCCCCATGGCCGCCGTCCTGCAGGGCGTCGCAGAGGATGCTGTACACCTCGATGCTGTCGTCCGCCAAGTACCCCGCGAACCAGTGATCGAAGCGGTCGTGCGCCTGCCCGAGTCGAACCTCCCCGCCGACATTCTTGAGTCCGTGGTAGCCGCCCATGAAGACGAGCGTGCGCCACTCGGGGTGTCGCTCGAGCGCCTTTCGGAACGCGGCCGCCATCCAGATGTCCCGGTTGACGAAACCACCGGTGGCCATGTGCTCGGTGAGCGAGGTCATCGGCCAGCCCCGGATATCCGCGGCGAGGACATGGACCGGTCGGTCGGGGTGGGCGGCATTCCAACGATAGACCGCGCGATAGATGTCCAGGTACTCGGCGCTCACGCCCCAGTGCGAGCGGAGTGTACGGGGGTTATCGAGCAGGATGGTGGTATCCTCCGGAGCAGAGGACAGATAGTGGTCGATGGCCTCCTGCTGCTCCGAGGCCACCTCGAGCGCTAGGAGATCGATCGCGGTCTCGGGAGTCTGCTCGCGGAGCAAGCGGGCCACCAGCAGCTTCGGGTCGGCGAGCGGATGGATGTCGCCGAGGAAGACAATCCGGTGTCGTGCCAAGGCGGCCTGAACGAACTCGAATGGCGTGGAGGTCTGAGCGTGCGCCGCCGATCCGGGAGGAGCGGCGGCGAGCGTGATGAGGAGGAGAGCCGGCAGACGGAATCGCATCGAGCGGCAGCGGCGCCACGCCTGCGCAGGGGGCAGTCGAACCTGGTCGCATCTTACGAGCACATGGGTGTGCCCGGCCGTCGGCGGAGGCCACCTTGGGGAACCGCCGTGCGCCGCGACCGGCCTAGCGGCGGAAGAACCGTCCGAGGAGGCCGGTCGCCGCCACGCTCTCGAACCCGTACGCCAGCTCCTCCATGCTCTGGTGCCGCTCGGCCGGATCGATGGCCAGACACCGGAGGATCACCGCCTCGAGCTTCGAGGGAAGGTCTGGTTTGAGGTCGCGCAGCTTGGCCGGCGACCCGCGCAGGCGCGCGATCATCGTGTCTTGCGCCGACTTGCCGGCGAAGGGGAGTTGGCCGGTGAACATCTCGAACGCCAGGATGCCGAGCGCGTAGACGTCACTCCGGCCGTCGAGTGGCTTGCCCCGGATCTGCTCGGGGCTCATGAACTCCGGCGTGCCCAGCACGATCCCGGTCGCGGTAAGCTTGGCGACTTCGGGGCCGGCCCGCCGCTCCTTCGCAAGGCCGAAGTCCATGACCACCGCGCGATACTTCGGATCACGGTGCTCGTCGATGCCATCGGGCACCAGCATGATGTTCTCGGGCTTGAGGTCCCGATGGATGATCTGGAGCTCGTGCGCGTGGCCAAGCCCGTGGCATATCTGGACCAGCAGCGGGATGCCTTCAGCGACCGACAAGGGACCGCGCCGCGTCTCGTGCTCGCTCAGCGGGTCGCCTTCGAGATACGGCATGACCAGATAGATCATCCGGTCCGCCTCGCCCAGGCGGAGGATGGGACACACGTTCGGGTGGTTCAGCCGTTTGGCGATCTCTGCTTCGCGGCGGAGTCGCTCGACCGCGGCCGGATCGCGCGACAGCCGAGGCAGGAGGATTTTCACCGCTACCGCCTGCCCGCCCGCCGTGTCCTGGGCGCGGTACACGTACGACATGCCGCCCTCACCCAGCCGGCGTCCCACCTGGTAACGCTGGTCGAGCAGCTTGCCGCTCAGCGTCGCAAAGCGGTCGATTTCTTCGGCGGAAAGTGGAAGCTCCTCATCGATCGCGTCCCGGAGCGAGGGGCCGCGGCCGCCCGGCGCCACGCCCGCCGGCGCGGCGGCCGTGCCCGCGGGCACGGGCGGCGCGGTGACGGGCGGGGCGAACGAGGCCGTGGGATCGACCTCGACGAGCGGCGAGCCGTCCTTCACGCAGTAGCGCGCCGGCGACGGGTAGGTGCTCTGACAGCGGGGACAGCGGCGAATGCTCAATCGCGGAACCGGTTTCGGCCGTCGCTCTTGGCCCGGTACAGATGGCTGTCGGCGAGACGCAGCAAGGACTCGCCGTCGGTGACCCGTTCGTCGGGGTACGACGCGATGCCGATACTGATGGTGACCCGCACGGGCTTCCCCGGTTCGCCGAAGTCGTGCGTGGCCACCCGACGCAGAATGCGCTCGGCGAAGTTGCGCGACTCCGCGGCGGTCGTCTCCGGCAGGAGCACCACGAACTCCTCGCCGCCGTAGCGCGCCACGATGTCGACGGAGCGCTGCTCGCGCTTGAGCAGGTTGGCCAGCTGCTTGAGCACCCGGTCGCCCACGAGGTGCCCGTGGGTGTCGTTGATCTGCTTGAAGTTGTCGATGTCCACCATCATCCCGGTGAGCATGGTGGCATAGCGCGCCGCCCGGTCCATCTCCTGCTCGAGCTTCTCCATCAGCGCGCGGCGGTTGAAGCAGTTGGTCAGGGCGTCGGTTTCGGCCAGGTGACGCATCTGTTCCTGGCCCATCACGGCGTTCTCGAGATCGTAGGCCTTTTCGAGCGCCGCCACCGCCGCCGTGATGACCTGATCAGCGAACTGCACGTCCTGCTCGTTGAGCGGCGCGTCCTCGGTCGTGGTCCGGAGGAAGAACACGCCGGCTGGGTGGTTCCGGAGCGAGAACCGGAGCGCGATGGCCGAGCGGGTCTGGACCCCCTCGGACCCGTTGGACCAGCCGGCGCGCACCTCCTCGTACAGCGGGTCGGTCGTCGCGTCCCGCACCAGGACCACGTCGCCGGTGACCAGGGCGCGGCGGATCTCGGGATACTTCGCGAGATCCACGTTCAGGTTCCGCAGCATCGGGTTCTCGAACGCGGCCACCACCGTACCCGTGTCCTCGTCGGGCCCGGCGATCACGATCGAGCAGCGCGAGATGTTGAGTCCGTGGGCCACGCGACGCACCAGAATCTGGTAGATCTCCTCCGGCTTGAGGGAGGCCGTGACCTCCTGCATGATGTCCATCATCTCCGAACGAGAGCGCGCCTCGGCCCGAGCCTGATTGAGCTCCCGGCCCACCCGGAGATGCGCCTTGACCCGGGCCAGCAGCTCGCGCACCCGGAAGGGCTTGGGGATGAAGTCGGCCGCGCCGAGCCCGAGCGACCGCACGGTCGCTTCCTCGGGCGGCATCGATGAGATCATGAGGACGGGCAGGTCCTTGAACCGCTGATCGGACTTGACCTTCTGCAGCAGCTGCAGGCCGTCCACCTTCGGCATCATGATGTCGAGCAGCAGCAGATCGAAGGGCTCCGCTTCGAGATGCTCGAACAGGTGCTCCCCCCCAGGCACGGTGAGGACCTCGTAGCCGTTTTCCTTGAGGATCCAGGAGAGCGTGCGAGAGAGCGCCTGGTCGTCGTCGGCGACGAGGATCTTGGGAGCCAGCGGCATTCAGCCTACCAGGCGTCGGTAAAGGTCGGGGTCCACGTTGCCGCCGCTCACCACCGCGACGGTAGGACCGGTGGGGCGGATGCGTCCGGCGAGCAGCGCGGCTACGGTCACGGCCCCGCTGGGCTCGGCCCGGAGGTCGAGCTCGTGGTGCAGGTACCGGACGGCCGCCGCGATTTCGTCCTCGGTCACGGTCACCGACTCGCGGACGACGCGCCGCAACAGATCGAAGGTGAGCGTTCCCACCGAGCGGGAAAGGAGCCCATCGGCCATGCTCTCGGTCCGGTCGAGCGTCCGGGGCTCGCCGGCGGCCAGCGCGGCCGCGAGCTTGGCCGCTCCGGCCGGCTCGACGCCGATGACGTTGGTCTCGGGAGCGAGCGCGGCCATGGCCACCGCGATGCCGGCGATGAGCCCCCCGCCGCTCACCGGCACCAGGACCGTTTGCAGGTCTGGCCGCTGCTCCAGGATCTCGAGCCCGATGGTTCCCTGCCCGGCGACCACGTCCGGATGGTCGAACGGCGGGATGATCGTGAGCGCCTCCTCACGGGCGATCGCTTCAGCGCGCGCGGCTTGCTCGGCCGACCGGGTCGCGCCGGCGAGTACGACGTCGCCTCCGTGCCGGCGGACGCCGTCCACCTTCACCTGCGGCGTCGATTCGGGCATCACCACCACGGCGCGCAGCCCGAACCGGCTCGCGGCGTAGGCCAGCGCCTGGCCATGATTCCCACTCGAGGCCGTCACGACGCCGCGGGCCCCGCCACGCCCGACCAGCCGGGCGAGGGCGTGGTAGGCGCCGCGGATCTTGAAGGCGCCGATCGGCTGGAGCAGCTCGCACTTGAGCGTCACCGGCACGCCCAGACGGGCGGAGAGGTCAGTCGCCTCGCGGAGTGGCGTCCGCACGGCGACGCCCTCGAGCACGCGGGCGGCGGCTCGAAGGGTCTCGAGGGTGACAAGGGCGGCAGGCGCGGGAGTTGCGGCGAGTGTCACGGGCTTCTCTCGACTCATCCTCAACGAAGCGCAGGAGCCATGGGGTCGCTCATGCCGCCTTTGCGAAGCTCACCCAGGCGAGGCCAGGGCTCAGGAGGACTCCGTCGGGTGACGCCGGAGATTCCGGAGAAGTCGGCACGGTCATGCGAGGCTGGGCACCACTCTCCACTGCATTGGTGCCCTTGTAGATGTGCGGAGGGGCCTGCAGAAGCAAGCCCCCCGGTCTTCACTCGTCGGCCGCCGCGGTGGGCGTGACTTCGTCGCCGCCGGCGGCGTCCTCCGGGCCGCCTTCGTCCTCCTTCACCACCCGCGCGACGTCCACCACCGAGTCGCCGGAATCCAGATTCATGACCTTGACGCCTTGCGTGTTCCGGCCGATGACCCGGATGCCATCGACCGGCAGCCGGATGATCACGCCATGCCGGGTGATCATCATGAGCTCGTCGTCCGGGATCACTTCCTTGAGCGCGACGATCGAGCCCGTCTTGTCGGTCTTCTTGAGCGTGATGATGCCCTTCCCACCCCGCTTCTGCACCCGGTAGTCGGTGAGCTCGGACCGCTTGCCAAAGCCCTTCTCACTCACCACCAGCAGCGTCGCGTCCCTCCGGACGACCACCATGCCGATCACTTCGTCGCCCTTCTCCAGTTCGATCCCTTTGACCCCGGTGGTGTCCCGACCCATCTCCCGCACGTCGCCCTGGTGGAAGCGGATGCTCATGCCGTCCTTGGTGGCCAGCACGATATCACTGTTCTGATCGCACACCTGAACGTCGATCAGCTCGTCGCCGTCCTCGACGTTGATGGCGCGGATGCCGTTGGTGCGGACGTTGCCGTAGGCCGAGAGCAGGGTCTTCTTCACCGTGCCCTGGCTGGTCGCAAAGATGAGGCACTTGTCGTCGGTGAACTCCCGCACCGGCACCAGGGCCGCGATCTGCTCGTTCGGCTTGATGGCGATGCAGTTGACCACCGGCTTGCCCCGCGCGGCACGGCCCGCCTGCGGGACTTCGTGCACCTTGAGCCAGTAGAGCTGCCCGGTGTTCGTGAAGAACAGCAGGTAGTCGTGCGTGCTGGCGATGAACAGGTGCTCCACCCAGTCGTCGGCCTTGAGATCGGCGCCGTTGAGCCCGCGCCCGCCGCGACGCTGCCGCTTGTAGGTCGTGATGGGAATGCGCTTGATGTACCCCGAGTGGGAGATGGTGATGACCATGTCCTCCTCGGCGATCAGATCCTCGACCGTGAACTCGCCCTGGTCGCTGAGGATCTCGGTGCGGCGGTCGTCGCCGAACTGACCGACGATCTCGGCCATGTCCTGCTTGAGCATGTTCATCCGCTTGGGACGGCTCGCCAGGATGCCCTTGAGCTCCTTGATCGTGGCCCGGACTTCCTTGAGCTCGGCCTCCAGCTTCTCGATCTCGAGGCCGGTGAGCTTGGCCAGCCGCATGTTGAGGATCGCGTCGGTCTGCTTCTCGCTCAGCGCGAACCGCTTGCGGAGCCGCGCGTCGGCCTGGGCCGTGTCCTCCGAGCCGCGGATGATCTTGATGACCTCGTCGATGTTGTCCACCGCGATCTTGAGGCCCTCGAGGATGTGCTCCCGGGCCTCCGCGGCGTTGAGGTCGAACTGGGTGCGGCGGACGACGATCTCGTGGCGGTGCTCGACGTAGCGCTCGAGCAGCTCCTTCAGGTTCATCACCCGCGGCGCGCCCTTGTCGAGCGCCAGCATGATGACGCCGAAGGTCGACTGCATCGCCGTGTGCTTGTAGAGCTGGTTCAGCACGACGTTCGGCATCGCATCCCGCTTGAGCTCGATGACGACTCGCATGCCCTCCTTGTCGGACTCGTCGTTGACGCCGCTGATGCCCTCAATCTTCTTCTCGGCGGCGAGCTCGGCGATGCTCTTGACCAGATTCTCTTTATTGACCTGGTAGGGGATCTCGGTCACCACGATCTGCGACTTGCCCGACGACTCCCGCTCCTCGATCACGGCGCGGGCCCGCATGACCACCCGCCCTCGGCCGGTCTCGTAGGCCTCCTTGATGCCCTCCCGGCCGTAGATGTACGCGCCGGTGGGGAAGTCGGGGCCCTTGATCGCCTTGCGGAGCTCGCCGATCGTGGCGTCCGGGTTGTCGATCAGCATCTCGACCGCCCGGGCCACTTCCTTGAGGTTGTGCGGGGGGATGTTGGTCGCCATGCCGACCGCAATGCCCGACGACCCGTTCACCAGCAGGTTCGGGATCCTCGACGGCAGGACCGTCGGCTCCTGCAGCCGGTCGTCGAAGTTGGACTGGAAGTCGACGGTGTTCTTGTCGATGTCCTCCAGCATGGCCACGGCAACGCGAGTGAGACGAGCCTCGGTGTAGCGGTAGGCCGCCGCAGGGTCGCCATCCACCGAGCCGAAGTTCCCTTGCCCATCGACCAGCGGATAGCGCAGGGAGAAGTCCTGCACCATGCGCACGAGCGCGTCGTACACCGAGCCGTCGCCGTGCGGGTGGTACTTGCCCAGCACGTCGCCCACCACGGTGGCGGACTTCTTGTAGGGGCGGCCGGGGACCAGACCCAGCTCGTTCATCGCGTACAGAATGCGTCGGTGCACCGGCTTGAGGCCGTCCCGGACGTCGGGCAGGGCCCGGGACACGATGACGCTCATCGAATAGTTGATGAACGACTGCTGCATTTCCTCTTCGATCAGCCTGGGCAGGATGCGTTCGCGCGAGTTGGGTGCGGTCATGGCCATCGCTTGCTAGGGGAAACGGCGGCGGCCGTGACGACACCGGCCGAGACCCCCAAATATACCCCGGAGCCCGGGTACAAAGCAACCGAAGCAACGCGGCGGAAGTCGAATCGGGGAAAGGAGTTAGGCCATCAAGCAGTGAGCGGTGAGCGGTGAGCGGGGCGCGGGCACACCAGCCTGCTTCGGTGTGCGCGTCCCGCTCACGGCTTACCGCTTATCGCTCACCGGCTACTGCTTGCACGGCGCCTTGGGGTCCGGCTTCGGCTTGTCCACCACCACCCGGTGGTCCAGGTCCGCCACCTTGCTTGCCAGCGTGTCCACGTACCGTACGACCCGGGCGTACTTGTCGTAGTCGAGGTACTCCGCTTCGTCCGTCACCTGGTGATAGTCCCGGTGGCTTCCCGTGCTGAAGAAGACGATGGGAATGCCGTAGCGCGCGTAGTTCGCGTGATCGCTCCGGCAGTAGTACTGGTCCGGGTGGCCGTTGGCGTCGAACGCGTAATTGAACTTGAACCCGAACTTGCCCTCCGAGTTGACTTGCTCGGCCAGATCGCCCAGCTCGGTGCTGAGCCGGCGCGAGCCCAGCACCTCCAGATACGCCGGGCCGCCGGTCGGAACGTCGCCGGGGTCGCCTCGGGCGATCATATCGATGTTAATCTGCGCCACGATCGAGTCGCGCGGCACTGTGGGATGGTCGGTGAACCACGCGCTGCCCTGGAGCCCCGACTCCTCACCCGTATGCCACACGAACAGGACGGAGCGCCGGGGCCGCTGTCCCCCGCGCGCCATCGCCTCGGCGATCTCCAGCAGACCCATCGAGCCCGAGCCGTCGTCGTCGGCGCCGTTCACGATCGAGTCCAGCCGGGCCGGGTGCAGCTTCCGCATGCTGTCGACCAACGCCTTGATGCGGGCCCTCTCCTCGGCCGACGGCTGGCGCGGCGTATCGTTGGCGCCTCGCGGGCGGATGACCGTGTTGTACGCGCGCAGGCTGTCATGATCCACCGGCTTCACGATTCCGATGGCGTCGTTGTGCGCGCCCAGGGCCACGTACTCCCCGCGGATCGCCGGATCGGAGCCCTGCAGCACCGCCACGACGTTGGTAGCCGGCAGGTTGGTCCCGCTGAACTCGATCTCGCCATTGAGGGGCGGCGCCGCGTCTCCCGGCCGGAGCTGGTCCAGCGACTTGCCGTACAGCTTCGTCACGGTGGCGGTCGGCAGGAACAGCATCCTGGGCTGCGTGGCGCCCGCCGGCGCATCGATCGTCTGCTTGACCTCGACTCGGGGGGCCTTCAGATAGTCGCCGAACTGGGCCAACACCGGGTCGATATGGGTCACGGCGATGCCGGCGATCAGCCCGAGGTGTCCTTGTGGGCTGAGGTCGGGTGCTCCCAGGGAATTGCTGCCCGCGTCGGCCGAGCTTCGGAACAGCACCACCTTGCCCTTGAGCGAGTCGCGCGCCGGCAGCGCCGCCGTGTCGGCGATAGTGCCGATATAGACCACCGGCGCGCCCGCGATGGGACGGGCGGGTATCGCGTACGTCGGCTGATACGGGAAATAGTCGGTGTACGGGGTGAGCGTCGCCGAACCCACGTGGAGGGTGGCTTTGGCCGAGTCGAGTGCGTAGCTCGCGAGCGGAACCCGCTGCAGAAAGCTGCCGCTATCGCCCATCGGGGTGAGGCCGAGATGCGCGAGCTGCGCGGCGATGTACGCGTTGCCCCGCACGTTGCCCACGGTACCGGCCCGACGACCGAGCATCGAGTCGTCGGCGAAGATCGCGATTCTGGCCCTGAGGTCGGCTGGGGTGATCGCCGGCGTGGTGGTGCCGGCCGGACTGGCCGTGGGTGTCGGGGTCGGGGTACGCGCGCCGCCGCAGGCCGCGACAATGGGGAGCGCGAGGGCGACAAACCGCGTGAGACGCATGGGGCTCCGCCGAGGTAGAAGGAGGGATGCACCGCCTCCTAACTACCTCCAGCGGGCCGGAAAGTTTCAGGCGGCGGCGGGCACCCGAGGGTCGCGCTCGCGTCGAAGGAACACCGTCCCGGCGCCGGGTGCCAGGACAGGCTCCCCCACCGGGGCCACCACCTGACCGATCGGCCGCTCGTCCTCGAGCAGCACGTAGACTGTCCGTTCCCGCTGGGCCACCTGTACCATGGCCGCCATCCTTCCCTTGGGTGAAGCACCACGCGGTCCCGGTGCGTACCATTGAGACCGCGAGACGTGTCGCCTTGAGCGACTGCACCGCATATGATGCCGCCGACGCCTCCAGGGTTGCGTGAGCGGATACCCGCCGGACCGCGCAACCCTTTCTCCCGCCCCCGTGTCAGAGGGCCGGACGACCTGGAACCCTCACGCGCGGAGCCCGTGGACGACCGCGACCTGATCCGCCGAGTGCTGTCGGGCGATGCCCGCGCGGAGCGCGAGATGTATGACGCGCACGTCGACCGCGTCTTCCGGCTGGTCTACCGCATGGTGGGCGACCTCCATCGTGCGCAGGACTACACCCAGGAGGCGTTCATCCGGGGGTTCCGCCGGCTGGCCGACTTTCGCGGCGAGAGCGCGCTCTCGACCTGGCTCTGCGCCATCGCGGTGTCGGTGACCCTCAACGGGCTGCGCAGCCTGAAGCGGGCTCGCGAGCGAGAAGTCGGGTTGGAGGACGCACCGGCGGTGGGCGTGCGCCCGGTGGAGGCGGACCCCGACCTCAAGGTCCGGCTCGCCCGCGCGATCGATGGGCTGCCGGAGGGGTATCGGACGGTGTTCGTGATGCACGACGTCGAGGGATATACCCACGAGGAGATCGCCTCGACCCTGGGCGTCCAGCCCGGCACCAGCAAGGCCCAGCTGTTCCGCGCCCGCGCCCGTCTGCGGGAGGCGCTGGCCGATTTCGCGAGGGACTAGACGATGGACGACGATCCGCTGGACCAGACGCTCCGCGCCGCAGCCCGCGAGTATCACCGGCCGCCCGAGACGCCCAGTGAAGCGATGTGGCAGGCAATCGCGCGCGAGCGCCGGCTCGATCGCGCCCGGCGCCCCGCGCTCCGGCGCTGGCTCCCGTGGGCAGGGGCGGCGGCCGCGGCGGCGCTGGTGGCGATCGGCGTCGGGATCGGACGGATATCGAAGAGCGGTGAGGCGACACCCGCGCCCGCGGCCGTCGCCGCCGGCTCCGCGTCACCCGCGCTGCGGATCAACGAGACCGCCTATCGACTGGCCACTCGCGAGCACCTCGAGCGGTCCGAGGCGTTCCTCACCTTGTTCCGCGCGTCGGTCAGGACGGGCAGCCAGGAGCAGCTTGCCTCCGCCACCGCGCGGGAGCTGCTCGCAACCAATCGGCTGCTGCTCGACTCGCCTGCCGCGCAGGACCGGCGCGCCCGGCTGCTGCTCGAAGATCTCGAGCTGGTGCTCGCCGAGATCGCGCAGCTCCGCCCCGACGCAGCCCCCGGCGATCGCGAGCTGATTCGTGAAGGCATGGAGCGAGGCGGGGTGCTGTCCCGCCTCCGGACGGCGGTGCCGGCCGGCACCACCCCAACCCGAGGTGACCTGTGATCGAACGGATGTCGATGGGTATGGTGCTTGCCGGGGCGCTCGCGCTGGGCGGCTGGCCGGGCGGGCGCTCCCTGCCCCAGGGCCTGGCGGTGGCCGCCGACTCCGGGACGCCCGCCACCGAGTCGCGGCCTCCTCAGCCATGGCTGCAGGGTGATCCGGCCGATTCGCTCTACCGGGCGGCGCGCGAGGCACTCGACCGGCGTGACTACCGCGCGGCCGCCGAGCTCTTCGCCCAACTCCCGGACCGCTACCCGCGCTCTGGGTACGCGGCCGACGCGTACTACTGGCGCGCCTTTTCGCTCTATCGGGTGGGCGGCACGACGCAGCTCCGGCTCGCGCTGCGCTCCCTCGACCTGCAGCGCGATCGATTCCCCACGGCGGCCACCAAGGGCGATGCCAAGGCGCTGACGCGCCGAATCCAAGGTGAGCTGGCCCGTCTGGGCGATCCGGTGGCGGCCGCGCAGGTCGCCAGCGCCGCAGAAGCCCTGGCGCAGCAGCCCACGCCGCCCGTGCCGCCCACGCCCCCGACCATGGCGGCCCCGCCGGCTCCCCCCGCACCGCCCGCGCCCCCGAGCGGCGCGGACGACGACGAGCGCTGTTCGAACGAGGACGACGACACCAAGCTCGCCGCGCTCAATGCACTGATGCAGATGGATGACGCGCGGGCCCGCCCCATCCTGCAGCGGGTGCTGGCCCGCCGTGACGCCGGCTCGGTGTGCCTGCGGCGGAAGGCCGTGTTTCTCATCGCACAGGAGAGCGCCGAAGGCAGCGAAGACATCCTCCTGGCCGCAGCCCGAAGCGATCCGGATTCCGAGGTGCGCGAGCAGGCCGTCTTCTGGCTGTCCCAGGTGGGCAGCGACAAGGCCGTGGTGGCGCTCGATTCGATCCTCCGGCAGTCGAACGACCGGGCGCTGCAGGACAAGGCGGTGTTCGCGCTTTCGCAGCACGGAAGCGACCGCGCCATGCAGGCGATCCGGACCTACGCGGAACGGACGGACGTGCCGTCTGACCTGCGCGAGAAGGCGATCTTCTGGATCGGCCAGGCCGGCGGCAAGGAGAACGACGCGTTCCTTCGGACGCTGTACGGCCGCCTCAAGGAGCCCGAGCTCAAGAACAAGGTCCTGTTCTCGATCTCCCAGGCCGGGGGCCAGGAGAACGCGCGCTGGCTGCTCGGCGTTGCCCGCGACGCCACTCAGCCGAAGGATGTCCGAAAGCAGGCCCTCTTCTGGGCCGGGCAGGCCGACGCCCCGATCGCCGATCTGGCGAACCTCTACAGCGCGATCACCGACCGCGAGATGCGCGAGCAGCTGATCTTCGTGTACTCGCAGCGCGACGAGCCCGCGGCGGTGGACAAGCTGCTCGACATCGCGAAGCGCGACCCCGATCCGGAGCTCCGGAAGAAGGCGCTGTTCTGGCTGGGCCAGAGCGACGATCCGCGCGCAGCCAAGGCGCTTCAGGACATCATCGAGCAACCCTGAGCGGAGGTGTGCCATGGTCAGACTGAGCGCACTGCTCGGACTGCTCGCGTTGCCGCCCGCACTCGCGGCACAGACACTCGCGCAGCGCATCGCGGCGACGGCCGAGGGCACGGTACGCCTGAGCTTCGCTGCGCGCCCGGGGGTCTGCAGCAGCGGCGAGCACAACATCACCATCACCAGCGACGAGGGGGGCGGCGAATGGGAGAGCGACTGTCGCTCCGGGCCGGTACGGGTGTCGCTTCGAATGCGTGGCGGGCGCGTCAGCGAGGCCCACACGTACGTGGGCGGACGCTGGCGCCCAGCCGCGGGTGCCACCAGCGATCTCGGCACAGTGTCCGCGCCCGCGGCGGCCGACGAGCTCCTCACGCTCGCCGAGCGGACCGCGGATGATGCGGAAGAGCTGGTGACGGCGGCCACCCTGGCCGATAGCGCCGTCGTCTGGCCGAAGCTGCTTCGGCTGGCGAAACAGCAGGACGTTCCGCTCGACACCCGGAAGCAGGCCGTGTTCTGGCTGGGCCAGGCCGCGGGCGAGGCGGCCACCCGCGGCCTCGACTCGCTCACCACCGATGAGCACGGTGAGCTGGAGGTACGAAAGCAGGCGGTGTTCGCGCTTTCCCAGCGGCCGGACCACGAGGGCGTGCCGGCGCTCATCCACATCGCGCGGACCAATCCGAGCGGCGAGCTTCGGAAGACCGCCCTGTTCTGGCTGGGTCAAAGCGAGGATCCGCGCGCCCTCGCACTGTTCGAGGAAATTCTGCGCTGAGCGCACGCCTGCCGAAGGGCTCGGAATCATCCTGAGGGAAGCGCGAGCAGTCATGGCGTCTCGGACTCCTCGCGCAGCCCGGTCAGCTCCCGCCGATCGCTCCATTACATTCCCCGCATGCGGGCCCTCCCCCAGGCCATCCTCACCACCGGGTTGCTGATCACGGCATGTGGCGAGAAGCCCGCGCCGGCGCCGGTCGTCATCCTGCGTCCCGCGCACGATACTGTTCCGACCGAGTTTACCGACGTCACCACCGGCGCTTGGCTCGGCGGCTCACGCTGGGCGGTGCTTGCGCCCCCTGACGAGCACGTCGGGCTGGCGGACGCCGCGACCCATACGCTCGGCGAGCTCGCGGCCGGGAAGAGCGGGAAGGAGCTCAGGAACCCTTCCACCTTGTTCCGCGCGGGCGACACGCTCTACATCGGGGATTGGGGCCTGCGGCGCATTGCCAAGTGGACGCTCGACGGCCGGTTCGCGGGCGCGGTACCCACGACGGACGCCGTCCGGGGCGCGCTGCCGACCGCGCGGGACGCCGCCGCGCGCTTCTACCTGGAGCTCCGGCCCCGGCCGGGCCCCGACGGCAGCGGCAATCGCGACTCGGCCGTGATCGTTCGCGCGGCGCCGGCGCTCGATCGGACGGACACCATCGCGCGCCTCGCGCCGTTCGACATCGCCAAGGTCACCAGCGACGCGGGCGAGCGATTCGAGCGCCGGGTGTTCAGCGGCGCCGACGTCTGGGGTGTGCTGCCCGATGGGGCGCTCTGGGTAGGCCGGGTGTACGACAATCGGGTAGACTGGCGCGATCCCGCAGGCACATGGCGCCGGGGCGATCCGCTCCCCGACCGGGTGCTCGAGGTGACCCGCTACGACCGCGAGCTGTTCGTGCGACGGTTTCCTCCCGAGCTCCGGGCTACGGCCGAGCAACTGCCGTTCGCGCCGGTGAAGCCGCCGTTCGAGGCGGGGCTCACCAGTCCGGGAGGTGACGCCTGGTTGGAGAAGAGCCGAGCCCCGGTGGACTCGAGCCGCCGTTACCAGGTGATCGATCGCCAGGGCGAGCTGCGTGCGGAGGTCCGGGTGCCGGGCCCCGGCCGGATCGTCGCGTTGAGTCCCGACGCCGCCCTGGTGGCGGAGCCGTCGCGCGACGGGGTTCGGCTCCTGCGCTTCGATCTGCCTGCCATCCCATCACCCGGTGCGTCGCACTGATCGTTCGTTCTTCGACCCGTTTCAGGAGCATGTTCGCATGAAGCCGGCTCTCGTCCTCTGCCTTCTCGCGCCTGTCGCCCTCGCATGCCGTCGCGCGGCAGGCGAGAGCGGCGGCCTGACGCTCGAGCAGAAGCTGCCGGCGAAGTTCGCCGCGCTCAGCAACGTGGTCGAGCTGCACAACGGCCGCGTCGCCTTTGCCGATACCAAGGCCAAGCTCTTCTTCATGGCCGACCTCAAGACGGGCCGGGTGGACACGCTCGGCACTCGCGTCGACTCGCTGATTCCGGACGCCCCGCCCGAGCAGTACAAGTTCCCGGGTTGGGTGTCGCACCTCGGCCGTGACACGATCGCGCTGGTGGACTTCAGCGGCATTCGTACGACGCTGTGGAGCGAGAGCGGCAAACCGCTCGGCGTGCTGCCGATCGCCGAGGTGGCCGGCAAGACGCCGGTGCTGGTCTACGATACGGTCGGATACGGCTACAAGGTGGATTACCAGTCGATCCTGGGCGGCGCCGAGCCCGGACATACGGTGCGTCCCGACAGCGTGGCGGTGCTCCGCATCGCGCTCAAGTCTGGCAAGGTAGACACGATCGCCAATCTTGCCTCGCCCGAGTACGGCCAGGCCATGTTCGGCGAGCAGTACCAGCAGGCGGCCAAGGTCTTCGCCCCGAATGATTTCTTCGGCGTGTTGCCGAACGGGACCGCCTGGCTCGCGCGCGGACACGAGAATAGAGTCGACTGGCGCGCGTCCGATGGTGGCTGGGTGACCGGCAAGGGACACGACTATGCCAAGCAGCCGGTGACCCAGGCTGACCGGGATCGGGTCCTCGCCCAGGTCCGCGAGCGCGGGAAGCAGTTCGGAATGCCGCAGAACCTGCCCATCCAGTACCCGTTCGCCGAGACCAAGGCGCCGTTCGACTTCGCTCTGGGCCGGCCGAACGGCGAGGTGTGGCTGCAGCGCCCTCGGGCCCAGGAGGACGCGCCGCTCACCTACGACGTGTTCGATCGCCACGGCGCGTGGGTGCGCGCCGTGCCCTTTCCCAAGGGTGTATCGCTGGCCGGGTTCGGGGCAAACGGTTCGATTTACGGTTCGATCAAGCAGGATGATGGGTCGAGAACGGTGGGGAAGTACGAACTGCGGTGAGTGGTGAGCGCTCTCCGCTCAGCGCAGTTCAGTCCAGAATCGGCGGTTCGTCTCCGGGCGGCGTGTTCGGGCCCTGGCGATCGGTGCGGCGACGATCCCGGCGGCGGCCTTCCTCGTACCAGCGCCGGGTGATCTCGCCAGCCAGGTCGCGGTTTCCCAACCCGAACGCAAGCCCGAAGGCGAGCGCCACGGCCCCGAGCGTCAGGGTGAACGCGGCGGTCACGATCTCCTCGGCCACGCCCACCTGCTGCAGCGCCATGAACACCGCGATCACCACGACCGCGCCCTTGGCCATCTTGGCCAGCGTCGGCACGCCCGAGACGGTGCCGGCCGATGCCAGGATCAGCCCGCGCACGAACTCGCCCAGGATCATGCCGAGGATTACCAGCACGATGCCGGCGATGAGGGTCGGAATGAACCCGAGCATCCGGCCGAACATCTGGTTGATGCTCTCGAGACCGAGCGCGGTGCTCGCGAGCAGGATGACGACGAGCATTACGAGCCAGAAGATCAGCTTGGCGAGCGCGCGCACCGGGTCGAGGCGTGAGCCGGTCCGCACCACTACCTCGTCCAGCCCGCCGGCCGCGGCCATGCGGTTGAAGTCGAGGCGCTTGAGGGTGTCGTCGGCCCAGCGCTGGATTTGGCGGGCGAGGAAGTAGCCGGTCAGCAGGATTACCGCCGCGCCAACCAGCGCGGGGACGACGGCGCCGATCTGGTCGGCGCCGCTCCGGAGTCGCTCC
>JBQCGH010000105.1:0-116181 GCA_051955835.1 Gemmatimonadales bacterium
CCTGCTCGTGCTTTCCGCGTGCGGACACGCGCCCACGCCCAAGCCAGGCCCGGCCCCGGCGCGACGTTCCAGCGCCTGTGTGATCGCGACGGACAGCGTCGGCCCGGCGCGCCCGATCGTCGCCGCCTACGGCGATCCGGACGACGCGCGCCGCGGGCTGCTCGCCGCGACGCGCGTGGCCCCGCTCCGACGCGACTGCGAGGGCCGCGTCCTTCCCGGTTTGGCCGTGCGGTGGTCGACTGACACTGCTGGCCGCTTCTGGACCCTGACCCTGGATTCTTCGCTCGCGTCCGCGCCCGACTCGAGCCCGCGATGGACGGCGGGCAACGTGGCCGCGGCGTGGCGCGCCGACTCGGACGCCGCGACAGCGCTCAGGTCAGCGGGGGTGACCTCGCTCGTGCCGTTGGACGAGCGCCGGCTCGTAGTGGGCTTCACGGCTTCTTCCCGTACGGTGCCCGCGGTCTTCGCCGACCGCGCACTAGGCGTGTCGCTCCCGGGCCCATCCGACCTGGTCGATACCGAGCCGGTCGGAGGCGACCTGCGGGACGCGGTGGATCGCGGGGCCGACCTGATCGTCACCGACGATGCCGGTCTGCTCGACTATGCCGCCCGCCGCCCTGCCGTCACGATCATGCCTCTGCCATGGGATCGGACCTACGTTCTCGTGCTGCCTGCTGCGAGCGCAGCCCTCGCGGCGGTCGTGCCCGCTGATACCGCGTCTTTCCGAGCGGGGCTGGCGCGGGACGCCGTGCGGGTCGAGGCGCGGCCGGCAGCCGGCGGCGCCATGTCCTGTGCCGGCAGCGGCGCCATGAGCTCGGGAAACGGCAGCAACCTGGTCGCATTCTCCAACGACGACCGCACAGCCCGGGCGCTGGCCGAGCGCCTCGTGGCCCTCGCGCACTCGGCCGAGCTCCAGGTTCGAGCACTCCCGGCCGGCGGCCTGACGCGCGCGCTCGCCCGGGGTGAGGCGCAGGGGTTCGTCGCGGCATCACCGAGCCCGGCGACGTGCGCCGCGTGGCCAGGCGGTGGCACGGTCATGCCGCTCATCGAAACCCGGCGCCACGCGATCGTGCGCCGTGGCGCGCCACTCCTCGTGGTCGACGGAGATGGCGTGCTGCGCCCGGCTGAGCCGGTGGATACGGCAGGGACGCCATGAGCTTTCGCGCCCGGCTGTTCGTCGCGCTCACGCTGGCCGCCCTGCTGCCGCTTGGCCTGCTCGCGTACGGCGTCCGGCGCGAGATGACCCGACGACTCACCCAGGACAGCGACCGGCGTGCGGCCGCGGCCGTCCAGGCGCTGCGCGACGGCCTGGCGCGGGAGAGCGGCACCGTCGCGGATCGTCTCGCCACGATTGCCACAGAGTTGGAGGGGGACAATCGGTTCCGGCTCGCGGTGGTACCGGGCGGCACGGGATCCCGGCGGGACCTGCTCGACCTGGCGGAGCCTACCATGCGGGGCGCCGGGCTCGACTTTCTCGAGATCCAGGACAGCAGCGGGCGCATCGTCAGCTCGGGGCACTTCCGAAACGAGTTCGACCGGGTCGACACGCTGCTGCCACGGGTCTTGGCATCCGCCGGTGCGGCACCCGCGCTGGTCCGGGCCCGGACACCGACCCGGGAGATCGTGGTACTCGCCCGGCTCGACTCGATTCGGATCGGGCGCGAACGATTCACCGTGGCTGGCGGCGCGTCGATCGAGGCAAGGCTCCGCGCCGAGCTCGCGCGAGATCCCGACCTGGCGCTGCGGATCGCGTATCCGGGCACAGCGGATTCGTCGCCGGGCGATCGCACGGTTGCGGAGATGCCGGTTCCCTTTGTGAACCTGGCCGCCGGGGACTCAGCCGGGCTCGGCGAGGCGCGCCTCGTGGTCACGCAGTCCGGCGAGACCTTGCGGGACCTCCGCCGCAGCGTGGACGGCTGGTTCCTCGCAGCGCTCGCCGTTGGTGTGCCGCTCGCGCTCGTGGCCGCCGCGTGGCTGGCCACCCGAATCAGTCGCCCGCTGACGACACTGGCCGAGCGCACCGCGGCCATCGATTTTGACCGCCTGGATCAGACCTTCCCGACCGATCGCGAGGACGAGATCGGTGCGCTGGGACGCGTGCTCGGCGCCATGACCGATCGGCTCCGTGTCGGCGCGGCGCGGCTGCGTGACGCCGAACGGCGGGTCGCCACCGGGGATCTCGCGCGCCAGGTGAATCACGACGTGAAGAACGGCCTGGTGCCCATCCGCAACGTGCTCCGCCACCTCGCGCAGGTGTCGCGGGACGATCCCGCGTCCCTGCCGGCCGTCTTCGCGGAGCGGCGCGCCACGCTCGAGTCGAGCCTCGAGTATCTCGACACGCTCGCGCGCAATTACGCCCGGCTCTCGCCAGCGATACGCCGGGAGCCATGCGACGTCAACGCGGTCGTCGCCGAGGTCGTGCGAGCGACCGACGTCCGGCCGGCGACGCTTCGGATAAACCAAGCCGACCCGCTCCCGCGGGTTCCCGCGGACCCGCTGGCGCTCCGCCGGGTGCTCGAGAATCTCATCGGCAACGCGGTGGACAGTCTCGGGGGCCGCGCGGACGGCGTCGTCACGGTCGCCACCGAGCCGGCGGGAAGCGATGGGCAGGCCGTGCGACTCTCGATAACCGACAACGGGCCCGGCATGAGCCAGCCCGAGCTCGAGCGGGCATTCGACGACTTTCATACGACCAAGAAAGAGGGCACGGGCCTGGGGTTGTCGATCGTGCGGCGGCTGGTGCTCGACCTCGGCGGATCGCTCCGGATGGAAACCGCGCCCGGCGCCGGCACGCGCGCCATCGTCGAGCTCCCGGCCAACGACGGACGCACCCCGGGCGACGGGAGGCCGGCGTGACGCTCGTGCTCGTGGTGGACGACGTTCCGGCCATGGCGGAGCAGTACGCCTACGACCTCAAGCGGCTTGGCGGTTACGACGTGGAAGTCGCGCACGACGGGCCGCAGGCGCTCGACCGGCTGGCAGGCGAGCCGGTGGACTGCCTCATCCTCGACCTCGAGATGCCGGGCATGGACGGCTTCGAGGTCCTCCGCGCACTCGAGCGGCGGGGCTCCGAGGTGCCGGCCATCGTGTACACCGGGACGGGCGACTACGACCGTTGTGTCCGCGCGATCCGCCTGGGCGCCTACAACTTCATCGACAAGGCGGAGCCGGTCGAACGGATCGTCCGCGAGATCGAGCTGGCGCTCGAGCGGCGGCGGCTGCGCGCCGAGGTCCGCTCGCTGCGGCGCACCGCGGACGCGGAGTCGCCGCTGGTCGGGAACAGCGCGGCCATGCTGCGGTTACGGGAGGCGATCGCCCGGGTGGCGCCGGTTCCGAGTACGGTGCTGGTGGTGGGGGAGAGCGGCACCGGCAAGGAGCTGGTGGCGCGCGAGCTCCATCGACTCGGGCCGCATGCCAGCGAGCCCTTCCAGGCGCTCAATTGCGCAGCGCTCCCCGAGCACCTGGTGGAGAGCGAGTTGTTCGGCCACGAGAAGGGCGCGTTCACCGGCGCCAACGCGACTCGCAAGGGCGCCTTCGAAGCGGCGGGGCACGGCACCCTCTTCCTGGACGAGATCGGCGACCTGCCGCTCCCGGCGCAGGCCAAGCTGCTTCGGGCGCTCGAGGATCGCCGGGTGACCCGGGTCGGCGGCACGCGTCCGCTGGCGATCGACGCACGGGTGGTGGCGGCCACCCACCGCGATCTCGACGCCGAGGTGCTGGGCGGCCGCTTCCGCGAGGACCTGCTCTACCGGATCAACGTGCACGTGATCGCGGTGCCGCCGCTGCGGGAGCGCCGAAGCGACGTGCCGGAGATCGCCGAGCGCCTGGTCCGGTCGATTTGCGACCGCTTCGGTATCAAGCCCAAACGGCTCGCCGCCGACACACAGAATCTCCTGATGGGCTACGAGTGGAAACGGAACAACGTGCGTGAGCTCAGAAACGTGGTGGAACGGATGGTCATTGCGGCGGATGGTGATGTGATCGGTCCGGCGCACGTGCCGGCGGACATCCGCGGCGAGCAGCCGGCCGCAACCGATGGCGACGAGGGCACCTTTCAGGCGCTCAGGTCAGAGGCCGAACGCCGCATCATCATCGCGGCGCTCGAGCGGCACGAGTGGCACGTGACCCGGACGGCCGCCGCGCTCGGGCTCGCCGACCACGCGAGCCTCCTCAAGATCATGCGGCGTCACAACATCAAGCGCCCATAGCCCGGCGAATCCGACGGCCTACTCCCCAGTGGACACCGTCGACATGGACGGGTCGGTACCGATGGTCCAGTACAAGCGCTGACCCGACGGCACCAGCGTCGACGGGACCCGGAACGGCCGACTGCCACCCAGCGACTCGGCGACGAGCGACACGCGGAGGTCCGCCGCCATCACCGCGGATGGAATCGTAAGCGTCGACTTCGACATGGAGGGCGCGTGGCCGATCAGCACGCGTGACCCGTTCTTCACGAAGTAGATGTTCATGTCGTTCAGGTTCTCGTTGTCCACCACCACC
The DNA here is from genome assembly GCA_051955835.1 of Gemmatimonadales bacterium. GTDB lineage: Bacteria > Gemmatimonadota > Gemmatimonadetes > Gemmatimonadales > GWC2-71-9 > CAVVWJ01. Next base: position 4,504 of record JBQCGH010000105.1, read on the forward strand.
GGCACTCCGCTCAAGGCGCTCGAGCTGTCCATCGGCGCCGGGCCGGCGGCATCGGACGATCTGTTGGACGATGCACAGGCGGCCGCTCCCAGCAGCAGGCTCACCGCGATCGTCCTTGGCATCATTCTCATTGCGGATCTCTCTCCCGTTGCGATCTCTCTCCGTTGACTTCTCACTGACCACTCCCGAACCAGCGCGGGATCCTTCACCCCGCTGAAGCATGAGATGCCGGGCTCGGCGAAACCGTGCCGGCGTACCCGCCAATCGGAGTGGGGTCAGGCGTGTCCAGGTAGACACAGCGGCATAGGCCGCCCCGTGTCGCTCCGGACACGTCAGGGCCGTGCGCTCTCCGTTCCTTGCGACATAAGTGAATGAACAACAATCATTTGTATTGTCCGTCACCGGCTGGCCGACCGCTTGCCCTTCCTCCTCGGCGAAGGTTCACCGTCCCGGACCCCTACAGGAGGAAACCATGTCCCGCCGCGCCCATCTCACCGCCCTCGCCGCCATCCTGGTTCCGCTCGCCTCGGCCTGCTGGAGCACCGATCGCAGCGGCGCCGCCGACGCGTCTTCCACCGGCACCACGGCCTCCGTGTCCACGGAAAACACCGGCACCGCCACGTCCTCGATGTCGGGTGGGACGGTCGAAGCCACCGCCAGCTCGACCGTCGTGCCGACCTACGCCGACGCGGACCGCGCGTTCCACCGTGGCCGTTACGAGGAGGCCGCCAGCATGTTCGAGGCGTACACCGAGCACACTCCCGACGATGCATGGGGCCAGTACATGCTGGGTCTCTCGTCATGGAAGAATGGGAACCATGCCCGGGCGCTCGAGGCATTCGATGCCGCGCTGCGACTCGACCCCAATCACCGGAAGAGCCTGCTCAACTCCGCCCGCGTGCTACTCGAGACCGGCAAGCCGCAGGCCGCACTCGATCGGGTGCAGCGGGCGCTGACGCTCGAGCCGATGTCGTCGGAAGGACTCCGTCTCGAAGGGCGCGCCGAATACGCGCTCGGCCGGACCGACCAGGCGGTCGACGCCTACCAGCGGGCGCTCGCCATCGACGACAAGGACGTGTGGGCGATGAACAATCTCGGCTACATCTACATCCAGGAGGGGCGGGTGGATTCGGCGCTGCCGCCGCTCGCGCGGGCGGTCGAGCTGCGACGCAAGGTCCCGGTGTTTCAGAACAACTTCGGTACGGCGCTGGAGCGCGCGGGCTACTTCGTGAGCGCCGCCGACGCGTACGAGGCGGCGCTGGCCGCCGACAGCAGCTACACCAAGGCGGCGACCGCGCTGGAGAGGGTGAAGGCGAACGGGGTGCAGTCGGACTCGTCGTTGGTGGATTCGGCCGTCTTGTCACAAGCCTTCCAGGCGGAGCTCGAGCAGTGGCGGACGCGGGCGGCCACTACGGACACCATGCCGTCTGCGGATTCGACGTCGGCTCCCGTGGTCACGGACTCGGGGAGCTCGCCGCCGCCCTCGAGCGCCGCTCCCACCGTGTCGGATTCGAGCACCAGCGGGGTCAGCGACTCGAGTCGGTAATCGCACGGGTGTCGGTAGCGTGAACGGAACGCGAAAGGGGCGGCCGGAGGTCGCCCCTTTCCTCGTCAGAGCAGCTCGGCGACCGGAATCGCGTGGCCGCGCGCGAACCTCTCCGGCTCCAGGCAACGGACATCCAGCGTCGTCGCCCTACCGTCGCAGATGATCTCGGCGAGCAGGTGCCCGAGCGCGGGCGCGTGCATCACTCCGTGGCCAGACGAGCCGTTGATCAGATACAGGTTCGGACAGCCAGGGGCGCGACCGAGGATCGCGTGCTTGTCCGGTGACATCTCGTAGAGACCCGCCCAGCTCGCCGAGCGATCGACCGTAACGCTGCGAAGGACAGGCAGCCGCTCGTGGGCCATCCTCGTCACGGCGTCGACCCAGGAGGGCTCGACCTCGGTGGAAAAGGGCTCGCCCGGTTTGCCTGGCGTAGGCCAAAGCAAGAGCACCCGGCCGTCGCGGACCCGAAGGTGGAATCCGTCGCCCGCCCAGATGGTCATCGGCATGTCGGCGGGGAGCGCGGCGGTCGGCACGGTGGGGACGATCTGCCGGCGCAGCGGCGTCACGGGCAGGTCGACGCCCGCCATCTGGGCGACTGGCGCGGCCCACGCGCCCGCCGCGTTGACCACGGCCTCGACCGCCACAGGGCCTCGCGTTGTGTTCACCGCGCCGATGGCGCCGGTCGGTGCTCGTACGAACCCGGTCACCGTGACGCCCCATTCGGCACGGACGCCGAGCCGGACGGCCGCCGCGAGATAGCCTTCGAGAATGCGGGTGGGGCGGATGAAGCCGTCGGACGGGCAGAAGGCGCCGCCGACGATGCCGTCCAGGCGGATCGCAGGGTTGAGCCGCGCGATGTCCTCCGGCGTCACCATGACCGCCTCGCGCAGGCCCTCGGCATGCTGTATTCGCCGGCCGGCTTCCAGCGCGGCCAACTCGGCGTCGCTCACCGCGAGCCACAGATATCCAGCCGGCAGGTAGCCCGGGTCGACGCCGGTGTCCTCGGCGAAGCGAAGCAGCTTGCCTCGAGCGAGCAGCGAGAGGCGGACGTTGATCGCGGTCCCGTACTGCGCCCGGTAGCCACCGGTCGCGCGACCGGTACTTCCCTCCCCCGGGCGATCGCTCCTGTCGAGGATCACGACGTCGCGAGCACCGCGCGCGGCGAGATGATAGGCCACACTCGCGCCCATCACGCCGCCGCCGATCACGGCCACTGCCGCCGGCTTCATGCCGTGAAGACGTGCTCGGGCTGTTTGAAGCTCTTGATCTCGAGCGCGTTGCCGCTGAGGTCGAGCAGAAACATCGTGGCCTGCTCGCCGGGCTGTCCGGCGTAACGGGTGCGAGGCTCGAGGATGAAAGGGAGGCCCGCGGCGGGGATCCGGCCGGCCAGCGCCTCGAACTCGGACCAGCCGAGCAGGGCGCCGAAGTGAGGCATGGGCAGCAGCAGGTCCTCCACCTTGCCGGTGTTCTGCGTCGGCGTCACGCTCCCGGTCGTGTGGGCGGAGATCTGATTGCCGAAGAAGTCGAAGTCCACCCAGGTCTCGGTGCTTCGCCCCCCGCGGCAGCCGAGGACCTCGCCGTAGAACCGACGCGTGGAAGGGAGGTCACGGACGAAGAAGGCGAAGTGGAACGGCTGGGACACGTGGCGCTCGCTGGTGAGGACCAGACAACTTGCCCTCGCCCCCCATGTCGGCGAAAGGCCCGGCTGAGGCGAAGCATGCGCGCCGAGACGGCGGTGTCGGGTCGAGTGATGATGTGTATATTGCCGTTCGTATGGCCCACCCGTCATCCCGCAATTTCCCGTGGCCAGCGTGAGCCGCGAGACCGCCGACGCCTCGACCCCTCCCATGCTCAAGCACTGGCGGGACGTGAAGGCGCGGCACCCGGCGACCATCCTGTTCTATCGGGTCGGTGACTTTTACGAGATGTTCCACGAGGATGCGGAGCTCGCCGCCCGCGTGCTCGAGATCACGCTTACGTCGCGCGGTGACGGCGTGCCGCTCGCCGGCGTGCCGGTCAAGGCCGCGGCCGACTACCTGAGACAGCTCGTGGGCGCGGGCTATCGCGTCGCCATCTGCGAGCAAGTGGAGGATCCGAAGGCGGCGCGTGGGCTGGTGCGGCGCGAGGTCGTCGAAACGGTCACGCCCGGCGCGCTGCTGCAGGACAACTGGATCGCCGGCGGCCGCAACAACTTCCTGGTAGCCGTCAGCGGTACCCAGGCAGTGCTGGGACTCGCGGCGATCGATCTCAGCACCGGTGAGTTTCTGCTCGAGGTGCTCGATGCCGCCGATCTGCCGGAGGCGCTCGGCCGGCTCGCGCCGGCCGAAATCGTGATCCCGGGCGAGCTCGGCGTCAGCACCGACGACGGCGTGCTCCGCACCGTTCGCGAGCGTTGGGAGTTCGACGCCGACCTGGCCCGCGAGGAGCTGGCCCGCCGGTTCTCGCTGGCCACGCTCGACGGGCTCGGCGTCGGGCCCGAGGACGCGCCGGCGATCGGCGCCGCCGGCGCCCTGCTGCGCTATCTCACCGAGCTGCAGCCCGTGGGCCTTCCCCACCTCGCGCGTCCCGCAGTGCGCCGCAACGACGCCTTTCTCTGGCTCGACGAGATGACGCGGCGCAACCTGGAGCTGATCGAGCCGCTCCGCGCCGGCGCCCGTGGGTGCACGTTGCTCGAGACCCTCGACGCCACGGTGACGCCCATGGGCGGGCGCTTGCTCCGGCAGTGGCTGCTCTCGCCCCTGCGTGCGCCCGCGGCCATTTCGTATCGGCTCGATGCCGTGGACGTGGCGGTGCGGGACGGCCGGGGTCGCGCCCGCCTGCGTGAGGCACTCGACGGCGTGCGCGACGTGGAGCGTCTGGCGGGACGCGCGGCGGCCGGCCGGGCGACGCCTCGTGAGCTCGGAGCCCTGCGCGACAGTTTCCTGCGCCTCCCGGACGTGGCCGAGGCGCTGAGCTCGCTCGCGGCCTCCACCCTGCCCGCCGGTCGGCCGGCCGCCGCCCTCGCCGACGCGGTGGACGAGCTCGACCTTCTCGCCGATCTGGCGTCGGAGCTGACGAGCGGCCTCGAAGCCCGCCCCCCGGTCGCCCTGGGCGACGGGGGAACCATCCGCGCCGGCTACGACGCCGAGCTCGACGAGCTCCGCTCGCTGCGCGACGGCGGCCGGCAGTACATCGCGTCGCTCCAGCAGCGGGAACGTGAGCGCACCGGCATCCCGTCGCTCAAGGTGGGCTTTAACAAGGTGTTCGGGTACTACCTCGAGATCACCAACGCCCACGCGTCCAAGGTGCCCGCGGACTATGAGCGGCGGCAGACGCTCGCCTCCGCGGAGCGGTACGTGACCCCCGAGCTCAAGGAGTACGAGTCGCGCGTGCTCGGCGCCGAAGAGCGGATGGCGGCACGCGAGGCCGAGCTGTTCGGCGCGCTGCGCGCCGCGGTGGGGCAGGCGATCGCTCGGGTACAACGGAGCGCGCGGGTGCTCGCCAGGCTCGACGTGTGGGCCGCGCTCGCCGAACGGGCGGTCGCCGGCCGCTACGTGCGGCCCGAGGTGCACGACGGGTTCGATCTCGTGCTGCGCGGAAGCCGGCATCCCGTCATCGAGCGGATGATGCCGCGGGAGTCGTTCATTCCGAATGACGCGCGCTTCACCGAGGCCGAGCGGGTGGCGCTGGTCACCGGCCCCAACATGGCGGGCAAGTCCACCATCCTGCGGCAGATCGGGCTCTGCGTGGTGTTGGCGCAGATGGGCGCGTTCGTCCCCGCCGACGAGGCATCCATCGGCGTGGTGGACCGGCTGTTCACCCGGGTGGGCGCGAGCGACAACCTGGCGCGCGGGCAGTCCACGTTCATGGTGGAGATGAGCGAGACCAGCGCGATCCTCCACAACGCCGGGCGGCAGAGCCTGGTGTTGCTCGACGAGATCGGCCGGGGCACGTCCACCTATGACGGCGTGGCCATCGCCTGGGCGGTCACCGAGCACCTGCACGACCGGGTAGGCTGCAAGACGATGTTCGCCACCCACTATCACGAGCTGATGCAGCTGCCGGAGCGGCTGCAGCACGCCCGCAACTACAACGTCGCCGTGCGCGAGACCGGCGGCACCGTGGTTTTCCTGCACCGGCTGGAGCCGGGCGGAACGGACCGCTCGTACGGCATCCACGTGGCCCAGCTCGCCGGACTTCCCGACGGTGTGGTGCGGCGCGCGCAAGAGATCCTCGCGACGCTCGAGGGCGAGCATCGCGTGGTCCCGGGCCCTCCGGCGCCGCCGCGTGACCCGGGCCAGCTTGCGCTCTTCGCCGAGCCGCCGCGGACCGATCCGATGGTCGAGGAGCTGCGGCGCCTCGACGTCGACACCCTCACGCCGCTGGAGGCGCTCAACCGCCTGGCCGAGTTCAAGCGGCAGGCCGAAGGCCGGCGGTGACATCGCCGCGCGTCGGGGCGCTGGTGGCGGGCACGCTCGTCGGCACGCTGGCCGTCGCCCCCGCGTGCCGTCGCGAGGACGATGGCGCATTCCGGATCTCGACCAATGCTCCGGTGACACCGCCGAATGACGCGGATCAGCCGCCGGTCGCCATCAATCCGGTGAGTCCGGTCGAGTACCCCGTGCCGCTGCTCGAGCAGGGCATCGAGGGCCGTGTCCTCTTGCGCCTCTATACCGACTCACTGGGTGCGCTGGTGCCCGAGTCCACGCGGGTGGCGGAGTCGAGCGGCTATCCGGCGCTCGATTCCGCGGCCGTCAAGGGCTCCGTGGCGCTGCGCTTCTCGCCCGCGCTGCGTCACGGGCGGCCGGTCGCCGGCCTGTTCCTGCAGCCGATCCACTTCCGGAACCCGCGGTCGCAGAGCGCGCCATGACTCCTCCGCACCTCCGGCCCTACGACTCGGTCCTCGAAACCATCGGCTGGACCCCGCTCATCCGGCTGGGCCGCATCGGGGCTGGGCTGCGCACACCGATCTACGGCAAGGCCGAGTACGTCAACCCGGGCGGATCGGTGAAGGACCGGATCGGGTTCGCCATCATCGAGGATGCCGAGCGCCGGGGCGAGCTCCGGCCCGGCGGGACCGTGGTCGAGGGTACCAGCGGCAATACCGGCGTGGGCCTCGCCATCGCCGCGGCGCTCAAAGGGTATCGCTGCATCTTCACGATGCCCGACAAGATGTCGATGGAAAAAGTCCGCCTGCTCAAGGCCTACGGGGCCGAGGTGGTGGTGACGCCGACCGCGGTGCCGCCCGATCACCCCGAGCACTATGTGATGAAGGCCAAGCAGATCGTGAAGGACACCCCGAACGCCATCCTGGCCAACCAGTTCTACAACCAGGTCAACCCGGAGGCCCATTACGCCACGACGGGTCCCGAGATCTGGCGACAGACCGAGGGCCGGGTCACCCATTTCGTCGCCGGCGCAGGCACTGGGGGGACCGTGAGCGGTGCCGGCAAGTACCTCAAGGAGCAGAACCCGAAGATCCGGGTGATCGCGGGTGACCCGGTCGGCTCTCTCTATACCGGTTACCACCGCACGCGAACCATGGGAGAGGGACACCCGTACAAGGTGGAGGGCATCGGCGGTGACAAGATCCCGACGACGCTCTGGTTCGACTGGGTCGACGAGTTCCGACAGATTCCGGACAAGATGTCGTTCACCATGGCGCGCCGGCTCGCGCGGGAGGAGGGCCTTCTCCTCGGCGGGTCGTCGGGCGTGAACGTGGCCATCGCCGTCGACCTGGCTCGCGAGCTGGCCGACGCCGACGCGCTGATCGTCACCATCCTGTGCGATACCGGGGAGCGCTATCTCTCCAAGCAGTTCAACGACGCGTGGATGCAGGAAAACCAGATGCTCGACACGCCACGCAGCACGGTACAGGAGCTGCTGCAGCGCCGCCCGTCCAGCGCGCCGGCGGTGGTGAGCGTCGCGCCCTCGGCCGCCGTGCGGCAGGCGCTCAACCTGATGGGCACCTGGGGCGTGAGCCAGATGCCGGTCCTGGAGGACGGACAGTCGGTCGGCGGCCTCATCGAGGGGACGCTGATGGCTCGGGCGCTGGCGCAGCCCGCCTTGCTCGAGCGACCGGTGAGTGAAGTGATGGACCCACCCTTTCCCGAGGTCGAGGCCGGCACCGCCGTGGACCGGGTAGGGGCGATGCTCACCCGGGAGAGTCCCGCGGCACTGGTGCGCCGGGAGGGGAAGTTGATCGGAATCGTGAGCCGGTATGATGTCCTGCAGCAGCTGATCCAGGCCCGGTGACGGGCGAACGCGGGCCCACACGGCAGCCGCGCCCCGTCCCGCGTGAAGGATGTAGCAGCAGCGGGCTGCCGTCGTAGCGTCGGGTCGAAACTCCACCTCTACCGGAAAAACCCCCATGCGCGTGACCGTCCTCACCGGCGGGACCTCCGCCGAGCGCGACGTCGCCATCGCGTCGGCGGTGCAGATCAAAGGAGCACAGCGATCACGGGGGCACGAAGTCGCCGTGGTGGACACGGCCCGCGGCTACATCCCCGAGGCCGATGAGCGGTCACTCCTCTCCGGCTCGGTCGGCACGACTCCCCCTCCGATCGATCAGCTTCAAAGTCTGGAGCAAGGCCTGCTGCTTTCGGGGCTCGCCAACCTTCGGATCGTGCGGGATGCGGACGTGCTGTTTCTGGCACTCCATGGGGGCCGGGGTGAGGACGGAACCCTGCAGACACTGCTCGAAATGGTGGGGGTTCCCTACACTGGAAGCGGGCGCCTGGGCAGTGCTATGGCCATGGATAAGGACGTCTCCAAGCGGCTCTTCCGTATGGGGAACGTGCCCACCGCCGATTGGACCATGGCCCCGGCGGACCGGGAACGGGTAGGCCGGGAGTTCGGGTGGCCGGTAGTCGTAAAGCCTTCCAAACAGGGGTCCACCGTCGGGTTGACGGTGGTCAAGGACCCGGGCGGGTACACCGAGGCGGTCGCCCTGGCCCGACGGTACGATGACGAGGTGATGATCGAGCGATTCGTTCCCGGCCGGGAGCTCACCGTGGGGGTCCTGGACGGCAAGCCGTTGGCCGTGGGGGAGATCATTCCACGGCACGAGATTTTCGACTACGAATGCAAGTATACTCCCGGGATGTCACAGGAAATCTTCCCCGCCGACCTGCCCCCCGCCATCGCGGCGGAGTGCGGGCGGCTTGGGCTCCTCGCGCATGATGCCCTCAAGCTGGGGGGCTATTCGCGGGTCGATTTTCGCTTGACACCGGCGGGCGAACTCTTCTGTTTAGAGGTAAATACCCTGCCGGGCATGACGGCGACGAGCCTCCTTCCGCAATCGGCTCGCGCGGTGGGGATCGAGTTCCCGGACCTGTGCGAACGGATCTGTCGAACCGCCCGACTCGGCCGCCTCAAGGAACCGTTCTAGCCGTCGTGGGGCCTCAGCGTAGAAGGCGTGGTTCGATGAATCTGTCTCCCTCCAATCGATTGACCCCGTGGGTGGGGCGGCTCATCATCGCCAACGCGGTGGTGCTGCTCCTGCTGCTCACGGTGTTCACGTCGCCGTCGCTCCAGGCGGCGCTCCGGTTCGCGCCGGCGCTCGCGCTCGAGCGTCCCTGGTCGTTCGTCACCTACATGTTTGTCCACGCGGGCCTGCTCCACCTGCTGGGGAACATGTTCATGCTGTTCGTGTTCGGCCCGCCGGTGGAGCACCGGCTCGGCGGCCGAGCCTTCATTCTTTACTACTTCTACTGCGGGATCGGCGCGGCCGTGGTGAGCCTGCTTCTGTCGAGCGTCATCTCGTCCGCCGGCGCGCCGATCGTCGGGGCCTCCGGGGCGGTGCTCGGTGTCGGGGTGGCCTTCGCGATGCTGTGGCCCGACGCCGAGCTGTTCGTGTTCCCGCTGCCCACGCCCGTCAAGGCCCGCACCTTCGTGTTGGTGCTGATCGGCCTCGACATCGTGCTGTCCCAGATCGCGCCGCAGGACGGCGTCGCCCACGTGGCGCACGTCGGGGGCGCGGGCTTCGGCTACCTCTTCTTCCGGCTGCAGATGCTCTCGCGCCGCCGGCCGCATCAGCCGCCGCGGGCGGTCGAGCGCGTGGTCATGGTCCAGTCCGGCGCCGCCGAACCGGAGCGCCGCAACACGCCCCCCGCGCCGATGCGTCCGCGGCGGCGGAGCGAGGCGGACCCGGTGGCTGCGGAGGTCGATCGGGTGCTCGACAAGATCAGCCAGCAGGGCATCGGCAGCCTGACACCGGCAGAGCGCCGGTTCCTGGACGAGGTCGCACGGAAGAAGAAGCAGCAGAACTAGAGCGACACCGGAGAAAAAGGGGCGGAGAGGCAGCGCGCAGCCTCTCCGCCCCCGTTCTATTTCCGTGCGCGCACTGCCGCCTCGCTTTTCTACGCCGTCTCGCGCGCGCTCACCTTGCGCGGCCGTGACGCCTTTCGTATTGTGCCCGCGTGCTGATCAATCTCCTGCCCGATTTCCTCGCGGTGCTCGGCGCCGGCGACCGGGAGGCGGCGTATCGGCAATATCGAGAATCGCACCGACCGATTCTCGACGCCTACTGGCGCAACTACGTGCTCGACCCTGACAGCCCGCACGCCGGCGAGATCATCTCCACCGCGCTGCGGGCTGATCGCAGCGATCTTCTCGCCCTCGCCGATTCCGTCAATCTCGTCCAGCTCGCCGAAGAGGCGATCGCCCGCGCGGAAGATGTCCTCCAGGTCGATCGCCCGACGGACACCTACCTCATGGTGGGCCTGGGAGGCGCCAATGCCGGGGAGCTCGTCGTCGGCGGCCGGGGCGTCGCATTCATCTGCCTGGAGCATTTCACCGGCCGGGTGAACGCGGAGACGTACGGCATGGGCCTGCCGCCCGACCTGATTCCGCTCTGGATCGGGCACGAGCTGGCGCACACCATTCGATACACCTCGCCCACGAGCGCGAGCGACATGCGGCGGCTCGTCAGTGACGCGGGCGGCTACTACGACTACTGGTCCACCGGCAGCCGCGCCACCTTGCGCGAGCTGTTGGTCAACGAGGGACTCGCGGTCCACGCGGCACAAGCCGTGGCGCCGGGGTTCGACTCGGCCGACTACTTCGGCTATCCTCGTCGGCAGTATCACCGGCTCCGGGAAATGGAGGCGTTCCTGCGGCGGGTCGTCGAGCCCGAGCTCGAGCAGAGCGGGCTGGGGCTTCGGCTTCGCTACTTGTCCGGCGGCATGAGCCCTTCGGCCCGGCTTGTCGGCGGCCGCGTGCTGCCGGAGCGGTCGGGGTACTATCTGGGCTACCGCATGACCGAGGCGCTGGTCGCGGGGCGGGGCCTGCCCATGGCGCTGCGAGCTCCTGCGTCGGAGTCCCAATCGGCGGAAGACGTGGCGAGGGGGGTGCAGACGGCCTGAGCCAAGGTAGCCGTAGGCGAGAGCGGCGCGAGCACAACGGTGAGCGGTAAGCGCTCACCGCTCACCTCATTTCCCCACACAGAAGCTCGCGAAGACCTGATCCAGCACCTCCTCGACATCCACCGCGCCGATGAGCTCGTCCAGCGCGAGGGTGCCCTCGCGCACGTGGTGCGCGACGAGCACGGCGTCCCCGCCGCGGAGCTGCTCGAGCGCCGCGGTCAGCGCCTCCCGCGCGCGGGCGAGCGCGGTGCGTTGCCGAGCCCGGCCCAGCGCCGGCTCGAGATCCGCGAGCGCGATGCGGTCGGCGAAGACCCGCTCCGCCACCGCCTGCCGCAGCCGATCGAGTCCGACTGCGGACACCGCCGACACCGCGATTCCGTCGCCGGGCGCGCCCACGAGGTCGGCCTTCGTCCGCACCAGCAACGCGCCACGCTCGGCGGCCAGCGCGGTCTCGTCCGGGCCCGGCGGCCGACCGGCCTCGACGCACACGAGCACCAGATCGGCCGACCCGAGATAGCGCCGCGTGACGCCGACGCCCAGCCGGTCGATCGGGTCGGGCGCATCCCACAGCCCGGCCGTATCCACCAGCTTCACCGGCCAGCCCAGAAAGTCGGTGTGGGCCTCGACCGCGTCGCGCGTCGTGCCCGGGATGTCGGTGACGAGTGCCCGGTCAGCGCCGAGCAGCGCGTTGAACAGCGAGGACTTGCCGACGTTGGGTCGCCCGGCGAGCACCAGAAGTGCGCCCTCGCGCAACCGTTCGGCGGCCGGGGCAGTGGCGAGCAGACCTTCGATGCGTGCGGCCACGGTCTCGAGCTCGCTCGCGATGCGATTGGCCGGCACCGGGCCGTCGTCCTCACCGGGAAAGTCGATCTCGTACGCCAGCAGGCCTTCGGCGCGCACCAGCGCCGCACGAAGATCGGCCAGCCGGCGCGAGAGTCCACCGTCGAGCTGCTGGAGCGCGGCTCGCGCCTGAGCGGGTGCGGTCGCCTCGATGAGATCCCCCACGGCCTCGGCCTGGACCAGGTCCAGCTTGCCATTGAGCACCGCGCGTCGGGTGAATTCCCCGGGCGCCGCCGGGCGCGCCCCGGCCTCGTGCAGTGCGGCGAGCACTCGCGCAGGGGCGAGCAGGCCGCCGTGGCAGGAGAGCTCCACCAGATCCTCTCCGGTGTAGCTGTGGGGACCGGGAAAGACGGTGTAGAGCCCGCGGTCGATCGCCTCGCCGGCTGCGTCCCGGAAGGTCGCAAGCCGCGCGGTCCGCGGGTCAGCGGCAAAGTCCGCGACGACCCGGGCGACCACCGCGAAGGTGCGGGCCCCGCTCACCCGGATGACCGCCAGAGCGGAACGCCCGGGCGGGGTCGCGAGCGCGGCAATGGGATCCGTCAGCATGCCCAGGAAATTACCACCCGCGACGATCCACGGTGGCGGCGCATCGACAGCACGTCCCGCCTAATCGGTGCGAAAATTCGCCTGTGCCCGAGGCTTCCATGATGCCCCTCGCGTGTCTCCTGGTCGGTGCTGCGCTGGCAAGCCACCATACGTCACCGAACGGCGCCGGCCCCGATTCGACCCAGGTGCCGATGGAGCTGGTGGGCGCGAGCCGCGCGGTCGTGCTCACGACGCTCAATGGCAAGGGCCCGTACCGTCTGCTCGTCGAGACCGGCTCACCCCACGTGCAGCTCACGAGTCCCGTCCTCACGGCCCTCCGGCTCTCGCCGGCCGGGATGGATGGCGCGGACTCTCTCTTCCGACTGGACTCGCTCCGCGTCGGCGGTGTGGTCGTCCCGCACCTGGCGGTCGGCCGGGGCGACGAAGTGCGACGGCTGGGCGCCGACGGCGTGCTCGGACTCGATGCATACGCCGGCCTGCTTCTGACGCTGGACTATCCGGCGGGTCGCCTCAGCCTGACACGAGACACGCTGCCCAAGCCCGACGGCGCGGAGGTGTTGTCGGCCGTGCGGGTCGGCCCTTTCATCGGCGTAGCCGTGGACCTCGCGGGGCGGAAAGCGGTCGGGGTGCTGGACACCCAGGGCGGCGTGCTGGTGCAGGCGGTACCGGCCGTGGCCGAACGCCTCCCCTTCGAACAGCCGCTTCAGGTTGTGGGTCGGGCCTTCGTGGGCGGTGCCGCGCCGGTCGAGGTGCAAGAAGGAAGGCTGGCGGGGGACATGACGATAGGCCGGCAGGTGTTCCGCCGGCCCAGGATCGCCGTCCACATGCTGCCGCCCGACATCCCGTCGCAGGTGACCATCGGCGCCGACGCGCTGCGCCACTTCCGGGTGACTATCGATCAGCAGTCCATGCGAGTCCGCCTGACCCGGGCAGACACGGCGGCGATCGCCGGTTAGCTAGCTCTTCCGCTTGGCGGCCGCCTTGGGGGCGGGCTGCGGGGGTCTGGGTGGCACCCCGGTCGCCCCGCGACGCACCCGTTCGCGCGCCAGCAGCCACTGCTGGGGAATGCTGGCCAGGTTGCTCACCGCGTAATACAGGTTGAGGCCCGAGGCAAAGTTGAGGAAGAGGAACGTCATCATCACCGGCATGACGTAGAGCATCGTCTTCATCTGCGGGTTCGGCTCCATCCCGATCTGGCCGACCTTGCTGAGCCCGTACATCGAGAGTCCCATGATGACCGGGATGATGTACAGCGGGTCGGGTCGGGCCAGGTCCGGCAGCCACAGGAACGACACGCCGCGCAGCTCGATCGTGTTCTGGAATACGAAGAACAGCGCGAACAGCACCGGCATTGGCAGCATCATCGGCCAGCAGCCGCCCAGCGGATTGACCTTGTACTCCCGGTACAGCTTGAGCATCTCCTGCTGCTGCTTCTGAGGATCGCTCTTGTAGCGCTCCTGGATTTCCTTCATCAACGGCTGCACGGCCTGCAGCTGCATATTGGCGCGCATCGCCTTCTGGTTCAGCGGCCACAGCAGCACGCGCACCATGATCCCGAAGAAGACCAGCACGAGCCCGTACGCGAGATGCAGATGCTCGTGCAGCCACACGAGCAGCCAGCGAACGCCGACGGCCACCGGCCGGATCAACGTCCGGAAGCCGGGCCAGCCATACGGATTGACGTCGCCGAACCCGCGGCCGACGCCGGTCAGGCGGTCGTATTCCATAGGCCCCGCGTAGGCCGTGTACCCGAACTGGCCGCTCGGTGGCACCGGCAGCGTGAGGCGGACGTCGGCTTCGGTCGGGTGCTTCTCGGCTGTGGGGCGCCCGACGACGGTGGCGCCGCTGATCCGGCCGCCGGTACTGTCGTAGTCGAAGATGCCGGTCACGAAGTACTTGGACTTGAACGCCACCCAATCGAGCGGGCCGCTGATGGTCTTGGGCTGACCCGGCGTGAGGCTGCCGAGGTCGGTGCGCTCTGCGTCGTTCTGCCGGGCGACCACAGCCAGGGCGCGATGGTTCTCCGTCAGGTTGGCTTCGGTGTTGGCCAGTGTGGGGCCCATGCCCACCAGCAGGGCCGCGCCATTGGGACCGACGCCCGAGACCCGACCCTCCACCCGAACGCGATAGTCATCGGGGACGAAGGTGTAGGTCAACTCCACCTGGAGGTTGCCGCGAGCGCCCGTGAGCCGGAGCGACGCCGGCCCCGGTACCGTCAGCGAGTCGGTCGACGGCGTGAAGCGAACGCCCTCGAGGGGGACGCTGTCCCGCCCGATCAGCAGCGTGAGGCCCAGCAGGCGACTGTCCGGAGGAAGGATCTGGGCGACACCGCCGCTGTCCTCCGGGGCCATCGACCGATAGCGAAGCAGTCGCGCCTCGACCAGCCGGCCGCCCACGGTGCTGATGCCGTACGTGTAGAGTGGCGACGTGACATGCACGGTGGCCGCGGGCGCGGATGGCGGCGCGCCCATGGTCGTGTCACCTGACGCGGACCGCAGGGTGTCGGCGGGCGCCATTGCGGGCGCCGGCCGGGTGGGCGACGCGGCAGCGGGCGCAGCCGTATCGCCGTGCGGCCGAGCGGCCGGCGGCGGCGCCGAGCTGCGCTTGATGAACATCGCGGGCACGATGGCGATCACCATCATCAGGATGAGCGCCCAGACGGTACGGCGGTCCATGAGCGTGTCAGGTCACGGGATCAGGGAACAGGATCGAAGCCGCCCGGATTGAACGGGTGGCAGCGGACGAGACGGCGGGTGGCGAGCCACGTGCCCTTCACGGCACCATGGCGGGTGATCGCCTCGAGCGCGTATTGGGAGCACGAAGGATAGAAGCGGCAGCTCGGCGGCAGCGCGGGCGAGACGAACCGCTGGTAGCCGCGGATCATGAGAGCGAGCAGCCGTCGGGGCCAACGGGTCACCGAGCCTCCAGCACCGCGTGGCGCCAGGCGAGCAGCGCCTCGCGCAATCCATCGAACGAGGCCGCGTAGGCCTCGCGCCGCGCGCGGATGACGAGATCCCACGCGGGCTGATGCGGCTGCAGCTCCCGCCGCCAGATCTCGCGCAAGCGGCGGCGCAAACGATTGCGGGCCACCGCGGACGACCGGAACTTTGGAACGATCAGTCCCATCCGCGCGTGGCCCGTCGTGTTGTCCGTCCAGATCATGTCCAGAGGCTCGAACCGGCGGCGCCGTCCCTGGCTGAGGCACCGGCGAATGTCCGACGCGCGCGCGAGCCGGGTGGCCCGCGGAAGGCGCGCCGAGGGCGTCAGGAGCCCCCGTGCTTCGTCGGCAGCGAGATGGTGAGCCGCTTGCGGCCCTTCTTGCGGCGGCGGGAGAGCACCGCGCGTCCCCAGCGCGTGGCCATGCGCGCCCGGAATCCGTGCTTGTTGATCCGGCGCTTGTTGCGGGGCCGATACGATGGCTTCATCGCGGGTTTTCCTCCCAAAGTGAGCCCGGGAAGCTAGTTAGGGAGTGGGGGGCGGTCAAGCGCCGGACCGTCCCAGGCGATCGGTGACCTGCCGCGCCGCCGGGCGCCGCCGCCGCGCCCTATGATTGAAGGAGCCGGGCCGCCGACGCCGGGGCGCGGCTCGACCGAGACGCGCTCGACAAGCACGAGGCAAGGCCGGACGTGGGATCCCTTCACGCGCGGCCAAGCGAGAGGACCAGGTGGGACACGCCGGATCGAACCCGGCGAATCGACGAGCGAGATCGACGCGGGTCGACGACTTCGCAGAAAACCGCACGCGCGACGACGCGAAAATGCAAATCGCGTCGCGCACATCGCGACAGCATTTCTGCATCGAGTCGTCATCGCACCGTGCGCAGAATTTTCGTGCTGTCAAGAGCGGCGATGTGGCCGTTGACGCATGGTTGACTTTTCCACACCCGTTCCGTAACATCTCTCGCCCTTGATCAATCCCCCACCGTTTTCGAGTACCGATGCAGCTGTCCGCCAAAGACGCATGGAAGCGCATCCTCGACGAGGCGCATCGCGAACTTCCTGATCACACGATCCGGACATGGCTGGAGCCCACCGAGGCCATCGCCCTCGACGAAGGGCGGCTCATCGTCGGCGCGCCCGATCAGTTCGCGGTGGAGTGGAACGAGACCAAGCATGCGACATTGCTGTCCAAGCTGGCCGAACCGGTCATTGGGCAGCCGACTGCCGTCGTGTTCCGGGTTCACGAGGACCGTCAGAAGCGTCCGCAGATGGATTTCTTCGTGGCGCCTGCGGTGCCGGCCGCCGCGGCCGTCGCCGTCAATCCGAGCACGCAGCCGCTCAACGAGCGTTACACCTTCGACACGTTCGTCATCGGCAAGTCCAACGAGCTCGCGGCCGCGGCCGCGCACGCGGCCGCCGAATCGCCCGGCAAGACCTACAACCCGCTGTTCATCTATGGCGCCACCGGGCTGGGCAAGACCCACCTGATGCAGGCGATTGCCCACGCGGTGTGCGAGCGACAGCCCGAAACGAGGGTGCTCTACGTCGGCGCCGAGCAGTTCATCAACGAGGTCATCGAGAGCATCCACAGCCGGACCATGCCCGAGTTCCGGCGTCGCTACCGTACCGACGTGGATCTTTTCCTGGTGGACGACGTGCATTTCCTGGAAGGCAAGGAGATGACCCAGGAGGAGTTCTTCCATACCTTTAACGCCCTCTACGAAGGCAACAAGCAGATCGTCCTGACCTCGGATCGCCCGCCCAAGGAGATCCCCGGCCTCGAGGCCCGTCTGGTCAGCCGGTTCGAATGGGGCATGGTGGCTGACATCGGCCAGCCGGACCTCGAGCACCGGATCGCCATCCTCCGGAAGAAGCAGGAGCAGGACCACCTCGAGCTCACCATTCCGGACGACGTGCTCCGATTCATCGCCGAGCACGTCCGCTCCAACGTGCGCGAGCTGGAAGGGTGCATCATCAAGCTGCTGCTGTTCGCCTCGCTCAAGCACAAGGAAGTGTCGATCGAGCTCGCCCGGGAAGCCTTGAGCGACCGGATCCGGCCGGGCGAGGACGGCATGGCGTCGCCCAAGGCGCTCCCGTCGATCAACAAGGTGCAGGAGGTCGTGGCCCGACGCTGGGGAGTGACGCCCGAGGGGCTCCGCTCGAAGGCGCGTATCAAGACGCTCACCGTGCCGAGGCAGATCGCCATGTATCTCGCGCGCGAGCTGCTCGAGATGCAGCTGGTCGAGATCGGTCAGGCCTTCGGCGGCCGCGACCACTCCACCGTCATTCACAGCGTCGACAAGGTGAGCCGGCAGATGTCGCGTGACCGCACGTTCCGCGAGCGGGTCGAGCACGCGCGCCAGGAGTTGTGCGCAGAATAATCCCCGCGCGCGCGATGCGGTGTTGGCAATCTGGACGAGCGTGCCAACTTCGTGGCATTCGTCCCCACGGCCCACAGCGTGTCGACACGGCGTGGAGCCAGCAACTGCGGTGCGGTGGTGGCGTTACGCTGCCGGCCCACATTTCCAGAGCCTCTACTACCACTGCTATTTTTTATAAACTGGAAGAGTAGTACTGCTTTTTCCTCCATCGAGGAGCGGCATGAAGCTGACCATCACGAGGGAGCAGCTCAAGGAAGGCCTCGTTGCGGTCGCTGCCAGTGTGCCGACCAAGACGACGCTGCCGATCCTGTCCAACATCCTCTTCGAGGCAACCAAGGACGGCATTCGCCTCTCGGGGACCGACCTCGACATCTCGGTGAGCACCACGGTGTCGGCCTCGGTGGACCAGGAAGGGGCCATCACGCTGCCTGCGCGGAAGCTGGTCGAGATCGTCCGCGAGCTGCCCAGTGCGGCCATCCGCCTCACCGCCTCGGGGGAGCAGCGGGTCACGATCGAATGCGGCCGCTCCAAGTTCCGGCTGCTCGGGCTCCCGCGCGAGGAGTTTCCGGCCTTCCCCACGGTGAAGTTCGAGGGGGGCTGGCGCACGTCCTCCAAGGACCTGCAGAAGCTCATCGCCCATGTGGCTTTCGCGGCCAGCACGGAGGAGAGCCGCCCCATTCTCAACGGCGTGCTCTGGGAGCTCAGGCCCGAGCGGATGCGCATGGTGGCCACGAACGGGCACCGGCTGGCTCGCATGGATATCCCGACACCGCCAGCCGGGAGCTCGGCCACGGCCGACCTTATCGTCCCGCCCAAGGCGCTGGAGCAGATCCGGCGGCTGTTCAAGGCCGACGAGGAGGTCGAGATCGCCCGCAGCGAGAATCATCTCGGGTTCCGCTCCTCGTCCACACAGATCTTCACCCGCCTGATCGAGGGGCCATACCCCAACTACGAGCAGGTGATTCCGCGGGAGAACGACAAGTCGGCCACGGCAGACAAGGCCGCGTTCTCCGCCGCGCTCCGTCGCATGAGCATCGTGGCGAGCGACCAGACTCACCGGATCCGGATGGCGTTCGTCAACGGCTCCTGCAAGCTCTCAGTCCAGACGCCGGATCTCGGCGAGGCGCAGGAGGAGATCACCGTGAGCTACGATGGCGATCCGCTCGAGATCGGCTTCAACGCGTCCTACCTGCTCGAGATCCTCAAGTTCATCCCGACCGACGAGGTCAGGATGACCTTCAAGGCGCCCGAGCGCGCCGCCACCTGCGAACCAGTGGGCTGGAACGACCCGTCGAGCTATCTGACGCTGGTGATGCCGCTTCGGCTGGTGGACTGAGGCCGGCTTCGGCGCTGTGACGGTGCCCCCGGTCACGCCGGTCGGCACCGTTGTACCTTGAGAGGATGGTGCAGGGGCACGAGCGAAGTCGTGGTGACACAACGGCACGGTGGAGGGCATATGCGCATGGAAACGGACGACTTGGAGCTCGATCTGGATCTCGAAGACGAGCAGGACGGCAGCGGCGGCTTCCTCGGCGTGGCCCTGCTGGCGCTCGCGCTCGGCGCCGGCGCGGCCATGCTGTTTGCCCCTGCCGAGGGGGCCAAGACTCGTCAGGCGGTGGGCGAGCGGCTCAAGGATTGGCGAGGCGGCGCCGAGGAGGCGCTCGAGCGGGTGCAGCGCGAGCTGAAGCGGCGCGAATCGCGCCGGCGCCGCGAGCGCCGGTCGTCGGCCATTCTCGGTCTCGCGGTGGGCGCCGGTCTCGCCGCATTGCTCACGCCCGAGAGCGGCCCGAATGTCCGTCGGCGCATCACCCAGGGTCTCAAGCGCTCGGAGGACCTGTCGGACATCGATCGGGTAGTGCGGGAGCCCCAGCCCGACCCCGAGCCCGCCTGACACGGGTGGGGACATAGAAAGGTGGCGGAGAGACGGTACGGGATTCTCTCCGCCACCTTTTCTCTTGTCTCCCCCGTCACCTCAGCGCGCTGACCGAATAGCTTCCGCGCTGCTTCACCGGCACCGTCTGGCCCACGGTCGGGACCGTGATGGTCATATCGCCCACGTCGTTCCCTTGCGCAGAAACCAGGATGCCGTCGAGGTCGAAGACGTGCTGGCCCCGGCGCGTCCCGCTCGCCGTCATCTGCAGCTCCTGGTCGGCCTGCGTCCGCGTGCCGCTCCGCTGGTAGGAGCCGGTGCTCTGAAGCGTGATGGCCTTGTGGCTGTCCGAGGCGTTGCTCGTCGCCGCCGTGTAGGTCGTGACGGCGCGCTCGGTGCCAGGGAAGGCGTCGGCCGTGAGGCGGTATTCCGTAGTGTCGGTCCAGGCCATCCCCTCTCGCACGCCGCCGGCCGGGAGCGCCGGAAACAGAAGACGCAGCCGGCCGGTGAGCTCGTCGGGCAGCGTCCCCGTTCGATCCGACGTGAGCGGACCGAGGCCGCCGCTCGAGCTCAGGGTCGCCGTCCAGCGCGTGCCGCGAGCGGCCAGCACGGAATCGGGCGACGCTGGCTGTCCGCTCTCGAGCGCCTGCAGCGAGTCGAGCACGATGGCCACCTTGAGCGCGCCGGGCGTCCCGGTCTCCGCCACGGCGACATGAAGGAACGCGACGCGATCGCGCACCTGCTCCTGCGTGCCGCCGCCGGGATACTCCAGGGTCAGGCTGTCGTGCCGCTCAAGGCGGTAGGCCGCGGCGCGAATGGGCCGATAGCTCACCGACGGCCCCCGACCGGCAGATGTCGGTGCGGGGGCTTCCGGTTCGCCCGGTTTAGGGGCGGGCGCGTTGGACGGCGGATTGGCCGTGGTGCCCGAGCTGCACGCCGCGAACAACGCGGCCACGGCGAGGGCGCTCGGGATGTGGCGGGGCCGGCTCATTTCAGAGGTGTGACCTTGGTCGTCTGAGTGATGGTGATCGGCAGCGACTGGTTGGCGGACGACATGGTGAGCGAGAGTGCCGACCGGAGCTGCCAGTCACCGCCCAGGTACACGCCGTCGGGAGTCACGAAGTACGTCCCGCTCCCTTTGCCCGAGCCCTCGATTCGGGCCGGACCGTTCGGCGTGGGCTGGGTGCCGGCCACCGACGAGGCGTACTCGCTCGCGATCCGGAGGGCTTTCCCGGTGGGCCGCTTCTCCGTCCCCATCACCCGGTAGCTCGTCACTCGCTTCACCACCACGCTGTCGGTGCCGTCGGTCGTCGCCTTGGAGCTGGTGTCGGCCCACTGCTCGCCGGTCTTGGCGCCGGCCTTTACCCAGGGGAAAAAGTCGGTCAGGAATCCCTGCACGCGCGCCGCGGCGGGCGAGACGTTGATGCTCTCGAGCTCGGAGAGCCGCCCGGCCGAGCTCAGGAACGCGTGGAACTCGGCGCCCTTGGCGCTGTCGAAGACGGCAGCAGGAATGGGCGACGTGGAGTCCCCGCGCATCGAGTCCACCACGATCCGGACGGATCGTCCGCCTGTGGTATCGCTCAATGTCACGGTGAGAAAGCTGGAGGTGGCGAAGGAGATGCTCTGCTTCCCCTTGCCCGCGGCGGTGGCATCGACTTCCTGGCTCAGGGTCTGGTCGACCCGGAAGCGATTGACGACGGGCGCCTGGGCGGCGTGGGCGGCGCCGGCGAGCGTCGCCAGGAGCGCGCAGGCGGGCAGTCGAGCGTGCATGCTATCCCCCGGGTCGTAGGAAGCTCAACGGCCCTCCGGACCAGGTCCGAAGGGCCGCGCTGGTCGAGCCGTAAGCCGAGTTCTGTTCCCGGCGCTCGCGCGCCGGAGATGGTCATCTGTCTGGGATGGCTGTCACCAGCCACCTCAAGCGGCCTACCCGCGGCTTGTGCTGTCGGTGTGGGTCACACCTCGCCGCATATTTGGCCTTGCTCCGACTGGGGGTGACCGTGCCGCCGACGTTACCGCCGGCGCGGTGGGCTCTTACCCCACCGTTTCACCCTTGCCCCCGGTTGCCCGGTGGCGGTCTGTTCTCTGTGGCCCTGTCCGTCGCCTTTCGGCGCCCAGGCGTTACCTGGCAGTCTACCCGGAGGAGCTCGGACTTTCCTCGAAACGCCTCGCGGCGCTCGCGACCATCACGCTCGGCCAGCGGCGGAAATATAGAGGGGACGGGGAGGACGGAGAAGCCGGAGAAGCGGGGCACCGAGAGGCCGGGTGCGGGGCCTACCCGGTTTCGCCCAGGCGGGCGAGACCTTGCTGGGCCTGTCGGATGAACGGCTGAAGCGACGGGTCGGCGGTGTGCCACTGGCTCAGCACATGTTGATACTCCTCACGCGCTTCGGCGCGACGCCCGAGCTGCTCGAACGCGGCGGCTCGGAGCAGCCGCACCCGGCCCAGCATGCCCCAGCGTGAGTCGAACCCCGCCGTCGCTAGGGCTTCGGGCTCGAAGTCCTGCAGTTGCCGCAGCGTCGCCTGATAGTCGCCCAGGAGGAAGTAGGCCTGGGCCGCGAGCGGCCGCCGGTAGCTCAGGTACATCGTCTTCACCGGTACCGAGTCGGGCTCCGCCAGGGCGCGGCGCGCGGCGGTCGAGTCGCCTCGGCTGAGCGCCAGGAGCGCGCGAACTTCCTTGGTAAGGGACTCGCCGGTCAGCGCGCGATAGTCGTTCAGGGCGCTGCTGTCGGCGGTCGGACCGGTAAAGAGGCCGATGGCCGCCGACGCACCGCTGTGCGCGACGTGGGGCCGCTGATCGGCCGTGGCCATGCGCGCCGCCTCGGCGGCGCTCTGCCAGACCTGGCGGAGCGATGCGGTCGGCACCCCCGTCGCCCCGTACAGCTCGCCCAGGCGCATACGACGCCATCCTCCCTCGCCGCTCGCGCCGTTACCGTCGCTGTGCTCCGAGATGACCTCGCGACGCACCTGGTCGGCGAGGTCGATGGTCTTCGCGGCGCTGGACAGATCGCCCTGGTAGGCGAACACGTTCGCCGCCGCGGCGATGTCGTTCACGACGGTCGGCGTGCCCTGATAGGGCCGAAAGTCCTGCGGCGCGACCGTATCGAGCGCGAGCCGCAGCTCCTTGGCGGCGCGATCAATCTGGCCCGAGGCGAAATGGATCCGCGCCTCGACGAAGGGCAGCTCCGGGTGCACCGCGGTCGTCTGGCGGAAGCGATCCACCTCGGCGAGCGCGGCGCCATAGTTGCCCGCGGCCACGTACGCGTCGACCATCGCGCCGTGCGCTCGAAGCGTCGTCGGCTGACTGGTGACCCAGCTCCGGGCGGTGGCCAGGGCCTGGCTCCGCGCCCGCCGTACCGAGGCCGCGATGGTGGCGCTATCGAGCACCGGCCGGCCTCCGTAGTCCTGTGCCAGCGCGAAGGAGTCCGGCGTGACCAACGCGAACGCCGGGTGCGGTGTGGCCGCCGCGCCGAGCATGAACTGCACGTGGTCGTACGCGAGGGCGTAGTCGGGGTCGAGGTCCAGGGTGCGTCGGAACGCGCGGATCGCCTGCGTCCAGTGAATCGCCTCGTTGGTGCCGGTGGTATCGTGGAACCACGCCTCGCCGAGGCCGTCCCACGCGTCGGCGTCGCCGTGGTCGCGCGCGAGGAGCTGTTCGTACGCGGCCCGGGCGTCGGCGAACTCGCCTCCCAGGAACGCCCGGTACGCGTTGATCACGGTCCGGTCGCGCGTGGGCAGGTTGGCCGAATGCGCCGTGGCCCGGACGATCGCCATATTGGCGATGCTGTCGACGATCCCGACCAGCCATCCCCGCGTGAGCGCGAGCTTGTAATAGGCCAGGCCGAAGGTGGTGTCGATCTGGATGGCCCGCTCGAAGCCGCGCTCCGCGCCGCCCAAATCCCACAGGTTGAGCTGCTCGACGCCCGTGAGATACGCCCGGTAGGCCTCGAGCGAAGCCGTCGTGGAGCGCGCGATGCCGATGTGCACCTCGTTGGGCGCGCCGGACAGGTCCAGCAGCTTGGCCGCGAGTTCGTCGTAGAGCGGACGCACGTCGGCGTCGGTTCGGTCGTCCACCCGGGCCACGTCCACCCGGTTACCGCTCGATACGTCGTACACGCGCGCCGTCAGGTGCAGGGAGTCGCCCACCTGGGCGAAGTCGCCGAGCACCACGGTCCAGACCCCGGCCTCGCGCGCCAGCCGGCGCGCCATGTCGAGGCCGATGTCGTCCCCCGGGCGCAGCCGGTGCTTGGCCAGGAGATCGTGCAGCCGCTCGTGGTCGACGACGGTCAGGTCGTTCCACTGGGAGAGGTTGAGCCCCAGCATGCTGACGCTGCCTTCGCGCAGCCAGTCCACCGCGCGGTCGTCGCGCTGGTTGTCGAACGGGAGCACGAGAATCGAGTGGCGCGGATTGACCCCCGACGGCGGTCCCGGCGACCGGCGCGCGAGGCCGACCAGACCGACGGTCGCCGCGAGCACCGCGGCGACGGCCGCCACGATCAGGCGCCCGCGCCGACTTGTCCGACGGGGCGCGGCCGGCGCGGTGAGGGCCACGCGCAGCTCCTCGCCGGTCTGCCAGCGGTCGGCCGGCTGTTTTTCCAGCGCGCGCATGATCGCCACGGCGAGCGGGCGGGGCGTGTCGGCGCGCAGCCGTTCGAGGGGAACCGGACGCTCGGCGATGTGCTTGGAGACCACGACACGGTTCGGGCCGAGGAAGGGCGGGGAGCCCGCGAGCATCTCGTACGCGACGACGCCCAGGGCGTAGAGATCGCTTCGACTGTCGACCTCCTCACCCGCGGCCTGCTCGGGGCTCATGTACGTCGGGGTGCCGACCGCGACGCCCTGCCCCGTGCTGCTCGTGCCCTGCTCGCCGGCCATGGCGCGCGCGATGCCGAAGTCGGCCAGCATCGCTCGGCCGGTCGCCTCGTCCAGCAGCACGTTCTCGGGCTTCACATCGCGATGCACCACCCCGGCCCGCCCCGCGGCGTCCAGCGCCGCCGCCACATCGGCCACGATGCGGGTGACGGTGGCCGAGTCGAGGCGGGGCTCGCGCGTGAGGCGTTGCCGCAGGCTCTCGCCCTGGACTTCGTCCATGACGTAGTAGAGCAGGCCGTCCGCGTTGCCGGCGGTGTGCACACTCACGACGTTCGGATGACGCAGGCGGGCGATCGTTCGCGCCTCGGCCAGGAAGCGGCGCCCGATCGACGAGTGGGTGGCCAACTCCGGGTGCACCACCTTGATGGCTACCCGGCGGTCCAACGCGATGTCCGTGGCGAGGAAAACGACGCCCATCCCGCCGCGGCCGAGCTCCCGCTCGAGCCGGTAGTCCGGCTCCAGCACGGCCTGGAGCGTGGCGAAGAGATCGAGGGTCGGAGGCGTCATGGCCCAACCGGCAGAGGGGGCTGAACCGGCAATATACCCAGGCGAGGCCCCCGTTGGATGCGTCTCCCGGTGAAAGGGTTGCGCCCAAGCGAGAACGGCGGTGTTTCGGGTTGAATCCAGGTTGACGTGCGGCGCCTACTCTCTTGCACCAACCCGCCGGAGGGTGCGTGTCCTACGTCGCCGATCCCGCCGCCACCACCGTTGCCGCCGTGCTCCTGCCCGGCGAGCGGCCGCGTGTCGATGCCGCGGGCAACGGGCTGTTCGCGGTGCTCCATCGAGATTCCATTCCCGACGCGGTGCGTGCGGTGCGGGAGCGCCCGGTCGATGCGGTGCTGCTCAGCGTGCATCGCTGCAGTCCGGACCAGATGGACGTCCTCGGTCACCTGGTTCGGGAGTTTCCGACCATCCCGACCGTCGCCCTCGTGTCGCAGCACGATCCTGGCGCCATCGAGATGCTGCTTCGGCTCGGCGCCTCCGGAGTACGGCAGGTCGTGGACGTCACCTCACCCGCCGGCTGGGGGCGCTTGCGTCAGGTCGTGGGGCAGCCGGCCACCCGCGCGGTGGCTCGGATCCAGCAGCCCATCCTCGACGCCATCGCCGACGCGCCGCCGGACGCCCGGCTGTTCCTCGAGGCCATGATCCGGCTCGCGCCCGACGTCCCGACCGTCACGGCGCTCGCGCAGCAGCTCTCGGTGCGCCCGAGCACGTTGATGAGCCGGTTCGCGCGGGCGGGGCTGCCTTCGCCCAAGAACTACCTGGCCGCCGTCCGGCTCCTTCACGCGGCCTTCCTGTTCGAGACGGCGGGCCTCTCGGTGGCCGACGTCGCTTATCGGCTCGAGTACAGCTCGCCCCAGAGCTTCGGCCGTCACCTGCGCGCGATGTTGGGACTCACCGCGCTCGAGTTCCGCCGCCGGTTTCCGTTCCCGCTCGCGCTGGATCGGTTCGTCGAGCTGATGATGATGCCGTATCGGGAGATCTGGCGGGAGTTCCACCCCCTCGCCGCGGGCAGCTGGGAGACCGGGCGGGCGCGAGGTGGCAATGCCGGATGAGTGGTGATGGTGGGGGTGGGCTCACGACACGGCAGCCCGGAACCGCGTCGCCTCCGAGGCGAGGTCTACTTCTGCAGCAGCCTTCCGTGGCGCCGCAGGACGTCGCGTACTCCATCGTGCGGCAGCGCCGGCACCCGATACCAGTTGGCACCGGTCATCGTGCGCGCGGCGAGCATCGCGTTGATGATCGACTCCTCCGTGGCCTGCACGGCCGCGTCGTACACCGGGTCGATCACGTCGTCGGTCAGCATGCCGACCGTCGCCACCCCGCGACGATCCGGCTTGCCGGTGGGCGCCGTGGAGAATGCCACGAACAGGTCGCCCGACCCGGCCCCCGCAATCCCGCCCATGCGCCCGATGCCGAGCGCGGCCCGGCGCGCGATGCGCTTGAGCTGGTGCGGCAGGAGCGGGGCGTCGGTCGCCAGGACCACGATGATCGAGCCATGCTCGGTCTCGCGCGGGCGCGAACCGGCCTCGCCCGTGGTCGTCGAGCAGCGGTCCGGTGCCATCATGGAATCGAGGGGCTCGCGCGTATTATAGCAGGGCTCCGCCACTTGGAGCTCGCGCCCGACCGGAATGCCGGCGATCCGGAGCTGCTGCCGAAGTCCGAAGTTGCATTGGACCAACGCGCCGATGGTGAACCCACCGCGGCGCTCCGGGAGCCGGCGGCTCGCTGTGCCGATGCCGCCCTTGAACCCGAGGCACTGCATGCCCGTGCCGCCGCCCACGTTGCCCTCGGCGACCGGGCCGGCGCGAGCGGAGTCGATGGCGGCGAACAGATGGCGCTTGGTGACGTGAAACCCGAAGATGTCGTTCAGGTCGCCGTCCCAGGTCTCGGCGACGACCGGCAAGCAGCAGTGGAGCGCGTCGGGCAGGCGCGACGCGCCCCATTCGATGATCGCGTCGAGCACGGTGCCGACGATGTTGGTGTTCGTGATCGCGATCGGGTAGAAGAGGAGTCCATAGTCCTCCACCCACGCCGTGCCCGTCATCTCGCCGTTGCCGTTCATGCTGAACCAGCCGGCGAACACCGGCGAGAGGTCGTCCCGCCCTCGCGGGAGGATGGCCGTCACGCCGGTGCGAACCGGCCCCCGACCGACCATCAGCCGGCCGGCGCCTTGGATCAGCGTGGCGTGCCCCACGGTGACGCCCTTCACGTCGGTGATCGCGTCCAGCGGTCCCGGGGTCCCGTCGAGCGGGATACCTAGGTCTCGGGCGCGCTCCAGGGGCTGCTGCGCGACCAGGGACGCCGGCGCGCGCGCGGCCAGCAGACCCGCGGCGAGGAGCGCCGTGAGCCGGCGCGCCCTCACGCCCGTCCGTGCGAGCGGAACATGAAGTAGACGGCGCCCATGATGCAGAGCGCGGCCCACAAGTAGTCGAGCTTGAGCGGCTGCCGCATGTAGAGCACGGCGAACGGCGCGAACACGGCGAGCGTAATCGCCTCCGGCATGATCTTGAGCTGCGCCAGCGAGAGCGCCGTGTAGCCGATGCGGTTGGCCGGGACCTGGAGCAAATACTCGAACAGCGCGATGCCCCAGCTCAGGATGGCGGCCACGTACCAGGGTCGGTCGGCCAGGTTCTGCAGGTGAGCGTACCAGGCGAAGGTCATGAACACATTGGAGCAGACCAGGAGCAGCGCGGCCCGGTACACGATATCCGTTCTAATCGGTCCTCCCAGGGCGAAGGTCCGCGTCGACCTGCCGGCCGATTCGCGCCACGATCTCCGGGATCATGGCGACGTCCGCTTCGGTCGTGCGGAAGTTCACGATGCACGCGCGGAGCAGGAAGCGCCCCTCGAGCACCGCGTTGGTGACGAACAGGTCGCCGCCGGTTTTGAGGCGCTCGAGCAGTGCTTCGTTCAGCGCGTTGAGATAGGCCTCGGCGCCCCCCACGCCGCGCAGGTCCGGCGGCACGAACCGGAAGGTGGCGATGCTGAGACCCAGTGTGGCGGCTTCGAGCTCGGGGTGCGCGGAGGCGTGGCGGTGCAGTGCCGCCGCGAGCCGGCAGTCGTCGCTGATCATTCGCGCGTAGCCCTCGCGCCCCGCCTGGCGGAGGCCGAGCCACACTTTGAGCGCGCGGAACCCGCGGCTGTTCTGGAGGCCGCGCTCGTAGAAATTGATCGGCGGCTCCTCGCCTTCGATGTCGAACCGATAGTAGTCCGGGGTGTAGGCGAAGGCTTCGGTGAGCCGATGCGGCTCGCGCACCAGCACGCATCCGGCCTCGAGCGGCGCGTACAGCCACTTGTGCGGGTCGACCGCGAGCGAGTCGGCCAGCCCGAGCGCGTGCAGGTCGTCGGGCGCGTCGGGGAGCACGGCCGCCGGCGCGCCATACGCGCCGTCCACGTGGAACCAGACGTCCTGTGCGCGGCAGATCTCGGCCAGCTCGCGCAACGGGTCCACCGCGCCGGTGCTCACGCTGCCCGCGGTGCCGATCACCATGAGCGGGCGGTCGCCGCGGTCGCGGTCCTGGCGGAGGCACTCCCGCAGCACGTCGGTGCGGAGCCGCTCGCCGCCGTCAGTCGGGATCCAGCGGATCGCATCGGTGCCGAGGCCGAACAGGTCCGCGGCCTTCTGGATCCAGGTGTGCGTCGCGGCCGAGGCGTATACCCGAACCGCGCGTCCAGCGCCCGCGACGCCCGCGCTGCGGGCGCCTTCGCCCAGCACGGCCCGGCGGGCGGCCAGGAAGCACACGAAGTTGGCCATGTTGCCGCCGCTCACGAGCAACCCGGCACTGTCCGTCGGATAGCCGACCAGCTCCGCGATCCAACGCACCGTCTGCGCCTCGATCTCCGACGCCATGGGCGACAGCTCCCACCCGCCCACGTTCGCGTTCACCGCCGACGCGAGCAGGTCGCCCAGCATGCCGAGCGGCGCCGCCGACGAGGTGATGTAACCCATGAAGCGGGGGTGGCCATTGAAGAGCGAGTGCTCGAACAGAAGCCGCGCGGCCTCGGGCAGGAGGGCGTCCGGCGTGGTGCCGCTTCGAGGCAGCGGGGCCCGGCCGAGCAGCGCGCGGATCTCGCCCGGGCTCTCGCCCGGGGTGACCGGCCGGTCGCGCAGCGATCCGAGGAAGTCGGCGATTTGATCGACCAGCTCGTGGCCCAGCCGACGAAAGTCGTCCGCGGGCAGGTCCAGCGGGCTCACCCGGGCCGGCGCGGCCGCGTCGGCCGTCGTCACCGCCAGCCCATCCGGTCGCGCAGGGTTGTCACATGTGCGGTGTGGTGGTCGCCGTGCCAGGCGTACAGCGCGATCAGCTCGTCGACCGTCATGAGTCGCCCGTGCTCCGGGTGTCGACAGGCGCGCGCGCCTTCGGCCGCGCCCAAGCGCCGAAGCAGCGGCACCCAGCGGCCGTGGACCGCTTCGAGCAGGCGAAGCGATATCTCGGGCGGCAGCGTACGCGCGTCCGGCAGCTCGGCCCAGCGCGCCTCCTCGTACGGCTTGATGGTCGGCGTGTCCTCGGTGAGTGCGAGCCGGATGCGGGTGTAAGCGTTGATATGGCTGTCGGGGACGTGGTGGATCACCTGTCGCACGGTCCAGCCGCCAGGGCGGTATGGCGTATCGAGCTGCGCATCGTTCAGCCCGTCGACCGCCGCGCGCAGTCGGCCGGGCGCCGCGGCGATCCGGGCGACGCAGTCGGCGCGTCCGGCATCGGTCATCTCGCCGTCGTACGCGAAGGGTCCGATGGGGTAGCGGAGATCGGTCACGGCGGCCTCGGCGGCGCGAGACGTCACGGATCCGAACGACGGTCGGCGCGGGAGTCGCGGTCGGGCTCGGTGCCGCCGCGGAATTCGAAATGCGCTTCGTCGAGACGGTCCTGCAGTGGCGCGTCGCCCATCTCGTGCAACAGCACGTTGGCCAGAACCGCTTCGGCAATCCGCGAGGCCGGCTCCCACCGCCCTGGGATCAATCCTGGATAGAGGTGAGCGAACTCTGGCCGAAGACGGGCTTCGCGCATGGCCTGAATCTAGCAATGCGCTCCAGCCGGTGCGGGGGCCGGCGCAACCAATTTCGCTGGTCCCGCATCCAAGCACATGGCAGTACCGCAGTACTCCGCAGTACCGGCTCCCGGGGTCGCGGCCAGGCAGTACGGCTCCGGGGGCCACCCTCTCCTCCGCATTCCCGCGCCCACAACGCCACTGCGACTCGGCCTGAGAGGTGGCGAATGAGTCAGCTTGTCGCGGTCAGACTGGCGTCGGGCCGATCTGCCGGTCCATTCGTCACACGATGAACGCGCACGCACCGGTGCGCTCGGCGCGGCACCCTGCTCTGCCCAGCCAGCCACCTGATCAGCGGCTGCTGCTCTCGCCTACGGGCTGAGCGTTGACGCCGCGCTGGCGGATGAGCGCGTACAACGGCTCGATCTCCGCGGGCACACCGGCCGTCAGATTCTCGGCGCCGCCTTCGGTAATGACTACCGTATCCTCCAGCCGGAGGTGGATCTTCCGCTCGGGCAGCTCGAGCACGGGCTCCACGTTGAACACGGTGCCCGCGACGAACGACTGTTGCGCCTGCGCCCCGAAGTCGCTGCCCACGTCGTGAACCGAGATGCCGACGAAATGGCCGATATACCGGCCGCTGGCCTCGAACTCCTTGGCGTAGCCGTGCTTGGCATACTCGGCCGCAGCCACGTCCTGCAAGGACGCGATGGTCACTCCCGGCTTCATGGCGGCGATGATCGCATTTCTCGCGTCGAGCACGCAGCGGTACATCTTCTCCTGTTCCGCGGTGAATCGCCCCGAGACCGGCCAGGTTCGGGTGATATCGGAGGTGTAGTACTGCCAGTCGGAGCCGTAATCCATGTATACCAGCTCGCCCGCCTGCATCTGCCGGGTGTTGTCCATGTAGTGGACGATCGGCGTGAGCGGTCCTGACGGCACGATCGGCGGGAAGGCGTCGCCCCGGGCGCCGAGCCGAGTATTCACGTACTGGGCCGCGGCCGCGAGCTCGTACTCGTACATACCCGGATGGGTGCCCTTGATCGCCTCGGTGACCGCGGCCGCGCCCACTCGGCCCGCCTGTCGGAGGCGACCGATCTCGTAAGGCGTCTTCACCCAGCGCAGCTCGTCGAGCACGGGGCTCACGTCGGTCAGGCTGAGGTGGGGAACCGCCCCATGGATCCGGTCGATGACTTGTGAGACCAGGGGCGGGTGGCCCAGCACTGGCTGGTCCATCTCTGTGGCATTGGCGACGCGGGCCTCGCCGCGCGAGTGGAGCAGATCGTCAGGGGGCGTGAGCTGCACGTAGAGCTTCTTCACGGATGGATTGTACGCCGCGAAGCTCAAGAAGGTGAAAAAGCTCTCCATCGGCTGCACCGCAACGCCGAACCGGTCCTGCGGTTCCGGCACATCGCGGAGATCGGGCGTGGGGTTGGGCGGCCCGAACTTCGGGCGCTTGAGCGCGAACACGGCCGCCTTCTTCGTCGCGCCGTTCAGCACCAACACGATGCCGGGCTCTTCGAGGCCGGTGAGATAATACACGTCGGGCGCCTGGCGAAATCGGATCGGATAGCTGTGCTCCTCGGCGCCCAGGATCACCGCGACACCGTCCGGAATGCGCGCCAGGAGCCGATCGCGCCGCGCCGCGTACTCGGCCTTGTCGAAGGCGGCCTGCGCCCGAAGGCGCGGCGTGGCCAGCGTGCCCATCAGGCACAGCAGGAGACCGATACCGCGGGCCGCGGACGGCTGGGTCATGACGCACATCCTGAATGAGGGTCAGATCGGAGACTACTGGGTCGTTCGTGTTTGACGTTCACCGGGGCCGGAGAGTTTCTGCCAGCCGGTGGGTCGGCATCGACTCGGTGGAAGGAGGACGCCGGTGCACCCTGCGATAGGCTACCGGGCGCTCACGCCTGGCGTTGCTGGCAGCTCACGTCGGCAATTCCACCGGGGACGAGGTGGATCTTGGTGAAGACCTGGGTCATCGTCACGGCGCGGAACGCGCAGAGCAGGACTGGCCGCCGAACGCGGAAGAGCACCGTGCACGCGCGCATGCTGCACTGGACCGCCGCGGCCTGGGCGTCGAGGCTCCCGCTCCGGGCCGCGAGGACGCGCGGCCACCCGGCCCCATCGGTTTGCTCGCGTACCCATCGCGTCGAGTCCTCCGGCGTCACATCGGTGTAGCCGTTCTCGCGCACGAAGGTTTCGGCGCAGCGGCGCGCCATGTCATCCATGCCTTCGCGGAGATCGCGGGGGATGAGGCAGCGCTGCGGATCGGATCGGAGCCAGGGCGCGAGCCGGACTCCGGCTGGCGCCACGGGGGCCGGCGCACGGCCGCACGCCGCGCCCAGGAGCAGCAGAAGGGAAACGCTGGACCGCCACATCATGACCTGAAGCCCCACCCTGAAGCCTTTCACCTCCAAATTGCGACTTGGGCTTTGCCCTCGCCAGTTGCCGCCTCCGGGCTCAGGCGAGACTGACCCTTTCCTTGAGTACCCAGACCTTGGTGGCGAAGAACAATCGAATCATCGTCACGTAGTCGTTCGGCTGGACCAGAATGACGAGCGAGTCGCCGTCGGTCCCCCTTGTCGGCCGCACGTTCTGTTTGATGCGCATCCGGCCCTGGAGCTGCTCGAACCATGAGGGGAGGTCGTGGCGCTCGTCGCCTTTCACGACGTCTTTGGTCCGTCCGCCGGTCGGGTCGGCGAGGGCCACCTGGCAATACCACCGGCCGCGAGCCTCACCCTTGGTGGCCCGGGAGAACGTGAGCGATCGGTCGGTGAGCTCGGCCCAGACCTTGAGGTTCGGCGTCGTGCGGGGCCGGACCTCAAGGCGCTCGCCCCGGGTCTTGGGCACCCGGATGACGAACTCCCAGGCGTTGCGTGTCGGGAAGTTGCCGTCGATCACATGGTAGCCCTGTTCGACTCCCGACATCGCGGTGCCTGCGAAAGTCCAGGTTGCCGGTCGGGCGTCGCCGGGCACGACCTGCACGAGATCCAGCCGGTAGCGCTTCCGCGTCGCCATGGTTTGCCCTCCGGATGGTCGTCAGCCGTCGCGCCGTATCGTGCGCTGGAGGGCGCCGGCGCCTCTCGCCCTCAGTGTCACCTCCATCGAGGCGCTGCGGGAGCGTCGCATCGCTCCGCGGGTGCTGCGAACGTCGTGTGTCGGGTGAGAAAGATGATGACGAGCACGGAGCTCCCGCCGTGCCGGCGGCTCGCCAACACTCGTAACATCCTCGGGGCACCGCCTCACGCGCAATACGGGCCGGGGGACACGCCGGACCCCCAGCGAGTGTCCCGCGTGCCGGTGGGCGCGTCCTCTTGGTGATGACCGCCCAGCTCACACGACGAGAGGTGCTTCGGCTCGCCGGCGGGCTGCTGACGAGCCCGCTCATGGCCTGCGCCTCGGAGGGCGGACCCGCCGAGCGGCTCGACTCGCTGGCCCGGCCCGCACCTGCCGAGCCATGGCCGCCCGGGCTCAACCCGCTCGGGCTCGGCGGCGAGCGTGACGGGGTCGTCCTGGTGCCGGCACGCCCGGGCCCGCGACCGCTCGTGGTCCTGCTCCATGGCGCCGGTGGTGCCGGACGTCGGGTCGCCCGCCTGCTGGCGCCGGCGGCGCAGGCGACCGGCTGCCTCGTCGTGGCGCCCGACTCGCGGGCCCTCACCTGGGACGCGGTGACCGGCGACTTCGGCGCCGACGTAGCCTATCTGTCACGCGTGCTGACCCGGGTCTTCGCGCGCTGCGCGGTGGACGTCGGTGCCCCGCCCATCTTCGTCTCGCACGCCGCGCCGACACCATCCTGCGGATCGCGACCTGCCGCCGCCGCCTGGTGCCGGCCTGCGACGGCGCGGCTACGCCGTGCGCTATCGCGAGTTCGACGGCAGTCACGGCTTCCCTCCCGAGATTGCCGGCGAGGCCATGGACTGGCTGCTCGGGCGAGCCTGACGCCAACCTTTTCGGACCTTCGTCGGTAGTAGTATTCATGCTCGCGGCCCGAGCCACGCGCGGGTGCGAGGCCGGCCGGGGGCGCGACGATTGGCAGGGCTGGAACGTTCAGTACGTACTGAACATACGAAACGATGTACCGATCTCCGGAGCGCCATGGACACGGCCACGAGCCGCTTCACCGACCGCATGGGCCTGCTGTTCGAGGCCGAGGGACAGCCGCCGATCGCCGGGCGGCTGTTCGGTTGCCTGCTGGTGAGCGACGACCCCCGCTCGCTCGACGAGCTGGCGGGGATGCTGAGCGTGAGCAAGGCCAGTATCAGCACCAATGCCCGGCGGCTGTCCGAGATAGGCGTGCTGGAGCGGGTGTGCCGCCCGGCCGACCGCCACGATTACTACCGCGTGGCGCCCGACCTGTTCGGTCGGACGATGGCCGAGCGGATGCGGCGCTGGGAACGCTTCACGGAGGCGGTGGGCGACGCCCGCCGCACGCTCCCCATCCGGAGCGAACGGGTGCGCGCCCGGCTCCGGGGGTACGAGACGGCATATGCCTTCATGGTGGAAGCGATCGGGCAAGCGCTGCAGCGCTGGGAGCGCGGCGCCGAGAACGGCCGGAATCACCGGCCGGCGGGAGCGCGGAGGTGATCCGGCCGGCCGGACCCTGGCTGCTGGTCGCGACCGTCGCGCTCGCCGGATGTGCGGGAACGCCGCGCGTCTCGGGAGTGCCGGGTGCCTCGCCGGCACCGCAGACCCCTTGGCGGCCTCCCGCACAGGCCGTGACGGAGATCCGGGCGGCGGATACCTCGGCCATGGCCGCGGTGCCGCCGGATCTGAGCGAGCGCATCCGCCGGCTCACGCTGACGGACATCGTGGACATCGGTCTGCGCAACAACCCCACGACGAGGATGGCCTGGGCCAACGCCCAGGCGGCCGCCGCGGCCTACGGGTCTTCGCGGGGAGAGTGGCTGCCGACGGTGAACGGCGACGTCACCGCCACCCGGCTCAAGACGGTCGCGAGCCAGGGCCGGACGGTGGTGGAGCAGTCCGTACTGACGCCCAGCGCGTCGCTTTCCTATCTCCTGTTCGATTTCGGGGGACGGAGCGGCCGGGTGGAAGGCGCACGGCAGCAGCTCTTCGCCTCCGGCTTCACGCACAACGCTGCGATTCAGGACGTCGTGCTTCAGGTCCAGGTGGCATACTTCCAGTATCTGGCGACCCGATCGTTACTCGAGGCGCAGCGCACGACGCTCGAAGAGGCCCAGGCCAACCTGCAGGCCGCCGAAGAGCGGCGTCGGGTGGGTGTCGCGACGATCGCCGATGTGCTGCAGGCCCGCACCGCGGCGAGCCAGGCGCAACTCGACCTCCAGACCACCGAGGGCAATCTCCAGACGACCCGCGGCGCCCTTGCCCTGGCCCTCGGGCTTCCGGCCAACCTGCCGTACGATGTCGACTCCACGGCTGCCGCCGTGTCGGTGGCGCCGATTGCCGACAGCGTCAATGCGCTCATCGGCTCGGCGCTCCGCGGCCGGCCCGACCTGGCCGCGGCGCGCTCGCAGGCGGAAGCCGCGCGTGCCGCGATCGGCGAAGCGCGATCGAACCTGCTCCCCTCGCTCAACCTCAACGCCACTGCGGGCCGCACGTACGCCACCACGATCCCCAACGGCGCGAACAGCTACAATGTCGGGGTCGAGCTGTCGATTCCTCTGTTCAACGGCTTCTCCCGGCAGTACGACCTCAAGGCAGCGGAGTACCAGGCCGAGGCGGCAACCGCGCGAACTGAATCGCTTCGGCAGCAAGTGGTGTATCAGGTGTTCAACGCCTACTACGCCCTGCAGACGGCCACGCGCCGGGTGCACACCACTGAAGTGCTGTTGACGAGCGCGGCCCAATCGAATGAGGTGGCCCTGGCGCGGTACAAGGCCGGCGTCGGGAGCGTGCTGGACCTCCTCGCCGCGCAGAGTGCCCTGGCCAACGCGCGGGCGCAGCACGTGGACGCCCGGCTCTCCTGGAGTGTGTCGCTCGCGCAGCTCGCGCACGACGCGGGGGTCCTGGACCCCAAGGGCGGGACGTCGCTTCACCTGTCGACCGATACCCTGGCGGTGCCGTCCCGATGATGCCTATGCGAGTCGTCTCCGCGCTTGCCGCTGTCGGCGTCGTCGCCTGCGCCAAGCATGATGCGGTGCGCCAGCCATCGGTGCCTGTCACCGTCGGCGTGGCCGAGCGCCGGGCGGTTCCCTTCGAGCTGGCCGCCACCGGCACGGTCGAGCCCATTCAGACGGTGTCGGTCCTGCCGCAGGTGAGCGGGCCGATCGTCCGGATCGCCTTCCGGGAGGGACAGGACGTCACCAAAGGCCAGGTGCTGTTCCAGCTCGATCCGCGGCCGTTCCAGGCCGCGCTCGAGCAGTCGCAGAGCCTGCTCCAGCGCGACCGGGCGACGGCCACGAACGCGCAAGAACAGGCCAAGCGCTACTCGGCGCTCGCCGAGAAGGACTATGTGACGGCGGAGCAGTACGACGCGACCCGGAGCAGCGCGGCGGCGGCGTCGGCCACCGTGGCGGCGAGCCAGGCGGCGGTGGACCAGGCCAGGCTCAACCTGCAGTATGCCACGATCCGGGCCCCGATCTCGGGGCGCACCGGCAGCCTGCGGGTGCGTGAAGGCAACCTGGTGCGGTCGACTGACGCGACGGCGCTTGTCACCATCAACCAGATCCGGCCGATCCTGGTGCGGTTCGCGGTGCCGGCCGCGAACCTCAGTGACATCCAGCGTTACCGGAACAGCCAGATGACCGTGTTCGCCACTCCGACGGGCGGCGGCTCGCCCAGCCAGGGGACGCTCGACTTCGTGGACAACGCGGTGGACACGACCACCGGTACGATCCTGCTCAAGGGCCGCTTCCCCAATACCGATGGCACGCTCTGGCCCGGCGAGTTCGTGAACGCCCGGCTGCGGCTGTTCGTGGACCAGAACGCGCTCACGGTCCCAGCGTCCGCGGTCGTGTCGGGCCAGCAGGGCAGCTTCGTCTTCGTAATCCAGCCCGACAGCTCGGCGGCTACGCGGAAGGTGACGGTGGCCCGGACGGCGGGCGATATCGCGCTGGTGAGCGGCGATGTCAAGGCGGGCGACCGCGTCGTCACCGACGGCCAGCTCCGCCTGCGGCAGGGCAGCAAGGTCCAGATCAAGGCCCGGGGCGACAGTGCCCGCGCGGCTACGGGGGCATCATGAACTTCACCGCCCTGTTCATCCGGCGGCCGGTCATGACGACGCTGGTCATGGCCGGAATCTTGATTTTCGGCATCGTGGCGTACCGCGAGCTGCCGGTGAGCGACCTCCCCGCGGTCGACTATCCGACCATCTCCGTGAGCGCGAACCTCTCCGGGGCAAGCCCCGAGACCATGGCGTCCGCGGTGGCGACGCCGCTCGAGAAGCAGTTCTCGACCATCCCCGGGATCGAGACGATGAGCTCGACCAGCAGTCAGGGGAACACGCAGATCTCGCTGCAGTTCGCGCTGAGTCGGAACATCGACGCGGCCGCCCAGGACGTGCAGGCCGCGATCTCGCAGGCCCAGCGGCAGCTTCCCCAGGACATGCTGCCGCCCAGCTTCCGCAAGGTCGACCCCTCCTCGGCGGCGATCCTGTATTACGCCCTGCGCTCGAACACGATGCCGCTCTCGCAGCTCGACCAGTATGCGGAGACGTTCCTGGCGCAGCGGCTCTCCACGGTTGACGGCGTCGCGCAGGTGCAGGTGTACGGCTCGCAGAAGTATGCCGTGCGGATCATGCTCGATCCGCAGCAGCTCTCCGCGCGCAGCATCGGGATCGACGAGGTGGCGACCTCGGTGCAGAACGGCAACGTCAACGTCCCGACCGGGATTCTATGGGGCACGGACAAGGCCTACTCGGTGGAGAGCCAAGGCCAGCTCACCGACGCCGCTGCCTTCGGCAACCTGGTCGTGGCCTGGCGTGACGGGGCGCCGGTGCGCCTCGGCGACCTGGGCAAGGTGGTGGACAGCGTCCAGGATACCAAGCAGGCGAGCTGGTTCAACGGCCAGCGCGCCATCGTGCTCGCGATTCAGCGGCAGCCCGGCACCAACACGGTGGCGGTGGCGCAACGGGTGAAGGACGAGGTCGAACAGCTCCGGCCGCAGCTCCCGGCCTCCGTCGAGATGGCGACGCTCTACGACCGCTCGCAGAGCGTGAAGGCCGGGGTGTCGGACGTGAAGTTCACCCTCTTCCTCGCCCTGTGTCTGGTCGTGATGGTGATCTTCCTGTTCCTCCGAAACGTGCGGGCCACGGCCATCCCCGCGCTCGCCCTGCCGATGTCGCTGGTGGGCACGTTCTCGGTGATGTACCTGCTGGGCTTCAGCCTGGACAACCTGTCGTTGATGGCGCTCACGCTCGCCGTCGGTTTCGTGGTGGACGACGCCATCGTCGTGCTCGAGAACGTCGTGCGCCATATCGAGAACGGCGAACCCGTCATGGAGGCGGCCCTCAACGGGAGCCGCGAGATCAGCTTCACGGTGGTCTCCATGACGCTCTCGCTGGTGGCCGTGTTCATCCCGGTCCTGCTGCTCGGGGGTTTAATCGGGCGGCTGTTCCGCGAGTTCGCCGTGACGATCGGCGTGGCGATCCTGGTGTCGGGCTTCGTGTCCCTCACGCTCACGCCCATGCTCTCGAGCCGCTGGCTTCGGCACGAGCCGAAAGACGCACCGCGCGGGCGCTGGTACCGGGCCACCGAGCGTGCCTGGGAGGCCTCGCTGGCCGGATACGAGCGGAGCCTCGCGTGGGTCATGGACCGCCGCGGCCTCGCCATGCTCTTCAGCCTGGGCATCTTGATCGGAACGATCGTGCTGGGCCGCATCGTGCCGAAGGGCTTCATCCCCAGCGAGGATACGGGCCAGTTGAGCGGCACGACCGAGACCGCCGAGGGCACGAGCTACGATGCCATGGAGCAGCACCAGCGGGCGGCGGCCGCCATCGTGCAGGAGGATCCGAACGTAGACGGCTTCATGTCCTCCATCGGGGCTGGCGGGCGGAGCAATACGGTGAACCAGGGGCGGCTCTTTATCCACCTCAAGGACCGCGATCAGCGGTCGATGGATGCCGACGAGGTGGCGCAGTCGCTCACCCGGAAGCTCGCGGCGGTGCCGGGACTCCGCGTGTTCATGACCAATCCGCCGGTGATCAACATCGGCGGCCGCTCGTCCAAGAGCCTGTATCAGTTCACCCTGCAGAGCTCCGACATGGATGCGCTGTACCAGGGCGCCACCCGCCTCGAGCAGCGGCTGCACGACATCCCCGGTCTCACGGACGTCACCTCGGACCTGCAGATCAAGAACCCGGAGGTGCAGGTCAGCATCAACCGCGATCGCGCGTCCGCGCTGGGCATCGACGCCAACCAGATCGAGAACGCGCTCTACAACGCCTACGGCGCGCGCCAGGTCAGCACGATCTATACCCCCAATGACCAGTACTGGGTGGTGATGGAGCTGCTCCCGCAGTACCAGCGCGACCTCTCGGCGATGAACCTGCTCCACCTGACCGGTCGCGACGGCGTGTCGGTGCCGCTCGGCAGCCTGGCACAAGTGACCACCGGCACCGGTCCGCTGACGGTGAACCACTCGGGCCAGCTCCCGTCGGTCACGCTCTCGTTCAATCTCGAGCCCGGGACCTCGATCGGCACCGCGGTCGGGCGCGTGCAACAGGCCGCGCGCGAGGTGCTCCCGTCCACCATCAGCACGGCCTTCTCGGGCACCGCCGCGGCGTTCCAGGACGCGCAGCAGGGGCTGCTGGTACTGCTGATCCTCGCGATCGTAGTGATCTATCTGGTGCTCGGGATCCTGTACGAGAGCTTCGTGCACCCGATCACCATTCTCTCCGGCCTGCCGTTCGCGGGCTTCGGCGCCCTGCTCGCGCTGGTGGTCTTCCAGCAGGACCTGAGCATCTACGCGTTCGTCGGCATCATCATGCTGATCGGGATCGTGAAGAAGAACGCGATCATGATGATCGACTTCGCGATCGAGGCCGAGCGCAAGGAGGGGAAGAACGCGCGGGATTCGATCTTGGAGGCGGCCAGCGTCCGGTTCCGGCCGATCATGATGACTACGATGGCGGCCTTGGTCGGCACGCTGCCGATCGCGCTGGGGCACGGCGCCGGCGCGGAATCGCGGCGCCCGCTGGGCATCGCGGTGGTCGGCGGCCTCGCGTTCTCGCAGCTCATCACGCTGTACATCACGCCCGTGATCTACACCTATCTGGACGCGCTGCAGCACCGGTTCGGGAGTGGCCGGCAGGCCCGCGCGCGGGAACGGCAGGCGGAGCGTGGCCGGGACCACGCGCCCGGCATCGCGCCGGATGCGGCGGCGCGGGTACGGACAGTGTAAGAGCGACACGGCAGGCACGCACCCAGCGCGGCGAGCGACCCGGCCGCGCGGTCCTCAGATCCCGTACAGGTCCGCGTATTTCCGGGTCAGCACCGCGACCAGGGGCCGGTGGTCGGGGGGCGAGCCCGTCACCACCTCGATCAGCCGCGCCGACGGATATCTCGCCCCCTCCCGATACACCCGCCGACCCAGCCACGCGACCAGCTCGCCGAACTCGCCCCGCGCGAACTGCTCGCCCAGGTCGCCGAGCTCGCGCTCGGCCGCGGCGTACAGCTGGGCGGCGAAGACGTCGCCCAAGGTGTAGGTCGGGAAGTAGCCGATCAGCCCGTCGGCCCAGTGGCCATCCTGGAGACAGCCCTCGGCGTCGCCCCGCGGGGCGAGTCCGAGGGTGTCGCGGTAGGCGGCCTGCCACGCGTCCGGCACATCGGCCACGGCGAGCGTGCCCGAGACGAGCGCCCGCTCGAGGTCGAACCGGATCATCACGTGCAGATTGTAGGTGACCTCGTCGGCCTGGATCCGGACGTAGGAGGGCGCCACCCGGTTCACCGCCGCGTGAAACTCGTCGGGCGAGACGTCGCCCAGGCTCTCGGGAAAGAGCTCGCGGGCCCGCGGGTAGAAGTAATCCCAGAACCCGCGGTCGCGGCCCACCCGGTTCTCCCAGAACCGGGCTTGCGCCTCGTCCATGCCGACCGAGGCCGCCTCGCCGACCGCGGTGCCGTAGTGCGCGGGGTCGAGGCCCTGCTCGTACAATCCGTGGCCGACCTCGTGCAGAATGGTGAACAACCCGCCCGCGAAGTCCCGCTCGTCGAACCGCACCGACACGCGGCAGTCGCCCGGACCGATCGCGGTGCAGGAGGGATGGACGCCGAGATCCATGCGGCCGCGGGTGAAATCGAAGCCGACCGCGGCGGCGACCGTCTCGCCGAACCGACGCTGGCGCTCGCGGGGAAAGTGGCGGCGGAGCACCGACAGGTCCGGACGGCGCGCGCCGCCGGCGAGCCGGTCGACCAGCGGGACCAGCTCGCGGCGCAGCGCCGCGAACAGCCGAGCCACCACGCGGCTTCGCAGCCCGGGCTCGAAGTCCTCGAGCAGCGCGTCGTAGGGCTCTTCCGCGTACCCGACGCAGTCGGCCTCGCCCCGCTTGAGGGTGACAATCCGCTCGAGCCAGGGCCGGAACCGCGAGAAGTCGGACGCGGCCCGGGCCGCCGCCCACGCCTTCTGGGCCAACGCGGTGGTGCGCGCCACGTCTTCGACCAGCGTCCGCGGCAGCCGGACGAAGCGATCGTACTCGCGCCGGAGCGCCCGCACGTTGATCGCGGCCGGCGAGGCCGGATCCGCGAGCAAATTCGAGGTCTCGACCGTCGCGATGAGCTCACCCACCCGGGGATCGGTCCCGCGCTCGTGCAACAGGCCGGCGACCAGGGCGAGCTGCTCGCTCCGGTTCTCGACGCCCCCCGGTGGCATATACGCGTCCTGGTCCCACTCGAGCAGCGCTTCGATCGTGGTCAGGAGCGACTCGTCACGCACTCGGCGGATGAGCTCGTCGTAGGCTTGCTCCGCGTGCATGGTCCTCCGCAGTGATGGGGGTGATACGTTGGCATGGGGTTGGTCCGGGAGTAACATACACATGACACCCCCCGCCGGACGGAGCCCCGATGTTGACCCCCGCCGAGGAGCATGGCCTCGCCGGGCTGGCCGTCGCCAGCCGGGTGCAGCACGCGCTCTATCGTCTCGCGCCCGCCGAGCAAGCCGGGCTGATCGAGCGGCTTCGGGCCGGCGCGCTCGCACAGCACGTGGTCTACCTGCACGAGGGCGAGGTCGAGCCCATCCGAATCCTGCCCGCGCCGATCACCGTGCTGCCGGACCAGCTGGCGTACGTTCACCACGTCACGCTCACGGTACAGAACGCGCTCAAGCGGCTGCCGTCGCTCTATCTACACGACTTCTCGGTGCGCGAGATCCTGCGCCTCCCCGATGCCGAGGAGGCGTGGCTCCGCGAGTGCTGGGGGCCGCGGCAGGAGTCGCAGAACCCGGTGTTCGGGCGGCTCGACGCGCTGGTGGACTTCACCAGCCCGATGTGGAAGGAAACGCTTCGCTTCGTCGAGCCGAACCTGATGGGTATCGGCGGCCTCCACCTGGTACCGACCTGCGAGCGCCTGATCGCCGACATCGTCGGGCCGGTGCTTCGTGCCGGCGACGACGCGCTCGACCTCGCAGTCGGCCAGGACATGCGCGAGCTGCTCACGGGGACGCTTCTCGAGCACATGGCCGCCACCGGCTGCGGGCGCCAAATCTGCTTCATCGAGCCCAAGTATGCCGGCACCGGCCCCGACGAGCAGGCGCAGCTCGCTCGCTACCTCGAGCGTCACCACGGCCTCCGCGTCATGCACGCGGATCCGGCGGAGCTCTCCGTCCGTGACGGTGCCGTGTGGTACGGCGACGAGCGAGTGGACCTGGCCTATCGTGACTACGGGGTGGTGGACCTGCTCGAGCTCGCGGACGAAGGCGTGGACGTCGAGCCGATGCGTATGCTCCTGCGGGAGAACCGGGTGGTCTCCTCGATCGCCGCCGATCTCGACCAGAAGGCGTGCTGGGAGGTGCTTACCGATCCGCGTCTGTGCCAGCAGTACTTCACCCCCGCGGAGCGGCAGGTGTTCCAGCGGCACATCCTGTGGACCCGGGTGCTCGGCGATCGCCGCACGGTCCTGCCCGACGGCCGGACCGGTCACCTGATCGACTTCGCCCGGTGGCATCACGAGGCGCTGGTGCTTAAGCCCAATCGGGCCTACGGGGGCGATGGGATCGTGATCGGTCCGGCGGTAACGCGCGAGCAGTGGGAGG
This sequence comes from Gemmatimonadales bacterium, assembly GCA_051955835.1. Classification (GTDB taxonomy): domain Bacteria; phylum Gemmatimonadota; class Gemmatimonadetes; order Gemmatimonadales; family GWC2-71-9; genus CAVVWJ01. Next base: position 47,496 of record JBQCGH010000105.1, read on the forward strand.
CGGCGGTGGCCGCGGCGCTGGAGGACCAGGACGATCGCTGGGTGGTGCAGCAGGTCGCATCGATCCCCGTGCGCGAATTCCCGGTGGCCGGGCCCGACGGCGCGGTGCACATCGAGCCGTTTTACACGGTCATGGGATTCGCGGCGAGCGACGACGGCGTGGCCATTCTCGCGCGGGCGTCGCAGAAGCAGGTCGTGAACGTGGCGCAGCACGGCGGCCTGTGCGGCGTGCTGGTAAGCCGGTCCAGGCCGGTGATCGGCGAGGCATAAGCCGGCTCAGCGGCAGACCTCCTAGTCGCCCGGCTGACGGCGCGGACAACTGACGGGGGCATGCGCCGCGGCGCATGCCCCCGTTGCGTTGCGGACCTCCGGACATGGTCAGCCCGGCCAGACCCGGCGGCACTCGATCACGGTCGCCGCGAGCGGGGTCGGGAGCAACATCGGTGCGGATGAGTGTACACAGAACTCCTGCGCGGGCCCGAGCGTCATCTGCCGGCCCCACAGCGCGGCCTTCCCCTCGCGCACCACCGGCGCGAGCGTCGCGAACAGGTCCGGATAGCGCATGCCTGCCGGCTTCGCGAACCATGAGACGACCTTCGGCGGATCATCCGTCGCGCCGAGGCGTGCGGAGTAGAGACCGGCCGTGCCACCGGCCGCCAGTGCGGCCGCGGCATCGTGCGGTCCGTGGCGCGATGCACTCACCGCGGCCGCGTTGAGCGGGTCGATCGCCGCGGAATCATCGAGTAGGTACCAGTCCTCGTACGAGTCGGCACCGCCGCCAGCCCACGCAGCGCCCGAGATGCCGGCACACCACGAGCGTCGGAAGCCCGGCGGCGGCACGGCCGCGAGCGCCTCGTGGAATCGGCGTTGCGCCGCTTCGTAGTCGGCGGCCGATACGTCCGGGCGACGCCAGTGCCAGAACACATAGGCGAGCACGACAATCTCCTCAGCGATCGGTGTCGGAGGGCTCGGTCGACCGGCCGAAGGCGATCTCGGTTGTGTAGCCGTCCGCGTGGACCATCGCCTCGAGCAGACGTCGCGCGCTCTCCTTCGCGTGTCCCGCCAGCTCGAGCTGGTTCGCCGACGCGACCAGTTGGCGGCGCGCGAGCGCGAAGATGGTGTCCCGGTCGGCGGGCCGGAATGGGTTCCAGAGTCCGCGCTGCTCGTCGTAGGTCCTGAGGTCGGTGATCTCGACGCCCATGACCGCCGGCTCCGGGAGCGTGATCCGGACGCGGTGCGAGGGTCGGTCCACGGTGACCTCCGTGCCATGGTCGAGATCAAAACCGGTCAGCACCTTGCCGGTCACCACGACGAGCGACCGCTTGGTCGAGCCGAGCCGGCTATTCTCGTACACCACCACGTCGCGCAGCATGGTTTCGCTCGTCACCAGGCGGGCGACCGCGCGGGTCTGCTCGACCACGACCGCCTGACTGACGTTCGTGTCACCGCCGGTGAGCCGCCCGAGCGCCGCGGAGCCGTACGCGACGCGACGCCCGGCCACGACGGCGAGCCCGAAGAGCACGAGGGCCAGCACCAGCGGCCACACCGGCCGCCGAGGCGCGCTATCGGCCACGCTGCGCCATGGCCGACTCGACCTCGGCCGGTTCGCGGGGCGCGCGGCTGAGCCACTCGACACCGGTGCCCGTGATGGCGTAGTCGTCCTCGATCCGAACGCCGATGCCGTTGTACCGCTGGACCGCCGGACGGACCTTCGCGATCATCGCGCGGTTCTTCGGCGTGTCCGGCAGCATGTCGAGCAGCCGCGTGCTCACGTACACCCCGGGCTCGATGGTGAAGACCTCTCCCGGGGCAAAGCGACCCGCGTCCTTCCACGGGTGGGGCGGGTCGTGTACCTCGAGCCCGATGCCGTGGCCCAGCCCGTGGGCCATGTAGAGAAAGGCCTGGGTGCACCGGACGGCCTCCTGCCGGCACTGGTCGGCCCAGGGCGGATCGAAGGTGGCGTCCACGCCTTCGGTGAGTCCGAGCCGGGCGACCGCGCGCGCGATCACGGCGCGCGCGGAGTCGCGCCATGCCTCGTAGGACGCGCCAGGGGCCGCGACGCGCTCCGCCGCGCGTTGGGCGTCGCGTACGATCTGGTAGATCGCCCGCTGGTCGGCGGTGAACCGCCCGCTGACCGGAACCGTCCGGGTCACGTCGGCCGCATAGCCGTCCCATCCGGCGCCGACGTCCATCACGAGCACGTCGCCCGCGCGCATCTGCCGCTGGTTGGCCTCGTAGTGGTACTGGGTCGAGTTGGGTCCCGAGCCGATGATCGAGCCGAACGCCGGACCGTCCCCGCCGCTCCGGCGGAAGGCCGCGCTGAAGAGTGCCTCGATCTGATACTCGAACAAGCCTGGGCGGACCGTGCGCATCGCCTCGCGCTGCGCGGCGACCGTCACATCGATCGCCCGCCGGAGCAACGCCAGCTCGGCCGGGCTCTTCCGGGCGCGAAGACTGTCCACCGTGGGGTGAGCGTCCCGGACCGTGGCGCGTGGATGCGCCTGCGCGAAGGCCCCCATGAAGACGGCGCCGCGCGTCAGCGTGTCGGTGTCGGCATAGTCCTCGCCGGCGTAGTCCCGCAGCGTGTACACGGTGTCTCCGCGGGCAGCCAGCGAGTCGAGCATCGGCGGCAGCGCCGAGATCGAGCGTACCCCAAGCCCGGTGGCGCGCGCGAGGGCCGAGGAGTCCGGCGGGAATCCGTCGTACAGCACCCGACGCGGATCGCGCGGCTGCGTGAACAGCGTGCCTGCCGCGCGGCCGCCATGGAGCACGAGCAGGAGCGCGGCGTCGTGCTCGCGCACCCCGGTGAGCCAGCCGAAGGCCGGAAGCTGCGACTGTCGCGCGACTTCGGTCGGCGACACGGCGCCGAACGCGACCACCACGCCATCGCCCAGATGCGCGGCAAGCGTATCGCGTCGGGCGGCATACTCGGCGGGGGAGATCTGGGCGGCGAGCGCCGCCGGCGCCAGCAGCAGGGCGATCGCGCGGATCAGTGCGCGCATGCGGATCCTCATCCGGGAGGGTGGAACGCGCCTTCGCTCTTGGCGATCACCACCGTCGCCACCGCGTTGCCGATCAGGTTGGTGATCGCCCGGGCCTCGCTCATGAACCGGTCGACGCCGAGCACGAGCGCCACCCCCTCCACCGGGACGACGCGCATCGCGGAAAGTGTGCTGGCCAGGACGATGAACCCCGAGCCGGTCACGCCCGCGGCGCCCTTCGAGGTGATCATCAGCACGCCCAGCACCGCGAGCTGCTGCCCGAGGGCGAGGTGCACGCCATACGCCTGGGCGATGAAGAGAGTGGCCATGGAAAGGTAGATCGACGTCCCGTCGAGGTTGAACGAATAGCCCGCGGGAATCACCAGGCCCACCACCGGTCGGTCGCACCCGAACCGCTCCATCTTGTCCAGCATCCGCGGGAGGACGGCTTCGCTGGATGAGGTGCCCAGCACGATCAGGATCTCGTCCTTGATGTAGCCGAGCAGGCGGAGCAGGCTGAACCCGGACAGGCGGGCAATGGTGCCCAGCACCACGAAGATGAAGAGCACCATCGTGGCGTACACGCAGGCCATGAGACGCCCGAGGGTGAGCAGCGAGCCGACGCCGAAGCTGCCGACGGTCGACGCCATCGCGCCGAACGCGCCGATCGGGGCCACCGCCATCACGATCGCCACGATTCGGAAGAACACCTGCATGAGGCGCTCCAGCATCCGCGCGACCGGTCGACCTGCCCGCCCGAGCGAGGCCAGGGCCACGCCGAAGAGGATCGAGAAGAATACGACCTGCAAAATGTCGCCCTGCGCGAACGCGCCCACCACGCTCGACGGGACGATGTGCGTCAGGAACGCCACCGCGTCGAACCGGGCGCTCGAGGCCGTGTACTGTGCGACGACCCCGGCGCTGACGCCGGACGCATCGATGCCGGCGCCCGGCCGAACCGCGTTCACCACTGCGAGCCCGATGGCCAGCGCGAAGGTCGTCACCACCTCGAAGTAGATCAGGGCCTTGAGGCCCACGCGACCGACGCGCCGGAGGTCGCTCGTGTGACCAACCCCGAGCGCGATGGTGAGGAAAATGATCGGTCCGATCACCATCCGCACCAGGTTCACGAAGGTGTCGCCCAGCGGCTTCATGGCCCGGCCGGCCGTCGGCCAATAGGCGCCGAGCAGCGCGCCGAGCACGATGGCGACGAGGACCTGCGCGGTGAGGTGGCGGCTCAGCCGCGCAAGGCGCGACGGCGGCGGGCGACGGGGCGGCGGACGGCGCTCGACCTGGGAGGGCGAACCCATGATCCTCGGCGGTGGGGAGCGTACGGGGAGGAGTGTCGTCGAAGCTAACCAGCGACGGAAATGGGCGGGAGCGCCGCTTCGATCTCGGCGCGGTGTGGCTCCTCCCAAGGCGGAAGCCGGAGGGACTGGCCCAGGCGGGCGAGCGGCTCGTCGACCGTGAAGCCGGGACTCATGGTCGCCACCTCCAACAGCACGCCTCCCGGCTCGCGGAAGTAGATGGACTGGAAATAGGTGCGGTCGCGCACGGGCGTGACCTCTACGCCGAGACGCACCAGCTCCTCCCGCAACCGCAGCTGTCCTTCGGCGCCGTCGATGGCGAACGCCACGTGATGGACCGTGCCCAGGCCGTTGCGCGCGGCCGGCGCCGCGGGTGATTCAACGAGATCCACCAGATGCCCCGGAGCGTCGTGCGAGACGCAGAGGCGGCTGCGGGTGCCCTCCTCACCCACCATCCGGAAGCCGAGCACCTCGGTCAGGAACCGGGCGGTCGGACGGCGGTCGCGCAGGAGCAGGGTCACCGCGTGCAGGCCGCGGATCGCCAGCTCGGGGCTCACGCTACACCCCGGCCAGGGTGGTCGTTCATCGCGCGCGTCCGGCACCAGCTCGACGACAAGCCCGGACGGATCGCGCAGTGCGAGCGGAGATGCACCGAACCGTGCCTTCCTCTGCTCGACCCGAACACCGTCAGCCTCGAGTCTCGCACGCCAGTGGTTCTCGGCGCCGGCGGGAATCGAGAACGCGGTCGCCACGATCTGGCCGGTGCCGTGCACCCCGACGGGCACACTTTGGCCACCGTAGGGAAACGTCGTCCAGATCGTGCCCGGGTCGCCACGCTCGGTCCCATAGTAGAAGTGGTGGACGTTATGGTTGTCGAAGTTGACCGTACGCTTGACCAGCCGGAGGCCGAGCCGGCCGGAGAAGAAGTCCAGGTCCGGCTGGTCGCGGTCGACCGTGGCGGTCACGTGGTGGAGGTGGCGCAGCGGCGGCCGAGTGGCCGCGGTCGCCCCAGCGTCGGCTCCGCTCATTGCTCGACGGGCCGCCCCAGGAGGTCCTGGAAATCGAGGCTGAAATCGACGGCCGGTGAAGTGGGTATCATCTTGACCTGAGTAAGAGGCATGGGAGGGAACGTGTCCGCGGCCCGGGCATCTGGCAAGCCGCGGATCCGGCGTATACTTGGAGCATGGCCGAGGCGATCCGCGTCTCCTACCTCGTCCGCGCGCCGGCGGAGCGTATCGCCGAGCGGGCGGAGGCGCTCATGCTGGAGCAGGCGGTGGAGCTGCCCCGCGCCGTCGCCATGCGCGACCCGTGGGTGGCGGAGCACGTGCTCGGCCAGGTCGAAGCGATTCGCCCCGCGGGACGCGAGTGCCATCGGGTGACGATCGCCCAGCCGCTCGTGACCGCCGCGGCCGACCCCGCGCAGCTGCTCAACGTGCTGTTCGGCAACTCGTCGCTGCAGCCGGATGTGGTGCTGGATGACGTGGCGCTCCCGCGCTCCGCCTTCGACTGGCTCCCCGGGCCGCGGGTGGGTATCGCCGGCCTGCGGGAGATCGCTGGCGTCGGCGGACGTCCGCTGCTCGCGACCGCGCTCAAGCCCATGGGACTCCGTCCCGTGGCCCTCGCGGCGCTGGCGGGCACGTTCGCCCGGGCCGGCATCGATCTTATCAAAGACGATCACGGTCTCGCCGACCACGCATTCTGTCCCTTCGAGGCACGGGTCGAAACGTGCGTCCGCGCGGTGGACGATGCCGCCCGAGAGACCGGGCGCCGTGCACTGTACGTGCCCAACCTGATCGGTGCGCCGGACCGGGTCATGCGTCAGCTCGCCTTCGCGCGGGAGGCGGGTGTGCGGGCGGTGATGGTCTCACCTATGGTGACCGGGCTTCCCTTCCTGTGCCAGCTCGCCGCCATGGCAGACGGTCTCCCGATTGTGGCCCACCCCGCGCTGGCCGGCACGCTTCGGCTGTCGGAGCCGCTGCTCCTCGGAAAGCTGTTCCGCTGGTTCGGCGCGGATGCCGTGATCTTCCCGCATGCGGGAGGGCGGTTCACCTACAGCCTCGAGACCTGCCGCGCGATCGCGGAGGCGCTGCGTGCCGACCACCCGCGGGCACGCCCCGCGTTGCCGGCGCCTGCCGGCGGCATCAAGGTCGACCGCATCGGCGAGCTGCTCGAGGTCTACGGGCCCGACTGCATCCTGCTCATCGGCGGGAGCCTGTACGACCGCGGTGACGCCCTGTTCGAGCGCACCCGGGCGCTGGTGGACCGCGTGACGCGCGCCGCGGCCGCGGAGCCGGTGCCGTGAGCACGCACGTGCGGCAAACCGATCCGTTCCGATGGGAAGGCGTCGACGTCAAACCATATAAGAACGACGGTACGCACTTCGCCGGCGTCACCCGGCAGCTGCTCTTTTCCGGCGGCGAGGGCCTCGCCTGCGAGCTCCGCTATTTCGAGGTGGCGCCGGGCGGCTGGTCGTCGCTCGAGCGGCATCAGCACGCGCATGCGGTGATGATCGTGCGCGGCCGGGCCCGGGTCCTGGTCGGCGACCGGGTGATCGACGCCGCCACGCACGATCTCGTCCGCGTGCCTCCGCTCACCTGGCATCAGTTCCAGCCGATCGGCGCGGAACCGCTCGGCTTTCTCTGCATGGTCGATTGCGCACGCGACCGGCCCGAGCGGCCCGACCCCGACGCGCTGGCGGCCCTGCGGTCGCGCCCCGATATCGCGACGTTCATCAAGGTGTGACCGCGGCGAGCCCGCCGCGGGCGGAGGTGTCGTATGGATCTGACCGGCATTCATCACCTGACCGCGGTCTCCGCAGACATCCGCGGCAACTATCGGTTCTACACCGAGACGCTCGGCATGCGTCTGGTGAAGCGCAGCGTCAATCAGGACGACGTCAGCGCCTACCACCTGTTCTACGCCGATGCCGTCGGTACACCCGGCACCGACCTCACGTTCTTCGACTGGAAGATGCCGCGTGAGCGCCGCGGCACGCATAGCGTGGTGCGCACCCATCTGCGCGTGAACGGACGCGAGACGCTCGAGTGGTGGGCCGCATACCTCACCCAACGCGGCGTCCTCGCCGCCCCCATCGTGGAGCGCGACCGCCGGCTCACGCTCGACTTCGAGGATCCCGAAGGCCAGCGTCTTGCTCTCGTCGACGACGGCGGGCGGGGGGACCCCCCGACACCCTGGGATCGGAGCCCCGTGCCGGCCGAGCGGCAGATTCGCGGCCTCGGCCCCATCGCCATGAGCGTGCCGAGTCTCCGCGCAACGGATGCGGTACTGACACGGGTCATGGGACTGCGGGCCGTGCGGGAGTACCCGGTGCCCGAGGACACGCGCCACACGGTGCACGTCTACGAGATGGGCCAGGGCGGCGCACACGCCGAGCTCCACGTGGTTGTGCAGCCTGAGCTCCGGCCCGCGCGGCTTGGCGCGGGTGGGGTGCATCATGTCGCGTTCCGCACCTCGAGCGTGGAGGAGTATCACGCCTGGCGCGCCCGGCTCGACGAGCTGCAGATCCCCAACAGCGGCGAGATCGACCGCTACTACTTCCGCAGCCTGTATTTCCGGGAGCCGAACGGCGTGCTGTTCGAGATCGCCACGGATGGCCCCGGCTTTGCCGTCGATGAGGATCCGGCCACGCTGGGTGAGCACGTCGCCCTGCCGCCCTTCCTCGAGCCTCGCCGTGAGGCGATTCTCGCCGGCCTGGAGCCGATCGCATAGCCATACGGCCCCGCTGGGCGGCAACGGGCGCTATGCGCTTGATCCACGTCTCTGGTCGATCACCAGGATGGCAGACGCACTTCGAGCATGAGGGCATGTCCATGACATGCCCTCATTGTTTCCGGCTCTTCGGTGATGCACGGCGGCGCTGGCGCCCCCACGCCGGGAGTTCGATACTTCCGGCATGACGCTGCCCCGAAGCCGAGCATCATCTCTCCGTCGCCGTCGAGGCCGTAGTTACCCGGTTCGGCGCGATGGTTCGGCAGGTGGGCCGCCGGTACCGCCTCGACGAGGCTGATCTGGACGAGGTCATGCAGGAGGTGCGGATCCGGCTGTGGCGGGCCCAGCGCACGAGTGAGCAGATCGGCGAGGTCTCCACGTCCTACGTATACCGCACGGCGACCTCGGCCGCGCTCGACGTGATCCGCCGCCGCCGGTCCCGACGGGCCGAGCATCACCACTCGATCGACGCCGACGACCGAACGGTTACCCTCGCGGCGCCCACGCCCGATCCTCACGGCGCGTTGGAGGGCTCCGAGATGGCCCGGCAGACCCGCGCCGGGTCCATGGCATGCTGGGCGGCGGCGCGGGTCAGCGGGGTGACGAGACAAAGGCGGGCCAACAGCGCCGGGAGTCGTGTAATGCGAAGCATCCGGAAATGGGCGGCGAGGATGCCTGAAGATACCGACGTGCGGGTGCCCGACGAAACGGGACCGCGCTCAGCCGCGGCGTTTCCGATAGAGTCCCTCGAAGGCTTCGCTCCAGGTGGCGCCGCCGTCCGAAGATGTCTGCCAGAGCTGGTGCACGGTGCCATCCGGATTTGCGTGGAAGCTGAGCCGGTGCTCGAGCGTGGTGCCGTCGGGGCGACGGCTTTGGCCGCGGTACGTCAGTGTTCCATCGGCGTAGGTCCCGGCCAGGTCGAGCACGGTCCCGCTGTTGGAGACCCAGACCTGGTGCCACTGCCGGTCACCGCGGTCATAGAAATTGAAGCTCTGGCCCGTGTCGCCTTCGCTCCCGGTCCAGTGCTCGTGGACAAGACACCCGGTTTCCTCCGAGGTTACCAGGTTCTTGCCCGCCGGGTGGCCGTGGCTCGTGACATCCCAGTCTCCTACCCAGAAATCGAGTTGACGGTACTCGGCGCCCTGGCACGTCGGGTGAGCGCGCGGGGCCTGAGCCGCGAGAGGAGCCGCGACCACGACGGCAGCGGCGAGGACCGCGGGAGAGCATACCCTGCTGCTACCATGGCACGACCGCATGATCGCTCCTCGAATCGAGTGGCACTCAGCTTACCGTTTTCCGATAAAGGAGACGGCACCGACCTGGCGGCCCACACCCGTCAGAAGCTCGGGAGCCGAGCCGTGCCGTGGCGCGCGTCACCGGGACGAAGCGAAGTGTGAAAATGCGAGCACTCCGTTGCGCGAGCGCCTGTTGCAGCGCGACGACCTTTGGTGTAACTGTACCTGAGTGCGCGGACGCCGGAGCCGCCCCTTTCCGGTGGCGGTCGGCGCCGCGCGTAGACGACGGGCAGTGATCGATGCGTATAGCAATGGTTTCGACTCCATTCGTGCCGGTGCCTCCGCCCCTGTACGGCGGGACCGAACTGGTCGTTCACGATCTGGTAGAGGGCCTGATCGACCGCGGACACACTGTGACGCTCTTCGCCACCGGCGATTCCCGGAGCCGGGCACGCCTGTGCTCGCTTTACCCTCGCGCCCAATGGCCGCCCGCAGCCTTCACTGATCTCAACCACACCTCGTGGGCCATGGCCCAGGTGGCCGAGGGTGATTACGACGTCATCCACGCGCACTCCGCCGCCGCCCTCGCCCTCGGCCGCCTGCTGCCCGACATCCCCCTGGTCTATACGCTGCACCATGCGTTCGAGCCCGAGTTGTCGACCTACTACGCCGACTTTCCGGAGGTCGCGTTCGTGGCCATTTCAGGTGACCAGTGCGGCCGGGAGGTCGGCGTGCCCCACTGCACGGTCGTCCACCACGGCCTCGATCCGAGCCGATATCGGTCCACCACTCGGCCCGGATCCTATGTGTGCTTCGTGGGCCGGTTCGCCCGCGAGAAGGGCCTGCACACGGCCATCGATGCGGCGGCGCGAGCGGGCGTCCCGATCCGGGTGGCCGGTGAGGTGCACCCGCGTGACCGCGACTATGGCCGGTCCGAGGTCGAGCCACGACTGCGCCTGCCGCATGTGACGTATCTGGGATGCATCGGGCCCGAGCAGAAGGTTCCCCTGCTCCGTGACGCGCGCGCGCTGCTCGCTCCCATCGAGTGGAACGAGCCGTTCGGCCTCATCCTGATCGAAGCCATGCTGTCGGGCTGCCCGGTGGTGGCGTTTCGGCGTGGCAGCGTATCCGAGCTGATCGAGCATGGCGTCACCGGTCTCATCGCCGACTCGGCGGACCAGGTGGCCGAGTGGATCCGGCCCGGCGGGGCGGCCGATCAACTCGACCGACAGCGTATCAGAGCGGCGGCTGTCACCCGCTTCAATCACCGTCGGATGGCCGCGGAATACGAGCGGTTGTACACCGCCCGGGCGAAGGAGACGGCCACCGCCTGGCCCACCACCGCGGCATGAGCCGAACCGCCGAGGCGCCGGCTCCCAGCCAGCGCGAAAGGCTCCCCGAACAGCTACGCCCCGTGCCCATGGTCGATGCGGTGGGCTATCCCTCGCTCGATTGCGCCAGCGAGCGGCTGCCGGAGCGCGCGCTCGTGATCAAGCAAGACCGGCTCTTCATGCTGGCGGACTTGCACGGCAGCATCGCACCCGCCGGCGTCTGCTCGCTCGGTCTCTTCCAGGACGATACCCGGATCCTCAGCCACTACGACCTTGCGGTGCATGGCGGGCCACCGGATCTGCTGTCGGCCCAGGTGCCAAGCGCGTATTGCGCCCAGGTCGATCTGGCGATCGGCAATCTCGCCTTCGGCGGCGACCCGTGGGATCCGAGGAACGTAGTCCACATTCGCCGGGAGCTCACGCTCGCCGATCGCCTCGCGGAGCGGCTCACCCTGACGGGTTACCTCGGCGCCCCGGTGGACTACTGGATCGAGCTCCAGCTCGGCTGCGATTTCGCCGACATCTTCGAGGTCCGGGGCTGGCGCCGTGAGGCGCGCGGACAGTACTTCGCCCCCCGTCCCTCGGACGACTCGCTTGTGTTCGCGTATCGTGGCCGGGACGGCCGCCTGGTGCGGACCGTGGTGCGGTTCGGCCGCTCGCCCGACCGGCTCACCGAGCGCGCGGCGCACTGGAACGTGCGCCTCGAGCCGGATCGGCCGGTTGCCCTCGAGTGGGATGTGCGGGCCGACGACGGCACGGATCGCATCCTTGTCCCGTCCTGCCGCCTCGACGAGTGCCGCGCGGGCCTCGACCGGGTGTACCACGGGTGGCACGATGGCAACAGCCGGTGGGAAAGCGACGTCGCGGACTTCGACAGTCTCATCCATCGGGCCGCGGATGACCTTCGCGCGCTGTACGTCGAGATCGACGGGGATGCCGTCATTTCCGCAGGAATTCCCTGGTACTCGACCGTGTTCGGGCGCGACTCCATCATCACCTCGCTCCAGACCCTGCCGCTCCAGCCCAGGATCGCGATCGATACCCTCCGCTACCTGGCTCGACACCAGGGGCGCCGCGAGGACGCGTACACCGAGGAGCAGCCGGGCAAGATCCTCCACGAGCTTCGTCGTGGAGAGATGGCGCGGAGCGGCGAGATTCCGCACGTGCCGTACTACGGTAGCGTGGACGCAACCCCGCTCTGGCTCATTCTGCTGCACGAGACCTGGCGCTGGACCGGCGATACCGAGCTCGTTCGCGGGCTCATGCCGAATGCCGAGCGTGCGCTCGAGTGGATTGCCCGCTACGGCGACCTGGATGGCGACGGATTCGTGGAGTACGCCCGGACATCGGCAAAGGGCCTGGTTAATCAGGGCTGGAAAGACTCCGGTGACGGCGTGCCCTTCCCCGACGGCCGGCTGCCCGAGCCGCCCATCGCGCTGGTCGAGGTGCAAGGCTACGTGTACGACGCCAAGCTGCGGATGGCCGAGCTGTACCGGCACCTCGGCCACTCGGACCGCGCGACGGCCTTGCGCAAGGAGGCGTCTGAGCTCAGAAACCACATTCGCAGTGCGTACTGGATGGAAAAGCCGGGCATATTCGCCATCGCCCTGGACGGGGCCAAGCGGCCGATTCCGACCGCGACGACCAATGCCGGCCACCTCCTATGGAGCCGGGTGCCGACCCCCGAGATGGCTCGGCGGCTCACGGCTCGCTTTCTCGAGCCGGATTTCTTCTCCGGGTGGGGCGTTCGTACCCTCAGCTCGTCGCACGCGGCGTTCAACCCGATGAGCTATCACAATGGCTCGATCTGGCCGCACGACAACGCCATTCTGGTGCTCGGCATGGCGCTCAACGGGCACGCGCGGGCCGCGCTTCCCATCGTCCATGCGCTGTACGAGGCGGGGGTACACACGGACTTTCAGCGTTTGCCGGAGTTGTACTGCGGCATGACCCGACAACGTGGTACTCGGCCGGTCAACTACCCGGTAAGCTGCTCACCGCAGGCCTGGGCGTCGGGCTCGCTCTTCATGCTGCTCCAGGCCATGCTCGGCATCTACGCCGAGGCGCCCGCTCACATCCTTCACATTCGCGATCCAATTCTGCCCGATTTCCTGAGTGATCTCACCGTCACGGGCCTGGCCATCGGGCGCTCGCGCGTGGCCCTGCAGTTCCGGCGGCACGGCACCCGGACGCTGGCGAATCTGCTCGGCGTCGAGGGCGATCCGCTTCAGGTGCGGCTCGAGCTGACCTGAGACGAGGCTCGAGCGCTGGGCCCGGTGCGGCGACGGCTGATGGCGAGCGCGGTCGAGCTTGCGCGACGCGCGGGCGCCGACGGCGATGAGCAGTGAAGGCTGCCTGGTGATCTCCCGCGACTGTTGCTAGCCTGCCGCCGTCGAGGGCTGGCCCAGGCGGAGCTGTGAGCCGGTCGTCAGCGACAGGACTTCGACCCCGTCGGTCATCAGGGCCTCCCTGCCCCCTTGCTCGCGATCGACCACCGCGAGCACGCCGCGCACCCGCCCGCCGGCTGCCGTGACGGCGGCAATCGCCGTTTTCGCCGACCCGCCGGACGTGATCACGTCCTCGATGACGACAACTTCGTCGCCAGGGCGGAAATTGCCTTCGATCGTTCGCCCCATGCCGTGCTCTTTGGCGTCCTTGCGAACGCTGAAGGCGTCGATTGCGGGACCACTCGCCCAGCTCGCGGCGGCGATGGCGTAGGCGACGGGATCGGCTCCCATCGTGAGCCCGCCGACAGCCGCGGGCGTCCACCCCGCACTGCGAATCGCCGCGAGGCCGAGGCGCCCGATCAGGACCTGGCCTTCGGCGCTCATGGTGGTGAGGCGGCAATCGATGTAGTAGGAGGAACGCTGACCCGAGGCGAGCAGAAAGTCTCCGTGGCGAACCGACCGCTCCAGCAAGAGCTGGCGAAGTCGGTCCGCGTCGGTCACTCTCCGCCCTTGCCGAAGAGCGAGGAGAGAAAGCCGCGCTTTCCCCCGCCCTGGCGGATGGCCGTGCACAACTCCTGGGCGAATTCGTCCACCGTCTTGGAACGCTTGCTCAGATCACGCTCGAGCCCGTGCATGACGGCGGCCTCGAGTGGTGCCGGAAACCGAAGTCCTTTAACGGCTTGATTGAGCGGGACCGGTGCCTGTGTCAGTAGTTGCTGAAACAACTCCCGGGGGCTCTTCCCAGTGAACGGCAGTTCCTGGGTCAGCAGGTAATACGCGATCGTGGCCAGACTGTAGACATCCGCCTGCTCGTTCACCAACTCGCCGCTCAGCGTTTCTGGTGCCACGTACTGGAGTGTCCCCACGAAGAAGCCCGCCCGCGTGAGCCGCTCCTCCGGGCTGAGCTCCGAGTCCCGCGCGATGCCGAAATCGAGCAGCTTGGCCGTCTGCGTCGCCGGGTCATACATGATGTTCGCCGGCTTGAGGTCGCGGTGGATGATGCCGGCCTGGTGCGCACAAGAGAGGGCGGCACCCAGTTGCTCGACGATCGTCGCCACGAGTGGCGGGGCTAATTTGCCCGACCGGTTGACGAACTCGGCGAGCGGCTCGCCCTGCGCCCACTCGAGCGCCAGATAGTGCAGGCCGTCCGTGGCGCCGTAATCATAGGTCTGGACGATGTTGGCGTGACGTACGCGGGCACCGTACTCCGCCTCGCGCAGGAAGCGCTTCACCGCGATCGGATCCTGGGCTAGGCGGGGACGCAGGATCTTCACGGCCGCTCGGCCGCGGTCCGGGTGATCGGCCCGGTAGACGGTCGCCGTCCCGCCCTCGCCGATGTATTCGGCGAGGTGGTATCCGGCCACGGTGCGGCCCACCATGTTGTCAGCGTTCATGGAACCGCCAAGCTACCGAGAATCCGAGCCCGCAGCAAGTTGCGTGGCCGCGCCTCGTGAGCGAGCTTAACCGTCCGTCTGGCGACTCGCGGGCGGAGCCGCCCTGTCCCTGGAGAGCTCGATGCGCCGGTTGGTGATGTCCGCGATCCTGTGCGCGACTCTGTATGGCTGCGGCAGCTGGAGCCGGGTCGGCAGCGAGCGCGGGCCGTCGGCCTCCGAATCGCTCACCCGGGTGCTCAATGCCACGGAGTTCTACCGACGCCTCGGTCGGCTGGCCGCCGATCAGCCGTTGCCGTTTGTGGGCAACGTGGCGTTCGCCGCGGGGCCCGCGGATTCGGTCATCGGCGTGCTTGCGTTGTCGCTGGAAAACCGGGCATTCGCGTTCCAGCGGGAAGGGAACGTGTTCGTCGCGCGGTACCGGGTGAGCCTGTCGTTCCGGCGGCAAGGGGCCCCGTCGGTCGACGTCACTCGGGAGGAGATCGTCCGGGTGCCCACCTTTCAGGAGACCCAGCGGGCCGACGAAAGCGTGCTGTTCCAGCAGCTGCTTCGCCTTCTGCCCGGCACATATCACGTGAGCGTCACCGTGCGCGACGTCGGCTCGACCTCCGAGAGCCACGCCGAAGCCGACTACAGCACACCGAACTTCGCCGCCGGCACCACCAGCGCGCCGATCCTCACCTATCAGGCGACCGGCCGGGGAAACTTCACCGACCCGCTCAATCTCGTGCTCAATCCGCGCGGGTCGGTAGGCTACGGCAGCGACACGCTGCTGGCCTACATCGAGGGCTACAACTTCACCAAGCCGACCACGGTACCGCTCAAGGTTCTGGATGAGCAGCAGAACGTCGTCCATCAGAACGACCTGCGATTCCGCGGCGGCCACCAGGTGGAAAGCCAGGTTGTGCGTCTCTCGCCGGACAGCGTGGCCCTCGGCGAGTTGACCCTCGTCGTCGGGGAGGGACAGGCGGAGCGCAAGGTGTCCGCGCTGGTATCGTTCACCCAGGCCTGGGTGGTCACCAACTTCGACGAGATGCTCGATATCCTGCGCTACTTCGGGCACGATAACGAGATCAGCGCCATGCGGAAGGCACCCCAATCCGAGCGTGCCAAGCTCTGGCGCGAGTTCTACGTTTCCACGGACCCGAATACCACGACGCCCGAGAACGAGGCGCTGAACGCGTACTTCACCCGGGTGGCCCAGGCGAATCAGCGGTTCACCGACGAGGAGGAGCCGGGGTGGCGTACCGATCGTGGCGAGGTCTACATCAACCTCGGCCAGCCTGACGAGGTGGTCGAGAACACGCCCGGCACGACCGCCAACCGCATCGTGAAGTGGACGTACATCACCTACCGGTTGGAGCTGTATTTCCGCGACGAGAGCGGGTTCGGCCGCCTCAAGCTCGTGCCGACCAGCCGGGCCGACTACGAGCGTACGCTCGCGAGATTGCGTCGGCAGGAATAGCGCTCGCTGGGCACCAGGCCTGAGCAGGGGGCCCTGAGCGCACAAGCCGGACACGGCCTGAAGCGCGCAGCTCGAGTCGCGCCGCAGCGTGCGGCGTGAAGGGCGGGAGTGGGGTAGGGGCCGGCGTCTTCTCTTGCCACCCGCGTAGCCAGCGATGGGGGTCGCCGACCGGCCTTATCTTCCGCATATGCCCAACCACACCCCACCCCGGCTCTTCCTGATCGACGGCTACGCGCTGATCTATCGCGCATTCTTCGCGATGATCTCGCGCCCGCTGCGGACGACCAAGGGAGAAAACACGTCCGCCGCCTGGGGTGTGGTGAACTTCCTGCTCCGTCTCCGCGAGAAATACCGGCCCGACTACGTGGCCTGGGTCAACGACGCCGGCACGTCGTTCCGCGAGGAGCGCTACCCCGACTACAAGTCCACCCGCGAGAAGCTCGACGACTCGCTCCAGGCCGACTTCGACCGCGCGGTGGAGCGGATCTGCGCCTTGCTCGAGGCCTTCCGGATTCCGCTCGTCGCCATCCGCGGGTACGAAGCCGACGACGTGATCGGCACCCTGGCAACCAAGGGTGCCGCGCACGGCCTGCAAGCGGTCATCGTTTCCGGCGACAAGGACTTCTATCAGCTCATCGGACCAGGCGTGTGCCTGCTCAATCCGGGCCGGGGCGGGCCGGCGGCGGTCGACGAGGTCTGGGTCGACGAGTCGAACGGAGCGGAGCGTCTCGGGGTGGCCCCGAATCAGGTGGTGGATTTCCTCGCGCTGGTCGGCGACTCGTCGGACAACATTCCGGGCGTCCGTGGCATCGGCGAGAAGGGTGCCCAGAAGCTGCTGGCCGATTACGGCGACCTGGAGAACATTCTCGCCCACGCCTCGGAGATCTCGGCCAAGCGTACTCGCGAGGCGCTGCTTTCCCAGACTGACAACGCGCGGCTGTCCAAGGAGCTCGTCACCATCCGGCGCGACGTCCCGGCGGAGCTCGACCTCCCGAGCATGGTGCTGCGCGAGCCCGACCGGGACACGCTGCTGCGGCTTCTCTCGGAGCTCGAGTTCTTCTCCCTGGCAAAGCGCCTCGGGGGACCCGGCGGGTCCACCGCCGCCGATGCCGCGGAGACCTCGCAGCCTGCCATCGAGTTGCCACCTCCGTCACAACCGGATGGCTTCGGCGCGGCCGAGGTCGCCTCCAGCACGCTGGAGACATCCGGGCCCGCGGCGGCCGCGGCCGTCGCGACGCTGCCGGAAACGGCGGCGGACTGGCATGCCCTCGACGAGCAGTCGGCGCCGGATGTGGTGATCCTCGACGATCCGAAGGATCTGCCGGGGCTCGTCCGCCGGCTCCGGGCCGCGCCGCTGGTCGGTCTCGACGCGGAAACCACCTCGCTCGAGCCGCGGCGCGCGGCGCTGGTCGGCCTGTCGCTCGCCGCAAGCCCGACCGAAGTCTGGTACCTGCCGTTCGGCCACCGCGCGCCGGCCGGCGAACTCGCGGCCCCCGCACCGGTCACGAACCTTCCGTCGCTCGGCGACCCGGCGTTGGCGCCGCTCGCCGAGCTACTGCAGGATCCCGCGGTCAAGAAGGCCGGCCACAACATCAAGTACGACTGGCAGATCCTGCGCGCCGCCGGCATCGAGCTCGCGGGCGTCGCCTACGACACGATGCTCGAGAGCTTCGTCCTCGATCCCGGTCGGCGTTCGCTCGCCATCGACACGCTCTGCCTGGAGCATTTCGGCCGGACGCTTCAGACGTATGCCGACGTGGCGGGTCGCGGAAAGGCCGAGATCTCCTTCGCCGAGGTCCCGGTCCAGGCCGCGGCCGCGTACTGCGGGGCCGACAGCGGGGCCGTCCTCACGCTCCACGAGTTCTTCGCCCCCGCGCTGCGCGAGATCGCGATGGAGCCGCTGCTCCGCGAGATCGAGATGCCGCTGGTCCCCGTGCTGGTCGACATGGAATGGGAGGGCATCTCGATCGATCCGGCGGTGTTCGCGCGACTCGACGCAGAGCTCGGCGCCGAGCTGCGCCGGCTGGAGGGCGAGATTGCCACCCTCGCGGGCGAAGCGCTGAATCTCAACTCACCGCGCCAGCTCGCCACCATCCTGTTCGAGAAGCAGCAGCTTCCGGTCCTCAAGCGCACCAAGACCGGCCCCAGCACCGATGCCGACGTCCTGGAGCAGCTCGCCGCGATGGGCCATGCGCTACCGCAGCTCATCCTCGACTACCGCGAGCTGCAGAAGCTCAAGAGCACCTATGTGGACACGCTGCCGGCCACGGTGAATCCCAGAACTGGACGCATCCACACCAGCTTCAACCAGAACGGTGCGGCGACTGGACGCCTCAGCTCCTCCGATCCCAATCTGCAGAATATTCCCATCCGCACGCCACGGGGCGAGGAGATCCGCCGGGGGTTCGTGCCGCGGGCGGGGTGGCAGTTCCTGGTGGCGGACTACTCGCAGATCGAGCTGCGCCTCATGGCGCACCTGTCGGGGGACCCGGCGTTCATTGAGGCGTTTCACCAGGGCGGCGACATCCACCGGCAGACCGCGGCGCTCATCTTCGGCGTTCCCGTCGACCAGGTCACGCCCGACATGCGCGCTCGCGCCAAGACGATCAACTTCGCCACGATCTACGGACAGGGTCCGTTCGCGCTGAGTCGCCAGCTCGGTATCGCGCAGGAGGACGCCCGGAGCTTCATCGCCCGCTACTTCGAGCGCTTCGCCGGCGTCCGGGCCTTCCTCGACCGCCAAGTTCGGCTGGCCCGGGAGCAAGGCTACGTCGAGACCTTGTTCAAGCGTCGCCGCTATATCCCCGAGATCAAAGACCGCAACTTCAACATGCGCGCGTACGGCGAGCGCAACGCGCAGAACTCGCCGCTCCAGGGGTCCGCCGCAGACCTGATCAAGCTGGCGATGATCCGGATTCACGACGCCATCCAGGAGGGCGGTCTGCGGAGCCGGATGCTGCTGCAGGTACACGATGAGCTGGTTTTCGAGGTCCCACCCGACGAACTCGAACGGATGCGCGAGCTGGTCCAGGAGCACATGGAGGGCGTCGTCGAGCTGCGCGTGCCACTGGTCGTGGACATTGGGATCGGGCCGGACTGGCTCGACGCGAAGCGGTGACGACCGCCGCCCGGTTCGTCTGCAGCGATCCTGACGCGGGCGACCTCGAGTTCGCCGGGGTCGAGGCCGTGCTCGACGCAATCGAGGCCGCGCTGATCGCGCCGACCACGCCGGTCTTCGATGCGGCACGCCAGAGCTGGCAGCCGGCCGCGCTGCACCCCGAGATCCGCGCCGCGTGGGCCGAACGGTTGCGGTTCCGTCCGCCGGTGCCCGGGCTCGGCCTTCCCGCACTGCCGTCGGTGACCGCCCTCGTCCGCAGCCTGCCCGAGGATGAGCCCGGTGACGAGGCGCGCCGCCGCGCGGCCTTCGCCCGGGTGCGGAGCGGTGCGCCGCCCGCCCGGCCGGCGTCCGCGTCCGCCCGGGATCGCCGCCTCGCCGCCCTCGGGCTGGCGGTGGCGCTGGCCTTGCTTCTGATCGTCGGGTGGGCGGTGCTGTCCTTCGCCACGCGATTGAGCAGCCTCGCCGCCAACGCCGTCGGCGTACGTTCGCCCCGCTAGCCGCCCGGTCAGTCTCTACCCCTGCAGCTCGGGCATCTCCGACGACAGCCGGTTCCTGGGCCGAATTCTCCGCACCCCGGGCCACCAGTTCCACCGCCCCATCGCCTGCATGAACGCGGGCACCAGCACCATCCGGATCACGGTCGCGTCGAGCAGCACGGCGACGGCCAGCCCGAACCCCATGAGCTGCATCGCCAGCACGCGCGCGAAGGCGAAGATCCCGAATACCAGGATAATTATCAGCGCCGCCGAGGTGATCACCGAGGCCGTCGCGCTCAGCCCCTCCATGGTGGCCTCGGTATTTCGGCCGCTGCGGTCGAACGCCTCCTTGATGCGGCTCAGCAGGAAGACCTCGTAATCCATGCTGAGGCCGAACACGACGGCGAACACCAGCACGGGTACCGCCACGAAGATGGCGGACGTCGGGCCGTCGAGCCCGAAGAGCCGCGAGCCGACGCCGTGCTGGAACACCAGCACGATGAGGCCGAACGTGGCGCTCACGGACAAGGTGTTCATGATGATCGCCTTGATAGGCACCAGCAGCGACCGGAACGCCACAGCGAGCATGATGGCGGTCGCGCTGAGGATCAGGACGACGAGCAACGGGAACCGCGCCAGGAGGTCGTCCTGGAAATCGAGCGCCGCGGCGGAGTACCCGCCGACCGTGATCCTCATGCCTTTGGTGCCGCGCAGCCCGGCCGTCGCGAGCTGCCGGGCTCGGATCACGACGTCCGTCGCGGTCGTGAGCGACGTCGTGTCGGCCAGAATGACGTCCAGCAGCGTGTAGCGGTGGTCGCTGCTCAGGTAGGCGTCGACGAAATCGGGGTACTTCGCACGGGCGGAGGGAAGGTCGCTGTAGAGGAGCGAGTACCCCAGCAGGCTTCCCCTGGGCTCAAGCGTCACCAGGCTCCGCACTTCGCGCACGCGGGGATCGGCGCGAAGCGAGTCACTGAGGGTCATGAGGCCGCGGAGGGAGCTGGCGTCGACCGCGCTCCGGCCGTGCGGCACCTCCACCAGCACTCGGACGGGCTGCACGAACCCCGCGACCCCCATCGTGGAGAGCGCATCGAGTCCGGCACCGGCTTCCGTTCCCGTCGGCCACCAATGCCGGGAGGGCAGGCCGATCTTGATGAAGTACACGGGAAAGGTCAGGATCGCGATGACGGCGCCGCCGTAGGCCATCGCTCGGATGGGATGGCGGCTCAGCGTCCGCGCCCACTTTTCCCACACCTGCGGCGCATGGTACCACGCGAGCCGCCGGGCGAGCCACCGGGGACGGTCGATGTTCCGGCCGAGGACGGCGAGCATCGCCGGCAGCAAGGTGATCGACAGCGTGACCGCCACCGCGACCACGATGAGCCCGCCAATGCCCACACTGCGCGTTTCGATCAACGGGGTGAGCAGCAGCGCACCAAAGCCGACGACGACCGTCAGCCCGGAGGTGATGACCGCCCGGCCCGCCGTAGCGAGCGTATTGACCGCCGCAATCTGCCGGCGCGTGCCGCGCGCCAGTTCCTCGCGGAACCGGGTGACCACGAGCAAGGAGTAGTCGATTCCGACGCCCAGGCCGATCATCGTCGTCATGTTGAGCACGAACACGGACATGGGCGTGACGTGCGCGATGAGCCCGATGATCGAGAGCGAGACGGCGATGGCCAACACGCCGATCACCAGCGGCAGCGCGGCCGCCACGAGCGCGCCGAACGCGAGCACCAGGATGACCAGCGTCAGGGGAAGCAGCCGCTTCTCGCCCCGCGCGCTGTCGCGCGTCACGACCGCGCGGACGTCGAGGTCGAGGGGCGCGCGCCCGGTGACGAGCGCGCGGTACGCGCCGCCATCGGGAATCCGTGCGATGGTCGTCCGGACCAGCCGGCGCACCGGCTGCACCAGCGATCCCGCGCTGTCGCCCCGCGCTTCGAGCGCCACGATGATGAAGGTAGAGCGCCGGTCCCGGCTCACGAACGTGGTGTCGCCCGTGGAGACGTATGATACGAGCCCGCGGATGTAGGGCTGGGCACGGAGCGCGTCGAGCAGGGTGTCGAGGGCCGCCCGGGGGCCGGGCGTATCGAACGATCCAGGCGCCTGGAGTGTGATCGCGAAGAATTCGCTGATGGGTCGGCTGAACCGGCTGGTCAGCAAATCTTCGGTGCGAGAGGCCT
Organism: Gemmatimonadales bacterium; assembly: GCA_051955835.1. Lineage (GTDB taxonomy): Bacteria > Gemmatimonadota > Gemmatimonadetes > Gemmatimonadales > GWC2-71-9 > CAVVWJ01. The sequence continues at coordinate 69,155 of JBQCGH010000105.1, forward strand.
CGGTTGGACGGTCGCTTCCGCCGCGGATGTCGAGCAGGGCAGGGGTAGCGGGGGCTCGGACCAGCGCGACCCCCCCAATCACTACCCAGACCACCAACACCACCCAGCGCCAGCGGACCATCGCCCGGGCGAAACGGTCCATCAGATTCAGAAGGTCCTCCCGGGTCCGGCCCGCCGTGAAAGTGGCAAAATGTTAGACGGCCAGGGGTTCCGGCGCCAGCGTGCCGGGCGGCGCTGGCGGCCGGAGCCGGGAGCCCTCCATATTGTCAGATATGCGGCGCCACCTGCTTCCCCTGGTCACCTTCGGCCTCCTGCTCCTGGTGCTGGCCGACCGGGCACTGGAGGCCACCCGGCGTTACCTGGTTGCCGCCGAGCCCGTGGCCAGCGAAACCCGCAGCGCCACCCCCGACTTGAGCCGTAGGGCCACCGCTCCCGCACGCCGGACGACGCGGACGGGAGTCGTCGACGATCGCCTGGCCCGCCTTGCCGTCCGCGAGGCGCTCACGCGCGAGGCGGGGTCCACGTACCTGGATTCGCTCATCCTCAGCACCGACTCGGTGGTGCGCCGCTGGCCCGACCGCTGGGGCGAGCCCATTAAGGTCGCGATCATCGAGGGTGGTGTGCCGGACTGGTCGCCCAAGATGGGCGACGATGTGCGGACCTCGCTGGACCGCTGGGAGAGCCTGGGCATCGGCCTCCACTTTTCCCTCGTGAGCGATACCAGCAAGGCGGATATCCTGGTGCGTTGGATCGACCATTTCGATTTCGACCGCGCCGGCCAGACAGATCTCACGTGGGATCAGTCCGGCCGGGTACGGCGCGCGCTCGTATCCCTCGCCGTCCGCACCAATACCGGCGTGCTGCTGCCTGACGACGCGCTGCTATCCGTCGCCGTGCATGAGACCGGCCACGCTATCGGTCTTCCCCACTCCGCCGACTCGAACGACGTCATGTTCCCCGCCACCCGCACTGGCGTGCTGTCCGATCGTGACCGCCGGACCGCGGCCGTGCTCTACCGGCTGCCTCCCGGTCCCGTTCGTGAGGTCCTTGAGGGGGAGCGCTAGCACGCGTTCTTCCCGCGCTTCCCCGGATGTGCTGCACGCCCTGCCGCTGGTCGGCGACTGCCAGGCACGATCGTTGCCGGCATGGCTGTCGGACTTCCCGACGAATTGATCCTACTCGTCCATTCCCGCGGTTCGCGCGCCCACCGGCCTCTCCCCGGCGCTCCGGCGGCTCGACGGGCACGGACGCCGTCTTTTCCCTGGAGATTTGCATGGGTGCGATGGCATGGCCCACGAGCCTCGGCGTCGGCATGCTGGTTCTCGCGGTGACCGCCGGGCCGGCGCGAGGCCAGTCATTCGCCGACGTCGACGTCGCGGTCCGGGACGGCATCCAGAAGGGGATCTACCCCGGCGCCGTCGTAGTGATCGGACGGCGAAATTCCATCCTCTACGCCAGAGGCTACGGGCACTTCACCTGGAGTCCTGCCTCCTCCGTCCCTGACCCGGACTCCACGCTCTGGGATATCGCGTCGATCACGAAAATCGTGAGCACCACGAGCGTGGCCATGCGCCTGCTGGACCAGGGCAAGCTGGATCTGGACGCGCCGGTGCATCGCTACCTGCCCCGCTTCTCGGGCGGACTCAAGAACGATGTCACCGTTCGGATGCTGCTCGATCACACGAGCGGCCTCAAGAGCTACGTCCCGTTCTACGTCAAGGCGCGCGGCAGCCGGACCCGTACGGTCGACCTGCTCTACGCTCAGCCGCTGGTGCGCCTCCCCGGCGACAGCGCCGAGTACAGTGACCTCAACGCACTGCTGCTGGGCCTGATCGAGGAGAAGGTCGCGCACTTGCCGCTGGATCAGCTGGCCCGGCGCGAAGTCTTCATGCCCCTGCACATGACCCAGACGATGTACCGGCCCTCCTCGAAGCTGAAGCTTCGGATCGCCCCGAGTGGAATCTGGCGGGGGCATCCCGTACCCGGCGACGTGAACGACCAGAACGCAGTGGCCATGGGCGGTGTTGCCGGTCATGCGGGCGTCTTTTCGACAGGCATGGACCTCGCGCGCTACGCTCAGGTCTGGCTTCGCTCCGGGGCCGGCCCCAAGGGCCAATGGGTGCAGCCGGAAACTCTGCGTCGCTTCCTCATCAAGGGAACGCACAGCGGCTCCCGGCTGCTCGGGTGGGACACGCCCGACGCCAAGCCCGATGAGCCGAGCGTGTTCGGCACCCTGGTGAGCACGGCTGCCTACGGCCACACCGGTTTTACGGGCACCGAGCTCTGGATCGATCCGGCCCGCGACCTGTTTCTGGTGTTCCTCACGAATCGAGCATTCGACCCGCGGGTCCGCGAGTCCTTGAAGGAGTTGAAGGTGGTGCGGGCCGCACTCAGCGACGCCACCGTCCGGTTGGTGCCCCATGGCTGCGCACAGGAGCTCATGGCCGGCTGCTGACGGCCTGGCCTCGCGCCCGGGCCGGCCGACGGTGTTAGGATAATCCTATGACCGAGACTGGCCCGGGCGCCACGGCCCCAACGCCCGCACTCCCCCCAACGCCCGACACGCTGAGGAAAGCGCTCCGCGCGGTCAAGGATCCCGAGCTCAACCTCAACATCATCGATATCGGCCTGGTGTACGACATCGAGATCGACGCGTCCGGCGACGTGCGTGTCCGCATGACGCTCACGAGTCCGGGATGTCCCGCCGGCACCGAGATCATCGATGACGTGCGGCGCGTGCTCTCCGACATGGAGGGGGTGCGGTCCGTCGAGGTGGAGTTGGTGTGGGATCCCTACTGGACGCCCGAGAAAATGGATCCGCGGGTCAGGGCGTTCCTCGGATTCTGACCGCGAAGCTCAGGTCCCTTCTCTCGCACCCGCCGCTCGGGCCGGCTCCGCCACCGCGGCAAGCAACGCTTCCCCGATCTCGCGCACCTGCCATCGCCTGAGCTCAGGCACCCGAGCCAGCGCCTCCACCGATGCGGGCCGCGCCCGGGCGATCGCCTCCAGCGTGCCGTTCGGGCAGAGCACACCGGGCTGCAGGTCCAGCTCGGTCGCCAGTCGGTTGCGCACGACCTTGAGACGTTCCAGCGCGGCGTCGAACGCAGCGTCGTAGGCCCGCCGGGGGCGGCGATCGACTCGGGGAAGGTCGCGCTCCGGGACTTCCTGGCCCCGACGGATCGCTCCGAGCAGATCCCGGCCCCGGCGCTCGGCCTGGTCGGCGCTGATGCCGGGGATTGCCTTGATGCCGCTGATGTCGGCGGGCGGATGCTTGGCCATTGCCAGCATCGGCTCGTTGCCCAGCACTCGGAATGTGGCGCGGTCCAGTCGCTGCGCGACACCGTCGCGCCAGTCATACAGCTCTCGGAGGATGGCGAGCTCACGCCCCTTCAGGGCTTTCGCGCCCTTGAGCCGGAGATATCCCGGCTCCTGGTCGCTCGGACCACCCCGGATGTTTTCCAGCGCCTGGAACTCCTCCATCGCCCAGTCCAGCCGCCCCCGGGCCTCGAGCTGCCCGCGTAACAGATCCCTGAGCTCCGGCAGGTGCTCCGTGTCGGACGCGGCGTAGTCGAGCATGCCCGACGACAGTGGGCGGGCCGACCAGTCCGCACGTTGGAACCGCTTGTCGAGCCGAATCCCCAGGTACTTCTCCAGCAGCGCCGCCAGTCCGACCCCCGGCTCGTTGAGCAACTGCGCCGCGATCCGCGTGTCGAACAGGTGTGTCGCGCGGAAGCCGTATTCCCGGTCGAGCAGGCGGAGATCGTAGTCCGCATCGTGGAACACGGCCTCAATCCCGCGGTCGACCAGCACTTGGCCGAGAGGTGCCAGGCTCTCCACGGCGAGTGGGTCAATGACCGCCGTCTCCGCTCGAGAGCTGATCTGAAGCAGATAAATCCGATCGGTGTAGCGGTGAAAGCTCGCGGCCTCGGTGTCGAGCGCGAGGAGCGGCGCGCCTTCGAGGCGCGTGAAGAGTGCTTCCAGCTCGGGCTGCGACTGAATCAGGAGCGGGGGACTCACTCGGCGCGCGAGACCTGCTCGAGCCCCGCCGCGATCTCGTCGAGTGCCTTCGACAGCGCCTTGTAGAATTCGGCGTCGGCCTGCGGGGTGCCGCCCATCGCGGCGTCCATCTGAATCTTTCGCGCGAGCTTGGCGGCGTGTCGGATGTAGTCCGTGGCGGGCTTCATAGGGGATGGGGACGGTGAGGACGGAGCGAACGGAGAAGTGATCTCCGCGGGGTCATCGGAAGTGTAGCCGCCCTCTTCGCTTTTCGCTCGTCTCAACGTCCTCGATGCTCTATCTTCGGACATGCCCACCACCGGCGATATCGACCTGCTCGTCTACCCCGACGAGTGCGACGCCTTCGGACACCTGAACCAGGCCTCCTTTCTCAGCTTGTTCGAGCGCGCCCGCTGGGAGATGTTGGTCCGCGGCCCGGGCATGGACGTGTTTACGCGGTCCGGTGCATGGCCCGCAGTTCGCAAGACCGTCATCGACTATCACGCCGCCGCCTTTCCCGGCGATGTCCTCCGCTTCCACCAGACGCTCACGCATCACGGTCGCACCAGCTTCACGATGCGGCAAACCGCGCGCCGCGTTCGGGACGACGCTCTGATCGCGACGGCGGAATTCGTCTTCGTGTGCATCAACCGGGATGGCCGCCCGGTGCCGGTGCCGGCGGCCTTCGGCGATTTCGTGCAACCGCGGCCTGGCGCCGGAGGCGCCCAGCGTCTCACCGTGAACGGCGTAAGCCTCGCGGTGGAGGTGTGCGGCGACGGCCCCGCCATTCTCTTCGTCCACGGGTACCCCTTCAACCGAACCGTCTGGACGGATCAGTTGGAGCAGCTGGACGGCTATCGTCGCATCGCCCCCGATCTTCGCGGCATGGGCGAGTCCGACGCCCCGGATCTGGGGTACGCGATGAGCACCTACGCGGCCGATCTTGCGGCGCTCCTCGATGTGCTGGGCGAGCAGGAGGTGGTGCTCTGCGGGCTGTCTATGGGCGGCTACGTGGCATTCGAGTTTGTGCGACACTGGCGAGACCGTGTCCGGGGTCTGATTCTAGTCGACACCCGTGCGGAGGCCGATGGCGCCGAGGCCCGACGCGCTCGAGACGCAGCCGCCACGCTGGCGCGTGAGAGCGGGGCCGAAGCCGTGGCGGACGCCATGCTGCCGAAGATCCTGGCGGAGACCACGATGCAGCGATCGCCAGAGGTGTCCGCGCGGATCCGGGCCATGATGGCGGCCACGCCGGTTGCCGGCCTTGTGGGGGCGCTGGCCGCCATGCGGGACCGTCCGGACAGCACAGGGCTGCTGCCCACCCTGGCCGGGCTTCCTACGCTCGTCATCGTGGGCAAAGAGGACAGCTTGACCCCGCCGGAGGCGGCGCGGCGAATCGTCGCCGCTATTCCTGGGGCCCGCCTGACCGTCATCGACGGGGCCGCGCACGTCCCGCCGGTCGAGCGCCCTCGCGAGACCACCGCGGCTATTCAGGAGTTCCTTCGCATCGTCGGGTGAAACCTTTTCCGGGGGACCCGCGTTGTGAGAACGGCGGCGAACGCCATTCCAGGTGTCTCCGCTGATCGTCCTACCATTACGGCTCCGGGGTCGCGGCCAAGCAGTTCGATCCCGGGGCCGCTCTCCTCCCAGGCCGGGCGATCGTGTTGCCACCGTGCACAGGATGAAGGCCGAAACGCACAACGGGAGCTCCGCACGGAGCTCCCTTTCTGTATGCCGAGGCTACGGCCCGCTACCGCTTGGGACGACCGGGAGGCGTGTCGCTGTTGAAGATCTCGCGGTTCTTCTCGATGAACGAGGTCATGTTCGGCGGTACGTCCTCCTCGGGGAAGATGGCCGTCACCGGGCACTCCGGCTCGCACGCGCCGCAGTCGATACACTCGTCGGGATGGATATACAACTGATCCTCGCCCTCGTAGATGCAGTCCACGGGACACACGTCTACGCAGGCGCGGTCTTTCACCCCGATGCATGCCTCGGCGATCACGTACGTCATTGCGCGGGCCCCTCCGAAGTTGCCGACTCGAGCATCGCGTCGCTCAGAAGACGCGGCATTCCGGTAGGTATACGAAAGTGCCTAGGGTGGCGCAAGGGGCGTAAACTCTGCCGAATGGCGTTGCACCAGCACGGTTTGGCGCGGCGCCTGAATTCGCCTTGTGCTCCATCGAGCGTGTCGTTCGGCCGATTGACCGCGCCACTTGGCATCGGTGTGTCGAACGGAGCTCAGCTGGAATGCTAGAGCAATCCGCTCAGCGGCGAAGCGTAGCTGGTATTGCGATCCTCGGGCGGCCCGTACCGGCCATCGGGGCCATGGAGCCGGTGCCACTCCTCGCGCAGACAGAAGGGGTCTAGACCATGCGGTCGGTCGACCGCCAGCACGCCGTCGAGGTGGTCGATCTCGTGCTGCAGCAACTCCGCGCGATCGCCGTCGAGATCCAGCTCGAGCCAGTCGCCCTTCGTGTCCTGATAACGGACCCGGATCCGGTACGCGCGCGACACCCGCACGAGGAGGTTGGGGAACGAGAAGCAATCGTCCCAGACCTCGAAGTCCTCGTTCCCGATGTCGACGATCTCTGGGTTGATGAGGGCCCACGGCTTGTCGAGCTCGCAGTAGACCATGCGGACCGGCGCGCCAATCTGTGGCGCGGCGATGGCGCGCCCGCTTCCAAAGCGTGACTGCCAGTCCCGAAGCGTTTCCCGCATGTCATCCAAAATCACCCGGACGGCAGTGGACTTGGGCTTCGTGATCGGCTCGCATTTGGCGCGCAGAATCGGATCGCCCAGTAAACGGATGCGGTGGATGGTCATGGATGAGCCTTTCGGGAGGGCGATTGCCCCGAGATTCTAGCCGAGTACTGCTAAGCCAATATGGGATCTCCCTTGCACCCGGGCCAGCAGGGCACATCGGCAACATATAAGTAGTATAGCATACTACCTTACAAATATTCTATGCTGATTGGCCGTCGTTTATCCCAGTAATAGCCCATGGGACAATAGCTTGTGGTGTTTCGCACCAATTATATTGTACAAATTGACAATCCCGACTTCTGCACTTAACATTCGATCATATGGGAGCTTCTTTGCCTCTGGCGGCCGACGCCGTCTCTCCTGGCACTCGCAAGAGTCCTCGACACGCCGTGCTGGTCGAGCTCAAGCGAGCGCGGCGTCTCACCGTGAAGGGCCTGGCCCAACGCCTTGGTGTCTCCCTGAATGCTGCTCGGCATCACTTGAAGGAGCTGGAAGCAGAAGGTCTGGTGGCCTACGAGCGGGAGCATCATGGGGTAGGCGCGCCGGCGCACGCCTATGGCCTCACCGCCGACGGGGAGGCGCTTTTTCCGCGCCGTTACGAGGCAACCCTGACGGCGCTCCTCGATCATTTGATCGAGCGAGATGAGCGCGAAACCGCCGTTGCATTGCTCGAATCCCGGTTCGCCGACCTGAGTCGCCGGCTACGGGCTGAGCTTTCGCAGCGTCCGCCCAGCGAGCGCCTCCAGGCGCTCGGCCAGGCCTTATCTGAAGAGGGCTATATGGCGGAGGTGGCGGACCGAGACGGTGTCGTCACGCTGACTGAACACAATTGCGCCATTCCAGCGGTCGCCAAGCGGTTTCCCGAGATCTGTGCCGCCGAGGCCCGCTTCCTCGCCGAAGTGCTCGGGGCCGAGGTCGACCGGCGGGAGCACATGCTGGCCGGCTGCAGCACCTGCGAATACCACGTGCGGTTCAACACCGCTCAGGAGAAGGCATGAGTTCGCCCGTCGAAAGCCTGGTCACCAAGGAATACAAGTACGGCTTCGTTACCGATATCGAGGCGGACGTCGCCCCTAGGGGTCTCAGCGAAGACATCGTCCGGCTCATCTCGGCCAAGAAGGGCGAGCCCGAGTGGCTGCTCGACTGGCGCCTCAAGGCCTTCCGCGGCTGGCAGAAAATGACCGAGCCGCATGCCTGGGCGAACATCACGTACACGCCCATCGACTACCAGTCCATCCGCTACTACTCGGCGCCCCGCACCAAGGCGCCGCTGGGCAGCCTGGACGAGGTCGATCCCAAGCTGCTCGAGACCTATACGAAACTCGGCATCCCGCTCAGCGAGCAGAAGCTCCTCGCGGGGGTCGCGGTGGACGCCATCTTCGACAGCGTGTCCGTCGGCACCACCTACAAGGCAAAGCTTGCCGAACAGGGAATCATTTTCTGCTCCTTCGGCGAGGCGGTGCGCGAGCACCCGGAGTTGGTCAGGAAGTATTTGGGCTCGGTCGTTCCGGCGAGCGACAACTTCTTCGCCGCCCTCAACGCCGCGGTGTTCAGCGACGGCTCGTTCGTGTACGTGCCCAAGGGCGTGAAGTGCCCGATGGACCTCTCGACCTATTTCCGCATCAACTCGGCCGAGACCGGGCAGTTCGAGCGTACGCTGATCATCGCCGATGACGGGGCATCGGTGAGCTACCTCGAGGGCTGCACCGCGCCCAAGCGGGACGAGAACCAGCTACACGCCGCCGTTGTGGAGCTTGTCGCCCTCGAGGACGCCTCGATCAAGTACTCGACCGTGCAGAACTGGTATGCCGGAGACGAAGAGGGACGTGGCGGGATCTACAACTTCGTCACCAAGCGGGGGAAGTGCGCAGGAGCCAATGCCAAGATCAGCTGGACCCAGGTAGAGACCGGGTCGGCGATCACCTGGAAGTATCCCAGTGTCATCTTGCAGGGAGATAACTCGGTCGGCGAGTTCTACTCCGTCGCGGTCGTCAACGGCCGGCAGCAGGCGGATACGGGCACGAAGATGATTCACATGGGCCGCAACACCCGAAGCACGATCGTGTCGAAAGGGATTTCGGCGGGTCAAGGCCAGAACAGCTACCGGGGCCAGGTGAAGGTACTGCCCAAGGCGGAGGGCGCTCGCAACTACACGCAGTGTGATTCGATGCTGATCGGGAACCGCTGCGGGGCGCACACCTTCCCGTATATCGACGTGCAGAACTCCTCCTCGTCCACCGAGCACGAGGCATCCACGTCGAAGATCGGTGAAGATCAGATCTTTTACCTCAAGCAGCGCGGCCTCAACACCGAAAACGCCATCTCGATGATCGTGAACGGCTTCTGCAAAGAGGTGTTCAAGGAGTTGCCCATGGAGTTCGCGGTCGAGGCTCAGAAGCTGCTCGGAATCAGTCTCGAAGGCAGTGTCGGCTAACCACGGGGAGACGCAAAGAGTGCTGGAAATCAGAGACCTTCGCGCGAGCGCAGGCGACAAGGAGATCCTCAGGGGCATCGACCTCACGGTCAATCCCGGCGAAGTGCATGCGGTCATGGGACCCAATGGCTCCGGCAAGAGCACGCTCGCCCAGGTCCTGGCGGGTCACCCTGCGTACGAGGTCACCGGTGGGTCGATCCGGTACCGTGGCCAGGACCTCCTCGAGCTCGAGCCTGAGGCGCGGGCCCAGGCGGGTCTGTTCCTGGCGTTTCAGTATCCGGTCGAGATCCCGGGTGTCAGCCACGCGTATTTCCTCCGGGCTGCGTACAACGAGATCCGAAAGGCGAACGGGCTCGACGAAGTGGATTCGATGGACTTTCTCGACCTCCTCGAGGAGAAGCTCAAGGTCGTGGAATGGGAGCCGGAGATCATGAGCCGGGCGGTCAACTCGGGATTTTCGGGCGGCGAAAAGAAGCGCAACGAAATTCTGCAGATGGCTGTGCTGGAGCCGACCCTGGCCATCCTCGACGAGACCGATTCCGGCCTCGACATCGACGCGCTCCGTATCGTCGCGGCGGGGGTGAACAAGCTGCGGCGGCCGGACAACGCCACCATCGTCGTGACGCACTATCAGCGGCTGCTCAACTACATCGTACCCGATTTCGTTCACGTGCTCTCGGCAGGACGTATCGTCAAGTCGGGCGGTAAGGAGCTCGCCCTCGAGCTCGAGGCCCGGGGTTATGAGTGGCTGGAGGACGAGGTGGGAGCCGCTTCGTGAGCGAAGCTTTCGTTCAGGAGTTCGAGGCGCGGGCCGGCGCGGCGACCGCTGAGGGACCGGAGTGGCTGGAGCCGATCCGGCGGGCGGCCATGACGCAGTTTGCGCTGACTGGATTTCCCGGCGCGCGGGATGAAGAGTGGCGCTTCACGCCCATCGCCCCGATCGCCCAGGGCACCTGGCGGCCGGCCCAGGCTAGCGCGCGTGAGGTGAGCCCAGAGCAGCTCGCGCCCTTCCTCTTCGGGCGTGACGACTGGCCCACCCTCGTGTTCGTGAACGGGACATACGCGGAGGGTCTGAGCCGGACCGGCTCCCTGCCGCCGGCGGTTCGGGCGGGCAGTCTGGCCGACATGCTTCGTGTCGACGGCGCCTGGCTCGAGACCCATCTGGCGCGCCACGCGCCGGTCGAAGGGTCTCCCTTTACCGCGCTCAATACCGCTTTCTTCGACGATGGCGCTGTCGTGCACGTCGCCGCGGGCGCCGAGCTCAGCGCGCCCGTGCACGTCCTCTTCGTGACCACCGCGGAGGCCGGCGGCGCGGTCGTGCATCCGCGGAACTTGCTGGTGATCGAGCGCGGTGCCCGGGCCGCCATCATCGAGAGCTACGTCACGCTGGCCCTCGGTCAATCGTACTGGACCAACCCGGTGACCGAGGTGAGTGTGGGGCCTGGGGCCTGGGTCGAGCACACCCGCATCCAGCGCGAGAGCGAGCGCGCATATCATGTCGGGCTCACCCACGTCGACCAACATCGCGACAGCCACTATCGGTCGTTCACGCTGGCGATGGGCGGGGCGCTGGCGCGGCACAACCTGCACGTCCGTCTCAATGACGAAAACATCGAGACCCTGATGTACGGCCTGTATCTCACGCGTGGTGAACAGGTGGCCGATAACCACACCGCCATCTACCACGACCAGCCACACTGCCGGAGCTGGGAAGTCTACAAGGGCATCCTCGACGGACGCTCCCGCGCGGTCTTCAACGGCAAGGTCTTCGTCAAGCCCGAGGCGCAGAAGACTGATGCCAAACAGACCAACCGCAACCTGCTGCTGAGCAATGGGGCCAAGGTGGATACCAAGCCCCAGCTCGAGATTTTCGCCGACGACGTGAAGTGCACGCACGGCGCCACCGTAGGCCGGCTCGACGAGCTGGCGCGGTTCTACGCCCGGAGCCGCGGCATCCCGGCCGCGGCCGCCGACCGTCTGCTGACTTATGCGTTCGCCGCGGAAGTGATCGACGAGGTCGCGCTCGCCCCGGTTCGTACGGAGCTCGATCGGCTGGTGCTCGATCGCCTTGGGGGTCTCTGAGCTCGCCATGACCGCCACCGCGGCCCTCCCGCTCGATATCGAGCGCGTGCGACAGGATTTCCCCATCCTCTCGCAGCGCGTGCGGGGCAAGCCGCTGGTCTATTTGGACAACGCCGCCACCAGCCAGAAGCCGCGCCACGTCATCGACGCCGTGTCGCGGTTTTACGCGCTGGAAAACGCGAACATCCATCGCGGGGTCCACTATTTGAGCGAGCGCGCGACGGCCGAATACGACGAGGTTCGCGCCCGGGTGGCCCGTTTCCTCAACGCCCCTTCCGCCGACACGATCGTCTTTACGCGCGGGACCACCGAGGCGATCAATCTCGTCGCGCAGAGCTGGGCGCGCACCACGCTCGTGCCTGGGGACGAAATTCTGGTGACGGGCATGGAGCATCATTCGAACCTGGTACCGTGGCAGCTCGTGGCAGCCCAGACCGGCGCGGTGGTGCGGGCCGTGCCCATCACGGACGTGGGCGAGCTCGACCTGCAGGCGTTCGATCGCATGCTCACCGAGCGTACGCGCCTGCTCGCCGCGGTGCATGTCTCCAATGCGCTCGGCACGATCAATCCGGTGCGATGGATGGTGGCGCGAGCGCGGGAACGTGGCATCGTGACCCTTGTTGACGGCGCGCAGTCAGTGCCTCACCTCCCGGTGGACGTTCAGGCGATCGGCTGCGATTTCTTTGCGTTCTCGGGACACAAGGTCTTCGGCCCGACGGGCGTCGGGGCGCTTTACGGACGCGCGGAGCTGCTCGATCGCATGCCGCCCTGGCAAGGCGGCGGCGATATGATCGAGTCCGTCACCCTGGAGCATAGCACCTGGGCGCGCCCCCCAGCCCGCTTTGAGGCCGGAACGCCCATGATCGCGGAGGTCATGGGACTCGGCGCGGCGCTCGAGTACGTCGACACCATTGGTCACTCGGCCATCGGCACCTGGGAAGAGGAGCTCCTCGGCTGCGCCACCGAGCGAATCCGAGAAGTCGATGGCGTGCGCCTCGTAGGGACAGCCCGCGAGAAGGCGGGCGTGCTCTCGTTCGTGCTCGATGGCGTGCATCCGCACGATGCGGGCACGGTGCTCGATGACGACGGCATTGCGGTCCGCGCGGGCCATCACTGTGCCCAGCCCGTCATGCGGCGATTCGGCATCCCGGCGACGGTTCGGGCCTCGTTCGCCTTTTACAACACCCGGGATGAAGTCGACGCGTTGGTGCGGGGCGTGGAGCGGGTCCGGAGCGTGTTCGCCTGATGGCCGGTCTCAGCGAGCTGTATCAGAACGTGATCCTGGAGCACAACCGGTCGCCCCGGAATTACCGGACGATGGATGATGCCAGCCGGACGGCCCAGGGATCCAATCCCTTGTGTGGCGATCAGGTGACGGTCTGGGTCAGGCTCGAGGGGGATCGAATCGGCGACGTCAGCTTCCAGGGCGCAGGATGTGCCATCTCGAAGGCCTCGGCGTCACTCATGACCGGGGCCGTAAAAGGAAAGACGCGCGCCGAGGCCAACGCGCTGTTCGAGCGATTTCATCGGCTGATCACGGGCGGGCTGAGTCGCGAAGAGGCGGAAACCCTGGGCAAGCTGACCGTGTTCTCGGGAGTGTCGGAGTTTCCGGTGCGTGTCAAATGCGCGAGCCTTGCCTGGCACGCGCTCAAGTCGGCGCTGGACGGCGGTTCAGCCTGACGGCGCGAGGCATCGCGTACAAACTATTCAGAGGAGTCTCAACATCATGCCTTACAACCCCGCCCTCGTCGCGCCGATGCGCGAAGAGATGACCCGCATGGGGGCCCGCGAGCTCACAACCGCGACCGACGTCGACTCAGCCCTGGGCGATCAGCGGGGCACGATGCTGCTCTTTGTGAACTCGGTATGCGGGTGCGCCGCCGGAAACGCCCGGCCGGCGCTTCGGCTTGCGCTGCAGCATGGCGTCACGCCGCAACAGGTAGTCACGGTCTTCGCGGGGCAGGATACCGACGCGACCGCGCGTGCCCGCCAATACTTCGCTGATTATCAGCCGAGCAGTCCGTCGATGGCGCTGCTGCGGGACGGCGAGGTGGTTCACTTTGTCCATCGGCATCAGATCGAAGGACGCTCGCCCCAAGCGATTGCCGCCGATCTCACGGCCGCCTTCGACCGCCATTTCGCGGCCGCGGTTTGAACGGGCGCGCCATGGCCGGGCATGTTTTTCATCCGGGGCATCAGGCGTTGCACGGCGTGACGGTCGTGCTCGAGACCGTAGGTGACAAGACCTACGTCGGCCGGTTCGACAGCCAGGACGATCGCGGCGTGCACATGCATGACGTCGGGGTGCACGATGCCGCCACGGCGACGGTTTCGAAGGAAGCATTCCTGCAGCGTTGCGATCGGTTCGGAATCCCGACGCAGCATCGTGACCTCCTCGTGCCCGTGACAGACGTCGCGCGCATTCAGAAGCTGGTCGACGCGGTCCGCTGATCCTTTCCAGGCGCTTGCCATGGGTTGCAGCTACGACGTGATCGTCATCGGGGGCGGCCATGCCGGGGCGGAGGCAGCGGCGCTCGCGGCCCGGTCCGGCGCACGCACGCTTCTTCTCACCCAAAATCTCGAGACCATCGGTCAGATGTCATGTAATCCCGCCATCGGCGGGATTGCCAAAGGCACCGTGGTTCGAGAAGTGGACGCTCTCGGCGGGGTGATGGGACGGGCCACCGATAGGTCGCGCATCCACTTTCGAATGCTCAACCGCTCGAAGGGGCCCGCGGTTTGGTCCCCCAGAGCGCAGTGCGACAGGGCGCTGTATCGCCAAGCTGTACGTGCTGAATTGGAACGTTTGCCAGGCCTGCGGTTTTCGCAAGGAACGGTCTCCGGTTTGCTCATGGCGCGTGGGTCGGTTGCCGGTGTCACGACAATCGATGGAAGGGTTTACCACTCGAGAGCGGTCGTACTGACGGCCGGGACATTCCTTCGAGGCCGTATCCACGTGGGGACGCGCACTCAAGTGCCAGCCGGGCGAGCCGGCGAGGCACCGGCCGTTGAGATTACGCAAGCACTTGGTGATATTGGACTTACGAGTGAACGATTCAAGACCGGTACCCCGCCGAGAATTGACGGGCGCTCGGTTGATCTGCAGAAGCTTGAGCGACAGAATGGGGACGGAGCGTCTTACTGGTTCTCGTTCCATGTCCAGACAGTGTCGCCCCGCCAACTGGCCTGCTACCTGGCACGCTCGAATCATGAAACCCATCGGATCATCGCCGAGCGCCTCGGCGAGTCGGCACTCTACGGCGGCGGGATCAGTGCATGCGGGCCTCGCTACTGCCCCTCGATCGAGGACAAGGTCGTTCGGTTTCCTAGGGCCGCGAGCCACCAAATCTTCCTCGAGCCCGAGGGGCTTGAGACCTCTGAACTGTATGTGAACGGTCTTTCTACCTCATTGCCTCCAGACGTCCAGCTCGATGTGCTCCGATCGATAACAGGTCTGGAGCGGGTACACATGACCAGGCCTGGGTACGCGATCGAGTACGATTACTTCCCCCCGACACAACTCAAACCAACGCTGGAGTGTCGTGGCGTCCCGGGACTATTTCTGGCAGGCCAGGTTAATGGAACGACTGGCTATGAGGAGGCAGCTGGGCAGGGAGCGCTGGCTGGGATCAATGCCGCCTCGGTGGCCCTGGAGCGTGAGCCGCTTGTGGTAGGTCGGTCTGTAGGGTTCGTCGGCGTTCTGGTTGATGATCTGGTGAACCGTGGCGTTGATGAGCCGTACCGACTGTTTACCTCTCGCTCCGAGTTCCGACTGCTCCTGCGTCAGGATAACGCGTTGCGGCGCATGTGTCCCATCGCGTTGGATCGGGGGCTTTGGACTGAAGCGGAGCTTCGTAGTGCCGAGACCTTGCTCGAGCGAGAGGATCGCGTGCTGGAACTCGCTGATCAGACGAATGTCGACCCGTCGATTGCGAACCCGATTCTCGAAGCCGCAGGCTCGCGCGCGATCGCCGAGCCCCATCCGGTCGCTTCATTGGCTCGACGTCCCCGCGTTTCGACGTCAGAGCTCCTCCGCGGTGCTGGCGTCGAGGTCGACGATCGAGCGGCCGTCTGGGCTGATGTCGAGCTCAAGTACGCTGGTTATCTGGCGCGTGAGCGGGCCACCGCGACGCGTCTGACCGCCTTGGAAGATTTCGCGCTGCCTCAGGATCTGGAGTACCTGTCACTCGCAACGATCTCAACCGAGGCTCGCCAGAAGCTTCATGTCGCCAAGCCCTCCACCATCGGCGGAGCCCGTCGCATCCCGGGCGTCTCGCCGAGCGACCTTCAGAACCTCATCGTTGAAGTCCTCAAACGTCACGGCCCTAGGATCTGCGAGAGGTCCTGAGCACTGTTTCACGTGAAACAATCGGATTCATTCAGACCCGCCGTGCGGCCGGCTCTGAGCCTCAGGTTCTCATTCATAGCGTAAGCGATCGCGAATTCGTGGCAGGGAGCTCGAATCTTCTCTTGGCGTCGGGGCATCGAAGCCCGGCCGCGAGCCCAGTAGACCTCGAATATCAGCGACGGGAAAACTGAACCGCGCGAACACCACCGCACGCTGGCCCCTCGTCCTGGACCAAGACCGTTTTTGCTGCCTGTCCGCGCTTGGA
Organism: Gemmatimonadales bacterium; assembly: GCA_051955835.1. Lineage (GTDB taxonomy): Bacteria > Gemmatimonadota > Gemmatimonadetes > Gemmatimonadales > GWC2-71-9 > CAVVWJ01. Next base: position 85,046 of record JBQCGH010000105.1, read on the forward strand.
ATCAGTCGTCTACGGCTGCGGCGTTCCACGTGAAACACCTGTTGATTATCCGACGCGCATTCCTATATTGGCGGCGTATCGGCGACATCACCTTCCCCCAACATGGCCGCCGCTATCGATGTAAGCCTTTGTTGTACAATACTTTACAAACATACACCTCTATATGGCCCACATCGTCGCGATCGCCAATCAGAAGGGCGGCGTCGGAAAGACCACAACTGCGGTCAATCTCGCCGCGTCGCTAGCCATCGCTGAACGCCGCACGCTGATCCTTGATGCTGACCCGCAAGGCAACGCGACCAGCGGTGTGGGCATCGTCAAGCACGAGCTGCAGGTGTCTCTCTACGACGCCCTCGTCGAGCACCGGGCACCCGCCGAAATCGTCGTACCCGTCCCCGGCCTTCCTCATCTCTCCGTGCTGCCGGCAACCCAGGATCTAGTCGGTGCCGAGCTCCAGCTTGTCGATCGGCCCCATCGCGAGTCGGCGTTGCGCGCCGTCCTCGAGCCACTCCAGTCTGACTACGACTACGTGGTCGTGGATTGTCCGCCCTCGCTGGGCATGCTCACGCTCAACGTGCTTGCTGCCGCGAACACGGTACTGATTCCCATTCAATGCGAGTACTACGGTCTCGAGGGCATCTCGCAGTTGCTGAACACCGTGCGGCTCGTGCAGCAGAATTTCAATCCGGGGCTGGCCATCAGCGGCGTCCTGCTTACCATGTACGATGCGCGTCTCAATCTCTGCCGCCAGGTTGCCGATGATGCCAAGGAGTACTTCGGGGGCAAGATGTTCGTCACGCCGATTCCGCGGAATGTCCGTCTGGCCGAGGCGCCCAGCTTCGGCAAGCCGATCCTCCTTTACGACGTGCAGTCGGTCGGCGCCAAGAGCTATCTCTCCGTCGCGCAGGAGCTCATGCGGCGGATCGAGAACACACCCGCGCCTGAGATCCCGGAGCCGCTGCCCGAGGTAACCACATGACCGAGACCAAGCGATTGGGACGAGGACTGGAAGCCCTGCTGGGGCCGGTATCACGCGAGCAGGCGGAGGCGGCGGGGGCCTTGCGCGAGGTACCGATTGGAAGCGTCAAGCCGAACCCCTATCAGCCTCGCACCAGAATCGACGAGGGTCAGCTCGACGAGCTGGTCGCCTCGATTCAGGCGTCCGGGCTGCTGCAGCCCGTCGTCGTGCGGCCACGCAATGGGGGGTACGAGCTCATTGCCGGCGAGCGCCGCTGGCGAGCGGCCACGAAACTCGGGTGGAGCAAGATTCCAGCAGTGGTGAGGGACGTCGACGACCAGACGCTCCTGACCCTCGCGCTTATCGAGAATCTGCAGCGCGACGATCTTTCTCCCATCGACGAAGCAGCGGGCTATCAGCGGCTCGGCGCCGAGTTCAGCCTCCCGCACGCGGAGATCGCTCGACTGGTGGGGCGAAACCGCGCGACGGTCAGCAATCTCCTCCGCCTCCTTCAGCTTCCAGTCGAGGTCCAGTCCCTGGTACACGAGCGAAAGCTGTCGGAGGGTCATGCGCGCGCCCTCCTGAGCCTGGCCGAGCCTGACTCGATGATTCGCCTGGCGCGCCAGGCAGTGGACGAGGGCTGGTCGGTGCGCGAGATGGAGTCGAGGGTTCGCGGGGATGCCCCGACCGCCGCTTCGCCCAGTCCCGAGACGATCCGGCGGACCCGACCGACCCGGGTCATCACAGCCGACGCCAAGCGCGTTGAGGACGCCCTGCGCAAGCACCTCGGCACCGACGTGCGCGTCACGACGCGCCGACGTGGGCGCGGCTTCCTCACCTTGAGCTATTACTCCAACGACGATCTCGCCCGTCTCCTCGAGCTGATCCTCGGTCGGCCGTTCCAAGGATGAGCCGCGCGTCCCGCGCGGTGACAATCCTCATCCAGCCCGACGGTGCCACCACTTCTCAAACCTACCGGGTCCCGGTCTGGGTCTTTCGGGCCGGGGTTGGGTTCGCCATCGCAGCAGCTGTTGCGGCGGTCGTCGCAGCCGCCCTCTACGGACCCATCTTGCGGGCCGCTGTCCGAGTGCCCCGACTCGAGCACCAGGTCGCCAAGCTGGAAGCCGATAACGCGAAAGTTCGGCAGCTCAGCGCAGCTCTTGACAGCGTCGAATCACGGTATGCACAGGTGCGTCAGATGATAGGGGGAGACATCGTCCGCGACCCCATGACTGCTGGCGTTTCGCTTCCGGTGGCGCCCGTGGTCCTGGCGCGAGCCGCAGACGCTCCTCGAGGCCCCTCGGTGGGACTTTCCGTTCCGAGGCGGTGGCCGCTCGACGAGGCTGGCTACATCACCCGCGGCCAGGTGGATACCGGCTCTACGGACGATGTACACCCCGGTATCGACATCGCCGTCGCTGCTGGGAGTATCGTCCGCGCAGCCGGTGGTGGGACCGTGCATCAACTAGGCGAGGATCCAGAGTACGGCCTCTTCGTACTGCTCGATCACCCGGACGACTACCAGACAATGTACGGTCACCTCTCCAGAATTCTCGTTCAGCCGGGCACCTCCGTGGCCCCCGGCCAAGTCATCGGCCTGAGCGGGAACACAGGCCGTTCAACCGCGCCGCATCTCCATTTCGAGGTGCGCCAAAAGGGCGTCTCGGTGGACCCCCGAACCATGGTCAAGGAGGGTAGCTGATGGGGATTTTCAATAACCCTGCGCGCGACGAACAAGGCAATGAGCTGCGGCGGCGGCGGACCGATCAGATACCCTTCTCGATTATAGCCAGCGACATGACAGTAATAGGCGACCTGGAGACAGAAGGGGTCGTCCGGATAGAAGGACGCGTCCGTGGAACGGTCAAAGTGGGTGCCCAGGTGCTCGTCGCCGCCGGAGCGGTCATCGAGGGTGACCTTCATACCCAAGAAGCTGTCGTCGCCGGGCAGGTGAGCGGAGCGATCGTGGCGCGGGAGCGGGTTGAGCTCCAAGCTACCGCCGTGGTCTCGGGCGACATTCTCACTCCGCGGATCGCCATCGTGGAAGGGGCCAAGGTGACGGGCGAGGTGAAGATGGACCACTCTGCAACGCTTGCCACGTCACCGGATATGCACAAGAGTTGATAAGCCAGCATAAGTTGTGGAAAATCAGGGCTTTGCCTCAGATAACCTCGCGTAAAAAAGTCTGCTGCCCATGAACTGGCGTTACGGTGCTCTCTTGGTGATGCTTGTCGGATGCCGCCCGGGGCCTGCCAAACCCGCCGGCGTTCGCGTTGGCTTGATCACGCCCGGAAGCGTGGCCGACGCAGCATGGAATTCGGGAGCTTACGCCGGCCTTCAGGCGATCCGCGATTCGCTCGGACTGGCCATCAGCCACGTTGAGGCCAGGACGCCGGCGGAGCAGGACGAGGCACTCCGGGCCTACGCTGCCCAAGGCTACGATCTGGTCTTCGCACACGGGTTCGAGTTCCAGGGCCCGGCGGAGCGGGTGTCTGCCGAGTATCCCAAGACGGTGTTCATCGTGACATCGGGGTCGCGGGCGCACGGCAACGTCGCGCCACTGATTTTCCGGCTTGAGGAAGCGAGTTACCTGGCGGGGATGGTCGCGGGCGGGCTTACCCGCACCAATGTGCTCGGGTTCGTCGGTGGCATCGAGTTGCCACCGATCAAGGCCGCCTACGACGGGTGGGTGAACGGCGCGCGGTCGGTCAATCCGAAGGCGAAGACCCGGGAGATCTACCTCAACAGCTTCGATGATGCCGCCGCGGGGCGAGAGGCCGCGCTGGCCCTCATACGGGTCGGTGCCGACATGTTCCACCACAACGCCGATGCCGCGGCACTCGGCGTGTTCCAGGCGGTCAAGGAATCGCCTGGGGTGTACATCTTCGGCGCCAATGCCGATCAGTCGGCCCTGGCGCCTGGCCGGGTCATAGGCAGCGCCATCATCGATCTTCCCCGCGCCCTCCTCCTCGTGGCCAAAGAAGTCAAAAGCGGGACCTTCCGGCCCAAGGTCGAGTCGTTCGGTCTCGAAAGCGGCGTGGTGCGCTACGAGGCGAACCATGCGCTCGATTCCCTCGTGCCGCCGGCGCTCGCCGCCAAGGTCCGCTCGGCCGCGGACTCCATCGTGGCCGGCACCATTCATCCCGCCGAGCAACCCCCGCGGTGAAGGCGGACCGCGCCTCGAGCGCTTCGGTGTCGCTGGTCGAAATCGTCTCCTATCTGGACGACTACCTGCGTGTGCGGGAGGTACCGGACGAGCGGAACGCCGTCAACGGTCTTCAGGTGGAGAACCAGGGCCTGATCGGTGGCATCGTCGCCGCCGTGGATGCCTCCCAGACCACTATCGATGGGGTGGTCGCGGAAGCACCGGATCGGGGCGCGGCGCCGCCACTGCTGCTGGTGCACCACGGGCTGTTCTGGGACGGCAATGTTCCACTCACCGGCCGACGCTATCGGCGCGTGGCCGCGCTGCTAGAGCATGATGTCGCCATGTACTCGGCCCATATCCCGCTCGACCTCCATCCCATCGTGGGCAATAACGTCGTGCTCGCCGAGCGGCTCGGCCTGGCCGTCGAGGGTTGGTTCGGCGACTACAAGGGTGTCCCAATCGGCGTCTGGGGTCACGCGCCGGCACGCATCGCCACACGGGAGGCACTGGTGGCCGAGGTGAACCACGCCCTGGGTACGACCAGCGCCGGCGCGCGGCTCATCGCCGGGGGTCCCGAGCGCGTCGGACGCATCGGCATCATCACCGGCGGCGCAGGCGGCATGATCGGCGCCGCGCGCGACGCGCGCCTCGACACGTACATCACTGGCGAAGGCGCCCACCACACCTACTTCGACGCGATCGAGCTCGGACTCAACGTGATCTTCGCCGGACACTATGCGACCGAGACTCTCGGGGTCCAGGCGCTTGCCTCCCACCTCGCGGAGCGCTTCGAGCTCGAGTGGACATTCCACGACCATCCTACGGGCCTGTGAGCGCCGCCGCCGTCCTCGCGCTCAGCGGCATTCGCAAACGCTTCGGCTCCGTGCAGGCCCTGGGCGGGGCCGATTTCACATTGATGCCCGGCGAGGTCCACGCGCTGCTGGGCGAGAACGGTGCGGGTAAGTCGACATTGATGCACGTAGCATACGGTCTCGTGCGGCCCGATGCCGGCGAGATCGCGGTAGACGGCGTGGTTCGCCCCATTCCCTCTCCACGTGCGGCGCGCCGACTCGGCATCGGCATGGTGCACCAGCACTTCACCTCGGTGCCCTCCATGACGGTTGCGGACAACGTCGCGCTCGCCACCGGCTGGGATGTGACCCCCGGAATGCTGCGCGAGCGGGTTCGGGCGGTCGCCGATCGTTGCGGCCTCCCGCTCGACCCCGACGTGCGGGTCAGTCAGCTCTCGGTCGCGCTCAAGCAGCGGCTCGAAATCGTCAAGGCGCTCGCCACGGAGGTGCGCATTCTCCTGCTCGACGAGCCGACTGCGGTGCTCACGCCTGCGGAAACCGAGGAGCTGCTGCAGGTCATCGCGCGCTTTACCGCTGCGGGCGGGTCAGCCGTGCTCATCACCCACAAGCTGGACGAGGCGCTCGCCGCCGCGAGCCGGGTGACGGTACTGCGCCAAGGGCTAGTCGTGCTCGCAGCGCCCATCGCCGGTCAGACGGCGGCGTCGCTCGCCGTGGCCATGCTCGGCGACGCGGCGCACCCCGCGCGCGCGCCGCGTGCGGACGCGGGCACCGCGGAAGGTGCAATACTGGTTCGACTCGAGGAGCTCGAGGTGCCGCGCGAGTCGGGCTATGGTATCGCGGTGCGGCGCGCGACGGTCGGCATTCGCGCCGGGGAAATCGTCGGCGTCGCTGCGGTGGAGGGCAATGGCCAGCGCGAGTTGCTGCGAGCGGTCGCTGGACGCATCCAGCCGTTGCGGGGGCGGCGGGAGGTCGCTGGGCCCATCGCGTTCGTGCCCGAGGATCGCACCACGGAGGGCCTCATCCCGTCGCTCACCCTGACGGAGAACGTGGTGCTCGGCTCCCGGGCGGACGATCCGTGGCTCCGGCGTGGGCGCGTGGATTGGCGCGCAGCCCGCGCGCGTACCGCCTCGCTCTTGAGCGAGTTCGAAATCGTGGCCGCGGGGCCCGACGCGCCCGCGGCCTCGCTGAGCGGCGGCAACCAGCAAAAGGTCGTGGTGGCGCGCGAGCTTGCGCGCCATCCGCGCGTGGTCGTGGCCGAGAATCCGACGCGCGGCCTCGACTTCCGGGCCGCGTCTGCGATCCACGACCGGCTCCGCACCGCGGCGGCAGAGGGCGCTGCGGTGCTGGTCTATTCGAGCGATTTGGACGAGGTGCTCGGGCTGGCCGATCGCGTGGTGGTCGTCGCCCGTGGCCTCGTGAGCGAGGCTCCCCCCGGATCCAGTCGTCTCGAGATCGGGGAGCTCATGGTGACCGGTGCCCATTAGGGCGCCGGCGCTCGCCGTACTGATCGGCGCACTGGTCCTGGCGGCCGGTCTGCAGCTCGCGGGCTATGATGCGGCGACCGCGCTCGGCGCGATGTGGCACGGCGCGTTCGGCTCCTGGTACGCGTTCACGTCCGCGACGCTCGTGCGCGCCGTGCCGCTCATCGTCATCGGGCTGGGCATCGCGCTGGCGTTTCGCGCGGGTGCGCTCAACATCGGGGCCGAAGGTCAGTTCTACGCGGGCGCGATCGCCGCCACATTCATCGGCCTTCATGTGGCCTCGCGGCCGCCCGTAGTGGCGATTCCGGCGGTCCTGGCCGCAGCCGTGCTCGCCGGCGCCACCTGGGTCGTAATACCGGTGTGGCTGCAATTGCGCTACGGGGTGCTGGAAGCCATCAGCACGCTGCTGCTCAACTTCGTGGCGGATGCGCTGGTCAGCCTTATGGTCCAGGGACCGCTGCAGGAGTCGCAGCACATCTATCCGCAGAGCGACCCCATCGCCCTGTCGGCCCGCTTACCGCTCCTGCCAGGCACGCGCCTGCACGCCGGCCTGGCGCTCGCGGTCCTCGCCGGCATCGGCCTCTGGTATATCTTCGCTCGGACGCTGTGGGGATTTCGCCTTCGCGCCGTCGGCGCGGGTCCACGCGCAGCCGAGATCAGCGGCCGCGTGGACGTTCGGCGTGTCATGGCGGTGGCGTTGCTGTGCTCGGGCGCATTCGCGGGGCTCGCGGGAGGCATCGAGGTAAGCGGCGTGTCCTATGCGCTGTTCCAGAATCTGTCGCCGGGGTACGGCTATACCGCGATTGCGGTGGCCCTGCTCGCGCGCCTGGACCCGCTCGGCGTTCTGGCCACGGGATTCCTATTCGGCGCACTCGAGGCCGGCGCCGGCGCGATGCAGCGCGAAGCCAATGTGCCCGCCGTCGCCGTGTACGTGGTCGAGGCGGTGGTGATCATCGTCGTGCTATTGGCCGACGCGAGCGCTCGGCGACGCGCGGCGCAGGTCGCGGCGTGACCGACACGAGCGCGCTGGTCGGCGGCTTTCTCGCGGCGGCGGTGCGGGTGACCACGCCGCTCCTGCTCGCGGCCACCGGAGAAACGGTCGCGGAGCGCGCCGGGGTGATCAATCTCGGCGTCGAGGGGATGATGCTGACGGGCGCGCTGGCGGCAACCCTCGGGGCAAGTGCGGTCGGCGCCTGGACCGGCATCGCCCTGGCGGTGCTGGCGGGCACGGCGCTCGCCGGCGTGTTCGCGGCCGTCTCGATCGCCGCGCGGACCGACCAGATCATCGCCGGGACCGCGATCACGCTGGGGGCGGTGGGCCTGACCGGCACGATCTATCGCGAGGCGTTTGGCGCCCGTGGCGCCGGGCTCACGCTTCCCACGCTCGCGCCCGTGGCGATACCTGGGCTCGCGCGGATACCCGTGCTGGGCCCGGCGTTGTTCGCGCAGCCGGCGACGACATACATCGCACTCCTGGCGCTGCCGGCCGTATGGTGGGTGCTCTTTCGCACCCGCGCGGGGCTGGTGCTGCGCGCGACCGGCGAAGCCGCCGAGATGGCGCGGGCTGCGGGCGTGCGGACGACTCTGGTGCGCACCGGTGCGACTCTGGTGGGGGGCGCCTTTGCCGGTGTCGCCGGGGCCACCCTGGTCTTGGCTCAGGTGGGGAGCTTCGCGGAGAACATGACGGCGGGGCGGGGCTACGTCGCGATTGCAATCGTCGTGCTCGGGCGATGGCATCCGGTCGGGGTGGCGATCGCGGCACTCCTTTTCGGCGCCGCCACCGCGCTCCAGTACGTCTTTCAGGCGCTGGGGCTGGGGGCGCCATACCAGCTGTTCCTGATGCTGCCCTACGTGCTCACGCTGCTCGCGCTCGCCGGCGCGGTCGGCCGAGTCCGAGCACCGGCGGACCTCGGAAAGTCGTAGGGCCTCGGCGCTACTGCCTGGGCGCGGCCGGCCGGTCGGGAGCCGCCAGGGCTGCTCGTGCCTGGGCGATTTGACTTCTCACCCGCTCCTTGAGCGGGGGCACATCCGCGGGCGTGAGGCCGGCCGTCTCGACCGGCTCGAGCACCTGTACCACCGCCGCGCAACGGCCGAAGCGCCAATCGTGCTTTCGCAGCGCCGTTCCCGTTCCGTGTACCGCGAGCGGGAGAATCGGGACGCCGGCGTCGACGGCAAGGCGAAAGGCGCCGTCCTTGAACGGCAGCAGGTCTCTAGTGGCGGAGCGGGTGCCTTCGGGAAAGATCATTACCGACACGCGCCGTGCCAGCATCTCACGACATTTGGTCATGGCCTCGATGGCGCTGGGGCCGAAGCCGCGCTTGACTGGAATGTCGCCGGCCAGACGCTGCATCCACCCCAGGAACGGGATCCTGAACATCTCCGCTTTGGTGAGCCACTTCATTTCCCAGGGCAGATGGCTGATCAGCAAGATGTCGACGAACGACTCGTGGTTGGAGACGACCACGTAGGGCCGTCGTGGGTCGGGAGGCATGACGCCCGTCACGCGGAAGCGCCACATCGGATTGAGCGCGGCATGCACCGGGCCGATACGCCGAAACAAGTAACCCACCCAGTAGCGACCCGGATCGAACGGCGCGGTCACCAGCCGCAGCACCAGCATTACCGGTAACCAGATCAGGATGCAGAGGGCGAGGACCAGCCAGCCCCACAGCGACAAGATCGTCTGCCAGACGCGCGCCATGCTTCTCCTCGACACCAGCCCGTGTGCTGGCGCACAGCCCGGCGGGCCGGCGCCGCGTAACCTTACTGCCTGCCGGGATGCGTGGACAAGGGCGGTCTTCCTCACACAATGCGTGGGACCATGAGCACTCGTACCACCGAGGAGTCGGCCCAGACTGCGGCATTTCGGCCCGACGCGCCGGCTGCGCCGGGTCCGCCCACCCCGGACGAGTCCGGCGGGGCCGTCGAGCAGCCCGATCTCACCAAGCTCGGCCAGGCGCTCCATCGCATCGAGGTGCGCTCGATCGCCATCACCGGCCTCTTCGTGCTGGCGGTGCTGTATACGCTGTACTTCGCGCGGGCGTTCCTGCTCCCCATCGTGCTCGCTATCCTGCTCGATTTCCTGTTGAGCCCGCTGATCCGCACCCTCAAGCGCGGCCGGATTCCCGAACCGGTCGGCGCGGCGCTCGTGCTCCTGGGCCTGCTCGGCGCGGTCAGTGTCGTCGGCTACAGCCTCGCCGAACCGGCGCGCGAGTGGGTGGCGAGGGCACCCGAGAGTCTGCAGAAGGTGCAGTCACGACTGCGCGACCTTCGGAAACCGGTCGAGCAGGTGACCCGGACGGCGGAGCAGGTCGAGGCCGCAACCGAGGTTGAGAAGGGCGGCCCGCAGGAGGTGGTGGTCCGCGGGCCGCGGCTCAGCGAGCGACTCTTCGGCACGACCCAGTCCCTGCTGACAGGCGCGCTCGAGACGCTCATCCTGCTCTACTTTCTGCTCGCGGTGGGCGACCTCTTCCTCGAGAAGCTGGTGAGGGTGCTCCCGCAGCTCAAAGACAAGAAGAAGGCGGTCGCGATCGCCCGCGAGACCGAGGCGTCGATCTCGACTTACCTCTTCACCGTCGCCCTCGTGAACCTGGCGCTCGGCGTGACCGTGACGCTGGTGATGCTCGCCATCGGCATGCCGAACGCGCTCCTCTGGGGCGCGATGGCGGCCCTGGCCGAGTTCATTCCCTACATCGGGGCCACCATCCTGCTCACGACCCTGGCCCTCGCGGGGCTGGTCACCTTTCCCACGGTCGGGCACGCGCTGGCGGTGCCAGGCGCGTACCTGACGGTCAATCTGCTCCAGTCGCAGTTCATCTCCCCGCTCGTGCTGGGCCGCCGGCTCACGCTCAACCCCGTGGCGATCCTCGTCGGACTGGTGTTCTGGTGGTGGCTCTGGGGGGTGGGCGGGGCGTTCATCGCGGTGCCGCTGCTGGCGACGTTCAAGATCTTCTGCGACCACATCGAGTCACTGGCACCGATCGGCGAATTCCTCGGCAAATGAGCGGGCTCACGGCGGACGAGCATCGTCATCTCGGCCGGCTCACGCGTATGGTGGACTGCGCCCGCGTGCGGGTGCATCGCGCACGCGGGGCCGGTGCCCATGACCGGCTGCGCGACCTCGTGCTGTGGGCCAGCCGCGGCCGCGCCGTCACGCTCGGCAACCACGTCTTCCTGCCGGATCGCTGCGCTGCAGACCTCCCGACGCTCGCGCACGAGCTCACCCATTGCGGGCAATACCAAGCCTGGGGTGCATGGCGCTACTTCATGCGCGGTACCTCGGCGCAACTGCGCGATCTCCTCCATCGCACGCTCGGCATCGGGTCCAGTCCATATGCCTACGGACTGGAGACGGGAAAGCCGTTCGAGGCGTACGGCATGGAGCAGCAGGCCCAGATCGTGGAGGACGGCTTTCGCGGTGACGCCGCCGCGCTCGCCGTCTCGCCGTATCACCCGGACGATCTCGCCTAGCTGCGACCTCAGGACACGCCATCGGCCTGGTCCAGGTGTACGTGCGTCTGCGGATGCTCCACGGTTTCGGGCAGGCGGTCCTCCCACAAGGCGAGCACGTTGCCGTCCGGGTCTGCCACCATCGCCATGATCCCCCACGCCTGCTGGGTTGGCTCGGCGATGAATCGGATGCCGCGCGCATGCAAGTCGCCGCAGAAGTCCAGGAGGTCCGGTACGTAGAGCGTGATCCCTGTGTGCCGGCCCACGAGCGATTTGGATTCCTCGTGCACCGCCGGGTGCACCCCGATACGGGTGCCTGCCGTGAAAAACTCCGCCCCGAACGAGCCCTGTTTGCCGAGCGGCAGCCTGAGTCCGTCGCGGTAGAACTCGACGGCGCGCGTGATGTCATGGACGAAGATGGCGACGCTGTAGATCGAGGGCCCGGAAGGGGGTGAGGTCACGGGAGCAGTCCGGAGAGAAGTCGAACGAGAACGATGGCGAGCGCAACCGCACCCGCGGTGAGCAGCACGAGGCCGACGACGAGGACGGCCACGAACCGCGCGCTCGCCCGGCGAGCCTGGCCGGGCGCGCGCGCGTAGTCGTCGAGCAGCGCCAGATTGCGCATGTTGGACTGGAAGCCGATGTCGAACAGATCACCGAGGATCGGGACTTCACCCACCAGAGTGTCCAGCGCCACGTTCCAGCCCATCCGCGCGAGCAGGCCGCGTGGCACGCCGAGACGGGCGGCCTCGAGAATGATGTAGAGCGAGAACAGCCCGCCCAGCAGGTCACCGATCCCCGGGATCAAGCCCACCAGCGGATCGAGACCCAGCGTGACGCGCGTGCCCGGAATCCGGACCGAGCGGTCGAGCAGCCAGCCGATGCGGCGGAGACGCTCCACCCGCCGCGGGTCCAGCACGACGACCTCGGAGGCCGCCGGACCGCGGGTGAGAGGGCCGGTCATGGGTGAAAGCTATCGGGATTGTGCTATGACCGAGAGAGGGAGGCGGTGTGTGGCTCGGATGGCATGCGGGCGAAGTGCGGCGAGGTGGGCCCGACCGTCGCTGGAGCGACGGCCCGGCTCTACCGGTCACCCGGACGGCCTCATTGCGCCCGCGGAGGAGTGCTGTTTCCACCATCCTGCATGAACTTCCAATCCTGGTCCGCCTGCTTGTGCCAGATACAGGACCGGCAGCCACGGGCCCGGTGCCCCGACGAGAGCCGGAAGGCGTACCACTGACGCGCCGAGATCACCGCCACGAGGTCCAGGCACCGATGATGATCAGGCCACGCGCCCGCATTCACCCCCCTGGGAATTCCCGAGGCGGACACAGACAGGCGAGCCTCCGCTACGCTGCGGGCCGCGCAACGCACCGAAGGCCCCCGGCCCGCGATGCTGCCGCGGACCGGTGACGGGCTCCCACTCCCGCCAACCTCTCTGTGCATCGAACGCACGGCGGTCCATAGCGGCCTCCGGGCCCACCGTGCGCAGAGGAGACGGACCGGCGGAGGGATGGTGCACGCGTTGGTGCAAGGAGGAACAGGGTGTGGAGAAGACGCAATGGGGAGCGGAGTGAGACGCGACGACGAGGGCAAGCTGCAGCGGGAGACGGAAAGGAGTGAGGTCGCGCAGGATCTCGAACGCTACGGCTTCTTCCGCTCCGGTCAGCCCATCAGCCGCCGGATGATGTAGAGCACCACGCTCAGTCCTACGGACAGCACCAGCATTGACGCCAGCGGCACGTACACGTGCACGGAATCGCGCTCGAGCCGGATATCTCCCGGCAGCCGGCCGAACCAGCCCAGCGCGCCTGACCACACGAGGAGCCCAACGGCCACCAGCGCGATGCCCGCGCCGACCAGCACGGGGCCGATCGAGCCGGTCGGCGTCACTCGACGAGCCCCGACCGCACGGCGTGGATGTAGTCGGTGTACGCCGGCGACCCGCCGGCCTCGCGGACCGCCGCGGCAATCTGCCCGCGATGATACGCGGCGTGCAGCACCACGTGGGTGAGGATATCCTCGACGCTGCTGGTCCAGAACTGGCCTTTGCTGTTCCGGTAGGCCACGCCATCTTCGAGCGCCTCTTCGTCCAGCTCCTGGAGACACCTTGCCCACTCGGCCTGGAGCGCCGCGACCTCCGTCTCACACGTCGTGAGATCGAGGTCCGGCCAGACCGGCATCGTCGGGGGCTCCTGTCGGATCCGAGCGAGCCACGTCCGCTCGGCGCCGACGATGTGGGCGAGCCAGATGCGGGCCTTCTCGGACGCCGGACCGTTCTTGAGCGACTCGAGCGCCTCAAAGTTGGCCCAGCCGTCGTGCTCCAGCAGTCGGCGGTAGCGCGCCAGCTCCGTCATCGTCCGCTCTCCGGTCGAGGCCTCGAGGCGAGGGCGGCTCGCACGTTGCGACGCATGCCGGCGAGGCCGGGCCGCGCGAACGGTGTCGAGCCGTAGCGTCGGTCGAATTCGTCGGCGTCCATCCCGTCGAAATGCGTGTCGGTGACGTCCGCGAGCGAATGTTGCGGACGCAGCTCGATCACGGCGGTGGGCGACGCGAATCGCTCGTTCCACGGGCACACGTCGTTGCAGATATCGCAGCCGAAGGCGTAGCCGGCCAGGCGTTCGACCAGCGCGTCGGGAATGGGACCGCGCTGTTCGATCGTGAGATACGAGATACAGCGCGTCGCGTCGAGCAGCCGTGGCTGGACCAGTGCGCCCGTCGGACACGCCTCGAGACAGCGTGTGCAGGTCCCGCAGTGGTCGGTCGTGAAGGGCGGGTCGGGGGCGAGCGGGAGATCGGTGAAGATCGAACCGATGAAAAAGAAGGACCCCGACCCTGGCCGGATCAGCATCGTGTTCTTGCCGATCCAGCCGAGGCCGGCGCGCTGGGCCAGCTCGCGCTCAGGCACCGGACCCGCGTCGACGTAGGGGCGAGCCACCACGGCACCGCGCGCGCGGAGCCAGTCGGCCAGCCGCTCGATTCGCGCCAGGGTAACGTGATGGTAGTCCTCGCCGCGCGCGTATTTCGCCACCCTTGGGGCGGCGAGGTCGCTCTCCCCGTCCGGCGTATAGTAGTTCTCGAGCAGCACCACGACGGCGAGCGACTCAGGGACGGTGATCCGCGGATCTTTTCGGCGGCGGGCCTGACGATGCATGTAGCGCATCGTTCCGGCGTACCCCTTCGCGAGCCACTCGTCCAACCGCTCGGCGTGGGGCGGCGGGCCCGGATCGGTGATCCCGCAAGCCAAAAACCCGAGCCGCCGGGCTTCCGCCTTCAGAGCTTCGGCCACCGTCACGCGGACTTGGCCTGCCGATCGGTCGCTGCGGTCTCCGCCGGCGGCGGCAGCTCGCCGGTGATGAGCCTCGCGCCCCGGCTATAGCTGGCGTAGGACAGTGCCCACTCGAGCAGGACCAGCACCCGGTTGCGGAAGCCGATGAGGAAGAAGATGTGCACGAAGATCCAGACCAGCCACGCGATGAACCCGCCGAAGCGGAGCCGCCAGATGTCGGCGACGGCCTGACCGCGCCCGATCACCGCGAGCTGTCCTTTGTCCCAGTACTGGAATGGACGCCGCGGGCGGCCGGCGAGGTCGCCGACGATGGCGCGCGCGGCGTACTCACCCATCTGAATGGCGACCGGCGAGACGCCGGGGAGCGTGCCACCTCCGTGATGGGAGAACGCCGCCGCGTCGCCGAGGACGAAGACCTCGGGATGACCCGGGATAGTGCAATCCGGCTCGACGATCGCGCGGCCGGCACTGTCGAGCGGCGTGCCAAGCTCGCGGAGGACCGGGCTTGCCGTGTTGCCGGCGGCCCAGATCACGGTTTCCGTGGGGATGATCCAGCCCGCTGCCGCCACGAAACCCGGCCGGATGTCCGTTACGAGTGTGTCGATCCGGACCTCGACGCCCAGCCGGCGAAGCTCGAGCTTGGCCAGGTCGCTCAGCTTGGGCGGGTAGGAGGGCAGCAACCGGGGTCCGCCTTCGAGCAGAAGCACCGTGGCCTCGCCCGGGTCGATGTGGCGGAAATCGCGCCGCAGCGCGTAGCGCCGGATCTCCGCAACGGCGCCCGCCATCTCTACGCCGGTTGGACCGCCACCCACGATGACGAACGTGAGATAGCCGTGCCGCCGCCTCGGGTCGGGCTCGCGCTCCGCCTTCTCGAAGGCGAGCAACACCCGTCGCCGGATCTCGAGCGCGTCCTCCAGGCTCTTGAGGCCAGGAGCGAGCGGCTCCCACTCATCATGGCCGAAGTACGAGTGGCGCGCGCCCGTGGCCACGATCAGGTAGTCGTATTGGAGGGTGCTTCCGTCGGTAAATCCCACGCGCCGAGCGCTCACGTCGATCGTGCTCGCCTCGGCCAGCAGCACCTCGGTGTTCTTCGAATGCCGGAGGATCGAGCGGATGGGCGACGCGATGTCGCTGGGATTGAGCCCCGCCGTCGCCACCTGGTACAGCATGGGCTGAAACAGATGGTGATTCCGGCGGTCCACGAGCGTGACCCGCACGGGCGCGTTCTTGAGGGCGCGGGCGGCGTACAGGCCGCCGAACCCGCCGCCCAGGATCAGGACGTGGGGCCGCTCGTCGCCGCTCACAGTCCCAACGTCTCCCGCCGCCAGCGCGCGAAGCGCACGACATCGTCCGCCGGAGGAATGGCGTCCTCGTCGGCGTAGGCCGTGTACATCCTCCACCGGAGGTACTCGCGGTCGGGCACCGGGAGGAAGGGTGCCCTGGTCCACCACCGGCGGCGGCGAAAGGCCCACGCGGTGCGCAGCAGGTCGAGCGCGAGCCGCGGCCGCAGGATGGCTCGCCAGGCGAGCGCGGCCGTGAGGGAGGTCCAGGAGTCCGCCATGGCCGAAGTATAGGCGCGCGCCGCTCCGCCGCCACACGAATGGCGCCCCGGGGATCGCTCCGCGGGCCGAGTCCCACGGTCATCCGCGGACGCTCCGCACCGATCGGTCGACGGAGCCTCTATATTGTGCACCATGCCGACTGCCGCCGCCGCGCCGCCGCGGGACTATCGGGCGGAGTTCCCCATCTTCCGCCGCGCGGTCTACCTCACCCGCTGCTCGCTCGGCGCCTTGTCCGCGCGGTCGCGCGCCCGGGTCAACGAGTGCCTGGATCTTTGGGAGACCCTCGGCGCCGCGGCGTGGTACGAGATCTGGTGGACCGCCCTGGCCGAGCTGCGCGCGCGCTACGCACGCTGGATCGGCGCTGCCGTCGGGTCGGTGGCGCTCCACCCGAACATCTCGACCGCGCTCACCTCGGTGGCGGAGTCGCTCGACTATCGCCGCCGGCCACGTGTCGTGGTCACGAGCCTCGATTTCCCGACTCTCGCGTATCAATGGCTGGCGCGTGCCGGTGAGGGCATCGAGCTGGTGGTGGTCGAGAGCCCCGACGGGGTGAGCGTGCCGGTGGAGGCGCTGGCACGCGCGGTCGATGGCCGGACCGCGCTGCTCGCTACCAGCCACGTCTTCTTCACCAGCGGGGCCATCCAGGACCTGCGCGCGCTGGCCGACCTGGCCCACGCGCGCGGCGCGTTTTTCCTGGTGGACGGCTACCATGGCGTCGGCCAGGTACCCGTGGACGTCGCAGCGCTCGATGTGGACTTCTACTGCAGCGGCGGACTCAAATGGATGCTCGGCGGACCGGGTGTGGCGTTCATGTACGCCCGGGCGGAGCTCTGGCCGTCCCTGCTGCCGCGCGCCAGCGGCTGGTTCGCGCACCGCGACCAGTTCCGCTTCGATCCGCGCACGCTCGAGCTTCACGACGACGCCCGCCGGCTCGAGGGCGGCACGCCGGCCATCGCCGCCGTCTACGCGCAGCTGGGTGGACTGGACATCCTGGAGGAGCTCGGGCCCGAGGAGATCCGACGCCGTACCATGGCGCTCGCCGAGGATCTGATCGAAGCGGCCCGAGCGGCCGGGCTCGAGCCGAAGGTCGCCGCCACTCCCGCCGAGCGCACCGGGATCGTCATGCTGCCGCGCGCCACCCCGGCCGCCGACGTGCGCCGACTGGCCGAGGCCGGCATCGTGACCGACGCACGGCCCGGCCACGTGCGCGTGTCGCCATACTTCTACAACGTCCCCGACGATCACCGGGCCGCCATCGAGCGTCTGATCCGTGACTAACAGCCCCTACCGCCATCTGGGCGACAACAAGCTGCCCACCGAAGACGAGCAGCTCCTCGAGAGCCCTCCTCCGCTCCGCCCCGAGCAGCTCTTCCTCAAGTCCGATTCATGGCGCGTGCTTCGCATCATGGGCGAGTTCGTCTGGGGCTTCGACAACCTGGCGGACGTCAGCGACGGGGTGACCATCTTCGGCTCGGCGCGCACCCTCCGCGGCGACCCCTACTACGTGAAAGCGGTGCAGACGGCCATGCTGCTCGCGAAGGCGGGCATCCCCGTGATTACGGGCGGCGGCCCCGGCATCATGGAGGCGGCGAACAAGGGGGCCTCCGAGGCGGGCGGCGTCTCGGTCGGGTGCAACATCGAGCTGCCGTTCGAGCAGGGCTCGAATCCGTATCTCACCCGGAGCCTGAATTTCAAGTTCTTCTTCGTGCGAAAGACGATGTTCGTGAAGTACGCTACCGCGTTCATCGTCTTTCCCGGCGGCTACGGGACGCTCGACGAGCTCTTCGAGGCGCTGACCCTGATCCAGACCGGCAAGGTCAAACACTTCCCCGTGATCCTGTTCGGGAGCGCCTACTGGGCGGGCCTGGTGGACTGGCTCACCCGCACGGTGGCCGAAGAGCGGAAAATCAATCCCGCGGACCTCCTCCTGTTCCGCGTGACCGATGACCCCGAAGAGGCGGCGCGCATCGTCATCGAGGCCCGGGCCGAGAAACCGGTCGACGAGGTCGCCCGCATGACCAACGAGTACATCATCCGGGCTCCAGCCAAGCGCAAGGATGCGACATGACCCGACCGTCGGCGCAGTACCTTCGCGGGCAGCGCATCGAGCCCACGGCCATCACGGGGCGCGAGACCGTCGCCGCGCTGGTCGACAACGCGTTCCTCGCGTACAACGCCGGGCGCTTGCGCGAGGGCTGCCAGCTCTTCACCCAGCGCATGCTCGAGTCCGACACCACGGTCGGCATGACGCTCACGGGTGCCATGACGCCGGCGGGCATCGGCATGAGCTGTCTCATTCCGCTCATGGAAGCGGGCTTCGTGGACTGGGTGATTTCCACCGGGGCCAACCTCTATCACGACGCTCACTTCGCGCTCGGGCTCCCGATGCATCGGGGAACCCCCAATGCGGACGACGTCGAGCTGCGCGACAAGGGCGTGGTGCGGATCTACGACATCTTCTTCGACTACAACGTGCTGCTCTCGACCGACAGGTTCGTCCGCGAGGTATCGGCGCGGCCCGAGTTCCAGCGGCCGATGAGCACGGCGGAGTACCACTACCTGCTCGGCGGGTACGTGCGCGAGCGCGAGCAGGCCCTCGGCCTGAGCCGCCGCTCGGTGCTGGCCGCCGCCCACGAGCTCGAGGTGCCGCTGTACACCAGCTCGCCAGGCGACAGCTCGATCGGCATGAACGTGGCGGAGCAGGCCCTTGCCGGCAGCAAGCTGCGGTTCGATGTGAGCGCAGACGTGAACGAGACGGCGAGCATCGTGCTCGACGCCAAGCGGACGGGGGGGAAAAGCGGGGTGCTGATCGTGGGCGGCGGCAGCCCCAAGAACTTCATGCTGCAGACCGAGCCACAGATCCAGGAGGTGCTCGGCATCGACGAACGTGGCCACGACTATTTCCTGCAGATGACGGATGCGCGCCCCGACACCGGGGGTCTGTCGGGCGCTACGCCGGCGGAGGCAGTGAGCTGGGGCAAGATCGACCCCGACCAGCTGCCGGGCACGGTCGTCGTGTACGCCGACAACTCGATCGCGCTTCCGCTGCTCACGGGCTACGCGATGGAGAAGCGCGCGGCGCGGCCGCTGAAGCGGCTCTACGGCAAGCGCCAGGCGATGATGGATCGACTGCTCACGGAGTACCGCTCCGCGCTCGCCTTCAGGGACGAGCGGGCGGAGGAATCGCTGTCGCACATGCACCCTGGGGCGGGTGGAGCGGAGACGACGGCGCGGCGATAGCCCGGATCTCGTCTGGCTCACCGGCGCCGCCCTGACATCCGGGTCCGCTACTTCGCCCGAAACATCAGCTCCACCAGCTCCTCATACATCGCCTCCGCCTGCGCCGGGTCCTCCGACCGGATGGCCTCGGCCGCGCAATGCTTGAGATGGTTGTGCAGCAGCGAGCGGCTTACCCCACGGAGCGCCTCCTGCACCGACGACACCTGCGTCAGGACATCGGCGCAGTAGCGCTCCTCGTCCACCATCTTCTGCAGGCCGCGGATCTGTCCCTCGATGCGCCGAAGCCGCGTCTGCACCGCGCGCTTGGTCTCGGGGTCCACGGCCACCGCGTGGGTGCCGTCCCCGGGACGGGCGCACGCGCAGGGCACGATGGTTTCGTTCATGCTCGACCTCCCGACGTAAAGCGGCGGAGCCGCAGACTGTTGGACACCACGCTTACCGAGCTCACGGCCATGGCCGCCGCCGCCATGGCCGGCGTGAGGCGGAGGCCGAAGGCGGGATAGAGTACGCCGGCCGCGATCGGAATGCCGATCACATTGTAGACGAATGCCCAGAACAGGTTCTGCCGGATAATGCGCAGCGTCCGGCGGGCCAGCACGATTGCCGTCACCACGGCCCGGGGGTCGCCGCGCATGAGCGTGACCGCGCCCGCCTCGATCGCCACGTCGGTGCCGGTGCCGATGGCGATGCCCACGTCTGCCGCCGCGAGGGCCGGTGCGTCATTGAGCCCGTCGCCCACCATCGCAACCACGCGCCCCTCCGCCTGGAGCCGCCGAATCTCCTCGAGCTTCCGGTCGGGTGGAACCTCCGCCAGCACCCTTCCGATGCCCACGCTTCGCGCCACGCTCTCCGCGGTGCGCTGCGCGTCGCCGGTAAGCATGACCGTCTCGAGGCCCAGCGCCCCCAGCCGGGCCACCGCCTCCGCGCTCGCCGGCTTCACCGGGTCGGCCACCGCGACGAGCCCCGCGAGTGCACCATCCACGGCGACGAACACCGGCGTCCATCCACGCGCCGCGACCTCGTCGCCGCGGGTGAGCAGCGGTGTCGGGTCTACGCCCTGCTCTCGGAGCAGCACGATGTTGCCCACGGCAACCCGATGACCGAGCACCGCGGCCAGGACGCCCTGGCCCGTCCGGCTCTCGAAGCCGTCGGTCGAGTCGAACGCCACGCCCTCCTGCGCCGCTGCCACGAGAATCGCTTCGCCGAGCGGATGCTCGCTCAGCCGCTCGGCGGCGGCGAACCCGAGCAACTCACGCTCGCCCAGGACCGGTCCCCCCGGAACGACCTCAACCGCCTGCACCGACGGCCGGCCTTCGGTGATGGTGCCGGTCTTGTCGAACACCACCGTGTCCACCGCGCCGCTGCGCTCGAGCGGCTCGCCGCCCTTGATAAGCACGCCGAGCTCCGCGCCACGCCCCGTCGCGACCATGACCGCGGTCGGCACCGCGAGCCCCATCGCGCAGGGGCACGCGATGATGAGCACCGTCACCGCCGACACCAGCGCGTGCAGGTAGGTGGGCGCGGGGCCCAGATCGAACCACACCACGAACGTCACGATGGCGATGCTCAGCACGATGGGGACGAACACCGCCGAGACGCGGTCGGCCAGACGCTGGATCGGTGCCTTGCTCCCCTGGGCCTGCTGCACCAGCCGGATGATCCGCGACAGCACCGTGTCCGGGCCGACCCGATCTACCCGGAACCGCAGCGCGCCGTTCCGGTTGAGTGTGGCGCCCACCACGCGGTCGCCCGGCCGCTTGGCGACGGGTACCGGTTCGCCGGTGAGCATGGATTCGTCCACGTAGCTGGTTCCGTCGAGCACCACGCCGTCGGCCGGCACCCGCTCGCCCGGACGCACGACGACTTCGTCGCCCGGACGCACCGCCGCGAGCGGTACCTCGTCCTCGCGGCCGTCGCGCAGCACCCGTGCGGTCTCGGGCCGAAGGCCGATCAACCGACGGATGGCGCCGGTCGTTTGGCTCTTGGCCCGAGCTTCGAGCAGATTGCCCAGCAGCACCAGCCCGATGATCCAGACCACCGGCTCGAAGTACACGTGCGGCTCGACGCCCCGCGCCGCGAACCACCCGGCAAAGAGAGTCACCGCGGCGCTATAGACCAGCGCCGCGCCCGTGCCGACCGCGATCAGGGTGTTCATGTCCGCGCCGTGGTGACGGAAGGCAGACCACGCCCGAGTGTAGAAATGGCGGCCGGACCATCCTGCTACCGGGAGGGTCAGCGCAAGCTGGGCGTACCGACCCGCCGCGCCGCCGTCGAGCAGCGCTTCGGTCGCGAAGAGCAGCAGCGCGGCCACGACGCTCAGCGCGAGCTTCCGCCGAAGCTCGCCGACCTCCTGGGCCCGGGCGGCGTCCTGCGCATCGAGCAGCGTCTCCCCCCCGTCGTCGGCCGGCGGCAGCTCCGCGCCGTAGCCGGTCCGGCGAATGGTCTCGACCAGCCGGTCGGGCGACGTCACGGCGGGATCGTACGCGACCGTCGCGCCGCCGGTCATCAGGTTCACGTTCGCCGAGCGCACGCCGTCGGCGCGCTCGAGCGAGCGCTGCACCCGACCGCTGCACGCGGCGCAAGTCATCCCGCTCACGGGGATGGTGCAGGATTCGATGGGTCCCGGGGGCGCCGTGGTGCTCATGCTGCTACTCCGCGGCCTCGGCGATGAGGGTGCCGCGCACCATTCCCATCCCGCAGGCGAATTGGTAGGTGCCGGCTGCCGGCGTCAACGCGACCGCTGTCGTCTCATGAGCGGGCAGATAGGTGCGGATGCCAAAGTCGGGCAGTACGACTTCCTCGGTGCAGGGATTGGTCTCGTCGCGGTGGAACTCGAGCCGGACCGGCGCACCGGCGCGCACCCGGATGACCGACGGCGTGTAGCCGCCCTTCACCTCGACCCGAACCCGCTGCACGCCGCCCTCGACCCGCGCGGCCACCACGCGCGGCGTCGCGAAGAAGTACCAGTTGACCCAGACAATGGCGGCGAGGCCAGCCACTGTCACTGCGAGCTGCGCGGTGGTCATGCCGCGGTCGCGCGATAGCCTGCCTCGGCGACCGCAGCCTCGATTCGGGCGGGGTCGGTGGCTCGCTCGTCATAACGCAGGTCCGCGCGCCCCATGCGCACTGATTCCACCTCTACGCCGGGCAGTTCGGTCAAGGCACGCTGAACCGCGTGGAGGCAGTGCCCGCAGCTCATGCCGTCGATGTGCAGTGTGAGGGCTGTCATGCCGATCTCCTTCGTGGGGGTCGGCGTGGATATTATATAGGGGAGGGGGGTATGTCAAGCTCGCTTGTTCTTTTAGCTTCGGGTGCGAGCGCAAACGGCAGCACCCTGCAACGGAAGCGGGCAGGACGCCACGGGCGAGGTGCTCACGCGCGCAACACTCCTATGGGGCCGTGTCTAACTCGTTGCGCACCATCGGCATGGCTCTGCATGCCCTGCGGCATACGTCGTGCCCCCCTTCTCGCCACCATGTCCTCCGACGCGTCCGACCCGCCGGAGCCCGCGCGCACTCCGCGGGCCGTACTGCTCGTGCCCTTGCTCCGGGCGGAGCAAGCGCTGGGCGACCCGGAGGCCCTCGCCACCTGGCATGACGCGCTCTCCAACGCCCTCGCCCCGGACCTGCCGCACGACCTGCTCGGACTGTGGCTCTTTCCCTCGAACGGCGGCGCCGTTCTCCTCGGGCCGGAGGCACTCTCGCAAGACGACCTTCCCGTCCCCGTCCCCGCGCCGATGCTCGAGCGGTCGCAGGTGGCTCTGGTCGAAGACATCGTGCGTGATGCGGGATATCGCTCGGTCGTTGGCGCGCCGATCCGCTCGGGTCGCCGCGACGTCGGTCTGCTCCTGGCCGCCGGTCTCGAGCCGGAGCTTTACGGTGAAGACCAGCGCCTCGCGCTCGAGCTCGCCGCCCAACAGCTGGCGCCGCTCCTGGGCCGGATGGCCCGACAGTGGAGCGATGGGGGATCGACTCGGGCCGCGCGCGTGTCGCAGCTCATGGACGCTGTCTCCCAGGCCGGTCGTCAGGCCACCAGTGCGGCGCCCTACTTCGCCGAGCTGGGCCGCGCGTTGGGGACCGTCCTTCCCCACGAGCGGATCGATCTCCTTGTCGTCGATGCTGACGGTGCGCGCGCCTACCGCCTGGGCGAGCACTCGGCCGGCGCGCTCTGGAGCGATCCATCGCTCACGATCCCGCGCGAGCACCTCGATCTGGCGGCACTGTTCGGCGGCAGGGACACGGTGATGATCGCGGACACGTACGGGGATTCGCGCTGGCCGCGCGGCTATTTCACGGTCGAGGAGCCGGTCGGGGCCGAGGTTCGATCGGTGGTGGGCACGCGGGTGCGCGGGCCGAACGGCTACTCCACGTACCTGCTCGTCGGCAGCATCGGGGCCGACTTGTACGATGAGGACGATGAGGCGCTGCTCCGCCGGCTCGGCGGGCTGGTCGCTGGCCAAGTCGGCCTGCTGGTCGCCGCCGCCGAGCCGCCACCCACGCCGGACCCGGTACCCGCGCCGGGGCCGAGCCTGATCGATGCGGCCGAGCTGCTCGCGACCGGTGCCGAGTTCGCCGAGACGACGCGGCGGGTGGCCGACCTGGCCGCGCGGCTCATTCCGTTCGACCAGATGCGATTCGCCATCCGACTGAGCGAAGGCGACCGGGTCGTGCTGCTCGAGCCTGGCGAGCGCCGCCCCCTACCCGACCTCCCGCTCATTCCCGTCGCCGGGACGACGCTCGCGTCCGTGCTCCAAGGCGAGATCCCGAACAGCTTCCAGCTCGTCCAGGGCGAGGCGCGCCTGCTCGTCCCGCTCCGAGTGTCCGGCCGGATCCACGGCGCCCTCGTGCTCACCGCCCGGCCGCCGGCCATTCTCCGCGAGGTCCACATCGGCCCCGCACAGCAGCTCGCGGACGTCGTCGCGGCGCATCTCGAGCTGCTGCGGCGCACGGCGCTCCTCCCCGCCCCGTTCCTGCCGGGGTGGAAGAAGGTCCGTTAGGCCACCTACAGCGGCGCGCCGCTTCGGCGCGCACGATCAGAAATCCGTGCCCACGCGCACCCTCAGGTTCCGGCCTGCATCGAGCACGAGGGGATCGGTAGAGAACTTGTAACGGCTCAGGAAGCTCTGGTACCGGCTGTCGAACGCGTTCTTCAGCGACACGTCCAACTGCACGAGCCGGGAGCCTGTAGCGAGCGCGACCCCCGCCCCGGCATTGGCCAGCGTGTAGCCCGCCGGCGCGAAGTCGTCGGGGTCGAGCTCCGTCTGCCGCGCGTCGGTCTCGCCGCCCACCGAAATGTAGGGTTTGACGAATACCCGATTTCCGGCCGCTTCGAACCGCGCGCTGTACGTCGCGCGAAAGGGCGGCACCAGCGGAAGCGGCTGGTCGGTGGACCGGTTTTGTCCTCGGGTATAGTCTGCCGTCCCGCTCAGATGCAGGTACGGCGTCGGGTGGTACTCGGCCGAAAACTCGAAACCCGTCAGCCGGGCGTCGCCCTGGACCGCCTGGAACTTCTGGAAGCAGGAGAAGTGCTCGGGATCCGAGCAAGGCTGTTCGAGGCCGCCCGAGGGCGAGTCGAATGTTCCGGTCGGCCGGAAGTAGATGTAGTTGTTGATGTAGTCGGCAAACCCGCCGAGCTCGAGGCTCACCCTCCCGCTCTGCACCCGTAGGGCGAGGTCGGCGTTGACGGACGTCTCGTTCTCCAGATCCGGGTTCCCCACGTCGTACTCGATCGTTCCTTCGTGCACGCCGTTGGCGAACAGCTCGATGGGCTGCGGCGCTCGGTAGCCGCGACCGACGTTGAGCACCAGTGCCACCGGCTCGCTCACGTGGAACAGCGCACCGACGTTCCCCACCACCGAGTTGTACGTGCGGGTCTGTGCTGGTGTCCCCGTCCCGATCGGCGGCGGGGGGTCCGCGCTCACATCAAGGTCGCGCGCATCGTAGCGCGCGCCGAACGAGAAGGTCCACCGCTCGAGGTCGACCTGCTCGAAGCCGTAGACGCCGACGTTCCGTGCCTGGTTGCTCGGAATCAAATGCTGCCCCACGCCCGAAATCGTGAAATCGTCGAAGAGGGTCTGAACGCCCACGAGACCGCTCACCTTGCCGACGGGCGGGTGATGGAACCGGACGTCCGCCTTGTAGCTGTTCGCAAGCAGGCCTGACGCCACATCGTCCGCCCCGGCCTCGTCGAACTCTCGCCGGCGGTTCCGCTCGAACCCCGTGATCACCTCGAGGCGGGACAATCCGATCGGAAGGTTTGCCGTGAGCCCCGCGCGCGTGTCGCCGATGCGCTGGAACGGCGTCGCGGTCGCATCGTCGTGGAGCTCCGGCTTCTCGTCGCGATAGGTGAAGTCGCTGCGAAGTGACCCCCAACTCCCACGATATCCGACCGAGCCATCGCCAGACACCGCGCGATTGCCGGTATTGAACACCTCTCCGAGCGGTGTGCCGAAGTCGCTGCTCGTGCGGCCGGTCAGCGAGGCGCGGAAGCCGAGTCCCCCGGTCGCACCCTCGATCTGCGCCGTGCCGTCGGGCTGCTCGTTGTTCGTGCTGTACGCGGCCGAAAGCGAGCCGCCGAGGGTCGGGTCCCGGCCGATCGCGTCCGGCAGGTCGCGCTTGACCACGTTGACGACGCCGCCCAGCGCGTCGGAGCCGTACAGCACGCTGGCCGGACCGCGAATCACCTCGATCCGCTCGGCGTCGGCGGTCTCGATGTTGGGCGAGTGCTCGTCGCCCCAGCCCTGGGTCTCGATGCGCTGGCCATTGTCGAGCACGAGCACCCGGTTCGAGCTCAGGCCGCGGATAACCGGCTTCCCGATTGCCGGCCCTTCGCTGATGCTGTGGACGCCCGCGAGACTGCTGATCGTCTCGCCTAACGAAGGCGCCTGAGCTACCCGCAGGCTGGCCTGATCCAAGATGCTGGTCGGCTGGGGTGAAGTCAGCGCGGTGGTGGCGGTGGGTGTGGCCGTCACCTGAACCTCAGGCAGCTCGACGATGGTCGGTCGCATCGATATCGCGAGGGTCGTGTCATCAGCGTCGATGGTTACCCGGCGCACGAGCGGCGCGTAGCCGATGCGGGAGAAGGCTACGCCATAGGTGCCTGACGGGAGCTCGGCCAGAACGAACTTGCCATCCGGGCCGGTGGTGGTGCCTCGGCCGAGCTCGAGGATGTGGACGCGGACGTCCGCCAGCCGGGTACCGGCGGTGTCCGTAACAATGCCACTGAGGTGCACGGGTACCGGCGACGTCGCGGGATGCGACGGACGCGGGGCGACGGCAAGCGCCGCCGCCAGCAGCAGCGTGAGCATGCGAATCTCCGGTTGAGTGGAGCTGGGCCCCGGTGCGCACAGGCACCAGGGAGCCGCGGCCATGCGGACGGGCGGACCCGTCAGATCCGTGGCGCCGGAGGAGCTCGAGAGGGAGGAAGGAGGGAAATCCGCGCGTCGGGCCGACGCGCGGCCGGGGAAAGCGGATGCAATGCCTCGTCGCCGACGGCGACGCGTGCCACGAATGCGGCCGGTGCCGCCGCGCGCGATCCCGGCGGCGTGCGGCCGAGCGTGCAGTAGTCCGCGTGTCCGGCGCAGCCGCCCGCGGGATCGAAGTGAACCCGGAACGGCTCGGGATGCCGATGGTTGAGCAGCGCGTCCGCGCTGGGCAGGCTCGTGCCAGCGCTCAGGAAGAGCGCGAGCAGGAGCCAAGCGCGGAGGCGGTGGGTCATGCCGGTCGGCTCACGCCGGAAGACATGCACAATCTCGAGCCGACTCGCCGAGTCCTCGGCGTGGTCACTAGGTCACACCTCGAGGCGGTCGCCCTCGCGGGCGACATAGGCGTACAACACTGGCATCAGGAACACGCTGATGAGCAGGCGGGAGAACAATCCGCCCACGATGACCAGCGCGAACGGGCGTTGGGAGTCCGATCCGACTCCGGTGGACACGGCCGCGGGAAGCAATCCGAGTGCGGCGACGAGCGCCGTCATCATGATCGGCCGCAGCCGGTCCAGCGCGGCTTCGTGCGCGGCGACGGCGATGGGCATGCCCCCCTGACGAAGCTCGTTGGCGTGGGAGATGTACACGACCGCGGTTTGTACCGAAACGCCGAACAGCGCGAGGAAGCCGATGCCGGAGGACACGGAGAACGGTGTCCCCGTCAGGGCGAGCGCAACCAGTCCACCAACCGGCGCGGAGAGCACCACG
Organism: Gemmatimonadales bacterium; assembly: GCA_051955835.1. Classification (GTDB taxonomy): domain Bacteria; phylum Gemmatimonadota; class Gemmatimonadetes; order Gemmatimonadales; family GWC2-71-9; genus CAVVWJ01. Next base: position 112,179 of record JBQCGH010000105.1, read on the forward strand.
CCGACGACCGTGATGACCGGAAAGCTGAAGTTGCGATACAGCGCAAACAGCAGCACGAAGATCAGCGCGATCGTGAGCGGAAGTACCACCGCAAGCTGGGTACGCGACGCGGTGTACTCCTCGTACTCACCACCCCAGACTAACTGATATCCCGACGGAAGGGGCACGGCCGCCCGAACCTGCTGCTGGGCATCATGGACCGTGCCCGCGAGATCGCGGCCTTCGACCGCGTATTGCACGCCGATATAGCGCGAGTTGTCCTCGCGGTAAATGAACGAGGCGCCGCTGCTCACGCGGATGGTGGCCAGCTCCTCGAGGGGGATCTGCTGGCCATTCGGTGCGGCGACAAGGATCTCCCCGATCTGCTCCGGCGTCTCGCGGAACCGAGGCTCCAGGCGGACCAAGAGGTCGAAGGACTTTTCGCCCTGCACCACCGAGGTGGCGGCGACGCCACCGACCGCCGCCTCGATTAGTCCGTTCACGTCCGCCACGTTGATGCCGTAGCGCGCGATCCGGTCTCGGTCGATCGTGACCGTGAGGCTGGGCTGGCCCAGCTCCTCCACCACCGTGATCCGGCTCATGCCGCGGACACGGTGCAAGACCCGTTCGATCGCGCGTGCCTTCGTTTCCAGCACCTGCAGGTCCGGCCCGAACACCTTCACCGCCAGCGCGCTCTTGAGTCCGGTCTCCGCTTCATCGACAGCGTCCTCCGCAGGCTGAGTGTAGTTGAAGCTGACGCCGGGAAAGACGGAGAGCTTCTCGTTCATGGCCTGAATCAGCTCGGGCTTACTGTGAAACTGTCCGTGCCACTCGTTGTACGGCTTGAGCCCGACGTAGAACTCTGCGTTGAAGAACCCAGTCGGATTGGTACCGTCGTCCGGACGCCCGTGCTCGGAGGCAACCACGGTCACCTCGGGAAAGCTCCGGAGGATGCGCCGGAACTGCGGCACAAGCTTGGACGACTCCTCAAGCGAGATCGTCGAAGGCATTGTGGCCCGCACCCAGAGCGCCCCCTCGTCAAGGTGAGGCATGAACTCCGCACCAATGACAGCGATCAGCAGCAAGGACGCGGCAAACACTCCGATGGACGTGAGGAGAGTGGCGCGAGGAAAAGCGAGACAGCGGTCTAGGGCCCGAGCATAGGCGTCGCGGATTGCGTCGAACGCGGCGTTCCGCCGCTCGTGCACCCCGCCACGAAGGAAAATCGCGCAGAGCACGGGCAGGAGCGTGAGCGTGATCGCCAGTGCCCCGAGCAGCGCGAAGATGGTCGTGTCTGCCATGGGGTGGAACAGCCGGCCCGACGGCCCGGAGAGCGTATAGATCGGAAGGAATCCCGCGACGATGATCGCGACCGCGTAGACCACCGGCCGGTCGACCTCGCCCGAGGCCTCGGCGATGACGCTCCTGATGGAGTAGTCGGTCCCGTGTCGGCGGGCCACGCTCCGGTAGATATTCTCCACCATCACCACGGCGCCATCCACCAGTATTCCGAAATCGATGGCGCCGATGGAGAGCAGGTTGGCGGGAATGTTCTTGAGATCGAGACAGACGAACGCGATCAGCAGGGCCAGCGGGATCGTCACCGCAACGATGAGACCGGAGCGAACATCGACGAGGAAGAAGATCAGCACGACGATCACCAGCACAATGCCGCGCAGGAGGTTGTCCTCGACGGTCCGGGTGGTGAGGCGGATCAGATCGCTCCGGTCGTAAAACGGGACCACCCGTACGTCCTTGGGCAGCACGGTCGCGTTGAGCCTGTTGGTCTCGGCCTCGACACCCTTGAGCACCGTCTGGGCCTGCTCGCCGGTGCGCATCAGCACGACGCCCTCGACGGCATCCGGCTGGTCGTTGAACCCGAACTGCCCGAGGCGAGGCGCGTACCCGATCACGACCCGACCCACGTCGCTCACGAGAATCGGCGTGCCGTTCTTAACCGCGAGGACGACCTTGCCGATGTCCTCGGGCACCTGCAGGCGCCCGAGCCCGCGCACGTAGTAGAACTGGCCGCCCTCCGAGTAGAAGCCGCCGCCGGCGTTGCCGTTGTTCGCGCCCAGGGCCGCGGCGACCGCCGGGACCGACAGCCCCGCGCCGGCGAGCCGTGTGGGATCGAGCACGTACTGGTACTGCATGGTTTGCCCGCCGAACCCCGACAGGTCGGCCACCCCTGGTACGGCTTTGTAGGCCTTCGCCAACACCCAGTCCTGGATGGTCTTGAGCTCCATCGGAGAGCGATCGGGGCTCTGCAGGACGTAGCGATACACTAGGCCCGAGGGTGAGAACAGCGGCGCGACGTCCGGACTCACCCCGTCGGGCACGTCAACATCGCGCAGCTTCTCGAACACGCGTTCGCGCGCGAAATAGTTGTCGGTGCCGTCCTTGAACACGAGCCGGACGTCCGACAGCCCGTACAGCGAGATCGAGCGGACGACGTCGAGTCCGGGGAGCCCGTTCATCTCGGTCTCGATCGGAACCGTGATGAGCCGCTCCACCTCCTCGGCCGCCTGCCCCGGCCACTGGGTGGTGATTTCCACCGTGGGTGGCGATAAGTCTGGGTACGCGTCGATCGGAAGCCGCGAAAACGACCAGACACCGGTGGCCGCGGCGACGATGGCCACGACGATCACCACCGCCGGCTGGGCCAGCGAGAGCGCCACGATGCGGTGGATGAACGACCGCCGCGTGGTGGTCAGCGGGGTCGAACCGTCCGGCGCGGCGCTCACTGGGTCGCCGCGCCGGCGACATAGAGCGCCCCGTCCGTCACCACGGATTCACCGGGCTTGAGCCCCGAGGCGATCTCGTACTGCTCACCGACCCGTCCGCCCAGCTCCACCCGCCGGCGCGCGAATCCGCCGGGCGCGGCCACGTAGACGTACGGGAGATTCTCGTCATCGCGCAGCACCGCCGACACCGGCACCAGCAGACCGGTGCTGGGCTCGAGGGCACGGATCGTTACGCGCACGAGCATGTCCCTCCGGAGTAGCCGCGCCGTATTCGGCGCCACGACGCGGACGGCGGTGGCCTTGGTGGCCGGATCCACCAGATCGGCCACGTAGTCCACCCGGCCGGTGATGGTATCGGGTGCCGCGTTGGTCGTGATCAGCGCCGTCTCCCCGCGGCGGACCGCACGGAGGTCGCTTTCGAACACGTTAGCCATGACCCACACGGTGGAAAGGTCGGCGATAGTGAAGCACGGCGTGGTGCCGGCCTGCAGAAGCTGGCCGGGGGTGATCAGCTTTTCGACCACCGTGCCGGCGATCGGGGCCCGCACGGCGCCCTCAGTCGCCGGCACATCCTTGCCCGCGCGAATGGCATCGATCGCCGACTCGCCGAGGCCGAGCGAGCGGAGCGCCGAGACGGACGCGTCCCGATCCGCGGTGGCGGCGGCGAGGTCGGTCCGCGCCTGATCCAGGTCGCTCCGGGACAGCGCGTCGTTGGCGAACAACTTTTCGTCGAGCGAGGCGATGCGGGAGGCGTTCCGCCACGCACCATCGGCCTTGCGATACGAGGCGACCGCCTGGGCGAAGTCGGGAGACGAGACGATCGCCAACGCCTGCCCGCGCTCCACCCGGGCCCCCGGCGACACGAGTATCCGAGACACCGGACCCGAGATGGGGGCGATCACCTGCGTGGAGCGGTCGCCATTGAAGGCCACCGTGCCCGTGGTGGTGACGCTAGGCCGGTAGGTCTCCGGCGTAATCTTCTCGAGGTGAATCCGCGAGCGCTGTGCAGTATCGAGCTCCACGGGAGCAACCTGTCCCGCCGAGGTGGTGGTACTGTCCCGGGCGTCGCTCCGCCGGGAGCCGCCGCCGCACGCGGCGACGAGGACCAGCAGTAGGGTCGCGCCGAGCGCGGACCTGTCGATCATTGGTGTCCTCCGGTCTCGAGCGAATCCAGCGGAGTGGCGGCCGCGCGCTCGAGCTCCGCGCGGGTATCGTTGGCCGCGGCGAGCGCGTCAGTGTACTGGCTTTCGGCATCGAGCAGGTTGCGCCGGGCGTCGAGC